>URJJ01000017.1 GCA_900548185.1 uncultured Opitutales bacterium
ATCTACACTTCTAGCTTCGTCGGCAGCGTCAGATGTGTATAAGAGACAGGTTTATGATTATGACGGGGCGCGAGGCCGGATAATAGACTGGATAAAGCGTGCCGTAGTCGGTATAGACCGTGGTTGTGGTCGTGGTAGTCGTTGAGGATTGCGGGGAAGGCTCCGGCGCGGGAGCGGACGGCGAGATGTCGCCGGTCTCGGCAGGCTCCACATCAGACGCCTCCTTCGGGAATGAGTCAGGCACAAAACGCGAGGTGTCCTTTTTAAACGCCCGCAGTGCCTCCGCGACGGTCAGAGTGAACGGTTTGCCGTTGACGACGGCCGGAAGTGTGGCCCGCATGTCGAGGGAAATCCCGAGCGAGTCGTAGTCGCGCTTTTCGCCCATGCAGTAAAGGCCCATTATGGCATAAAGCTTTCCGGCGAGCGTCCTTGAGCTTGAGAAAACCTCCCTGAGCGTATCCGCCGCCTCGGCCTTCCCGGTCTCGTGGACGAGCGAAGCGAGCGCCAGACCCTGCTCGCTCACAAGCCCCTCCCGGCCTACGGAAGCCGTCGCGAGCACCTGCGAGCGCGACAATATCCACGCCGCCTCCCCGGGCGCCATGGGGGCGTCGCCGGCATAGCGGGAATTTACGGACACCCCGGCAGCCTGAGCCGAAGAGTCCGCCTGTTTTTCAGAGGATGAAGCGACGGAAGTTGTCGTTACAGTGCGCCGCTCCACGCCGGTTGCGACAATCTGCGGCGCGGGCGGGACCCCTACCCCTATGCCGATGCCAAGCGACACATCCGCCCGTGAAACGCCCGCGGCGGCAACCGCCGCGCAGGCCAATACAATATTTCTGGTTTTCATATGCGCCCCTCCATTTGGAAATTCCGCAGGATACGTTTTTTATGGCTCAATCCTAAGCGGTTTCCGGGTTATGTAAAAGACAATTTTCAGATTTCGGAATGCAATGCGTATATTCGGCGCAAACCTGCGTCCGCCGAAGGGGATTTCTTTTCCGCATTGGCGCGCCCCGGAGCCTTGCCCCTCCGCCGGGTGCGGAATCCTCAAGCCCGGCCCCGCCCCCCTACGCCCAAACGGCAGGCGAAAGAGGCGGCATCCGGAAAGTGAAACGCCTGAATGCCTGAAAAGTTTCACAGCGCAAAAAAACCGCCCCCGGGAAAGGGGCGGCGGAGGCCGGAAGAACACGGGAAAACAATCCGGCGAGAATCCCGGCTAGGCTTTGGCGTTGTAGCGGTTGTAGGCTGAGACGAGGGCCCTGAGGCCGGCGAACTCGATGTTGGAGTCGATGCCCACCCCCCATACCGCGCGCGACGTGCCGGGGTTTGAGAGGCATATGTACGCGGCCGAGTCGCTCGCGGAGCCGGAGCCTATCGCGTGCGAGCGGTAGTCGGAGAGCTTGAAGTTCTTGAGCCCCGCAGCCTCCAGCGCGTTTACAAAGGCGTTTATAGGCCCGTTTCCGCGCGAGCTTACGGAACGCTTCACCCCATCGTAAACGATGTTGGCCGCAATCTCTACGTCCTCCGAATTTTCGCCGTAGGAAACCTTGTAGGAATCAATCCTGAGGCGCTCGCTGCGGTTTGCGAACTCGCGCTTGAAAAGCTCCAGAATCTCGTCGGGGGAAAGCTCCTTGCCCATGCGGTCCGCCTCGCCGTTTATGAAGTCGCCCACTTCCGGGTGCATGGCCTTAGGCAGGTCGAAGCCGAACTCCGTCTCCAGAACGTAGGCCACGCCGCCCTTCCCGCTCTGGGAATTGATGCGTATTATGGCCTCGTAGTCGCGGCCTATGTCCTCCGGATCTATCAGCAGGTACGGGATTTCCCAGAAGTCCCTGCCGTCCTTTTTGTCCTTGCGGCGCAAATCCATGCCCTTTTTTATGGCGTCCTGGTGGGAGCCGCTGAAAGCCGTAAACACGAGGTCGCCGGCGTAGGGGTGGCGCGGGGGAACCTCCATGCGCGTGCACCTCTCGTACACCGCGCGGATTTCCGGCAGGTGCGAGAAGTCCAGCTTGGGGTCCACCCCCTGTGCCAGCATGTTCAGCGCCACGGTAACGACATCCAGATTCCCGGTGCGCTCGCCGTTTCCAAAGAGCGTCCCCTCCACCCTGTCGGCCCCGGCCATCAGGCCGAGTTCGGTCGAGGCCACGCCCGTCCCTCGGTCGTTGTGGGTGTGCAGGCTTATGAGCACGCTGTCGCGGCCGGAAATGTGCGTGGACATCCACTCTATCTGGTCGGCGTGGATGTTGGGGGTCGTGTACTGCACGGTTTCGGGCAGGTTGACTATCAGCTTGTTTTCGGGCGTCGGCCCCCAGATTTCCTTGACGGCCTCGCAGACTTCCAGGGCGAAGTCAAGCTCGGTGTCGCTGAAGCTTTCGGGGGAGTACTGCATGCGGATGCGCGACCCCCTCTCTCCGGCCTCGTCGGCGAGGGCGCGCACAAGCTTCGCACCGTCAACCGCGATTTTCTTTATCTCCTGGCGGGACTTGTTGAAGGTGATGCGGCGCTGGCGCGGAGAGGTGCTGTTATAGAGGTGCACGATGGCGTCCTTTGCGCCGTGCAGGGCGGCGAAGGTCTTTCTTATCAGGGCCTCGCGGCTCTGGGTGAGCACCTGCACGGAAACGCCCTGCGGAACCATGTCGCCATCGATGAGCGTGCGCAGAAATGCGTACTCTGTGTCGCTTGCGGCCGGGAAGCCGACCTCTATCTCCTTAAAGCCTATTTTCAGGAGGGTGCGGTACATCTCGAGCTTTTCGGGAACCGACATGGGGACTGCCAGCGCCTGGTTTCCGTCGCGCAAATCGACGCTGCACCATATCGGGGCCCTGTCTATTATCTTGTTCGGCCACTGCCTGTCGGGCATGTCAACCCACGCGGCCAGCTTGTACTTTGAACTGTTCATTTTTAATCCGTCTGATTATTCTTTTTTTAAAGGTGAAAACGCAAGCATTAATCGGCCCGCGCGAGGCCCGCATCGGGCTTCCGCCGTGCCCCGGGCAAAAAAAGCGCGCCCCCGTTAGCGAAGGCGCGCGTCTCAAAAGTCAGTTTTGCAGGCTATTCCCGCTTCAAATCCGTCTTTCTGGCAAACGCGTCCTTCGACACGCCCTGCCTGAGGGCGCGCTCCCTAAGTCGGAGCGAGCTGAGGTGGATGAAGCCGGTGGCGTCGTCGGGGTTGTAGTCGCTCTTTACGCCTTCCATGCTCGCCACGTTTTCGTCGTAGAGGCTCAGGGGGCTCTTGCGGCCGACGCATATGGTGTTGCCCTTGTAGAGCTTCAGACGCACGGTGCCGGAGACGTTTTCCTGGCTCTTGTCGATGAACGCCTGCAAAGCCTCGCGCTCGGGGGCGTACCAGAAGCCGTTATAGATGAGCTCGGCGTACTTGGGGATGAGCGAATCGCGCAGATGCATGAGGTCGCGGTCCATGGTGAGGGTTTCGACCTGGCGGTGGGCGAACATCAGTATCGTCCCGCCCGGGGTCTCGTAGACGCCGCGGCTCTTCATGCCGACAAAGCGGTTTTCCACGAGGTCGACGCGGCCGATGCCGTGCTTGCCGGCGAGCTTGTTCAAAGTTTTCATGACCTCCTTGGGGGTCATCCTCTTGCCGTCGATTGCGACGCAGTCGCCCTTCTCAAATTCAAGCTCTATGTATTCGGGCTGGTCGGGGGCGTCCACGGGGTCGGCCGTGAGCTTGAACATGTCCTTGTTTTCGGGGACGGTCGGGTCGAACCACGGGTCTTCCAGAATCCCGGCCTCGTAGGATATGTGCAGCATGTTGCGGTCCATCGAATACGGCTTCTTTGCGGACGCCTGCACGTTTATGTTGTTCTTGCGGCAATACTCTATCATTTCCGTGCGCCCGGGGAATGCCTTGCGGAACTCCTCCATGCGCCAGGGCGATATTATCTGCAAATCCGGCGCGAGAGCCGCGTAGGAAATTTCAAAGCGGCACTGGTCGTTGCCCTTGCCCGTGGCGCCGTGGGCCAGGTGCGTGGCGTTTTCGGCGCGCGCGATTTCGACGTGCGCCTTGGCGATGAGGGGTCGGGCGATGGAAGTGCCGAGATAGTACTGGCCCTCGTAAATGGCGTTGGCCCTTATCATCGGGAATATGAAGTCGGATGCGAATTCGTCCTCCAAATCGAGGGTGTAGTGGGCCGAGGCGCCGGTGGCCTTCGCCTTTTCGGCGAGCCCGTCCAGCTCCTCTTCCTGCCCAACGTTGGCCGCGAAGGTTATGACTTCGGCGTTGAAGCGATCCTTAATCCACTTGACTATGACGGATGTGTCCAACCCGCCCGAGTATGCCAGTACAACTTTCATAATTCCGCAAGACAGTAGCCCTTTTTTTGCGTTTTCAAAGCTTTTTTTTAAAAATTCGGACTTTTGGCGCCCGCGCCGCATGCGTCAAAAACCCGGGCGGGCCGCGCAGAAAATCCTTGCCCCCGCCGGACGGCGCGATTTTATCTTGCCGCTTAAAAACCGCAACGGTGGCATCACACAATGAATAAAAGCGCACAAAACGCGGCCGGGGCAACGGCCTTTGGGATACTCCTTTCGCTCAGCGCCGCCCACATGCTAAACGATACGATGCAGTCCATAATATCAGCCTGCTACCCGCTGATAAAGGACTCCCTCTCCCTGTCGTTTGCGCAAATCGGCCTGATAACGCTCGTTTACCAGATTTCGGCCTCGGTGTTCCAGCCGCTCGTGGGATTCGCGCTCGACAGGCGGCCGACGGCCTGGGCGCTGCCTGCGGGCATGGCATTCACAATGGCGGGGCTCCTCATGCTCGCATTTGCCGAAAGCTTCCATGCGGCGCTTGCAGCCGTGTTCTTTTCGGGGATAGGCTCCTCGGTCTTGCATCCTGAGGCGTCGAGGATAACGTCGCTTGCTTCCGGGGGAAAGCGCGGGCTGGCCCAGTCGGTATTTCAGGTGGGCGGAAGCGCCGGGTTTTCGCTCGGGCCGCTCGCCGCCGCGTTTTTCATATCCCCCTACGGGCAGCGCAACATGGCCGCCTTTTCGGCGCTGGCGCTCGCGGCCATGGCGGTGCTTGTTCCCGTGTGCAGGTGGTACTCCAAAAGGCTGGGCGAAATGAAGGCGGCCCCCGCCGGCGCGGCTGCGTCCCCGGCAAGGTCTCTGCCGCGCAAAACGGTGATAACGACCCTCGCAATACTGCTTCTTCTGATATTTTCAAAGTACGTCTACATATCGAGCATAACGAGCTACTACACATTCTACCTGATGCACAAATTCGGCGTGTCGGTTGAGACTTCGCAGATATTCCTATTCGCGTTCCTATTCGCCTCCGCCGCTGGAACCCTGCTCGGGGGGCCGATAGGCGACCGCTTCGGACGGAGGCTCGTCATATGGTGCTCAATCCTGGGGGCGGCCCCGTTCGCGCTCATGATGCCGCACGCAAATCTGGCATGGACGTGCGCCCTGAGCGTCGCAATAGGGCTTATAATATCCTCGGCGTTCTCGGCAATACTCGTTTACGCGCAGGAACTGCTTCCGATGAAGGTTGGCCTCGTATCCGGGCTCTTTTTCGGGCTTGCATTCGGAATCGCCGGCATATCGTCGGCCGTGCTCGGAGATGTCGCGGACGCGCGCGGGATAGAGTACGTGTATTCGGTCTGCGCCTACATGCCCCTCGCCGGAGCCGTCGCCTACTTCCTGCCCCGCGTGCGCACGCTAAGGCGGGCGGCCTCAGGCGGCATGGAAGCGGAAACGGAAAAATAAAGCGCCCCCATGCAGAATGGGGAAACCCCAAGCGCAGACGCCCACGCTGCGCCGTCCAAATCATGCGCCTGCAAATGCCGGACAATTTGCCAGTTCTTGCAATCGCCGCCATAGTGGCGACGCGCGAAAGGCCATGCGAGGAGCGGCTATCGGGCGATGCGGCCTCTCCCCCGCCCCCGCGCTTCCAGGAGCCTCCGCCGAAGCCCCTGCAAAAGGCTTTCCCGAATACGACCCGCCCCGCGCAATGGAGGAGGCGGAAGATGAGGCGCGCGCCGCCGCAATCGGCGAGGCTCTGAAAAAATTCGACGAACAGTCAAAGGATATAATGCGCTCCCTGCCGCCCGAAAAGGTTTACAACATGAAAGGTACAAAAAATCCGGCTGTACTACGCGGAAATGAGGCCGGATTTTCCGGGTGGCGCGCAAAGCAATAGCTAAAAGCAGTTTGCCATATTGCAAAAGCCGGACGGCATGAACGCCCGCGACATAATGAAAATGGCAGAAACCGCCCCCGGCCTCCCAGTTTTCGCGGCTTTCGGAGGTGGGGGCTTTCGGCGGCTCCTCAAACTTTTTAAGTAAAACCGGCGGCGGGCAGACTAAAGGCGCCCCGGAACGTAAAGCATGGCTGCCACCGTAATCCCGCGGCCGTCCTCGCGTTTTATATTGTTTGAAAAAAGCGGTATAAAATCACCGTACATCCAAAAAACGGGCAGCCCCGCGCCGCTTTTTTCCCCATCATGCCTAAATTCGGAAACGGCCCCGCCGAAAAATCCGCCCTCGGAGCTAACCCTGCTTTTAAAAGTGTAAAACGCCTTCCCGTCCCGCTCAAACAGGCGCCCCGATACGGACACGTCGCAGCTTTTCAGGGCGCACTCCCCTTTGAATTCCTCCCCGTCAAACGGGACAGCCCTGCACAATTCAAAAGTCGAAAGGTCGAAGTTCCCGTTGCCGCGCCCCTGCAAGACAAGCAGAAATCGGCCCCCCTTGCCGCCCGCCGCAGAAAGCTCCGGGTCGGAAGCGACAAGCGATGCGAGCGACTTTGCAAAACGCATGTCGCGCTCCTCGGCCACCTTGAAAAAATCGTCGAGGTTTTCAAAATCCGAAGTGACAAAATCCTTTTCAAATGGAGGAATCTCCTCCTCGGAACATCCTGCAAATGCAAAAAGCAAAACGGCGCAGAAAGCCGCACGCAAAACCCCAAAACGCCCCGAACATACGCCAAATATCTTCATATTAATATTATGATAATTGATAAATTGCGTGCATCAAGCAAAATCCCGAACTCATGCCCGGGGCAGAACGCACCTGAGCGCATCAAAATCTCCCCATCCCGAATGCCCCGCCCTGCCCGCGAGGCAGAGACGCCGCGCGCAAAAGAAATCGCGCGCGGTGAAGTTTGCCCCCCTGCAATACGCGGGGAAATCCCCACAAGCCAATGCGGGATTGGTAGAAATTCCGCAGGGAAAAGAAACGGGCCGCGTTTTTTATAAGTTCTTATTTGTCATAGGCTAACTTCGTTCCAAAATCCGATTTACTCTTCCCAAATCCTGGCCGGTTCCAAAGAGAAAGACTGCCCCGCCCTGCCCGCAAAGCGCCATGCGCTTTTTTCGTCCGAAAAGGCGCATGACTCCCCATGCCAATCCCGGAAGATTTTTTAGAGGCCCCCATGCCCTAAATGGGCAAAAAAAACGCCCGGAAGGCGAGGCCTTTTCCGGGCGGGAAGGTTTCAAGCTTAAAAGCGGGCGCTAAAATTCGCGCAGGCCGGTAATTATCGCCTTCTGGACATGCAGACGGTTTTCAGCCTCGTCAAATATGACGCTGCGCGGGCTTTTGAGAACCTCGGCGCTCACTTCCTCGCCTGCGTGCGCGGGAAGGCAGTGCATGAATATGGCGTCCGGCTTTGCGCGGGAGAAAAGCCTGGCGTTTACCTGGTACGGGGCCATGGTCCTCAGGCGTTCGGCCTTTTCGGCCTCCTTGCCCATGCTGACCCAGACGTCGGTGTAAAGCACGTCGGCTTTTTCGGCGGCCTTTTCCGGATCCGGCTCAAAAGTCCATGAAGGCTTCACGCCGCCCTCTGCGAAGAACCTGTCGAGTTCCGGCGACGGGCGGAATTCTTCCGGGCCGCTAAGGACGACCTCCATGCCGAACATGCTGCCGGCAATCGCGAGCGAGTAGGCCATGTTGCATGCTGTATCTCCGTAGAATACGAATTTGCGGCCCTTTATCGCCCCAAGCGAAGGCTCGCCCTTTCCGAAATGCTCCATCATCGTGAAGATGTCCGTGTAGCTCTGGCAGGGGTGGAGGGCGTCGGTGAGGGCGTTTACGACAGGGAGCCCGGAATGCTTTTTAAATTCCTCAACAACCTCGTGGCCGTAGGCGCGGATGACGAGCCCGTGGAGGTAGCGGCCCATCACCCTTGCGGTGTCCTCGATGGTTTCGCCGCGCGCTATTTGCAGGTCGTCTGCCTCCAGCACCATCGGGTTTGCGCCGAGCTCGAACACGCCCGTCTGGAAAGAGAGCCTCGTGCGGGTGCTCTTTTTGAAAAATATAAGCCCCCAGGACTCGTCCCTTAGGACGTCAAGCCTGCCCGCCCCCCTGATTTTCTTGTAGCGGTTTGCGATTGCGAACACCTCGGCGGCTTCGGCCGGGGTGAAGTCGGTTTCACGTAAAAACGATCTTGTCATAGTTTTGCAATTGTCTTTTCAAATATTCTGAGGGCGGCTTCAGCCTCGGACTTTTTGACGTTCAGAGGCGGCAGGAAGCGCAGCGCGTTGGCCCCGGCCGGGATGAGGATTAGCCCGTTTTTCCTCAGGGCCGCGGCGGCTTCCAGATTTTTGACGGGCTCGCGGAAGAGCACGCCTATCATCAGCCCCATGCCGCGCGCCTCCGCGATTTTGTCGGGATGCGCCTTGGCCGCCTTTTTCAGGCCGGAGAGCAGGAGCCTGCCGATTTTATCGGCGTTTTCGCAGAGCTTTTTGGATTTGATTTCGTCCATGACGGCGTTGCCCGCCGCGCACGCGGGGGGGTTGCCGCCGAAAGTCGTGCCGTGCGACCCCGGGGTGAAAATGTCCTGATAGGGCTTGGAAAGCCATACCGCCCCGATGGGGAAGCCGCCGCCGAGTCCCTTTGCCATCGAGATTGCGTCGGGCTTTACGCCGAACTTCTGGAACGCGGCGAACTTTCCGGTGCGCCCCACCCCGCACTGCACCTCGTCGAAAAGGAGCATGGCCCCGTGCCTGTCGCACAGGGAGCGCAGGCCCTTGAGGAAGTCGCGCGAGGCCGGCAGCACGCCGCTTTCGCCCTGAATCGGCTCGACCAGCACCGCCGCCACGTCGTCGCCCATGACTCCCGCGAAGCTTTCAAGATTGTTGAACTCGGCGTAGGAAAATTCGGGCATCAGGGGCGAGAAGCCCTTCTGTATCTTTTTCTGCACGGTGGCGGAAAGCGTGCCGAGCGTCCTGCCGTGGAAGCTGTTGACGGCCACCACCACGCGGAACTTGCGCCCCTCGGCTCCCGAGACGCGGACGCCGTGGAGCCTGGCCGCCTTCAGCAGGGCCTCGTTGGCCTCCGCGCCGCTGTTGCAGAAAAACACCTTTCCGGGGCCCAGGGCTCCGACAAGCTTTTCGGCGAGGTCGGCCTGCGGGACGTTTATATAGAGGTTGCTGCAATGCCCGAGCGTGCGCATCTGCGAGCACACCGCATCCGCAATCTTTGCGTTGCAGTGGCCGAGGCTGAGCACGGCAATCCCCCCGCCGAAGTCGAGGTACTTTTTGCCGTTTTCATCCCATACGCGCACGCCGTCGCCCCGGACCAGAACCGTATCGCGGTCCCCGAAGCAGCCGACTGTGAATTTGTCTGACTTTTGCTTTGTGTTCATCATTCGGTGACAATTTCGGTACCGATGCCCTTGTCGGTGAATATTTCAAGAAGCAGGCTGTGGGGCATGTAGCCGTCTATGAAGTGGACGCGCCTGACGCCGTTTTTTATGGCCTCCACGGCGCTTTCGACCTTGGGGAGCATCCCGCCGCCGATTATCCCGATTTTCTTGAGGTCGTCCACGTCGGAAACCTTGAGGGTGGAAATGAGCGTGTCCGGATCCTTGGGGTCGCGCATGAGGCCGGGGATGTCGCACAAAAAAACGAGGCGGCGGGCCTTCAGGGCGGAGGCGACCGCGGCGGCCGCCACGTCGGCGTTGGTGTTGTACGGGTGGAGGTCCGGGCCGAGGGCGATAGGCGATATGACGGGCGTGCGCCCCTCGGCTATCGCCTTCTTTATGAGCTTTGCCTTGACAAGGGTGATTTTGCCGACGTAGCCCAAATCCACATCCTCGCCGTCGGGCCCCTTTGAAATATGCTTTTCGCAGGAGAGCACCGAGTTGCCGACGAGCGGGGCCGGCTGGCACTTGCTGGAGGCGAGCATCTCGCAAATCTCGCGGTTTACGCCGTTATTTAAAACGTCCTCAACTATCTTGACGGTCGCGGCGTCCGTGACCCTCATGCCGTTTTTAAACTCCGCCTGCAAGCCCGACTTCGCCATCGCGCGGTTTATCGCCTTTCCGCCGCCGTGCACGACGACGACGTTGATGCCGACTGCGGCCAGGAAGGCGATGTCCTGCGCCACGCGCCCCCTGACGAGCGGGTCGGGGTCGTCCATGAACGCGCCGCCGTACTTTACAACGAACGTTGCGCCTCTGAACTTCTGTATGTACGGCAGGGCCTCGATGAGGATTCCCGCCTTTTTTGTGACGGACTCGAGATGCTGGTACTTCATCGCCCTATTCGCCCTTGTTGAAATCCACGTAGGCTTCGGTGAGGTCCGTCGTAAGCAGGGACTCCTCGCAGTCGCCCATGTTGAGGTTCATGGTTATGACAAACTCCTTCTTGGCCACGGCCTTCTTCCAGAGGGCCCTGTTCTGCGCCTGGGGCTCGCCCTTGAGGATGACGGGGATGTCGTCGTAGTGGAGGTCGATTTTTGCAAAGTCTATCCCCGTGCGCGCGTATCCTGCGGCGTCGGCCAGCCTGCCCCAGTTGGGGTCGCCGCCGTACCACGACGACTTTACAAGGAGCGAATTGCATATCGCGCGGCATATCTTTTCGGCCTGCCCCCCGCTCGCCGCGCCCTTGACGCGCATTTCGACGACCTTCGTTATCTTTTCGCCGTCTGAAACTATCTTGCGGGCAAGCTCCTGGCAGACCTTTGTGAGGGCCTCCTGGTAAGCCTCGAAAACGACCGTGCCGGGCTCGGCGGAAACCCCGCTTTTGCCGGAGCAGACAGCAATCACGGTGTCGTTTGTGGACATGTCGCCGTCGATTGTGATGCGGTTGAAAGACTTGTTGACCGCGAAGGTGAGCGCCTGCTTTATCGTGGCCTGGCCGGCGTCGATGTCGCTTCCGACAAAGCAAAGCATGGTGGCCATGTTCGGCTCTATCATGCCGGCGCCCTTGGCCATTCCGGCCACGGTGAACATCCTGCCCTCGCAGAGGACCCGGGCGCATGCCACCTTTATGCGGGTGTCGCTCGTGAGTATCGCGTTTGCGGCCCTGAGGCCGTTTTCCTTTGTCGGGGCGGCGGAAGCCAGGGCTTCGGCAATGCCCTTTGAAACCTTCTCCATCGGCAGGCGCTCGCCGATGCGGCCGGTGGAGCAGACGAGAACCTGGGTCTTGTCGATTCCGAGCCCTGCGGCGACCTTTGCGCACATTTCGGAGGCGTCGCGCAGCCCCTCCTCGCCGGTGCAGGCGTTGGCGTTGCCGCTGTTTGCCACAATCGCCCCGACGGCCTGCGAGCGCGCGAGGTGCGCCATGTCGGTCATAACCGGCGCGGCCTTCACGTCGTTTGTGGTGAACACCCCGGCTGCCGGGCGCGGCCCCTCAAGCTTTATGAGGGCGAGGTCGAGGCGCTCGGAGTCGCCTTTGTTTCGGATGTCGCAGGCCACGCCCGCGAGGGAAAAGCCCGGGACTTCCGCAAGGCCCGCGCATTTGTCGGAAATTTCAATGGAATAGGGTTTGCTCATATGACTCCTTTCGCCCCGGACGAGCCCGGGAGCTGTGGACTTCCCGCGCCGGAGCTGTGGCGCGGTCCGTCTTTGTTTTTGTTAAAAGAACTTTCAAAAGGCGCGGCAGGCGCGCCCTTACAGGAGGCCGGCTGCCTCGTCGAAGCCGAACATCAGGTTCATTATCTGGACGGCCTGTCCGCTGGCGCCCTTCACAAGGTTGTCGACGGCGCTGGTTATCACGAGGTTTTTCGTGCGCGGGTCGTACACGGCGGATATGTCCACGCGGTTCGTGCCGCTCACGCAGAGCGTGTCGGGGAACACCCCGGAAGGCAGAACCTTCACAAAGCGCCTGCCGGAATAGCACTTGTTCCATATCCTGTAAACCTCGTCGGTACCGGCGAACTTGGAAGGGACGGTAATCGTGGTCGAAATCCCGCGCGTCGCCGGGGAAAGGTGGGGGTTGAACTGGATTACCACTTCCGCCCCGCCCGCCGCAGAGAGCTGCTCCTCTATTTCGGACAGGTGGCGGTGCTTGGGCATGCCGTAGCCCTGCATGCTCTCGTTTCTTACGCAGTAGGAATAGTTGAGGTCGGCCTTCCTGCCGCCGCCGGAGACGCCGCTATAACAGTCGGCCACTATGCCCGAAAGGCTTACGGCGCGCTCGCGCACAAGCGGTATCAGGGGGGTGAGTATGCTGGTCGGGTAGCACCCCGGGCAGGCTATCAGGCGGTCGGACTTCGACACCTCGAAGAGCTCGGGAATGACATACTTGCCGAGCTTGAGGAGATCCGGCGCCGGATGGGGCGTCTTGTAAAATTCGAGGTACCTTTCAAGCGAGCCAAGGCGGAAGTCTGCCGAGAGGTCTATCACCGTCTTTCCGGCCCCCAGAAGCGCCCGCGCGTACTCTGCGGCAACGCCGTGCGGGAGCGCGAGAAACCATACGTCCACGTCCCCCATCGCGGCCTGCGCCGACGGGTCCGAGCCGACGTACTTAAATTCCGGCGAAAACATGTGCCTTAGCGACGGCATGTCGTCCACTACGGGCTTGCCTTCCAGCGAGCGCGACGTGACCGCCCTGAGTTCCACGTTGGGGTGGCGGCCGAGTATGCGCATGAGTTCTATGCCGGCGTATCCGGAGGCTCCCGTGACTCCTACCTTCAATTTTTCCATATCTCTTACTTTGAAAAAGCGGGTATTATTGCACTTTTTTCGGCGACTGCAACAAATTTATTCTGCCCCTCCATCCCCATTCCCTGCGGCGGCAAAGTGGCATAATCCGGCCTGCGCTCCCCCAAAAAAGCCCGGCCCTTACGCCGATTGCAAAACGCCGCGCGCCATCCCCCGCCGCGCAAAGGCCGCCCCCCTACCATCCGCGCCGATTCCGCCACCTGCCCTGCGCCTCCGGCAGAAAAGGCTTGATTTGCAAAACCGCCTCCCCATAAAAATCCCAAATCGGGCGGCGCAATTAAACGAGGGCCTGCAAATTCCGATTCAAAAACCATCAAAATGCGTAAAAAACGCGCAAAGACTAAACCCATGCAGAAAATCATATGCAGAATAAACGGCAGGGAGGCCGACATTTCCTCCCTCTACGCCAAAATTGAATCCGGCAGCAAAATATCGGCAGTCAAGGAGATGAAGGAAATTGCCGGGTGCGGAATTTCCGAAGCCGCCCTCGCAGTCAAAGCCGTCTCCGACCTCGGCGCGGCGCCCAGGCGCATCACATTCGGGCCCGGCTCCTCGGTAGAAATCGAAATACCGGGGCGCCAGACCGTCAGGGCTGTCGCATCCGGGGGCCCGGGCGGGCGCTCCTGCGCGGTATTTGCCATACTGGCCGCAGCCGCACTCGCGGCGGCGCTCTACGCACTTTTAAAATGAAACTGACCTACATATTCCACAGCGGATTTGTCGTTGAAAGCGGCGGGGCGTCGGTTGTCATAGACTTCTTTCCGAACCCCACACATCCGGCCGAATCGCTGAAGCCCGTGCATGCGGCGATGAAAGACCGAGGCGGATTCTACGCGCTTGCGACGCACGCCCACGCAGACCACTTCTGGCCCGGAATCTTCGGATGGAAGGCCGCGCGCGGGGATATCAAATACGTGCTTTCAGACGACGTAAAAATCCCGCCGGACGCGCCTGCGGAAGGGATTGCCCTGCTCAAAAAAGGCGGAGTTTTCTCAGACGGACGAATCAGGGTGGAGGCATTCGGCTCCACCGACGCCGGATGCTCGTTTCTGATTGAGCTTGATGGGCGGAAAATCTTCCACGCAGGCGACCTCAACAACTGGCATTGGCGGGAGGAGTCCACGGAAGCCGAGGCTGCGGAGGCGCAGGGCCGCTATCTGGCAGAACTTGGCGAAATAGCGCGGGCGGCCCCGGAGCTGGACCTTGCGATGTTTCCCGTGGATCCGAGGCTGGGCGGGGAGTATATGCTTGGCGCCGAACAGTTTCTCTCGGCAGTGCGCGCAAAAAACTTCGCCCCAATGCACTTTTCATGGGACGGGGAGAAAGGGTACGCCAAAGCCGCCGCGCTGCGGGAATTCGCCGAATCTGCGGGCGCGCGCTTCATTTCCTGGACGCGCGAATGCGAGAGCGCAGAATTTTGAGTTGACGCGCGGGGCCCATCCGGAAACCATCCGGCAAGAGAAAAGGATAAGCAATGCAGATAAGGGGAAAATTCGACCACTTCAACATCAACGTGCGCGACCTCGAAAAGAGCCTGGCCTTCTATGAAAAGGCGCTCGGGCTAAAGGAGGCAAGGCGCAAAAACGCGGACGACGGCTCTTTCATACTGTCCTACCTTTCGGACGGACAAAGCCCGTTTCTTTTGGAGCTCACATGGCTGAGGGACCACGCCGGCGCACCTTACGAGCTCGGGGAGAATGAAAGCCACCTCTGCCTGCGCGTCGCAGGCGACTACGCCGATGCGCGCAAGTTCCACAAGGAGATGGGGTGCGTATGCTTTGAAAACGAAAAGATGGGCCTGTATTTCATCGAAGACCCCGACGGCTATTGGATTGAAATTCTCCCTATTGAAAAATAACACTCATTGTATTGCTTTTCTGATTTTTATTTGTTGAGTGATGCTCTTTAAAACAGAAAGGAGGCGCAGGTCGAAGGGCCTGCTGTCAAGATTTTCAACTTGACACTATGACAATGATGTCGATGATTGCCCTTATTACGATAAGAACGATTTGCAGAACCGTTTTTTTCATCTTAATACCTCCTTTCTGTGAGGTCTGCCCCGCCGATACCCACGGCGGGGTTTTTTTGACCTGTTAAAGAGCTTTTCAAGGGTTTTACACTTGACGACCATAGATAATCCGTTCTTTGATTTCTACAACGCTACAAGTTCAACCTCCTGTATAACAAGCGTTGCGGATTGACTACCGTTCTTTGATTTCTACAACCTCTCTTGAAGCAGCATGTAGGCTTTGATGGTTGCGGATTGACTACCGTTCTTTGATTTCTACAACTCAAAGAAATCGAGGACTATAAGGAATCGGGTTGCGGATTGACTACCGTTCTTTGATTTCTACAACGCCGACGCCGTGGGAAATTGCGAGGCGGTTGTTGCGGATTGACTACCGTTCTTTGATTTCTACAACACAAACCCGAAGGCCCCGCGCAACGTTCGCGTTGCGGATTGACTACCGTTCTTTGATTTCTACAACACTATATTTTAATTGTATTTCACCCAAACAGTTGCGGATTGACTACCGTTCTTTGATTTCTACAACCCTGAACGAAATCGGACTCGCGGCCTATGAGTTGCGGATTGACTACCGTTCTTTGATTTCTACAACTTGACACTCACATCATTTCTTGTGTTCCTTGTTGCGGATTGACTACCGTTCTTTGATTTCTACAACTCCAATAACGCAACTTCCAGATAATCATCCGTTGCGGATTGACTACCGTTCTTTGATTTCTACAACTTCAAAAATGGGGTTGAAACTTATATAGTTGTTGCGGATTGACTACCGTTCTTTGATTTCTACAACTCAATTAGCTGATAAGCGTCTGGTGTGATTGGTTGCGGATTGACTACCGTTCTTTGATTTCTACAACGTATAAAGTGGGAAGCATTGCTGCGCCGCCGTTGCGGATTGACTACCGTTCTTTGATTTCTACAACAATTTTAATGGAAGCAGAAGCGAATGCTGAAGTTGCGGATTGACTACCGTTCTTTGATTTCTACAACACGGCCTCTGGACGCTCATCCTCGACGACGGTTGCGGATTGACTACCGTTCTTTGATTTCTACAACCTGCCGAGGGCGGATGCGGTCTTGACTGCCGTTGCGGATTGACTACCGTTCTTTGATTTCTACAACTGATAATTCATAAACTAGCGTGTATTAACCTGTTAAATGGATTATCGCACAAAAAAAACGGTCTTTTTCTCTAACTTTGCAGAACCCGGGCAGATTTTTTTAAAATAAAGATAACTGTTCGGGCGGCTCAGATATGCGGACGCGTTCGCGTTTTATTATCTGTATGCTTTGGGCGAACTGCTTGTCCGTGAAAAACAATATTATTATGTTTCCGTCCGGAGGCGCGTTAACCTTTATGAGCCTGACGTACTTCTGCGCATACTCGCGGGCGCCGCAAAAACGACAGTAAACCGAGAACTGGGACATAGAAAAACCATTGTCCAAAAGCATGTTTCTGAACTCTGCATAGCATTTCCTGTCCGCCGCAGAAGCGACGGGAAGGTCGAACATAACAACCATCCACATAAGCCTGTATCCGCTGACACCTCCGCGCCTGCCCATCATAAAGATGAGGATTTCGCCAGCCTTATATCCAGGGCATCAGATTCCCCCATGTAAAGCCTGGCAAGAGACCTCGAAAATAGCCTTAGCATATGCTGGACGTTCGACGTAATATCGCCGAATGCGATTCGGCGGTTCACGGAATCCACAAGCCGTTTTTTGTTATCCAATGACAGGCCCGTGTCCGCATCCAGACAAATCATCTTGACCTCCGCGTCAACAATCGGCCTGAAAATCTCCATGATGTCGTCTGCAAGGCGCATGTTGTTGGGGGCCGACTTATGATGCACGGCGAGGCTGGGATGCAGTCCGGAAGCCACAATTTCCCTGATTGCACAGCTTCGCAATACCGCATAGCCATAGTTGAAAAGGGCGTTTTCATCCGCACATTCCCGGTCTCGCCTGAAGTTTTCACCCATGAGGCCCCTCCAATATATCAGCGCCCCCCTGGCCTCGCAGTTTCCGGAATCGCCCGATTTCACCATGCCGGATATGGCCACGAGTTTGGCCGCAGCATCCCTGGCGGAAAACCGCTTGAGAACTTCCGCCTGCTGTCGGAGTTTTGCCACTACGATTTCCTTCCATATGCGCTTTTTGAGCGGAAGCGGCGCATCCGCCTGCGCCTGCATAACCTCCGCCTGGCGGTATGAGCCTTCAAGCGGGATTGAGCAGGATACGGGATACTTTCCCCTTTTGTCGCAAACAACCAAAGGAACCCCGCGCCGGGCGAGCTCGCAACACGCAGCAGAAGAAACGAGCGTCCAGTTCGACATGCACATGACGGCCGCTATGTCGTCGAGCGGAACTCGCCCGATTTCAGTCCCTGCAAGGCGGACGGTCAGAAAGCCGCGCTCGACTCCGAGAGTCCGGCCGTCCTCGCTGATTTCAACCACCCTTTGCGCCTGCATATGGCCTGATCACTCCGAATATCTGGATTTTCCCGGGTCAAAAAGCCTGCCCAGCTCGTCTATGTAAACCTTGCGGGCGTTCAGGTTTTGAAGAGATACAGGCTTTATTCTTGGAGGATTCGTTCCATCCCACTTGGCCATATTGACCGGAATAAATGAAATCTGTCCTTGGGAAGCAATTCCGGCCACCCTATCTATTTTTCTCTCCCCGTCTTTTTCATAGGCCACAATGTCGTTTTTAAAGAGGCGCATGACGAGCTTTGCATGCGGGTCATTTTTCCTCCAGGGAGGAGTTTCCGCCGCAGAGTGCGCGGCAAACATGCTGACTATGTGAAAATTCCATTTTTCGCTTCCAGAAGGGATGTAGATGTCAATGCAGTAGTTCTCGGCATTGTCCATATATTTGTACGCTTTCCCGGACTTGTCCTTTATCCCGATAACTTTTGAAATGGCGCGCGGAACATGTATGCGGACGCGGCGGACCCCATTTGCGCTGGAATACTGCCCGAGCTTTTCAAGCCAAAGCCTCTTCAGCGCAGGTTCGCCCGAAACGGATTTCTTTGCCTCCTCCAGAATTTTCAGCAGATCTTCCCGGACTTTGAGGTTTGCAATTTCATTCACATTTTTTTCCCTGGGCTCAATGGAATCGAGCATTACGCGCTTTGCGAACATGGCGTTTCCCGAAGCGTCGGGGGCGCCGACCATGCCCATTGCGGTTTCGTTGTGAAGCTTGCCGAGGGTTTTATTTTTCGACACCGCGCCGCGGGCGTTGCCGCGGTCGGGCTTGTGAGATACGAGGATTTTGGAAACCATGCGGTCGAAGTCCCCGTACGAGAACCCCGGGAACGGGTCGCCAAGGGCGGATACAAGTTTCTGCAACCCGGCCTCTTCCGCAAGTTTTGCGCATTCGGAAATGCGGCGTATCGTGGAATGTCCGGCGCATGCAATCACAAAGGCGTCTATGGCGTGGTGGCGGGAATCGTTGCGGTTTTTAACCCCGCGCTCTTCGCCGGAGAGAAGGTTGGCAGGGTTTAGGATTTCGTTGAGATGCCATTTGCCCCGCAAAAGCGACGTGATGCGCCCGTTTACGGCCCAGATTTTCATCGGGTCGGCGACGGCCGAAAGGTATTCGCGGGCTATTTTTGATATGTAGCGCGTGTCGTTTAGCATACGCGCTATCATATCCCCGCCGTTCTCGCTGAATTTTTCAATGGCATCAGATTCGAATCTCCATTGCGACGATTTCGGAAGAAGCGACGCGCGAGCGCAGATATCATCCCAGCTCCACCCTTCGGGATTGTGGCCGAACGCCTCAAACGGCGTGCGGTTGCGCTTGTGGCGATTGCAGCGCGCGCAGGATATCACCTTGTTTGAAATGCCGTCGTCAAACGTCCGCGAATAAGGCAGCAGGTGTTCGATTTCAAATGCCGGGGTAAACAGCTCGTGGAGCGACACCGGGCGCCCGCAAAACGGGCACCGCCTCTCAAGGCTGTCCGGATTCATATTCTCCCAGACGCGGTATTTCATGCGGTTTTCATAGTTGTTTTCAACCCCGCATTTTTCAAGCTCGGCGGCGATTTCCTCGTTGCGCCTCCTGTTCTTTGCAATGTTTGCCTTCAGTTCGGCCAGCCCCTTTTCTCCGAGGGGCAGGTCGCGCGCGCTTTCCACTATTATTTCCGCAGGCGCGCCGTAAGTTTCGATAATACCGTTCACGAGCCTGCGAAGCTGGTTTAGCATCAGGTGAACGGTCGGATTTGCAATCCTGCCGAAATGCAGCTCAGGCTCCTTCACGGGATCGGCGGACGGGTCGGCCCCTATCGCGGCGGCCTTCAGGATTTCGCCGTAATAAGGCAGGCGTTCGAGGCGGGTTTCAGAGCCGAAAGAGTTGAAGGCGTAGCCCGCAAGCGCGCAGGCGTTGTGATAGAGCGCGCCGTCTTTCATAAACGGGAGAATTTTCCGCATCGCGGCCGCGCTAAGCGACACGGTCCCGGCCGGGAGCGACTGGAAGGCGTCCAGCACATTCTCCGCCGCCTCCTCCGAAATCCCGAATTTTTCATGCAGCCACGAAGCCGACTCCCCGTCGCCGTGCGATGAAAGAAAGTCGACAAACGCCTCCCTGTCTGCGTCTGGCATTTCGCGCCAACGCGGGCCGAATACTTCCGGAGCCGACATTGCGGCATCCACGCGGTCGATGTAAAGGCCCTTGCGCACTCCGTCTTCAAGGTTGAACTCGACGGATTTGAGCCCCAGTATTTTTCTGATGTTTGAAAACGTCAAAAGCCCGGCCTTGTTGGCCTTTTTGGAACGGTTGAACAGGAGTTCATCCGCCAGTTTCTCCCTGTCCTCCCGGGAAAGCGCCGGCGAGTCCCCGCCGAGCGAGACGATTTCAAGGTTGGCGACTTCCTGCCATATCCTGAAAGCCTGCGAGATGGGATAGGCTGCATAGGCGCGCTCGAGCGAAGGCTCAAACCGGCACTTGCCACGTTCGGGAACCTTCAGCGGCCGCTGGAAAAACACGATCCGCCTGATTGCGTCCCGCGCGGCGTCGGTGAGTTCGGGATGGAATCCGGCCTGCACGCTCCAGAGGCGGTCGAACTCCTCCTCGTACATTTTCCTGTCGGCATATATTTCATATTCGTTTTTGGCCTTTATGAGCCTTGCGCGCATGCGTGTTCCCTCATTGCTGCGCAGCCTCTCGTAGAGGTATTCCCCGAGCGTCCTGCCGGCGAGGATTCCGCGGAGACGCTCTATGCCGGCCTTCATCGAAGACGATTCGGAATCCCGCGAGTCCGTCTTGCGGTTCGACTTGAATCCGCGCCGTTTTGATATGTGGAATATGGCCCGCCCCAAATCGAAAAGCTCGATTTTTTCATGCACGCCGTCATGCCTGAATTTGTACGGATTGCCCGCAGCCACCCCGGCTGCGGCGGCCTTGTCAGCCGGCATCAGGCCGAAGCGCACAAGGGCCTTCAAGAGCGCCTCCCTGCGCATGACCCGCCTGTCGCGGTTGCGGGACATTCCGCGCGCCATCCTGCGCGAGACGGCAAGCGGAGACTTTGTCTGAGGGTCGCGCCCGTCAGATGCAATCCTAACCCCCATGTCGACGAGCGAGCAAGGCGCCGAGTCCGCATCCAGTTCAAGTATGCACCAGCCTATCGAACCGGCGCCCAAGTCAAAGCCCAATCTATAATTCATAATAATCTAAAATTACAACAAAATGCAAAAATCATCAATAATATTTGTTGACTTTAAAAAAATCATTTCCATCATTGGAATCAACCTCTGAAAAATGGGGTTTTGTAGAAATCAAAGAATGGTTCACAATTGAAAAATTGGCGCACTCAGGTGCGTATCCGTTAACAAGGAATATAATTCCACCAAATAAAAGCCGGACATTGTCCGGCCTTTATTTTTTTCATGCATCCGGATGAAGCCGCTGCGGCCGTATTTCCATTTTCATGCCGCACCCCATTTTTGCCATGCGTTCCGTCCGCCGGAATTTGCCGGGCGTCCAGTGCGGGACAAGCGCCAGATTTAGAAACGCAGAGGGGATTCCATAGATTGTAACGCCCCCCGAAAGAAACGGGGAGCCGGGCGGCGTCCCGCGAAAGGCAGGCGGACTTTCCCACCATGGATGAAATTCCATTTGCCAATCCGCCTTTCGGCCCATTTTCCATTTATGATACCCAGGCCGAAAGCCCATGCCAAAGGGCGGCCTGGGCGCAAACGGCCCCAAAAACCGCAGCCGCAAAAAGCCTCCCCCCAAAAAAATGTGCAGCAAATCCTCCTCCTGCCGATAACCCTTTTTATAAAAGGGCGTTCCAAGATGCGGCGCGCGCGGGCGCAAGTGGGACAGGCCGGGCAAAAATGAGCCAAAATGTCCCACCCAAAACCGCCCGCACACGCAAAAAATCGGCGAACCTGCGCGGAACCCAATGGAACAGATTCCGCAACTAATTAAAAATCAACTAAAACTACAACAAATAAAAAATCTGGCACACCTTGTGCTAAAGAAAGTGGCATATGAGCAAAATATTAGGCATTGACTTAGGCACGACAAATTCATGCATGGCCGTAATGGAAGGCGGCGAATCTGTCGTAATACCCAACAGGGAAGGCGCGAGGACGACCCCCTCGGTGGTCGCCTTTACAAAGACGGGCGAAAGGCTCGTCGGCCAGGCGGCAAAGCGCCAGGCAGTTACAAACCCGAAGAACACGGTTTATTCCGTAAAGCGCTTCATCGGCCGCAAATTCAGCGAAGTCCAGGACGAAATTAAGAATTTCCCCTACAAAATCGTAAAGGGCGACAACGACGGCGTCGCCATCGAATGCGACGTAAACGGCAAGACCGAGCGGTTCACGCCGGAGCAGATTTCGGCTATGGTCCTCCAGCAGCTCAAATCCGACGCAGAAACATACCTCGGCGAAAAGGTGACGAAGGCTGTCATCACCGTTCCCGCGTACTTTAACGACGCCCAGCGCCAGGCGACCAAGGACGCCGGCACGATTGCGGGCCTCGAAGTGATGCGAATCATAAACGAGCCGACTGCGGCGTCGCTGGCCTACGGCCTCGACAAGAAGAGCGACGAAACCATCGCAGTTTACGACCTCGGCGGCGGCACGTTCGATATTTCCGTCCTCGAAATCGGCGACGGCGTGTTCGAGGTGAAGGCCACCAACGGCGACACCCAGCTCGGCGGCGACAACTGGGACGCGGCCATAATCGACTGGCTCGTGGAAGGCTTTAAAAAGGAAAACGGCATCGACCTCAAGAACGACCCGATGGCGCTCCAGCGCCTGCGCGAAGAGGCCGAAAAGGCGAAGATAGCCCTTTCCACCTCACAGCAGACCGACATCAACCTGCCCTTCATCACTGCCGACGCAACCGGGCCGAAGCACCTGAACGTGGTGCTCACCAGGGCCAAGCTCGAGCAGCTCACAGACGGCCTCCTCCAGAGGACGGTAAAGCCCTTTGAGGCCTGCCTCAAGGACGCCGACATCGCCTCCAAGGACATAAACGAGCTCGTCCTCGTGGGCGGCATGACAAGGATGCCCGCAGTTGTGGAACTCGCCGAAAAGCTCGCCGGCAAGAAGCCCCACCAGGGCGTCAACCCCGACGAGGTCGTCGCTCGCGGCGCGGCCATTCAGGGCGGCGTGCTCCAGGGCGACGTGCGCGACGTGCTGCTTCTGGACGTGACCCCGCTCACCCTCTCCATAGAGACGGCCGGCGGAGTTTCGACCCCGATGATAGAGCGCAACACCACCATTCCTAAGAAGGCCACGCAGATATTCTCGACCTACTCCGACAACCAGACCGCCGTGGACATCAAGATACTCCAGGGCGAGCGCCCGATGGCCAAGGACAACAAGCTCCTCGGCAACTTCAGGCTCGACGGCATCCCCCCCGCGCCCCGCGGCCTGCCGCAGATTGAAGTCACCTTCGACATCGACGCAAGCGGTATCCTGCACGTGTCGGCAAAGGACAAGGGCACCGGCAAGGAGCAGCAGATTTCGATAACCGGCTCCAGCGGCCTCTCCAAGGAGGACGTCGAGCGCATGACCAAGGAGGCTGAAATGCACGCCGCCGAGGACAAGCGCCAGAAGGAGTCCGTCGAAGCCAGAAACGAGCTGGACAACATGATTTACCAGACTGAAAAGCAGGTGAAGGACGCCGGCGACAAGCTTTCGGCCGACGTCAAGTCCAAGTTCGACGCCGCCGTAGCGGACGCCAAAAAGGTGCTCGAAAAGAGCGACCTTACAAAGGACGACGCAAAGGCCGAAGTTGAAAAGCTCGTAAAGCTCCTCCAGGAGAACGCCTCGGCGTTCCAGGCCGCATCCGGCTCCGGCACGGCGGGTTCCGCCCCGGAAGCGGGCGCATCGGATGCCGGCGCGCAGGAGAAAAAGGACGACGTGGTTGACGCCGATTTCGAGGTGGTTGACGACGAGAAAAAGGACTCCGACAAGTAAGCCGGGCCGCGCGGGCCGAGCAATGCTTCAAAAAAGCTTTGCAGGCCCGCCGCTTTTGCCCTTTTATATTGGGTTTTCAAATTTAACATCCAACCAATTCTCAAACTGAATAATCATATGGCAAAAATAACGATACATCCTCTGGGCGATCGCGTGCTGGTAAAGCAGATCGAAGAGAAAGAACAAATCAAGGGCGGCATCATCATCCCCGATGCGGCCAAGGAAAAGTCGCAGGAAGCCGAAGTTGTGGCCCTCGGCTCGGGCAGGCTCGACGAAAACGGAAAGCGCTGCGCCTTTGAAGTTAAGGTCGGCGACAAGGTGCTCATCGCCAAGTACGGCGGCACCGAAGTCAAGTCCGGCGACGAAAAATTCGTGCTGGTGCGCGAAGAGGACATCCTCGCTGTCATCAAGTAATTTAAGAACAAGAAGGAAACACATATGGCAAAACAACTCATATTTGACGAAGCGGCGCGCAAAAGGATACTGAAGGGCGTCGAACTCCTGGCGAAAGCCGTAAAGACCACGCTCGGCCCCAAGGGTCGCAACGTACTCATCGACAAGAAATTCGGGGCTCCGATGGTAACCAAGGACGGCGTGACTGTCGCCAAGGAAATCGAGCTTGAAGACGCCTACGAAAACATGGGCGCGCAGATGGTCCGCGAAGTCGCCTCCCGCACGAACGACAACGCAGGCGACGGCACGACGACCGCCACGGTGCTGGCCGAAGCCATCTACAAGGAAGGCCTCCGCAACGTCGCGGCCGGCTCCAACCCGATATTTGTAAAGCGCGGCATCGACAAGGCCATCGAGACGGCCGTAAGCGAGCTTGCAAAGAACTCCAAGACCGTCAAGGACCGCGAAGAAATCCGCCAGGTCGCAACCGTTTCCGCCAACTGGGATTCCGAAATCGGCGACATCATCGCCGACGCCATGGACAAGGTCGGCAAGGACGGCACGATAACCGTGGAAGAAGCCAAGTCCATCGAAACGACCCTCGAAGTCGTCGAAGGCATGCAGTTCGACAAGGGATACCTCTCCCCCTACTTCGTCACCAACGCCGACACGATGGAAGCCGTCCTCGAAGACGCCTACATCCTCATCCATGAGAAGAAAATCTCCAGCCTCCAGGACCTCCTCCCGATTCTCCAGGCTGTCGCCAAGACCGGCAAGCCCCTCATGATAATTGCAGAAGACGTGGAAGGCGAAGCCCTCGCGGCCCTCGTCGTCAACCGCCTCCGCGGCACTCTCAACGTCTGCGCGGTCAAGGCTCCCGGATTCGGCGACCGCCGCAAGGCAATGCTCGAAGACATCGCCATCCTCACGGGCGGCCGCTGCATAACCGAAGACCTCGGCATCAAGCTTGAAAACGTCCAGGTCGCCGACCTCGGCAAGGCCAAGCGCGTGACGGTCTCCAAGGAAAACACCACCATCGTCGAAGGCGCGGGCAAATCCAGCGACATCCAGGCCCGCGTAAAGCAGATCCGCCGCTCGATAGAGGAGACCACCTCCGACTACGACCGCGAAAAGCTCCAGGAACGCCTCGCAAAGATGGCCGGCGGCGTGGCCGTCATCAATGTTGGCGCCGCCACCGAGCCCGAGATGAAGGAAAAGAAGATGCGCGTTGACGACGCCCTCCATGCGACCCGCGCGGCCGTTGAAGAAGGCATCAGCGCCGGCGGTTCCGTCGCCCTGCTGCGCACCGCCAAGGCCATTGAGGCCCTCCAGACCTCCCTCGAAGGCGACGAAGCCGTCGGCGCCGCGATAGTTCGCCGCGCCATTGAGGCTCCGCTCCGCCAGCTCTGCGCCAACGCCGGCGAAGAAGGCGCGCTCGTAGTCAAGGAAGTCCTCAAGAGCAAGGGCGGAATGGGCTACAATGTCGCCACCGGCAAGTTTGAAGACCTCTTCAAGGCCGGCGTCGTCGACCCCACGAAGGTCACGCGCACCGCGCTCCAGAATGCAGGCTCCGTAGCCGGTCTTCTCCTCACCACGGAATGCATGATTTCCGACAAGCCCGAGGAAAAGAAACCCGCCATGGATCCTTCCATGATGGGCGGCATGGGCGGAATGATGTAATATTCCCAGCCGATTGTGCGGCGTAAAACCGCGGCACTTTCAAAAAAACGCAAGGGGCGCCCGGATATTTCCGGGCGCTTTTTTTGCGCACCCTTGCGGCGGCCTTTGCCGCAGGCAAGATTTTAAAAAGAGAATCAAACCTTTGGGGAAAAGCCCCTATATCGGCAGGAGCGTTTACCGGAGCGGTCTTCGCCCCCGCCGCGTGCATAGCCTGCAAATGCTTGCCCTGTTTTACATGCGGAGAGTCCGGAAGTTTTGGGAGCGTCCGGCTGCGGAAGCGGCGCGGAAGAATCCCGCTTCAGATATGGCGCAGCGCGTTTTTGAAATTTGCCCGGATTTTCGCGGAGCAATGGCCTTTCCGGATTTCCCTGGAATGGAATAAAAAGCCGTGTGCGGACTTCGCATTTTAAAAAAGAGCTTTGCCCCGCGTAAAAAAAGCGGACAAGGCCGCGAGTATAAACTGGCCACATGCAAAGGGCGCATATCTGCGGAAACTCCCGCAAGAGCTGGATATTCCACGGTTTAAGGGAGTAAGCCACGGCGAGGCGGCCGCAAAAGTTCTGCGCATTGATTCCACGCTTGCCGGCTAACGCGGCGCGGCACGGATTGTTCCGGCCCAAGATGCAAAAAATCAAAGCGCCCCGCCTGAAATGCGCTCCGCGTGCGCCGAGAGATTGGGAGACGGCTAGCCCCCATACCCCACTCGTTCCGGCTGGCAGCAAAAGCGCGCGAAGCCCGCCGGGCGCCAGGCGGGATTGCAGCGGCTAAAATATTGAAACCTGCACAGAAAAGGTCTGCGAAGCCCCCGGCTCCACAATATGCAGGCCGCTTTTATACTCCTGGCAGTTTGGAGGCCCCATCCACGGCTCCACGCAGTAAAACGGGCTGGATTCCGACTCGCTCCACGTGACGACGCTCGTCCCGGCCTCCGGCCTCGGGGACTCCCCGACCGTCATCGTAATATCCTCCTCGCCGCTCTTTGGGCCGAACTTCACGATGTTCGTTTTCAGGCGGCAGTTTATCCGGTTCCAGAGCGCCCCGTCGGAAAAATCGCACGGGAAGGACGCCTCGACCGGCACGAGAGCCCCGCGTTCGTCGAGGCGGAAGGCCTTTTTTGCGTCGCAAATTATGCGGTAATCCCTGCGCGACGCCCCGTCGTGCCAGGGCATCTTGAAATAAAAGTGGTGGCCGGGGTTCCACGGGACGGGCGACGGGCCCCGGTTGTCCAGGCGCAGGTCGCAGGCTATAGAAAATTCGTTGAAGCGGTAGGTCACTACGAAGTCGTACTCGTAGGGATATGACGCGCGGCATTCGTCGGAGGGGAGGAAGCGCGCAACGAAGGCGTAGTCTGTCACGTCCAGAAGCTCGAAGGCGCCCTGCCTTGCAAATCCGTGCTGAGGCATGGGAAGAACCCTTCCGTCGGGAGCCTTCCATTTTCCCTCGACGCCGTCTGCGTGGCTGCGCGCGCAAAACGGGAAAAGTATCGGGTTGCCGCCCCTGACGTGCGCAAATCCCGCGCCCATGTCGGCATCATCGGGCCAGTACACGATGTCGCGCACGGAGCCGTCGGCCAGCTCCAGAAACCAGTTCATAAGCCGCGCGCCGCGCGCAGGATCGGCCACGAAATTCGACGCCCCGACCTTCCATTTGTAAAGTTTGGCCCCGTTAAATTCGACTATTTCCATATGCGCCCATTAGAGCACCCGAAAATTTGCCGCGCAACACTTAAAAATTCCCGCCAACGCGAGAAGGCCCGGCGGAGCGTTCATAAGAACGGGTTAAACGTCTAAAATTCCGCAAAAACGAGGCGGGAAAAGCCCGAAAGACGCTCCAAGCCCCGCATGTCCGCAACAGTCTCAACATCCGAAGCGCCTCCCCGCTGCGAAGCGGCGAACCCGCGTGCCGCATCGAGGGACTCCCGGTCTGAAAAAACCGCGCAGGGCAAATCTCCGGCCGGCCCCTCCGGTCCAAAGTTCGGGCTCCCCACAGTCGCCGAACCCGCCCCGAAGAAGAGAACAGCGTCCCCTCCCCCGCCACCAAGTGCAAGGGGGGAGAAATCGAGGGGCTTGTCCAGCCCGAAATTTTTGAGAAAAAGCTCAAGCCTGCGCGCAAAGGGCTTTGAAGCGTCTCCGGGGCACTCCCGGTAAAGGCAGCCTATCCCGCGCCGCGCGCGCCCGGAACGCATCCCGAAACGCTGTTCGGCGCCTATCGCCCGCGCGTCGGCGTCCGCCAGGGCGGAGTCTTCAAACTGTATTTGGACGTCGGGGTATTCCAGGCGCAGGCCGTCCAGAACCTCCGCGCGGCCGGAGCGGGACTCCGGGAGGGAAACCACGCGTTCGCCGAGGCCGGTCGCCTCCAAAAACCCGGCGCTTTCCGGAGTCGCCAGAAGGGTGAACGCCGCGTCAGGCCGCGCAGAGCGGAGCGCCCTCAAGGCCGGAAGGCAGGCGACAAGCCCCGACGGCCCGTCCGGCATCCGCACAAAAAACGCAGTCTTGCGCGGCAGGGCGTCCAGTCCTCGGCGCGCAAGGCACTCCTTCAGGATGTCCTTGCGCTGGCGCAGGCGGAAGCGTTCGCCGGGGTAGTACTGGGTTTTCCAGCGCTTGTGCAGCCAAAGCCAGTCGCGGCAAAGCCCGCCGTCGGTTTTCAGGGCGTTTTCAAGCCATTCGTTGCACTTGAATATTATGTTCTCAGCCGAATCCCGCGCGACGTATTCCGCGCATATTTCCGCGCGCCAAAAGCCCGTGCGGCGCGCCCAGAATATGCCGGCGTCGCAGTCGATGCGCTCGACGAGCAGACCCGCAATTTCGGAGCACGCGCACACCCTGTCAAAAAAGAGCGACAGGGCCCCGTTGCGGTTCGTGTTCTGGTCGAACAAAATGCCGACGCAGCCGTTTTTTTTGAGGTAGTCAACGGCCGACATGAGCCCGTCCTTGCGCGAGAGCAGGTCTATGCCGTACTTCTGGCGCGTCTTTTTTATCCACGCCTCCATGCCGGGGCTGTCGAAGGGGCGGTAGAAGACGCCGGTCGGAGGCAGGGGAACGTCGCTCAAGGCGGGCATGAGGGTGATGGACTCCATCATGCAAAAATGGGGTATCATGAGCACGAGCGGCCTCGGGTTTTCCGCGCGCTTTTTAAGTTCCGAAGCCACGAAATCCGAGAGTCTTATGCGCCCCTTCAGCTCCTCCAGCGGCATGTACGGGCTCGCCAGCACAAACAGGGCCATCTCGACCGTGCGCCTGCATGATTCGAGGGCGATTTCCCTTATCCGGGCGTCGGAAAGGCCGGGAAAGCAGTGCCTTAGGTTCGCAAAGAGCGCCCGGCGCCTCGGCGACGGAAATGTCGCGATGAGCCACCCTATGCCCGCGCATAACGCCTGCGCCCACCGGCGGGGGATGAACGCCACAAAGCGCCCCAGAATCGTCATCACAATTTTCATATCAGTAAGCGGGGGAATAAAAGGCGTTTTCCGGGAAACCGCAAGCCTTGAAACGCCGCAAATTGCGCCTCCGGCGCGGACGCGCCTAAATTTGGTTGAACTCGGGCACATCCGGTGCAAAGATTGAGCCATGATTTTATTTGAAAAAGTCGCCGTAATCGGAGCCGGCCTGCTTGGCTCCTCGCTGGCGTGGGCCCTCCGCAAGAGGAGGATGTGCGCGTCGGTTTCGGCATGGTCGCGCAGCGCGTCCACGCGGGAAAAATGCGCTGCGGCCCCGTGGTGCGACGAGGTGTGCGAAACCCCCGCCGCAGCGGTCTGCGGGGCGGACCTCGCGGTGTTCGCGGCCCCCGCCCCCGCCATTCCCGGCCTCGCGCGCGAAACCGCGCCCTTTATGAAGCCAGGCGCCCTCGCAACCGACGTCGGCAGCACAAAGGCTTCGATTGCGCGCGGATGCGCCGAAGCGTTTGCCGAAAGCCCGGCGCATTTCGTCCCCTCCCACCCGATGGCGGGCTCCGAGAAGTCCGGCCCGGAAAACGCCGACCCCGACCTCTTTGAGAGGGCTGCGTGCTTCGTGTGCGCCCCCGGGGATTCGCCGCATGCCCAGAAAATCGCTCAGATGTGGGAAGGGGTCGGGATGCGCGTGGAATTCACCGACCCCGAAACCCACGACAGGATAGCGGCTGCGATAAGCCACATCCCCCAGTGCGCCGCAAGCGCGCTCGCCGTCCTGGCCTTGGAAAACCCGGAATGGTTTGAGAAGTTTGCCGGAAACGGCTTCCGCGACACGACGAGGATAGCCAAAAGCGACACCGGCATGTGGCTCGGGATATTTTCAGAAAACGCGGAAAACATATCCGCAGGGCTGCGCGAATACGCCCGCAAAATTATGGAGCTTTCAGACGCAATCGCCCGGCGCGACGCCGCAAGCCAGGCCGCCTTCCTGGATGCGGCGCGCGGGATGCGCCTTCGCCTCGACACCCCGGAAACCCGCCCGGAAGGCCGCTTGCAGGCGGCAAAAGGCGCGGAAAACCAAACCGGAAAACCCCATATATAAAAAAACGCCGCACCCGGCGCAGACAACAAATGAGCACGCTTAAAATCACCCCATTCAAAGGAAGGGCCTGCGCGGCGGTATCCGTGCCCGGCTCAAAAAGCATAACAAACAGGGCCCTGCTTCTCGCGGCCATGTCCGACTATCCCGTAAAACTCTTCGGCCCGCTCGCATCGCGCGACAGCTCCATAATGATGGACTGCCTCCGCGCCCTGGGCTACGACGTCTCCGAATCGGAAGGCTCGGTGACAGTTTCCGGAGAATGCTCGAAAAAGGCCTCGCTCTTCGTCGGAAACGCCGGGACCGCAGCGAGGTTCCTCACCGCGTTCGTATGCTCGCAGACGGGCGGCGAATACTCATTCGACTCGGACGAGGCGATGCGCAGGCGCCCGATGCGCGGCCTCATCGAGGCAATGCGCTCCCAGGGCGCGTCGTTTGCATTCAAAGGCGCGAAAGACTGCTTCCCGTTCACAGTGAAGACCTGCGGGCTAAAGGGCGGCGAAATGGAAATAGACGCGGCCGAATCCAGCCAGATACTCTCGGCCGTCCTCATGGCGGCCCCCCTGGCCTACTCCGACACCCTCGTAAGGCTCAAGGGGGGCACGGTTTCCAGGCCGTTTGTGGCAATGACGCTGAAGATGATGGCAGACTTCGGCTTCTGCGCGGAGACGCTCGAAGACGGCACCTACAAGATATTCCACGGCGTGACCTGCTCCCCGGCCGAATACAGCATAGAGCCGGACGCCACGGCGGCAGGATACCCCGCCGCCCTCGCCGCAGTCGCGGGCGGGGCCGTACTTATAAAAGACTTCCCCTTCTCGGGGATGCAGGGCGACGCGGAATTCGTGACGCTCATGGAAAAGGCTGGGCTTGTCAAAACCGCGAGGGTCGGGAAAGACCTCCTTGTAGCCGGGGCGTCGGCCCCCTCAAAGCCGCTCGAATTCGACTTTAACGACATATCGGACACCTTCCTGACGCTGGCGGCCTCAGCCTCGGCCATCTCCGCCGACGTGAAAATAACAGGCATAGCCCACACCCGCAGGCAGGAGAGCGACAGGGTGGCTGCGGCCGCGCGCGAAGCCGCAAAAATCGCCAGAAAAACCGCCTTCGGCGAAGACTTCATAAGGGTCGAAGCCCACCCATTCGGCGAAATAAAAAAATGCGTGGCGCGCCCGGCCAGGATAGAGACCTACGAGGACCACCGCATCGCCATGTCGTTTGCGCTGCCCGGATGCGCGGACGCCTTCGGCGACGGAGAGCCGTGGATTGAAATATCGAACCCCGAGTGCTGCTCGAAGACGTGGCCCGGATTTTTCGAAGCGCTCGAAAAGGCCCGGACGGACTCCGGACGCTTCAGGACCGTATCAATTGACGGCGGGGCTGCGGTCGGCAAGTCGAGCGTTTCAAAGGAGTGCGCCGCCGCGCTGGGCTTCATGCACGTCGATACCGGCGCGCACTACCGGACGCTCGCATACATCCTCACGGAAAACGCCCTGGCGCCGGAATCGGGCGAGGCGGAGGTCTGCCGCGCGCTTGAAAAGCTCGAAATATCGGCGGTTCTGGAGGGAAGCTCCGCGAAGATGGCAGTCGGCGGCGCGGCGGTGGAGGACGCCCTCATACGCACCGAGCGCGTGAACGCGTGCGTCTCCCAGTTCGCGGCCATGCCGAAAGTCAGGGAGTTTCTAAAAGGCTACCAGCGCTCGATGGCGGACTTTGCGAGAAAGTCCGGTTTCGGGGGCATAGTTATGGAAGGCCGCGACATAGGCAGCGTGATTTTCCCCGACGCCGACGCCAAAATATTCCTCGACGCCGACGAGCAGACCCGGGCAAAGAGGCGCGCCGCAGAAGGGATATCCGACTCAATTTCAAAGCGGGACGCGCTCGACAGAAACCGCAAGACGGCCCCGCTCGTATGCCCCGAAGGGGCAGTCACCATCGACACTTCCCGCATGACAAAGGCCGAAGTCGTCGCTGCGGCAATGGCGCTGATAGTCCAATCCTGACGCCGCAGGCGTCGCCGGGCGGCGGGGGGCTGAAAAATCCTCCCGCCGCACTATTTTTTGCGCCCGGCAACGCCGCATTTAAAGCGGCCGCAAAAATTCCGAAAAACATGTTGTGGGCAAGGAACAAAGCGCGCGGCAAATGTGTCAAAAAAATCCAAAAGGCCGCCGGGGCGCCGCGTCCGCGGAAGCCGTTTCAATTTAACATAAAAGCAAAATGAGCATAAATCTCTCCGAAATAAACGACAAGGTCCGCGAAGCATCCGAATGGACGGCGCTTCTCAGGGCGGAAATGGCAAAGAGCCTCGTGGGCCAGAAGTATCTGGTGGACCGCATGATTACCGGGGTTTTGGCAAACGGCCACCTCCTTTTGGAGGGCGTGCCGGGCCTGGCGAAAACCCTCGCCATAAAAACGCTGGCAACCGCAGCCGAAGCCAGGTTTTCAAGAATCCAGTTCACGCCGGACCTCCTGCCTTCGGACATTGTGGGAACCCTCGTGTTCAACCAGCAAAAGGGCGAGTTCTTCACCCAGAAGGGGCCGGTTTTCGCAAACTTTGTGCTGGCAGACGAAATAAACCGCGCGCCGGCAAAGGTGCAGAGCGCCCTGCTTGAAGCCATGCAGGAAAGGCAGGTTTCAATCGGCGGCGTGACCTATCCCCTGCCCGCGCCGTTTCTGGTGCTCGCCACCCAGAACCCCATAGACCAGGAGGGCACCTACCAGCTTCCGGAGGCGCAGGTGGACCGATTCATGTTCAAGTTGAACGTCGGCTACCCGGCACGCGAGGAGGAGCGGATGATTCTTGACATGATGGCAAAGACCGATGTCGAAACCTCGATAAACACCGTGGTTACGCCCGAGAAAATCATGAAGTCGCGCAGGGTCGTGGACGAAATCTACGTGGACGACAAGATAAGGGACTACATCGTAAACATAGTCTTTGCCACCCGCAAGCCTTCGCTTTACAAGCTCGACCTCGACAACTTCATACGCTTCGGGGCGTCCCCGCGCGCCACGATAGCCCTGGCGCTCGCCTCGAAGGCCCACGCCTTCCTCCAGGGCCGAGGCTACGTCACCCCCCAGGACATAAAGGACATAGCCCCCGACGTCCTGCGCCACCGCATAATCCCCTCCTACGAGGCGGAAGCCGAGGGCGTCTCATCGGAAGACATGGTAAAGTCGGTCCTCGACACGGTGCCCGTCCCCTGAGCGCGCGCAGTTTGCAGGAAAACCCATATGATATGAGCGACTCCATAACAGACATGCTGCGCAAGGTGCGCCGCGTTGAAATCGCCACCCGCAGGCAGGTGAGCGACGCCATAGCGGGCGCCTACCGCAGCGTATTCAAAGGCCAGGGAATGGACTTTGAGGAAGCCCGCGAATACCAGCCGGGCGACGAAATCCGCAGCATCGACTGGAACGTGACCGCGCGCACCGGAAAGGCCCACGTGAAAAAATACCGCGAGGAGAGGGAGCTTACCATGATGCTCATGGTCGACCTTTCCATGAGCGGCGCGTTCGGAAGCTCCGGGCAGTCCAAGCGCGAGCTGGAGGCCGAAATCGCAAGCGTCCTGGCCTTTTCCGCCGCGAGAAACGGCGACAAGGTCGGCCTCGCCCTCTTTACCGACGAGCTTGAGCTGATAATCCCCCCGCGCAAGGGGCGGCGGCACATGCTGCGCCTCATAAGGGAGATGCTCTTTTTCCGCCCAAGGCGTTCCGGCACGGACATAGCCAAGGCCCTGGACGGCGTAAACCGCCTCCTCAAGCGCAGGGCAATCGTAGTGCTTCTAAGCGACTTTCTCCAGGGCCCCAACGGAGAGCTTCCGGATCCCCGTCGGCGCGCGGACGACCCCGTTTTGCGCGCCCTGGACCTCACAAACAGGCGCCACGACCTCATATGCGTGGACGTTTACGACGAGCGGGAGACGGAAATCCCGCAGATAGGCACGGTGCTTCTCGAGGACAGCGAGACCGGGCAGGTCATAGAGCTCGACACCTTCAAGCCCGCCGTGGTTCGCGGCTACGCCTCAGAAAACGCCTCCCGCATGGCGGCCTTCAAAGGCGCCCTGGCAAGGGGCGGCATAGACAGCCTCGAAGTGTGCGCCGGAAAACCCTACGTCGTGGCGCTCAGGCAGTTTTTTGAAAGGAGGATGCGCAGATGAGCGGGACGGTTTTTGAGGAGATACCCGGGATAATCCCCGAGGTGCATCCCGGCTTTCTGGAGGTAAACTGGCCTTGGATTGCGCTCGCCCTGCTCGCGGCGGCCCTGCTCGCGGGAATTGCCGCCGCAAAGTTCGGCGCAAAGAAAAAGCCAACGCCCTACGAGCTTGCGATGATGCGCCTCAAAATCGCAGACGGGGAAACAGACCCCAAGCGTTTCGCCTCCGCCGCAAGCGGCGCGGTGCGCGGATACGTCTCGGACGCCTTCGGAATCCCGGCCCCCGAGCGGACGACGGAGGAATTCCTCGCCATGACCGCAGCGGACGGCTCCATCCCCGCCACGGCGCGGGAGAAAATTTCACGGATGCTCGCCCTGGCCGACATGGCAAAATTCGCCGGGGCGCAATTTGAAGGCGGCGGGCGCGGGGAGATGCTCTCGCTTGCGCGCTCTTTCATTGAAGAGGACGAGGCCGCCAGAAAACAGGCTAAAAAATGAATTTCAATTTCGACTTCAACAATCCGGAGCTATTGTGGCTCCTGCTGCTGCTTCCGTTAATGGCCTTCCTGAAGGGCCGCACCGGGAAAAACGGCACGCTCGTATTTTCGAGCGTGGCCATAGCCGCAGCCGTGTCCCGCAAAAACCGCAGCCGGGCGGGCGGCGTGCTGCTTTTCCTCAGGCTTCTGACGGTGGCCCTCATAATACTGGGCCTGGCCCGGCCGCGCCTGGGGAGGGGGTACAGCGAGCGCGAACAAAGCGGAATCGACATAGTGCTTGCAGTCGACGTCTCAGGCTCAATGTCCGCACTCGACCTCTCAAAAAGCCGCGAGGAGCTTCTCACGCGCCTGGACGCCGTAAAGAGCGTCCTCGACGACTTCATAAAAAACCGCCCCAACGACCGCATAGGCATGATAGCCTTCGGGGCAAACCCATTCATAGTCTCGCCGCTCACCCTCAACCACGACTGGCTGACGCAGAACATCGACCGCCTGGAAATCGGGCTGATAGACGGCGGGAGAACCGCGATAGGCTCCGCCGTGGCGGCCAGCGTCAACCGCCTGCGCGACCTGAAGGACTCAAAAAGCCGCATCATAATCCTTCTGACAGACGGCGAGAACAACTCCGGCAAAATATCGCCCATTGCCGCGGCCGAGGCGGCTGCGGGGTTCGACACAAAAATCTACACGATAGCCGCCGGGCGCGAGGGCATGGTTCCCTACGCCCCCACCGACCGCACCGGGCGGGTCATGCGCGACAGGTCCGGCAGGCCGATAGTGGGCGGGACCGCTCCCAGCCAGATAGACGAATCCACTTTGAAAAAGATTTCCGAAATAACAGGCGGCAGATTTTACCGCGCCTCCGACTACCGCGGCCTCCGCTCCATATACGAGCAGATTGACAGCCTCGAAAAGACGCCTGTCAAGGTGCGCAACTTCACGGAATACGAGGAGCTCTTCTGGTACCCAGTCTCCGCCGCGCTCGCGCTTCTTTTTCTGGAGAGGCTCCTCGCGCACACTAGATACAGGACCCTGCCATGACTTTCGCATATCCCATACTGGCATACGCCGCCATCGCCGCATTCGCCGCGTCAATAGCGATTTCCGTCGCCTTCGAGCGGCGCAAAAAAAGGCTCCTTGAGAAGTTCGCCGCAGACAGCCTGCTGCCGGAGCTTTCGGGGAACGTAAGCAGGATAAAGACGGCCGCAAAGGCGCTTTTCATAAGCCTTGCCGCATCCTCGCTGCTGCTCGCCCTCGCCCGCCCCCAGTGGGGCTACAAATGGGAGGAGGAGCGCCAGATGGGGATAGACATAATATTCGCCGTCGACACATCCAAAAGCATGCTCGCAGAAGACGTAAAGCCGGGCCGCCTCGAACGCGCCAAGCTTGCAATAACAGACGCCGTGGAAAGGCTAGACGGCGACCGCGTTGGCCTCGTGGCCTTCAGCGGCCAGGCGTTTTTACAGTGCCCCGTAACCCTCGACTACGGCGCCTTCAGGATGTCCCTCGACGCGCTCGACACGAACATAATACAGCGCGGCGGCACCAACATCGCGGCCGCCATAGACGAGGCCGACTCGGCATTCCCGGACGGCAAAAACGAAAAGGTGATAGTGCTTATAAGCGACGGCGAAGAGCTCGAATCCTCCGGCGTCGCGCGGGCCGAAAAGGCGTCGAAGGAGCGCGGCATAAAAATATACACCCTCGGCGTCGGCGGGGCGAACGGCGAGCTAATCCCCGTGCGCGACAGGCGCGGCAACCTAGACTACCTCCGCGACGAAAACGGAAAGCTCGTGACCAGCATGCTCAATGAAAAGCTACTCAAGCAAATAGCCGAATCGACGGGCGGATTCTACGCGCCCCTGGCCGACGGCGGCATGGACGAAATTTACGAGAAAGGCCTGAGCAGGGAGCAGAAGGCCGAACTTAGCGCAAAGATGAAAAAGCTTGCAATAGAGCGCTTCCAAATCCCGCTGGCCATAGCGCTGTTTCTCCTCGCATTTGAATGCGTGCTCGGCACGAGGCGCATGTTCAGGCGCAGGGGCGCGGCAGTTCCCGCCATCGTGGCGGCCGCAATTGCGTCCGCCGCCCTCCCCGGCCAGTCGCGCGCAGAAGAGTCCGTGCGGCAGGCAGGCTGGCGCGAGCTATTTAACGCGGGCGTAGGCGCCTACGAGGCGGGGGACTACAAGCAGGCAAAGGACTCTTTCTACTCCGCCATAGCCTCCACCCACGACCTGGAGAAACAGGCCGCCGGATACTACAACATAGGCGAAACCGACTACGCCCGGGCGAAGGCCGGCTTTGAAAAGGCGCCAAATCCCCGGGAGGTTTCGGAAAAGGCCGCACAAGCCGCCGGGAAAGCATCGGAAGTCCTCTCGGGCGCGGGCGCCGTCCTCGAAAAGGGCCTGGCCGCCCTCAAAAATTCCGGCGAGGAAGGGCTCAAGGAACAGGGGCTGCAAAACGAAATAAAGCAGGCAATTTCGGCGTGCGAAGAGTCTGAGAAATCCGTGGAGGAGGCCGCAAAGGCTGGGGCCGACGCCGCAGAGGCCGTAAAGGGCGCGGCAATGGCCGCAGACGCCGCCCGCAAAAACTTTCAAAACGCGCGCGAACTGGATTCGGAAATGGAAAACGCCGAAAAGGGCGAAAACGCCGCAAAGGCCGCGTGCGAACGGCTCTCCGAAATTTCAAAAGACCTTGAAAAGGCCGGCAAGGCTTCCGAAGAATACGCAAAGGCCCTCGACAAGATGGTAGAAGAGCTGAAAAAGCTCCTGCGCGACGACAATAAAAACGACAAGAACCAGGACAGCAAAGACAGCCAAGACCGGCAGAATGACGAAAACCGCCAGGACAGCCAGCAAAACCAGAACTCCCAGAGCCAGGACCAAAACGGCAGCCAGAACCAGAAAGAGGACGCCCAAAACGGGGACGGCCAGCAAAATCAGGATGGCTCCCCCCAAAACAATTCCCAAAACTCCGAGAAAAAAGACGACTCTCCGGAGGCGGAAAATGACGGCCAAAACGGGCGGGAGAATAACCCCTCAGACGGGCCGGACGCCGACAGGCAAAACGCGGAAAGCCAGCCCGGAGAGGACAAGAAAAAGCCCTCCGATGATAGCGGTTCGCAATCCCCCGGGGAAGAAAAGGACTCCGGCGAAGGCTCCCAAAACGAGCAGGCCGCAAAACCAGAACCCCGGCAGCAGGCAGAAGGCGATAAAGCCGGAGGGGAGGATTCCCTGGACCGCCGGGAAGAGCAGGCTGCGCCCAAAGGCGCGGAGGCGGCAGCAGAACAGGCGGCCGCCCCAGAAGAAAACGCCGAAAAGGCAGGAGACGCCGCATCCGAAAGCGACGCCCAAGACTACCGCGCGGAAGCCGGCGTAATGACGCGCCGCGAGGCGGCTCAGGTGCTCGACTCCCTCCAGGACGAAGAGAAGAAGCTGCCGTTTAGCGGATACGGCTCGCAGAAAAACAGGTACGAAGAAAAGAATTACAAGGATTGGTAGAATGAAAAAGCTTACGCTTACAATATTGACCGCCCTGGCCTGCGCGGCCGCCGCCGCGCAAAGCGCGACGGGAAGGGGATTCACGCCCTCGACAGTCCGCCCGGGCGAACCGGCCGACTACACGATAGTATTAAACGGCCTCCAGGCGCAAATAGACTTAAACAAAATTCCCGTCCCCGACGGCCTCCAGTACGCCGGGAGCGGGCGTTCGGAGCGCATCTCCATAACAGGCGGCTCCGGGGCGGTGCGCGAAACTGTCATAGACTTAAAGTTCATACCCACGCGCGCCGGCAGCTTCGAGATAAAGCCGTGGCAGCTCAGCGCCGGCGGCAAGAGCTATGAAATTCCCGCAGCGACCCTCACGGCCGACCCGAACGCGCCGCAGACACTGCGCGCCGGAAACGCCTCGGGGATGCCGGACCCGTTCGACGAATTCGACGCGCTCTTCAGCTCCGCATTCGGCGGCGCGCCGCTCCCCTCCCGCGCGGCTTCCCGCGCCGAACCCGTGGAGGAGATAGACTTAAGCAGGGAGACGTCGCTTGCCCTGGAGCTTCCCAAGGGGAAAATATATGTCGGAGAGGCAGTCCCGTGCAGGGTCGTTGTGAAGTTCAGCCGCAAAATTTTCGAGGCCGGCTACGTCGTAAACAGGCTCGTGCCGAGCCTCAAAAGCGGCGACGCCTTCGTCTGCCCCGGCTTTTTAAAGGAGGGGAGGCGCACCGCGTCGTCGGACGACTTCGAGGAAGTCACTTTCGACACGGTGATAACGCCCCTCAAGGCCGGCGAATTCGACATACAGTTCGAGGCGGACGCCGTAGTCACCAGCCCGGGTCGCTTCAGGCGCATGTCGTTTTTTTCGATGGCCGACCCGTTCGGGGAAGCCCGCCAGTTTTCACTCGGCATGAAGCCCGTGAAAATATCGGCGCTCGAACTTCCCAAGGACGGGATGCCCGCAAACTTTACCGGGGCGATAGGCAGCTTCAAAATAGACCCCCCGAAACTCGACGAATCCGCGCTCAGCGTCGGCGAGCCATGCACGATGAGCGTCTCGGTTTCGGGCCGGGGAAATTTCGAGCGCATGTCGCCCCCCTCGCTTTCCGGAACCGAAGGCTGGAAGGAATACAAGCCAAAATCGTCCTTCACCGACGCGAGCGACGGCTACGCGTTTTCGGGGACGAAGACCTTTGAATACACTCTCGTCCCGCAGAAGCCCGACCTCGCCCAAACCCCGGCCGTAGAATTTTCATATTTCAATAGCGCCGCCGGAAAGTACGAAACCCTGCGGGCAGGGCCGGCGCCTGTGAGCGTCGCCCCGTCAAAGGGGTACGCAAGGCGCATGCAGGAGGCGGAAGAGGCGAAAGCCGAAAAGGCCCCCGACCCCCTCGCGGTCGTATCCGGGCGCCCGGCGGGCGGCGGAACAACGCAGATGGCCTCCTCCCCGGCGTTTTGGGCGGCGCAGGTTGTCCTGCTCGTGGCGGTCGCCGCATTCATAATTTCAAGGCGCCGCAAAAACAGGCTTGAGAGCGACCCGCGCTACGCGAGGTCGCAGGCGGCCAAGGCGGGGCTTAAGAAATCGCTCTCCGCTGCGAAGTCGGCGGCGGCGCGCGGGGATGCGGCGGCCTTCTTCAAGGCGGCGGCCGAAAGCGTGCAAAACGCAGTGGCATCCTCCGGAGACTTTGAAGCCCGGGCTGTCACGCTCGGCGACGCGCTCGAATTTATCGCAAAAAAGGGCGCCCCGGAAGGGGCATCCGGCGACGCCAAGACGTTTTTTGAAGGGGCCGACGCGATAGCCTTCGGCGGGTATTCCCCGGAAACCGGCGAGCTCGGAACGCTCTGCACAAAACTTGAATCCCTATGTTCAGACATCTCGCAATAACAATAACGGCGGCGTTTCTCGCGCTTGCGGCCTCCGCCCAGACTGCCGAAGAGTTCTTTGAACTCGGCAGGCGGGCCTACAATGCGGGCGAATACGAAAAAGCCGCGAGCGATTTCGACGAATCCGCAGCCAGGGGCGGCGGAGCCGACGCCTACCACAACGCAGCAAACGCCTACTTCAAGCTCGGCAAAACCGGGCTTGCCATGCTCAACTACGAGCGGGCGCGCTATATCAGCCCGCGCTCGCCCGAGACTGCCGCAAACATAAGGATGCTTGAAGAGCAGATTGGCGGCCCCCGCCGGGCGCGCAGCTTCGCGGACACATTCTTTGGGGAGCTTTCAAATTCCGAATGGACGGCGCTCGGTTGCGCCGCATTCTGGGGGGCCGTTTTTACGCTCGCAATACCGCCGCTTTTTTCAGTCAGAAAAAGCGGGTTCAGAATCGCGGGGGGGCTGTGCGCCGCCATACTGTTGACTTCGTGCGCGGGGGCCCTCTACTGGGCAGACGCAAGAAACACCGCAGTTTCCATATCTGCCGACGCCGTACTCAAGCTCTCGCCCGCCTCCTCCGCCCCGGCGGTGGCCGCGATGCCGGAGGGGAGGCGCGCCATCATAAGAAAGAGGGAAAACGGCCACATGTTCCTCGAAACCCCGGACAAAAAGTACGGCTGGGCGACTTCGGAAAAAATGAAGCCGCTCTGGGAATAACACGCCCAATCACGCGCGCCATTAAGGTGCGCATAAAACCCATTCGCCGGGCCGAGAGCCCGGCGTTTTTTATGCCGCAACATGCACCCCACAAAAAAGGATTCCTCCGGATGCCGACACACAAAACGCACTCGAATGCGCCAAAGTCCCATCCAGTTGAAAGCCCTGTGTGAGGGGGCGGCCAGTTCAGAGTAGCAACTAAGGATGGCCGTTTGGCATGACGCATGCTCCCTCCACGAAGAGCGTGCAAAAGTGCAAAGGGTATCGGACACCGAATCAACTGCCATCCCATTTTCTGAAAAATGAGCGGCGCACCGGAAAAAAAGTGGATGCCCTGCAAAAACTCAGGGAGCGGAAGGGCTTCCGCAGGGAGGGCATGACGCCCCCGATTCCAGAAAGCAAATCCGAAAAGTTTCACGCCCCCTGCCCTGCGGCGCAAAAAGCAAACGCTAGCCTTAGGACTGGCCCTCCTGCCCGGCGAGTTCCGCCTCCAGCTCCGGCGTCCGCAGGCCGTGGTAGCGCCTGTATTCGACAGCCTGGCGCAAACCCATGTAGGACTTCAGGAGCTTGGGGTCGGTCTTTGTCATATCGACCATGATAAGGCCGTCTATGCAGTTGCCGAACGACTTGTCCACATTGAAGGCGAGAAGCTCCCCGTTTAGCCGCAGATAGTGCTTCAGAAGAACCGGGATGCCCTTGTTGTCCACCTCTATTTCGGAAATCAGCGCGGAAATGCGGTCTATGTCGCCGCTTGAGCAGCTTATGGCCTTTTTGTCGTCCGGGTTCAGCTTCACCTTCGGGGGAGTCTTGGCCTTCACGAATTTGGCGAGCTCCGGGGATGTCTTGTGCTGGGAGAGGAACTGGACCATCAGGTCCTTTGAAATGGAATTGTATTCGGTTGTGATGCTGACCGGGCCGTAGAGGGTCTTGTACTGCGGGTTGCGCGCGAGGTATTCGCCGATGCCCCGCCACAGTATGGCGAGGGTGGACTTCTTTTTCTGGTACTCGCTCGCCACGAACGAACGCCCCATTTCGAGCGCGTTTCCCATCTTTTCAAGTAGCTCGGGCTTTATCTTGAAAAGAGTTGTGGCGTACAGCCCCTGCGGGCCTATCGAATTTACAATCTTATCCACATGCCCGACGCGGTAGGCACCGGCGATTTTGCGGTTTTCGGCGTCCCACATGAATACGTGCATGTAGTACTGGTCGTACTCGTCGGTATCCACGCTCTTTCCGGTGCCCTCGCCCACCTCGCGGAAAGTCTTTTCGCGCAGCCTTCCGATTTCAAGCATCGTCCATTTCATCTGCCACGCGTAGGCCCCGTAAACCGATATGCGCTCGCCGGAAATAAGCCTTGCCGATTCCGGGAGGGCGTCGATTTCCTTCTGCATCACGTCCGGATTTATTGGGATTATGAGGTCCTGGTAGGCGCGCCTGCCGGGCATCATCTTGTTGCAGAGGTCCTTTATGTGGCCTATTTGGAAAAACGACTTCGTCACCGCCTCGTCGCGCGGGGCCTCCGCCTGCTTCTTCTGGCCGAGGACGTAGGTGTTGAGGCGCATCCACGCGGTCAGCTCATCGTCGGATTCAAACGCGGCGATTTTCCGCGGCGGAATCGGCGAGCCCACGCGCATGCGCACCGTCTCGCGCTTTGCCTTGCGCACGAGCTCCCGCATGAGAAGCAGGGTCCGCAGGCGCGGGTGCAGGAGGCCCGCCATCTGGAAGAAGGCGCTGTTTCTGCCGTAAAAATAAATCGGAAGGATTGAGGCCCCGGTCTTGCGGGCGAGGCTTGCAAGGTTCCTGCTCCACTCGGGGTCCGTCACGGACATGGAGCGCGGATGGAGGTAGGAGACCGTCCCCGAGGGGAATGTCGCGATGCAGCCGCCGTTTTTAAGATGGCGGATGGAATCCTTGAGGGAGCCGATGTTGGCCGCGGCCGCCGCGCTCCCGCCGAAAGGGTTAACGGGTATCAGCCACGGGCCGATTTCGCCCATGCGGCCCAAAAGGTAGTTTGCAAGGAGCTTGACATCCGGCCGCACCCCGCAGAGCAGGGCCCCGAGCACGATGCCGTCGAGCCCGCCCATGGGGTGGTTTGCAACGACGATGAGCGGCCCCTCTGTCGGGATTTTTTTGATTTCGTCAGCCGAAGCCTGGTAGGCGCCGTCCAGGGCCTCCAGCGCGCGGTCGAAGAAGTTGCGCTCGGCGGGAAGCGAGCGGACCTTTACGTACGCGGCGTTTATCGCGCGGACGCCAAGAAAGCTTTCAAGCGGGCGCGAAACGGCCGAATAAAGGACGCGCAAAACCGGATTGCCTATCGAAGACGAGAGGCTTATCAGCGGCTTTTCCCCGTGCGCCGGGGGAGTATTTTTTTCTTTTTCCATTTTCCAAACCGGGCGTCCATTCGCGGCGGCAAAATCAGCCCGCCGCCTCCAGAAGCTTGTACTCTATCGCGTCCTTCAGGGCCTCCCACGAAGCCTCTATCACGTTGTCCGAAGCGCCGACAGTGCCCCATATGCGGTCGCCGTCGCGGAATTCCGCCTGGACCCTCACGACGGCGTTCACCCCGAGGCCGCTGTCGATAACCCTGACCTTGAAATCTATCAGCTCGAAATCGCGTATCTGCGGGTAGTGCCTGACGAGGGCCTTGCGCAGGGCCATGTCGAGCGCGCCGACGGGGCCGTGGGCCTCCGCGACCGTGTGCTCTATCTCTCCGCCCACCTCAAGCTTAACCGTGGCTTCGGAGCGGATTATAGACTTCATCTCGTCCCTCTCGACTATGACGCGGTAGTCGCGCACGTCAAAGGGCGGCCTTTTGCCGTTTACAAACCGGGAAAGCAGGAGCTTGAACGACGCGTCCGCAGCCTCGTAGCCGTAGCCCCGGAATTCCAGCCTTTTAAGCTCATCCAGAAACTCCTTTATCTTCGGGTCCTTCGGGTCTATGTCCATCCCGAGCTCCCGCGCCTTCATCATCACAAGCGCCCTGCCCGACATGTCCGAAACAAGCACCCGCGTGCGGTTGCCGACCAGCTCCGGCTCGATGTGCTCGTAGCTGCTTTTCACCTTGTTTGCGGCGTCCGCGTGCACGCCGCCCTTGTGGGCGAAGGAAGAGGCCCCGACGTACGGCTGGCGCGAGTCGCTGCGGGCGTTCGTCATCTCGTCCGCAAAAAGGGAGAGGTCGCGGAGCTTTGAAAGGGTTTTTTCGCAGGAGAGCGAGTAGCCCAGCTTCAGGACAAGGTTGGGAATCACCGCGCACAGGTTCGCGTTTCCGGTGCGCTCGCCCAGCCCGTTCAGCGTTCCCTGCACGCCTGCGGCCCCGGCCTCGACGGCGGCCAGCGAAAGCGCCACGCCGAGGCCGCTGTCGTTATGGCAGTGGACAGACACGGGGACTTCCCCCGCAAACCCCACGACTTCGCCCACGATGCGCCCGAATTCCCCGGGCATAGTGCCGCCGTTTGTGTCGCACAAGCACAGCGTGTCGGCCCCGCCGTCGAGCGCGGCCTGAAGGGTCTCCATGGCGTAGGCGGGGTTGTCCTTGTAGCCGTCGAAGAAATGCTCGGCGTCGTAAACCACGGTCCTGCCGTTTTCCTTGAGGAAGGCGACGCTGTCGCGTATCATCGCCAGGTTTTCCCCGGGGGTGGTCTTTATGACCTCTGTGACGTGCAGAAGCCAGGTCTTGCCGAATATGGTGACGCACGGCGTCTGCGCGTCGAGAAGCAGGCGCAACTGGGGGTCTTCCGCAGCCGCTACCCCGGCGCGGCGCGTTGAGCCGAACGCCGAAATTTTCGCATGCCCGAGCTTCAGGGAGCGGGCCTGCTCGAAAAACGCCATGTCGCGCGGGTTGGAGCCCGGCCATCCGCCCTCGATAAAATCTATGCCGAATGCGTCCATCTTTTCGGCGAGCCTCAGCTTTGAGGCGACGGATATGGAGACCCCCTCGCCCTGCGTGCCGTCCCTGAGCGTGGTGTCGTATATAAAAACTTTCCTTTTCATTTTCTTATCCCGTTTTGTTCTATTATCTTCCTGATTTTGCCTGCGTCCGCAGGGGATTCCATGCGGACTATCTTTTCGCCCTTGAGCCGTTCAAGGGACGGGGAGACTGCCACGCATCCCGTGGCGCTCATAATCAGGTCGGGGAACTTTGCGGGATGTGCGGTGGAAAGCACTATGTTCAGGCCGCCGTCGAGGTCCTGGAAGCCGCACGCGGTGTGGGGGTCGATTATCCTTCCGGTGTCGCGCCAGACGCGGGCGATGTTGGAGGCGATTTCGGGGTCGGAGCAGCGCACGGCCGAAAAGTTGCCCCTTTTAAAGTCGTCAAAAATCCAGCGCCCGGAAGCCTTGAACGCCGACATGATTTCGCGCACCTTCGCGGAATCGCGGCCCTCGGCGAAATATATGAACCTCTCGAAATTCGAAGACACCTGAATATCCATGCTCGGCGCGAAGCTCGGGACGACCTCGCCGACCTCGTACCTCCCAGTCGAAAACAGGCGGTAGAGAATGTCGTTCTGGTTTGTTGCGACGGTGAAGCCGCGCGCGGGCATGCCCATCCTGTTTGCCATCCACCCCGCCAGCACGTTTCCGAAATTCCCCGTGGGGACGACGAACCTCGCCTGCCCCCTCATGCTTTTGGGAAGTTTCAGCGAGGCGTAAACGTAATAGACGCACTGCGCCAGAATCCTCGCAAGGTTTATGGAATTCACCGCAGCCAGGCTCCAGGCTGCCTTGAAGGATGTGTCGGAGAATATTTCCTTTACGACAGCCTGAGCGTCGTCAAATGTGCCGGAAACCGCTATGGGGAATACGTTGGAGGCCCCGGTGCAGGCCATCTGTCGCTCCTGGAGCGGGGAAACCCTGCCGTCGGGATAGAGGATGAATATGTTCACGCCCCTCTTTCCCAGCAGGCCGTTTATCGCGGCGCTGCCCGTGTCGCCGCTCGTGGCGCCAAGGACGTTTATCACGCGCCCCGAACGGGCGAGCAGATACTCGTAGAGGTTCCCGAGAAGCTGGAGGGCGAAATCCTTGAAGGCGAGCGTCGGCCCGTGGTAAAGCTCAAGGAGCATCGCGTTGTCGGACACTCTGGCAAGGGGGGCGATTTCGGGGTCGTCGAAATTCACATACGAGGCGTAAACCACCCTTTTTAAGTCCTCCGCCGGAATATCCGTTGCAAACAGGCTGAGGAACCTGAAGCACAGCTCCGGATACGCCAGGCCCTCCCAGGAATCCATGAGGCCGGAAATGTCCGGGAACGACTCCGGGACAAACAGGCCGCCGTCAGGGGCCAGACCCTCCATTACTGCCGCCGAAAACTCCAGCGGAACCGACTCTCCTCTCGTGCTTGCAAACTTCATCGCTCAACCCGCCTGCGGCGGCCCGTTATAAAAAAAGAAAATCCGAAAAAGACAACGCCCGACTATCTTCGATAACCGGGCGCAATCCAAGAAAAAAATACGCCCGTCGGCGCTCCGCCGGAAAAAACGGCGGGCCAGCCTGCCGGGGTTGCGGCCCGCGCTACTCCCTGTCGAGGCCGAAAGCCTCGTGGAGCGCGCAGGCGGCCTCGTCGGCGCGGTCGAGGTTTATCGCCACGCAAATCTTGATTTCGCTCGTGGTTATGAGCTGCACGTTTATGTCTTTGGCGGCGAGCGCGCTGAAGAACTTTGCGGCCACGCCGCTATTGGAGCGCATGCCTATGCCGACGACCGAAACCTTCGCGATGTCGCCCGTAAGGGAGACCGTGGCGCCGAGCTTCGCGCACACGTCGCGCAGTATCTTTTCGGCCTTGGGGGCGTCGTCCTTGGCGACGGTGAAGGTGAGGTTCGCCATCCCCGCGCGCCCTATGTTCTGGACTATCATGTCAACCCCCACCCCGCTTGAGCCGAGGGCCTCGAATATTTCGGCAGCCGCGCCCGGCTTGTCGGGGATGCTGGAAATTGTGACTTTCGTCTGGTTTTTGTCTACCGCCACGCCGCTTACGACGAGGCCCTCCAAAGATGGCACTTCCGCTTTCACTATTGTCCCGCTGTTGTTGTTAAAGCTAGATTTGACTTCAAAAATGACGTTGTATTTGCGCGCAAACTCCACAGAGCGCGCCTGCATTACCTTCGAGCCGCTGGAAGCCATTTCGAGCAGCTCGTCATACTCCATAACCTCGATTTTGCGCGCCTTTTTCACAATGCGCGGGTCGGCCGTGTATATGCCGTCCACGTCCGTGAAAATCTGGCACAAATCGGCCTTGAGCGCGCCCGCAAGCGCCATTGCTGAAAGGTCGCTGCCGCCGCGCCCGAGGGTCGTGACGTGGCCGTCGGGGTCTATGCCCTGGAAGCCCGCAACTATCACCACGTTTCCGGCCTTTAGCTGCGCGGGAATGTCCCCGCCAGTCACCTCGACGATGCGGGCGCGCGTGTGGTTGAAGTCGGTCACTATTCCCGCCTGCGCGCCCGTCCTTGAGACGGCCTTTACGCCCAGCGAGTGCAGGGCCATGGCGGTAAGTGCGATTGTTTCCTGCTCGCCGCACGCGAGGAGCATGTCCATCTCGCGCTCGTTGGGTATGGCATTCAGGGCCTTGGCCCGCTCGATGAGCTGGTTTGTGACGCCGCTTCTTGCGGAGACGACCACCACGACGCTGTTTCCGGCGTCCACGGTGTCCTTAATCCTCTGGGCGACGACCCGTATTCTGTCGACGTCCCCGACGGATGTCCCGCCGTATTTTTGCACGATTAACGACATATGCGCTATGCCCTCCAATAGACGGACTCCCCGGACGGGGAAAATGTAAGGTTAGAGTTCATAAAAAATAGAAAGACGGATAATGACACATAAAAGCGGGCAGTCAAGACCTATTGCCCGCCCGGGCCGACAATCCGGATTCCGCCCCGCGCCCTGCCGCCTGGGGCATGAGGGATGTATCCGGACACTGCAAAGGCGTCCGCAATCCCCCCCGAACCCGCCCGGCCGCTGTCTCTTATACACATCTCCGAGCCCACGAGACCCTAAGACA
>URJJ01000018.1 GCA_900548185.1 uncultured Opitutales bacterium
TATTAAGCCTCGAAAAAAAGTCAGAAAAGAAACGCCCCAACGCCGGCTGACCGCGGGCTTTGCGGCGTCTTTTTGGGATTTCACGGACACGGACGGCAGGGCGCAACTGGTGGAATCATGATAAAAGGGACAGCATTCGGAAAAAGAAAGGGGTTTGCCCTGATTCTTGCAATCGGCGCAATGTCTTTTATGGTTTTGCTTACCCTGGCCCTGTCGTCCGTTATAAGCGCGAAACTCCGCCTTGTAGGCGCGCAGAAGGATATGAGGGCGGCACGCAGCAATGCGGTTTTGGGAATGAGCGTGGCCATCTCGGAATTGCAGCGCACCCTGGGGAAGGACAACGCTGTGAGTTTTCCGGCCTCCGTTTTCGACGCCGACATCGACACTCCCAAAATAGACGGGGTTCTTGCCCCGTATGTGCTGGGGGCCCTCGAAATCAGAAAGGACGCCCGCGAATACACGCCTTACGAGCTGCAGATGGAGCAGTCGGCCATCTCGGAAAAGCTCCGCGCAGGCGGCGAGGTTCCGGAAGTAACCTGGCTGGTTTCCGGCCGGCGGCGCATGAAAAACCCGATAGTGGAATCTCCGGAAACTTTGGCGCACGAAAGCGTGACTCTAGCCAGGTACAAGGCTTTGGAGAGCTATCCGGAGGAATATGGCGGCCTGGTCAATTCCCGGCTGAAAAGCGAGGTCGTCGAGGTGAAGGCGGGAAAGGTCGGCCTCGGGCGGAACTCTTCCGGCTCCTACGCGTTTTGGATTTCTGACGAGAGCCTGAAGGCGAAAATCAACCTGGCGCGCCCCGAAAAATATCTGGGAGAGGATATGGGCGACGCCCAGAGCTGCGAGGCCCCGGCCGATTCAAGGGTCCCCCAGATTTCCAACACTAGTTTTGTCGAGGATGTCGCCGGCCTCGGGCTCAATCCCTTCCTTTCCGATTTCAACGATGAAAATTCAAAGTGCGTGGCAAAAATTGGCAGCCTTTCAGAACTGGCGCTGGCGGATTCAAATCTCGCCGAATGGGCCAGGGACAATATGGGCGACTGGACGGCCTCCTCCGTCGGGCTTCCCGTGGACGTGACGCAGGGAAGGCTGAAGCAGGACCTCAGCGCCTACATATATGGCGGCAGGGGGCTGGACGACAGGGATCCGATAATACGCGGCGGGGGCAGGCAGAGCGACGGGAGCTATTCGGGCGCGGATTTCGGCCTGGAAAGCTACGCCAGGAACCTCCCGACCTTCGGGCTTCTCAGAACCTGGGCAAACATCGCCGAAAACGTCGATAGCTTTGACGACGGGGTCGATCCACGCCCGCATGTAATAGACCAGTCAAAACCGCAGCAGCACGGTATTTACCCCGTGATTAACAGCATCAAGTGGATTATGGTTCCCGCGTACAGCATAAGCGGCGGGAGCATTTCCGATATAAGGAAGGGGGATGAGGCGGCTGTAAACCTTTCCATGGTGATATGGCCCAGGATAGTAATCTGGAACCCGCACAACGTCAAACTGAATCCCTCCGACTATCTCATACGCATTTATATGCCGTTCAGGGTTAAGATTGGCCCGGACCCCGACTTCGCCAGCGCCCGCACGAGATGGAGGGTCTATGAAGACGGGCAGAAAAAGGGCGACGTGGTTGTGAATTACAAGGCCACGGAAAGCAAGCGCGTCCATTTCGGAGACCTTTTCAAAAATTGCGCTGCGGACAACAAAATGCCCGTGATGACGTTCCAGGTCGAGAATTTGGAGCTGCGCCCCGGCGAATCCGTCGAGCTTAATGTCCGCAGCGGCGGCTCGCATATGGAGACTTACGCAGACCTTCCATATTCGGATATCGGATTGAAAAACATGCTTCAACCCAGCATGATAAGCATCTTTGACGGGCCGAACGACACCGCCAGGGCCATGGAAAGGCAGTGCATAAAAATCGATTTGGGCATCCAAATGACAATCGACAGCGTGCAGGGCGCCGACATTCTGCCCGACGGGCTGGAATACATGCCCGACGGAACTTGGAGGCACGAGGATGAGGGCGGCAGGGTTACGGTTGTAAAGCCGTTTTCCCACCTGATATACGAGTCAAACCCCGGGATATACCGGGAGAAGCCCGCGCTTCCGTATCTCGAAACCACGGTGTCGGACACGGACAAGTGGCGCATAATAGAAGAGGCTTACAAAGGCTCCTCAAAACGCGGGGGGTATGAAATCATTCTCAAGAAAAGCGGCGAACGCCTTTTCAAGTCCGACATGACCGAATGGGAAAGCTCCGCCGGCATCATATCCGATGCGAACCGCGGCCGCGCCAGCAGCGAAATGTCCCTGGGCTTCGGTGAAGGGGGGCTGACGGGAAGGCTGAACGACTATCTCCAGGCAGACCAGTATTCCGCCGTGATAAATCCCGAGGACGTCCTTTTCGATTGCGACATGGGCGAGGAGGACATGTCCAAAAACTGCCGTGTGGCCTTTGTAATAAAAGACGCGGGGGGCGTCTTGGACGTAGTTTACAAGGGCGTTTGGGAGAGCGACAAATTCGTGCGCAACATAAGGCTTCCGGATTTCTTCATCACAAACAACATGATTTTCACTGCGGCAAACTATCGCGCCCCGTCGCTCGTCTCCGGGGATTTGGACGATGGCGCCGTCCTGAAGAAAGCGGGCGACAAGCTTGGGAAATACGAAGCCGCAAAGCTCAATTTCGCGCTCGCACACCGGTATATGCGCAGAAGCTTCCGCTTCGACGCATTTTTCGGCAAACGCGACGGTGGGCTCAAGCAGCTCGACTATACTGGCATGTATTCCTGGAAAGTGGGCGAACCCATAACATTCCCTCCGGGCGCCTACGGGGACGGCGGGACGCCGGAGATACTCACAAACAGCCTTCTTGCCAGGTATAAATCCGGGGACGGCTTCAGCCGGCGCTTCGGCGAGCCGCTTTTTATGAGCGGATACAGCGGCTACCCCTTCGACTCGATGATTTCCGCCCCGTTCGACTATCCCCGAGGCGAAAACGACATAATGTCGCTGGGGATGTTCAGCCGAGCCAACCTTTCCCCCATGGTTTGGCAGCCGACTTTCGCCTTTGGAAATTCCTATGTATCGCCGTATATGGACAGGGAAAACGTGGTCGAACAAAAGGCAATAAACGAAAACGAGCTTGTTGACATATGCTATCTTCTTAACGCGTCGATGTGGGACAGGTTTTATCTGAGCACCATCCCGCAGAGCGATTTGTCTTTCGAGCCCCGCGCCGGAATGCGCCTGCCAAACACCAGGCTTTTCCTGAAATCGGCGCCCGATGAAAAAGGGAAGCTCGCGGACTCCGACGAGGCCTTTGAGAACTCGGCGGCATATGTCGGCGTCGACGGGGCCTTCAATGTTAACTCAACCTCTTACGAGGCTTGGCGGGCCGTGCTGGGAGGAATGCTCGGCACCAGGAAAAAAACGGCGCTTGGAGAATACATAAACAGCGCAGAGCAGGGATCGGACGACCCAGACAACCTCAAAATGCCGAATCCGGGCGATCTCCACCCCCTTTCGGTTCCCGAAACGAAGGAGTGCTTCACATGGGTTGACACCACGGTGGGCCGGATGATAAGCGAATCGGAAATAGACATGCTCGCCCGGGAAATAGTGAGGGAGGTGAAAATCAGGGCGCCGTTTTTCAGCCTTTCTGATTTTGTCAACAGGAGGCTCATGCGATATTCCGACATAGGGGACGATGAAAATTTGAAATACCAGAGCCTCATGGGGACTTTGGCGGCCGCAATAAGAAAATGCGAGCTAATCGAGGACAGGCCCGAATATTTTTTCAATGACAAGAGCTTGGACTTCAGAGTGAGCCGCATCGACAAACCTGACGGATATTCGTACGTCTACAACATCTCCACCCTTTCGGCATTCAGCCCCAACAGCAGCGACAAGCGCGACCTCGGCGAACAGGTGAAACGCAATGAGGGCCAATATATAGAGCACGCGATTTGCACGCCCTACGACAAGGCAAAGTGGGCGCATAAAACTGTCGGCCTCAGGGGGCTTTTGGGGCAGTCCGACCTGCTTTCGGCAATCGCCCCGGTCATAAGCGTCCGCGGCGACACTTTCACGATACGCGCGTACGGTGAAAGCAAAAACCCCATGACCGGGGCGGTATCAAGGGCCTATTGCGAGGCAGTCGTGCAGAGGACTTCTGAACCCGTTGACGCGGGCGACGGCATCGTCGCCCCCGAATCGCCATTCGGCAGAAGGTTCGGCGTGGTTTCCTTCCGCTGGCTTACTCCGGCGGAACTTTGACGGCAAACGCGGAAAACCGGAATTATTTTAAATCTGACAGATGGAAAAATAAGCATGGAAAAAAGCCTTTTTAAAACAATGCGCAACGCCGCGGCTATGGGCGCGCTCTTTTGCCTGGGCGGCTGCGCGACAATGGGGCAGGGCCTAACTTTGGGGCGCGACGCCCCCGAGGGGTTTTCATGGGGCGCCCCTTCTCCCTCGGAAATGAGTTTCCGCGCGCTTTCAATGGACGGAAAGCCTTACACGCTTTATATGAAAACGGGCGACTTCTTCGCCCCGGTTGAGTTCTCGCCCTCGCGCAGCCTTGCCGGAAAATATCCGGCGCCGCTTTCCTCCAAAATCGAATTTTATGAACGCAGCGCAGAGGGCGGAAAAACGTTTTTCGCTCCCGTTTTGACCGTTCAAAGCGACGGGGTAAGGGACGCCGTATTCGCCGTATCCGCAAGCGGGGATGGAAAATTCAAATCCGTGTGCGTGGACATAGGTTTGGAAAAGATGCCTTTGGCAAGTTTCAGCGTGGTGAATATGTCGCCGCGGAATATGGGCTTCACTCTGGGGAGGTCGAGCTTCATGTTGAAACCCTTTGGATCCAAGACGGAGGCCTTTCCCTCGGGCGAGCCTGAAATCAAAAGCGCGACATTGAGAACTTACGATGTTGGAAACCCGAAAGCCCCGAAACTGATTATCTCGAAAACATATAGCTTTTGGACGGACAAACGCATGGTGGTTTTTGTCTTTGACCTTCCGCGCGCAAGCGACGAGGGGTTTACCGACAACAACATTCCCGCCAGCATAATGTACGACAGGGGGCCGCGCTGATTCCGCTCCCCTGCTTCCGTAGGGCGCCTGCGCTTCGGCAAGGCGCATTTTAGACTCCCGACCCGTTGGAATATGTAGATAACTTTAACCCATATATCTATTGCGGTCAAAACCCATGGGGTCGGTGGGATCCGCTGGGATTGACAGTTGAAGATGGAAGTAAAAATTTAGGCGTCTTGAGAGTATGGGCGAATCAAATTTATGATGCGCAAAAAGCTGCCAATGGTGATAAATCTTCTGCAGAAATAGAGCAGAGGCGTGCGGAAACAAATTTAGGGTTTGATAAGTCTGCAATCAATGGCTAATGCTGCTGAAAAATTGAGTTCTTTACATCCTGCCATAAATATTGCTAGTTCTATAACTGGTGAACCGCTTGCAGATAATGAAAAATTCTCGGGAAGCGATAGGATATTGGAAGGGGTATCCGATATACCAATAGTAGGAATCATTGGAAAGATTACTGGAAAAGTTGGAATGGGTTAAGAAAGTTTTTGGGGAAAATGATAAATTGATAGAATGCTCAAAGATAAGGGATATTCTACGCGGGGAGTAGATCCAAAGAATGGAAGGGGTGGATATGTAAAACAAAGCGATCATTTTATATTGATGATGGCATAAATAAAAAAGGGAAAAAAGTAGAACCGAAACATGTAGATGCTAACTACAAGAAAGATATCGGACTAGAAAAGAAAAAATACCGATTGAGTGATTATGAAAAATATTATATTTTTATTCTATGATGGTGAATTAGAAGTTTATTTAGATCAGTCTTCTTTGAAATATTTTATTTCTGAAATAAATAAAGTTATAGAAAGTGAATACCATAGTATTGATATTCTAAATATCAAAGGCTTGTCTAATGATTATACAATTAACTCAATAAAAGTTAAGTTAGAGCATTCTGTGAATCCAGATTACTTTTGTATTGAATATTTGGATACTTTTTTACTGTTCACATTTTCTGTAAAATCTGTTTATTCTTTTTTGCGTGTTCTTAATCATCTGGCTGATAAGTTGCTAACTAAAAGTATTGATCATGAACATTTCTTTTCTGGTGAATATGGCGGGGATGATTTAGCTGATTATGGAACAAACCCAGATTCTACTGTTGTAAAGATGATGACAATACGTGTCGCTCATAATATAGAATCAGTGATATAAAAATATATGTGCTCTCTATACTATGGGGTATGGAGTCCATAGTTAACAGATTGTAAATACTTAACTGGATAAAAGTAATAATAGAGGCATTGTTGGATCGACTGATATGAATGATGCTTGCATTGTTGTTTTTACTATGGATGGCGTATTTCAATCGTATCCCTGCAAGTCACTAAAAAACTATTGGAGTTCTGTGATATTTTTGCATATTCTATTGAATGATTAAAAACGATTAGATATGAAATATATTCTTACAATTTTTTTCAGCATCTTTTCTTGCTTTATTTCTTTTGGGCAGGAAAAAATTCCTGAAAACTCGCCAATTTTTAAAACATGTGGAACATGGGAAATTGTTTCTGGCGATATTGACCGCAGGATATCATGTATATATAGTTCAAATGGAAATGTCATTGTTCAAACGTTTCATGATATAGAGATATTACGTGATTCTAGCACAAATATATTGTTGCCGTCTGATTATTATTTAACTGAGAAATTTCTGTATACTACTTTTCTGAAAGAGTATAATTTGTATCTAACCAGAGTCTATTTTGGAAATGATAACAATTCTGCATATTTATCAACTTATTTTGATGATATACGCTACTCTTGTTTCGGATCAAAAGATGACATTGACTTAATTCAATATCCACTAGAATTTAATTCGGAGCCTGTAAAGATAAACTGCCGTAAGACTTTGATCGAGCCAGATATAATGCAATCTAAGACCAAACTTGAAGATAATAAAGATGTATGCTTGGAGTACAGGCGTATTGATATAAAAATAGATGAGAATTTTTTGTTACAAAATGACTTGAATGCTCTTTTTTATGATTCCTTAAAACAACAAATACCTTCGATAAAAACTTATAAGGACTTATATTTATATTTTACAGAACTTGCTGCGGATTCGCCGTTTTTTTCGATAAAGGAAAAAATTCTATCTGCATCAGATTTGATATCAAAACTAAACGGAAATTGGACTTATAAATCAAAGGACTCCGTAGCGGAATGTAGATTTGAAACAATTAATAAATCAAATAGCTTTTTATTGTTTTTAGCAGATACTATTAATTCTGATGTTGATTTATTCTTTTCAAAAATTTCATTGAATTGGTATTCTCTGAGTCCCAATCCGGGGCCACGTAATATAATAAAAATTGCAAAATTTAAAATCCCATATCAGTACATATCATACGATTTTCTTTTAGGGAATATATCGCTTTCTCGTGGGTACGAATATATAGTAAAAGATGGCGACTATTATTATTACTTGAAGGATCGGTCAAATTTCTTGCTTAAATCAAAATTCAAAAATGAATATATTTTTGAGGGTTGGAGGCTTCATAAAACTGAAGATGGAAAGATAAGGCGTGAAGTTGTTCAACTTAAATGGATGATAAATTCAGGCCATAATAAAATAGATGAATTCGTAAATTTTGGTTCGGGATGGATTCATTGTGCTATAATTTCTCGGGACTGATATCGGAATGCAGATTGGGGAAAGAGATAGTTATGAATGTCATTAAAGTTTTTCTTTATATATTTCTCTTATATCCAATGTTGTTGCTGTCCCAAGATATATTTCCGGCTCATCTTAAAATGGAACGCTTTTATGGCGTATGGAGTTCTGAGAAAGCGATTCTGAAGTATGAAAAGATATCTGACAGATTCATCTCATTGGAGGTGATTGATACTGTTTTTTCCCGAGCGAAAAATTGTCAATGGAGCTTTTCTTAGAAGCTACTTCCCGTTTGTATACTTCGAATTATATTTTGTCCTACTCTCATGGGTTAAATCTTTTTATTCCAATGCTATAATTTGCTGGAAAAATTTATGTTAAAGGATTAAAAACAGAAAAAGACCTTGGAAAATAAGTATATATGGAAACAATAAAACGACAGCAAAGAACGCCTGGTGCTATTTTACGAATAGACCTAGGTAAAGGATATTGCAATTATGCCCAAATTTTAGAACAGGGTTTAGCCTTTTTTGATATCCATACAAAAACAAAAGACTTACCAGATCTAAATATACTTTTAAGAACTCCAGTGTTATTTATAATTGAGGTGTATAATGATATAATAACTAAAGGTCGCTGGTTAAAAGTGGGAAAATTGCCAATTCGGGATGATTTGAAAAATCCACCATTACAGTACATACAGGATCCTTGGACTAAAAAGTTTCGCTTATATCATCCTTTAACAGGCGAAATAACACCTGCAACTGAAAAGCAAGCTGAAGGTTTGGAACGTGCATCTGTTTGGGATTATAACCATGTAGAAGATAGATTAAGAGACCATTATGCCGGACGTAAATGCGAATGGCTTGATGATTTTTGGCGCAAGGAACAGAAAGAAAAGAGCGTATTAGAAAGAAGTAATAAATAATGATAGAGGATTGGCCGTTTTGCGAGGAAAGAAATGTAGTTGTACTAACTACAAAGGATGTTGTGTTTGGAGCTAACGATATATTGTACGTATATCATGATTTGGATGATGGTATGTGGCAGTTTCATTCTCATTTATATCCAACGAAAGATGAGGCTTCTGTTGTCGCATTGGAAGTAGTGTATTCTATCGATAAATCAATAGGTGAACTTTCAGATTTGCCATTAGGTTATTTTGCGCACCGAAAAACTAAAAATGATTCTTGGATTATAGAAAGAGATGATGAAGAATTTGAATAATATGGCAGATTTAGCGAACACACAAAAAATTGAGGACACTTCGGCCTCTTAAGCGAAGGCAAACGTTGGAGGCATTTAGTTTGTAGTCTTGATAGAAAAGTATTTAAAATGTTTGAAAAAGGAGATCATGGAGGATTAAGTCTTCATGCTCATCCATATTACAGAAACAAATTATCGGGCGGTTTGGGATGGATTCATTGTGCTATAATTTCTAGGGACTGATATCGAAATGCAGATTGGGGTAAGGGATAGTTATGAACGTCATTAAAGTTTTTCTTTATATATTTCTCTTATATCCAATGTTGTTGCTGTCCCAAGATATATTTCCGGCTCATCTTAAAATGGAACGCTTTTATGGCGTATGGAGTTCTGAGAAAGCGATTCTGAAGTATGAAAAGATATCTGCTACAAAAGTAGTTGCAAATGAAGCTAATGAGAGCTTTAAAATGTCGGGAGAGCAATTTAATATTATCCTAAAAGCGGTATATGATGGGATTTCGTCAGGTGGGGGCGGTAGTAAAAGTTGCGAATGCGACTGCAGGAAAAATCTTTGAATCTGTTATATCTGATGCATCTAAATCTATGGGAAATGATAATATCCAACAGGGTGAATCGTATCCCTCGAATTCAAAAAAATCTGAAGAATCGGCAGGAGATTAAATGCAATGATTGCTTATGTTGTTTTTATATTTGTGATGTTTTTTATGTCTCATAAATTGAGGCCGTACTTCGGTAAATTTATTTTTTGTAAATCTGCTGTTTCTGCGACAGTTGGAGCAACTGTTTTTCTTTTTTTTGACCTGTTTTTTGAAGTGAATTTTAATTTTTTTGGAATTTTTGAAGCGAAAGGACATGCTATTGATGTTCCGAAAATAATAATCTTATATATTTCACTTTTAATAATTATAATATTGGGGTTTTTTCTAGATTTGGTACGTATTTATTGCGCAAGGTGTTTGGATTGGCTATGGGAAGTAGTGTCTGATTTTTTTACGAGAAATGCCACTTGGCTTTCATCGCGATATTTGCGCATACGACATATTTTCGGAAATAGTGAAAAAACAAAAAAGCTGGAAGATATAAAAGATAAGCCCATCGATGTTTCCAATAAGCCCAGTAAAAATCAAACTATAGATGATGTATATTAGTATGAAAAATATAATGCTATTAATAGTTCCAATTTTTATGAATGTTTCGTTATTGGCATCAACCAAATACGAGGAATTTTTTTCAAGAATTGAAAACTATTGGATGACTGATTCTATAAGTGTAAAAAATTTCAATGATGCATTTGAGGATGGTGAGAAGAATGAAATTATAAAAGTAAAAGATTATTTGGATATTCATCAATTTGATAAATTGATGATAATATTTCGTCGGAATATTATCTTGGATTCAGAGGATAAGGCTTCCAAAATATTTTATAACGAAAGATTGAGTTGGTATGAATGTGCTTTTGAATTTATTGATTATGACAATTATTCAAATCGCGCAATCTACAGGCGTTTCATATATCCGATTTTCGAGAAAACGACATCCGATGTTTACAAAAAACCTGATTTCTTCCCTGAGGCCATTGGAGTATTACGTTTGGATCAAAATAATTTGTCAGGTCCATACTCAATATATGTTCCAGTTAAATTAAGGGATAATTGCTCTGACAATATTGCAGAGAAAATGAGTATTGTCCTTGATAATGATCGCTTAAAATATTTTCGAGGCGATAGGCTTGCTTTCCGGTCTTTTGGGCATATATATGATTACTCTGAATCAGCCGAGTATATTATTGATCCCTCTAAAATAACTAAAGGGGAATCTGCTGGAAAAATAGATGAACGTCTATTTTACACCATGTGCAGAAAATATAATTCTGAAATTTCTGATCTTGATTTAAAGGTTGCATACGGCGAAATTCTTGCCGGAAAAGAAAACCAATATTTGGCTATTTATCAGGCATTAAGTGATGTTAAGTCTTTTATCGCGTCTTTGACCGGAAATTGGATTTGGAGAGATAAAACAATTCAGTCCGTTTCTCAAGATGGTATATTTTTATATGTTAATTTTGAGTATTCAGATAGATTTGAATTTATAGACTATGTTTTGGAGAATCGTGTAAAAGAATATTTTCCATATGCAAAAGATGAGTATTACAGATATCCGAAAAAAATGAGAGAAGCGATATCTCTTGATATGACTCGTAGAACTGATGAATCGGATAAACTCGCAAGTATAAAGCCTATGATGTTCGTCTTTTTTAATGCGTTGGAATCAAGACTATATCTTTACCGTGTGAACGAACTACTTGAGTATTTGGGAGATGATATATATATCAGCACATATAGCTCAATATATTACATCGATATTATTCCGGGAGAAAAAATCCCTGATACAATCATATGGAAGACCGATTATTCGCGCTACAATGAACGCAATATTATTAAGCCTTCACAAACGCTGATATGGAAATTTTCAAATGATAGAGCAGAACTATTTGAGAGTATTATTGATGGAACGTCGTACAAAAAAACGTTTACCATAAGAAATAGATCGGAAAATTAAATGAACAATTGATATTAGGTGAGCTGTTAATTTATCCGTAAAATGGACTTATGATTTAGTGGAGTGAATCAGTTCTTCGGAGTTCTTGGCGAGTTCTACAATGCATTCGAGTGGGGGAGTAAAATAATTCCAATTCAAAAAGCATGGAATATGGAATCAGCCCACCGATAATACCCTTAAAAGCAAGCACTTTAATCGGTACAGAATTGACACCTGTTGTAGAAACATGGTAAATCAGTTACCAGCACATAAGCAGTGATGCATGCCGTATAGATGGAGTCAAATGTGGAAAAGGGCGAAAATCAATGAAATCTGAATCAACTGATTGCTCAATCGATTTATCTAAAGCAGAAAAAGTTATAAACTTTCGTATTAACTTATTGGTACTTTTATGTAGTCCGAAATGGATACCAATTATTTTAACACTGCCAATATTTGCACTGGCATATTTTGAAATCCAATCCACTTCAAATGGCGACTTTATAATAACTTCTTCTAGCTTATTTTTTGGGTTCTTGATGTATTTTCTAATTTTGTGGTTTATCTTCCTTAGGAATATTCCATTCTTTTATAATAAAAATTTAACACTCGCTATCTTTGAAGATAGGTTCGTATATATAGCAGGAAACCAGAATGTTGCTTTTGCTCGTGAAAATGCTATATTAACAAAGAATGTTTTAAATACACTCATATTGGGGACTGATCGATTCCATGTTTATATAGATGCAAATGTTATTTCATTTGATGAGTTGAAATCTTACATTAAATACAAAGCATAATAATATGAATATTAAGATATATGTTTATTTGTTTGTTGTATTTCTACTGAGTTCATGTGTTTCTTATGTGGATACTTGCGATTATTCGGAAAAATTTTCATTGATGAATACATCAATTAAGACCTTAACTTTATCATTTGGGCAAGATGCAACGTTGGAAAATAGTATTTATTCAGTTTTGTTTGATCTGAAGGGGAAAAACTTATTTTTGACGGTTTAAATGGGCAGTTTCAGCGTTTGAACTTTAATCCTAAATATCATCAGAAAAACGGAAATATTTCATTGGACTCTATAAAATTGATAAAGATCATTTCTTGCGATCTTTCCGAAAGTGAATCCAAAGTCTTGGGCAAGATACTGGAACGATTATCTGCATATGATATACCTAAACCTTTAAGCGTGGGATATCCTGCTTGGTATGTGAAAATTGATATAAATGGAAAATCACACATAAATAATATCTACGACTTTATGCTTTATCGATGGAATATCGACCGTGCAGATTTTGAAACATTTGATCCGTCTCAAGAATTTATTGATAGAGAAACTGAGATTATTTCTGGCGATGAGTCTTTGTATGATGAAGTTAATCCTGTATCTGCGTTATGCTTTTTTGTGAAAAGTATATTCGGAAAAGAAATATATTTAGATCCTCCTCGGTAAACATTTTTCCTAATAAAAGGTGTTCTCTTGTATTTTGAAGCAGTCTGGTGTCTCATTGGTACAGGTACATGACGTAAAGGGCCACCAAAGTTGTTTCCTAATTTAAAAATACAAACAAATTATAAATCCTTCTACAGGCAAATCCCTGCGAATGTTACAAAATTAGAAGCTGCAGCCCAAACACATATATCTCTCCCACCTAAAGAATAAACATATATTTATGAATGGTTTACCGACAAACATTAATCTTAATGAATTAATTGGTGCTGAATTGTTACAAATATGCATTGGAGGATTCCAATGCATCTTAAACTTCGATAAGGATATAAATCTTTCGATTGAGTGCGAGTGCATATATGATTCAGGTGAAGGAGAAAAATTGCTCATTACAGATTATACTCAAAATGCAGCTCTTTTGTGCAATTTAATTGATAAAAATATATCACATGCAGCGAGAAGCGATGATGGTGGATTGCTCATAAGATTTTCTAATCATGTTGTTTTACATTTACTTAATAATAATGGACACTATGAATCTTTTCAGGTAAATATCAAAGGCCAGACATTTGTAGCCTAGAAAGGCAATAATATGTGAGGGTATATAAAAATATTTGGGACTGACATAGATAAGGGGGCGGAAAGCGGGTTAGGGGATGAAATTTTGTACGGAGAGGAAATGCCCGCTTAGGCTGCCGCAAAACATTGCCTGATTTTTCGTTTCTTTCGGGGTATTTTAATCTATGTCAACCCCTTAAATTTAATGTAACTATCAACGCTCCATTCAGAAAAATCGCTTATATTGACTACATGCTCCGGAATCATTTCATTATTATGATCCTCGGCTGCCGCGCAAAAATTAAAAGTGTTTTCAAACTGTTTGTACGCATGTCTTTCATTGATGGCTGTGTTGTGTCTGCTTAGTCTCTCGCATGTATACTAATATTTGGCAGTATGCCCAAATTTGTTGCAAACAGCCTGACTATTCTTGAAGCTTAAGAAGTTTTGCGCTTCCTCAGGGTACGGACTCGCCATTGCCGCCGCATATGGCAATATTGTCGAATTGTTCCAATGAATTTGTTTCTAATCTCTTTTCATGCACTCCGCTATTTCTTCGCGTATGCTATATAATGAGTCACTGGTAAAGGAGGAAGCGTTGGCGTTTACAAAGTCCATTGCCCTTTTGCCCAATTCAATGGCGTTGGCATTATATCTGCACATCTTCATAAAATTGGCCGCTTTTATCTGGGATTTTATATTCTCAACCGAAACGGGCGTGTCTATTGCTATTTTTTTAATGTAGCGGACTTTTTCTTCGGTCGTTTTCTTCGAGGCGCGGACGTAATGTAAGCTCGTGATTATGCCGTCGCATCTTTTGTTTTTCAGAAGGTATTCCTGTCGGATGTCCATCTCTGCAAACATATTTTGCGATCCGTAATATTCAAAAAGCTTTTCCGCCAAAAATTCCAGCCCCATACTGGTATTAACGCTTCCGTCCGGAAAAAGCTTTGCAAATTCTGCGTCGCTCATATCGTTAATTGATTCAAAAATTTTTGAAGCCAATGCGGGAAGTTTTGATATGTCCAAATCCATTATTATGTATTTGCACGTGTCAAGAATATGGAACTTTTTAATTTTTTTGTCGCTTGGTTTTATATCATCGTCAATAATCAAATCGGGGTCATCAGCTATTTTTAGATATGCATCAAGGGCCTCTTCTTTAGGGAGCATCCCTTTTTTGCATTTGGCGTATTTTATCTGAGCAACGCTCTCCCGGTAAGACTTAAGATGGGGCATCTGGTCCGACATCTCCACGAGTTTTTCATAGTAGCTTTGCGCCAAGTTAAGCTCTCCAAGATACTCGGCACATCCGGCGGCATAGGTCAACGCAAACATGTAATCCGTTTGGTTTTTTCCATGTGGCCCTTTCAGTGTTTGCGAATATATTTCCAGCCACTTTTTATAGAATTCCCGACTAATTCCGCCCGGTTTGGAAAGTTCAGAACGCAGGTCCCTTTCATAAGCCCAATTTTGGATAGAGAGGGGCAGATATGTTTCAGGAATACATACCGCTAAGGCAACTAACAATAATATTATAAATATATATTTCTTCATGCGACACAATTATTGTAAACCATTGGTTAGAGCATTAAGCAAGATTTTTTTCACCTGCGCCATTTTTTAAGTGTATGATACTTGCAATTTTGCCTTCGATAAACTTCGGAACTTTCTAAATCCGACCATATCTGTCGTATTCAAAACGTTTGCTTTATTCCCTATCATTCTGCGGAGAAGTTTTCCCGTAAGGACTTGCCAAATGTCCGTCGATATATTTTATCACAAACGCCTTGCCGTTTATGGCAATTTCTTCCACGCAAGCTCCCGGTTCATATGGGAAAGTCATGACTCTCCCGGCTTTATTGTCGATGGATTTTAGCCGTCCGTCCGTGAAACAGTTTATTTTAGATTTTATCGGTTTGACTTAACCGATTGAAGAATAAACTGTTAGCGGAGTATTTGAAAAATAGAGGTAACGATTTAGCAACCGTGCGAATTCCAGCGCTTTGCGTTGCTATGCTGTCAAATAACTCAATACAAAAGTAGTCAAAATCCTTGATTGAGCAAAGAGATTGATTGCTTTTCATATTACTCAAACGTTATATATTTTTGATTTTGGCTATTCGGTTTGTCCGGAATAGTCATTTGAAGTTTTGTGCCTATAAATGGAGCAATATATTTCTTACGCACCCATCTTCTATCGTTCACTCCAAGCATATCAGCTATTTCAACGACACTCTTAGGTAATTTACAAAATTCAAAAATCTTTTCTTGGAGTGTAATGATATTATGACTTGAAGTGAAATCGTCATCACTTGGGGAAATTATACAATTTATCCCTAAGAAAATGCGAACCTCCATGCCTGTTTTAGGAGCATAACTCCTTGATCTTCAAAGAAAATATCCTAAAACAGATATAGAAGTCCGCAAATTGAAAATAGGGTGCTCGAAGCGATCTGATTAACGCTCTCTGTGAGAGCTTTCGCAATATCTCACAATTTTATACGTGAAATTCCATCAAGATAGACACTTTTGCATTGTTGCGATTTTTGATGCACGAAATTGTTAACGCTTTTGTGCCACATTCCGAAAAAATTCAGATGTTAAATAGTCAGCGATTGCCGTAGGCAATGCGGCCGGAAAATAGAAAAGCCGCCCAAGTCTGGGCGGCGTTCTTCGTCACAAGATGCGCAAGCATCTTAGATCCAACGGAATGTTGGTGTTCTAAGCGTATCCGCTAACGTTCACTTTTATGGATTCTGAAAAGAATCCCGTTTTATAGAGTGCGGATATACAAGGTAGACATATTGGGGGTACTATTGGTTTTCGGACAAAAAGCGCTTAACGCTTATGTGTCACCAAAGTATAAAAATTACAAAAAAATAGCATTTTAAAATTGGTGATCTCGGTTTAAAGAATATATTACTCTTTCAGATAAAAATACGATTCAGCATGAAACAAAAAAGACATTATAGGGATGATATTATCGAGATAAGGCCAAACTACAAAGTCACATATAGCTTCGCATCACATTTTTCATATTTCGCCCATGTTAGCCTTACTTATATTCGTGATATATCGGAAAAGGAAATTCTGAAGGATATGGAAAATGAGTTTAAAATTTGGTTTAAACGTTTTCCAATGCCAACTTTTATCGCATCTTTTGATAATACAGGTTCATCTATTGATTTCTCGTCAAAAGATTATGGCTTGTATTATTTTGGTTATCCAACAAAAGACGGTAAGTATGTACTTAAATGGACTAAATCTGTGGATGAAGAAGTGCCAAGTTTATTCAAGTCGGAGGAATATAGGGAAAATATTTATTCTGATATTATATATGTTACACAGGAACAAATAAATGAGAAGCTAGCAAAGGAAGGCAGAGATTTCAAGATTGGCATAAACATATTTCGATTTTTTTGGACCATTATCGCAGTTGTAATACCCGTTACTTGGTATATAGGGGGAATGATTTTTATCTACATTTCATATATTTCAACTTTGGCAGTTTTCTTTAAAGCAATATCAAAACTTCTTCAAATATGGAATTTAAGAAAGGAATATCCGTGGGAAAAACGCGATAGAGAAAAAGAGTTAAGAGAGAAGCATTTTATTCTTCATTGTAACAAGAATCCTGAGGGATTTCAGCGTTTAGTTTGCGAAAACTTTACAAAGGAGGCAAAAGAAAGAATAGCGAATGAATATGCAATTCTTTCAAATAAATAGAAAAGGAGTTGATCCTTACATAATTTTCAATTCGATTGTTAACTTTTTTAATACGCTAATTATTAACTCATAAGTTATTGATAAATGTTTAACACTTTGAGCGAAATTTTTCAACATTTATAGCGTTCGTTCGCAATAATCGCATGTAGTCTGAGTCTTTTGGGAAAAACTCAATGGCATCATCTAAATATTAAATGTTTAATTTTCATGAATTATCATAATAGATAAAAAAATCCGACATGAATCATGTCGGATTTTAATTTTGGTGCTCGAGAAGGGACTTGAACCCTTATGCCTCGCGGCATACGAACCTGAATCGTACGTGTCTACCAATTTCACCACTCGAGCGACACTTTATAAAGTAAATAACAAAAACCGGGAAAATTGGCAAAGTCAAGAGTCTTTATGGAAAAAGAGCATTTTTTGGTTTCATTATAATCCGGCTGGCAGGGGATTGGGTTTGTTTCGCGTCTGCAATGTGGCGAAAAATATGGAGGCCGTGCGGATGGATTTTTTCTATGGAAAATCTTTTTACCTATATAAGAGCGGGGGAGAGGGGCATTGAGAGGGCGTTTTTATGTCGATTTCCCTTGCATTTCGGAACTGGAGGGGGATTCGGTGGTGTTGGAGAGAGGGGCGGGTTGTTCGCCTTGTTGGCATCGGTCTTTCTGCTTTTCTTTGCAAGTCTTCAGTTTTTTTAGGGGCTGGCATAGATAAGGGAATGGAATGCGGACTCTGAAATGTAGTTCTATGCGGATAAGAAAAAACGTCCCCCGCCTGCCGCGAAACACCGCCTGATTTTTCGTTTCTTTCGGGGCATTCTAATCCATGTCAGTCTCTTTTTTTAGTTTTGCGGCGGGAGGGGGAAGATTGGTTTTTGTTCGGAATTTCTCTGTTTGGGGCACGGGGGCGAATTCGCCTGCCGGTTTTGAAAAATTGCCGCCCGATACCGGAAAAGTCTTGATGCCGCCTCTCTTGCGGAGTTAACTTGCATGCGGCTCCCCTCATTTATGCAAAACGTAAAAATAATCGTTCTTTTGGATTCGGAGACGCTGGCCGTCTATGAGAGACTTGCGGCGGAGGCGGAAGTCCCCCTGGAAAGCTTCATTTCGGACATGCTGGCGGGGTATTTTGAAGTTTGCCGCCTTTTAGGGGATTGCGAATATCCGGAAAATCCGTCCAGAAACTAGCCTGCAAGCGAATTGCGCGGGCGGAATTTGCGCGGCAATGGCGGCGCGGCTGCGGATGGGCGAGTGTCCGTCATGGCGGCAAAATCCGACCTCCTTTTTCCGGATATTTCCGGGAAGTTCTTTCGGGCTGCGGCTGTCTGCGGCATGTTTGCCTGCCGTGGGGCCTTGGGATTTATTTATAGGATGGAGGGCTGCTATGTTTTTTGGCGGGGCTGCGGGCGCCTGTGATATGGGGGGCGTGGGTGTCGCGGTAATTTTGAAGCGGTTCCCCGTTATATCCGCCCAGCTACCTTTTGCGCGCAGCGGACGCTGTGAGGCGCCGGGCTATGCTTTTGACGTTTCGCAGGCTTCTGCGGGATTGTGTCCGGCATCGGCCATATTGGCGCCTTCCGGGGCCGGCTTGGCGTTTTCGAGCGGAGGGGCCAGATGCGTCGGCTCCTCGAATGCGGGGCCCGTCTGGGGACCGTCGTTTTTTATCATCATGAACATCAGGGGGGACAGCGGAAACGTGCAGCCTGAAAGGGCTAGCGAAAGCCCAAATAAAATAATCGCCCTGATTGAAAACATTTGTTCAAAATTTCAGAAACGGAATCTCTTTGCAAGCGTTATTCGGTAAAATTCGGATTTTTGGGCCGGGCGGCGTTTCCGGCACGGCGGGCGTTTTAATGTTTGACGCGCGCGCGGGGCCGGATTGTCATGGGCGGATGAATTTATCATACCAGAAGATAGCGGAGGTGAAGTCCGCGCGCGAGGGCGAGCGTTCGCAGTTCGCGGTGCGGGCCGTCTTGAAGTCCATGCAGCGCAGGCAGGCGAAAAACGGCAGCGACTTTATCATGGCCGAATTCGGCGACAATTCCGGCTCGATGTCGGTCATGTGCTTCGGCGACTCTCTGGCGTTTGCCGCGCTGTCCGGAGCGTCCGCCGGGGACGCCTTCGCAGTCTGCGGAGTGTCGGATTTTTATAACGGCAGGTTCAGCCCGAAAATCGATTCCGTGTCGCGGCTTTCCGAGGCCGAGTTCGAGGAGGCGCTGCCGGAGCTTGTGGAGTCGTCGCCGTTTTCCAAAGAGGAGATGGAGGCGGAGCTTGCGGCGATTGTCGAATCCATCCCAAACGAGAAGCTGCGCGCCACGGTCAAGTACGCGCTAAACGACACCGGAGGGGCCTTTTTTACCAGCACAGCCGCGATAAAGATGCACCACGCCTACCGCTGCGGCCTCCTTGAGCATTCGCTTAACCTTGCGCGGCTCGCCGTCAAGCTGCTGCCCATGTACGAGTTCGTAAACCCATCCCTCGCGCTCGCGGGCGCGATACTCCACGACATCGGAAAAGTTGACGAATACTCCCAGGGCCTGGCCGCCGACAAGACGCGCATAGGCGTCCTTCAGGGGCATGTCGTCCTGGGCTTTAAGATAGTGCGCAAGGCGGCGCTCAAATGCAGGCTGGGCGCGGAGCTCACCGAGCGGCTTGAGCACATAATACTGAGCCATCAGGGAGAGCTCGAATGGGGGGCGGCCGCCATCGCCTCCACTCCGGAGGCCGTTTTCGTATCCATGCTCGACTATCTCGACGCGCGCATGGGCGCTGTGCGCGGCGCCCTTCGCTCCGGGGGGCAGGGGGAGTTCTCCGAGCCGGTTCCGGCGCTCAAGACTCGGATACTCCTCACCCCTCCTCCGGAGGAGCCGCCGTCGCGCCGCCGCATTTTTGTAGCGACTTCAAACGCCCACAAGGTCGCCGAATTTTCCAAAATGTTCGCCGACTGGGGCCTCGACTGCGAACTGCTGGGGGCTGCGACTGCGGGCGGAATGCCTCCCTGCGAAGAGACCGGTTCGACTTTTGCAGAAAACGCCCTCATCAAGGCCCGCGCCCTCCGTCCCTGCGTCCCTTCCGACGCCTATGTGCTAGCCGACGACAGCGGCATATGCGTGGACGCCCTCGGCGGCCGCCCCGGCGTCCGCTCGGCCCGTTTCGCGGGAGTTTCCGGGCCGGGGGCCGACAGCGCGAATAACGCCCTCCTTTTGAAGGAGATGGAAGGCGTCCCTGACGGGGAACGCTCGGCGCACTTCGCATGCGCCCTTGCCCTGATATGCCCGGACGGTTCCGAAAAGATGTTTGAAGGCAGGGTTGACGGATTCATAAACCGGGGCGCGAAAGGGGGCGGCGGATTCGGCTACGACCCGCTTTTCGAGCTTGCGGGGGAGGGCCTTACGACCGCCGAAATCCCGGCGGAGCGCAAAAACGAGATAAGCCACAGGGGCATGGCCGTAAAGAAACTCGCCGAGTTCCTCGCTTCCTAGCAGGGCGGACTTGGCTGCTCTGGGGCGGTGCACCGGCCCCGGGAGGCTGAGGGGTCTCGGGGTCTGCGCGCGGCTTTTCCGGACGCGGGGCAGGGCCGGGGGCGTGCGGCCTTTGGCGCAGTTTGCGGCGGAGGGCCGGGCTTCCCGCGCGGCGCTGGGGAATTGCAGGCTGCCTGCGGGCTTAACAAAACGGTGGCCGCTTTGCAGGGGCGCGAAGCCGGGAGGCGGCGGGCGCTCACTTTTCGGCCGTTATAAACACGCAAAACGGCTGGCAGTCGCCGATGGCCTCGGTCTTTTCCTTGCGCTTTGATGATGCCGGTTTGACTTCCACCCCGGCGCGCTTAAGCAGCCTTTCAAGGTGCGCGGCCTTTGTCGCGTAATTCACGTTCTGGGGGACGTATCCGTGGACGTCCATGGCAGCCTTGTCGCTCATGCGGCTCACGACCAGGCCCACGAGGTTGCCGCAGAAGTCGAAGAGCGGGCCGCCGGAATTTCCGGGCTGCACCGGAACGGAAATCTGGATGAAGTTCGGGTCGTCGCGCATTCCCGCAAGCGAGCTTATGTCTCCGGAGGTGAATTTTATGTTTTTGCCCTGGACGGATGTGTTGGGGTATCCGAGCGAGAATACGGACTCGCCTATGGAGGGGTTTGAGGAGATGGAAAGCTCGATGCCGTCCCTGAGCTTTTCGACTTTGAGCAGGGCCACGTCGGGCGCCTCGTCTGACGACACCACGGACGCCGCGTGCCAGGAGCCGCCGTAATTTACCGCAATGCGCTTTGCCCCCTTTACGACATGGTTTGCCGTCGCCACGTATCCGCCCTTTATGAGGAGTCCCGAGCCGGTTGCAACGGGCATTTCAGGCTTTACAAGCTCGGGAATGACGGGGGCGATGGCCTTGCGCGTCCCCGAGTCCAGAAACTTGTCGATGTCGAGGAAGTCCTCCCTGCCCCTGTCTGCGAACCCGCGCCTTCCCTCGTCCCGGGCCAGGAATTTTTTTATGGTTTTTGGCTCGCGGTACATCATGCTGAGGTACGAATACGTGCCGGACTCGTATGCTATGAGCTCGATTTTGTCCCCGTCGGCCAGCTTTTCGATGCCGGGGACGTTTTCTATGAAGCACGTCCCGGAAAATAGTCCCGTCCGGGAGGTCATGGCGCGCGCCACATCGCCCGTCGGGCGAATCCCGGAGCTCTTTACCAGTGCGCCGCCCTTTAGCACCGCCACCACCGTCCCAGAAATGGCGGTCGGGTCAGTCTCGCGCCTGAGCTCTTCCAGGCGCTCTGCGTTGCGCCTTCTCACGTACGCGGCCTGTTCGGAGAACTCCTTGGCCTTCACGAGCTCTGCGGCGTTCTCCCGCATCCAGTCCATGTCTATTGCGCTCCAGTCAATGCGGATTTCCCTTTGGCCGCGCTGGTTCCTGGCCTTTACGAACACGCCTTCTGGAGAGACCCCGGTGACGGAAAAGTCGACCGTCTTCCCCGAGGAGCTTCGTATGGGGTAGGTCTTTTCCGCAAGGGAAACCGAAACTGCGGCTGCCGAAAGTGCGGCCGCAAGGGCGAGAATCTTCGATGCGCGCGGAAAAAACATGCGTTCTGTATTGCGTTTTTTTGCGCGCGTTTCAAGCGAAAATATCGCGTCGCCCGCCTCCGCCGCAAAGAACCCTGTTTTTATGCCGTTGGTTTTAATTGCATACGCATGTTAAAATGATGTGCCATATGCGGCTGCGCCTCCCGAAACCGTCCACCGCGCCGGGGCGGATGAAGCGGAGCCGCATGGCCGGCTTTGATTTCTGGAAAAGGCCAGGATTCGGGAGGCAGGCGGCGGCAGTTTAAGCTAAATTCACGCCGGTTGTGGGGCCTTTAAAAATCGCCACGTTTTTGGGGGCGTCTGTTTTCGGGCGCACGGCGGGGGAGGCGCGGGTGCGGCTGGCAAATCGGGCGGGGTTAAGGCATTGCTAATGGTGGTAGCCGGAGCCTGCTGATATGGATTTTGCGCGGTAGAGCTGCTCGGCAAGAATCGCCCGCGCCCACTCGTGGGTGAACGTCATGGCAGATAGCGACATGAGGGTGTCCGCGCGCCTTTTTATTTCTTCGGAAAGCCCGTAGGGGCCGCCTATTACGAAGGTCGAGCCCCCCTTTGCGAGGTCTGCCTCAAGCATGGACGAGAGCTCCCGGGATGAAAACGCCTCGCCCTCTTCGCTAAGCACGTAAACTGTCCCGCGCGCGCCCTCAAGCATTTCGAGCATGCGCGCCCCCTCCCTGCGCGGGTCCGAGTCCCTTATTTCCAGGACATGCGCCTTGTCGTATTTTGAGAGGCGCTTCATGTATTCCTCCGCGAGTTCGGCAAGCGGCCTGTTTTTCATCCTCCCGACTGCGATTATCCTTATCATGGCTGCGGATTTTTGAAGGTACGCGGGGTTTTGCGAACAAAAAAGGTCCGCGCGCGGCAAAAATTTGCTTTATGGGCGAAGCGGTTTGTGTAGGATTTCCAACAAGGCGCGGGCGCGGCCGGAAGCGGGTTTTTTCCGGGCGCGGGATTTCCATCCGGGGCGCGCCCCTGCGCCGCGCCTCCGGGTCTTTTACAGGAGTTTTAAAATATGGACAACGTTCGGAGGGTGAACGGGACACTGTTTTTGAGCGCGTTTGCGGCGGCCCTTGCGGGGCTTCTTTTCGGCTTCGACACCGCCGTGATTTCCGGGGTTACCGAGTCGCTGCGCGGCGTTTATTCGCTCGACAGCGGGGCCCTGGGCTTCACCGTGTCGGTGGCGCTTTGGGGGACAATCGCCGGGGCGCTTTTTGCCTCCTGTCCCGGGGACCGCATCGGCAGGCGCGATTCGCTTAAAATCACGGGGCTTTTGTTTCTGCTGTCTGCCTTGGGCTGCGCATTTGCGACGGGCTGGGGCGTGTTCGTGTTTTCGCGCTTCATAGGCGGGCTGGGGATAGGGGCGGCGTCAGTGCTTGCGCCCATGTATATCGCAGAGATTGCGCCGGCGCGCCTTCGCGGCAGGTTTGTCGCGGCGTTCCAGATAAACGTTGTAGGCGGCATCCTCCTCGCATACCTTTCAAACTGGCTGGTGGGGCTTTCGGGCCTGGATCCGCTCGGGGCGGAATGGAGGGTGAAGCTCGGGGTGGAGGCGGTCCCCGCCGCGCTGTTTTTGTGGGTGCTTTTTTACATACCCCGCTCGCCTAGGTGGCTTGTGAAGGCCGGGCGCGGCGCGGAGGCTGCGGAATCGCTGCGCCTGACGGGGATAGAGGACGTGCCGGCCGAGCTTTCCGAAATAGAAAGGTCGCTCGCCCCCGAACCGGGCAGCGGGGCGGCGTCCCTGTTTTCGCGCGCCTGCCTGTATCCGGTTTTTCTCGCCTTTTCCATCGCCATGTTCAACCAACTGTCCGGCATAAACGGGCTTCTTTACTATATAAACGACATATTCTCAAGCGCCGGCTTCGACAGGGTTTCGGGCGACCAGCAGGCAGTGGCGATAGGCTGCACGAACCTCGTTTTCACGCTTGCGGCCATGCCGCTCATAGACAGGGTGGGGCGCAAGACCCTGCTCCTCGTCGGCGCCGCCGGGACTTCCCTTGCCATGCTCGGGGCCGCCCTCGTCTTTTATACGGGGGAGCACGCCCCGATGCTGGTCTGGATTCTTGTTGCCTACATCGCGTTTTTCGCGCTCTCGCAGGGCGCTGTCATATGGGTTTACATAAGCGAGGTGTTCCCGAACGCGGTCAGGGCCAGGGGCCAGTCCCTCGGAAGCTCGACCCACTGGGTTTTCTGCGCCGCCGTGTCTTACTTGTTCCCGGTCGTTTCGGAATACTCAAAGAGCCTCCCGTTTTTCTTTTTTGCGGCGATGACCGTCCTCCAGTTTGCCACGGTGCTTTTCTTTTATCCGGAGACCAAGGGGGTGCCGCTTGAGAGGATACAGTCGAAGATGCGCCTGCCCCGGTGGCTGCGCCGCGCATGACTCCCCGCCCTCGGGGGGATTCGCGGGGCTTTTGGCGCAATTTCTTGACGGGAGCCCCGGCATAGTTCAGCATGTGTTTTTATGGTTGGGAAAAGCCGGATATTTCTCGATGCCGGGCGCGTCGCCGGGCGCGTGCGCGAACTCGCCGGGATGGTGCGCGGCTATTACGCGGCCTTCCCTGCGGGCGAGTGCGCCGCGATATGGCTGGAGGAGGGCGCCGCCGTTTTTGCCCGCAACCTGATGTCCGAGGCCGGCCTTGGGATTCCGCTCAGCCCGGTGAGGGCGTCGAGCTACGGGGACTCGCTTTCGTCGTCCGGCGTTGTTGAAATCTCCGGGAAGCTGCCCGACGTCCGCTCAAAGCGCGTGCTGCTGATAGACGACATCCTCGACACCGGCGCCACCGCGAAGGCTCTCGTATCGCTTTTGAATTCTTCGGGCGCGGCGGAGGTGAAGACATGCTTTTTGCTGAACAAGCGCTCCAAAAACGGCGGCACCCCCGAACCCGACTTCTGCGGCTTTGACATCCCCGACTTCTACGTATTCGGCTACGGCCTTGATTTGCGCGGGGGCATGAGGGAGCTGCCTGACATATGGCGCCTTGAGCAATGAGGCACCCGCGCGCCGAAAAATTTTTTTTGCGAAGATGAAAGTTCCGTTCAACAGACTCACAATATCCGGAAAAGAGTTCGAATACATGCGCTCCGCCGCCGAGGGCGGCCAGCTCCACGGCGACGGCAGACTGACTGCGGCCTGCCACGGGCTCCTGGCGAAAATGACTGGGTGCGCAATGCCGCTTCTCACCACCTCCTGCACGTCCGCGCTCGACATGGCGGCAATCCTTTGCTCCATAAGGCCGGGCGACGAGGTGATAATGCCCAGCTACACGTTCGTTTCCACCGCGAACGCCTTCGCCCTGCGCGGCGCGAAAATCGTCTGGTGCGACATCCGCGAGGACACCGCCAATATCGACGAAACCCTTATCGAGCCGCTCATAACCGGGCGGACGCGCGCGATAGTCCCCGTCCACTATGCCGGCGTGGCGTGCGAGATGGACGCGATAATGGGCATCGCAAAAAGGCATTCGCTTGCTGTCGTCGAGGACGCGGCCCAGGGGATATGCTCGTCCTACCGGGGCAGGGCCCTCGGCTCAATCGGGGACTTCGGGGCTTTGAGCTTCCACGGCACAAAGAACCTCACCTGCGGAGAGGGCGGGGCAATCCTCGTAAACAATCCGGAGGCGGAGTTCCGCGCGTGCGTCGTGCGCGAGAAGGGCACCAACCGCACGGAGTTCATGCAGGGCAAGGCCGACAAATACACGTGGGTCGATTACGGAAGCAGCTTCCTGCCCTCGGAGCTTTCTGCGGGGTACCTGTTGGCCCAGCTTGAAAACGCCGGGTCCATAACGCGCGACAGGCTCGCCGCGTGGGACTTCTATTTCGCCCGCCTCGCTCCGCTTGCGGACGCCGGGATGCTGAAGCTTCCGACTGTTCCCGAAGGCTGCGCGCACAACGCCCACATCTTTTATTTTCTCGCGCGCTCTGCCGGGGATGCCAGGAGGATTCTGGCGCACATGAAAGAGCGGGGCGTCGGAGCCGCGTCCCACTACGTCCCCCTCCATTCCTCGCCGATGGGCATGAAGGTCTCGGAGCCCGCGACGCTTCCGGTGTGCGATTCTGTCGCTGCCCGCCTCGTGCGCCTGCCGATATTTTCGTCCATCTCGCGCGAGGAGCAGGAGTACGTCTGCGCCTCGCTTGAGGAGTGCTTCTGAGGCGCCGCGCCGGGGGAGGGGCGTGTTTGGTTCGGAGCCTTGCGGGCCGTCTGCGCATTTATGCGCGGGCGCCTTTTGCGGGATAATGGCCCGCGTCGCCTTGGGGACAGGCCCGCATGTAGCGGCCGGTTTTCGCTTTCTTTGCGCGAAGGTTTGGCCGGATGCTATCCGCTATACGGGGGCGGATTTTTAACTATGCTTTGCAAAATTTCTTCCGGTTGCGGCGGGGAAAATGCGGGGATTGGGCTTTTTGAAGCGCGGGGCGGATTCCTGCGAGGCTCCGTTTCTCAACGCCCGCCTGCGCCCGGTGCGAAGGCATCCTGGAGCCTCCATTAGTTTGCCGCCTTTCAGCCTGCGCCGCTACTGGAGGTATTTTCGGGCGCGGGATAGATTGAGAATGCCCCGGAAGAATTGGAAACGCGGACTGCGTTTCCCGTCGGGACGGGAGAAGTCTTTATCTGCGCGTAAAATTCCGTTTGCAAATCCGCAGCCCGCTTCATCCTCTATGTGAGGCTCTCATTTAAAAAGGGGTGGTATGAATCCGGGCGAAGGCGATTTTTAATATAGTATGCTTTCTGAGAAATACGGTTGCTTTCGGTTGGAAAGCGGGGATTTTTGCACATCCTTTAATCTTGGAGGGCGGCCGAACCGGTGTCAGATTATTCCCAAATCTTTCAGCTCCCCGGAATGGGGGGGGGATTTTTCTACGGCTTGGATTGCGGCGTGGTTTGCGCCTTTTTCCGCCGCGCTTTGCTGCGCGCAAGCCTTAAAAAATCCCCGCCTGAGTCTTTGCCTCAAGCGCATGGGGGGCGTTCTCCGGAGGAGCCGGGCTGGCTTGAAGATTCCGCGCATGGCTTGTTTAATCCCGCCCGCATCCCGGTGATTCAAAACTGCATGCGGCGTTTTTTGTGCGAGCATGCAAGCCCTGCCGCAGGGCGGGCCGCACATGGCGCGTTGCGTTTCTTATAATCGTGCAATGTCATCCGGCTTTTGGATGCCTTTCGCATTCACCGCGCGAAAGGCTCTTTGAACCGCATAGGGTTTGCGGGATTTGCGGCGTTTAATATCCCGGGCTTTTCGGCGTGCGGGAGCCTGCCCCGCGCGGGCGCCTTTGGGGCCGGAAAATATTTGCATCCGCCCTTTGCGGAGAGGCTGCGCGCGCGGAGTTTTTTCTTTCGCATGCCTCCGGCAAATCCGCAAGATGCGGTTTTGTTTTGCGCAAGTGGCGGATGGCTTTTTCAAAAGAAGTTTTGGATTAGTTTTTTATTGCTTTTTTTTTACGATGTAGAATAGTGTTTTGTGAAACAGGCGGTTGTCGCAGATTTCAAACGGCATTCCGCCCGGCCCGAGTGGCGGAGGCTGCGCGTTTTGCCGCGCCCTCCGGCGAATGGAAAACGGGGGCGGCCGGGGAGAATGCAAAACGGGGCTGCGCAAACGCAGGCGCCACGGCGCGCCGGACTCCACATCACGCAAACGCAAATTGAAGACGCATTTCAAACAGCCGAAAACGCTTTTCTCGGGAGGACGCCTCCCCGGCGGCGGCGCGTCTTTTTACGCGTGTATTTTTCCGCCCCGCAGCGCGGGCCGCGGGCTGTCTTTTCCCGAATGCCGCCTCCGAGTCGAAGGCCGGCCGATTCCAAGTCGTTGCCAAATTCGGGAGACCTGAAAATAACAAACGAATAACAGTTATGGCAGTAAAAAAAGCAGTGAAAAAAGTTGCGGCCAAAAAAGCGCCGGCCAAGAAGGCCCCCGCGAAAAAGGCTGCCGTGAAAAAGGTTCCGGCGAAGAAGGCGGTCGCCGCCAAGGCTCCGGCTAAAAAAGCCGCAGCGAAGGCTCCGGCAAAGAAGGCGGCCGCAAAGAAAGTTGCGGTCAAGAAGGTCGCCGTAAAAAAGGTGGCCGTCAAAAAGGTCGCGGCCAAGAAAGCTCCGGCGAAGAAGGCGGTCGCTGCCAAGAAGGCCCCCGCGAAAAAGGCTGCCCCCGCAAAGAAAGCCGCGCCCAAGAAGGCGACCTCCAAGAAGGGGTGCTCCTGCTCCTGCAAAAAGTAGGCGCTTTTTCAAGTTTTTGCCATTTCCGCCGCGCCCGGTTTTGCGGCGCGGCGGATTCGGCTGAATAGCCCGTTTTGCGGACGCCTTGGGTGTTCAGACGGAGTTTGCGCTTTGCGCCCGCCTGGCCTTTGGATGCGTTTTGTGCGTTTCGGGGCGCCGGAGATTTTTAAATGGGCGCCCGGGTTGCATTGTCTGGCCGCTACTCCTGTCGGTTCGGATGCTTCTTTTAGACTTTGGGGTGGAACCATTGCTTATGCCTCCTCCATTCGGGCGCCGGCTTCTAAGAAAGTTGCGCAGCGCCTTTTTGACGGGGCCTTTCCTTTGTCCGCAGGATGCGGGGGGCGAGGGTCTCCATACGCCGCGCCAACCCTGCCGCCTTTCAGCTTTAATGCCGCGCGGCAATTCGGGGATTCTGGCGGGGTAGCTCTGCGCCGGCAATTTGAAATGCCGCCCTGGGGTGCCGGCTTTGCGCGCGCAAGCCGCCGAGCCTTTCAGGCTTTCTTAAGAACCGCTTTAGAGCTTCAGGGCGTCTTTGGGGGGGGCATTGTTCTGCGCCGCATGGGTGCGGCTTTCCCATTACTTTGCTGCGGGGGCGCATCGGCAGGCTCCGTTTACGGATATGGGCCGCCCCAAGCGGGGGGCTTCCGGCATTTTTTTACGGGGCGGACCCGGAAACGCGGCAGGCTGGGGGGCTCATGGTGCTATCCGGGGCTAAAGGCGCGGTTTTTGGAGGCCCTCGGGGAGCCGGAACCTGTACCGCCGCGCGCGCTTTCCGCCTACTTGTCCGGAACATGCGGCGGCCCGTTTTTTTGGAGGGCAGGCAGATTTGAATTGCAATTGCCGCTCAGGTGAATTTCCTTTTCTATTCGTTTTATACAGATAATGAACGACAGATTATCCACATGGGCAATGAACATAGCACCGTCGCCGACGCTCGCCGTTGACGCAAAGGCAAAGGCGCTGAAGGCTGCGGGCGAGGACGTCTGCGGCTTCGGGGCCGGAGAGCCTGATTTCGACACGCCTAAGTTCATAAAAGACGCCTGCATAAGGGCCTTGGAGGAGGGAAAGACCAAGTATGTCCCCGCCCCCGGCCTTCTGGACCTGCGCACTGCGCTGGCCGAGTATTATGTGGAAAAGAAGGGCCTCAAGGATGTCAAGTTCTCCAATATCGTGGTGAGCCCCGGCGGAAAGTTCACGTGCTATCTGGCGTTCATGGCGGTTGTAAGCCCCGGCGACGAGGTGATAATTCCCGCGCCGTACTGGGTGAGCTATCCGGAGATGGTGAAGCTCGCCGGAGGCGTTCCCGTGTTTGTGGGCGCTGGCGATGAAAGCGATTTCAAAATTACGGTTGGCGACCTTGAAAAGGCCCTCACCGAAAAGACTAAGATGGTCGTCCTCACGAGCCCGTCCAACCCGACCGGCGCCGTATATACGCGCGAGGAGCTGAAGGCCATTGCCGACTTTGCCGTAAAAAACGACATCTTCATCCTTTCCGACGAAATCTACGAAAACCTCGTCTATGACGGCGTGGAGGCTTCAAGCCCCGCAGCCGTGTCGGAGGAAGCCCAGCGCCACGTTATAATCGCCTCGGGTTTCAGCAAGTCTTACGCAATGACCGGATGGCGCCTCGGCACCCTGTGCGCCCCCGACGACGTCGCTAAGGCCGTGGCCTCCCTCCAGAGCCAGACTGCGTCCAATTCCACGACTTTTGCGCAGTACGGCGCCCTCGCTGCGCTGCGCCAGCCGGAGAAGGCGAAGGAGTCCCTCGACATGATGCTGGAGGCGTTTGACCGCCGCCGCCTCATGCTTTGGGAAGGGCTGAATTCTATAAGGGGCGTCTCGTGCCGCAGGGCGCAGGGTGCGTTTTACCTCTTCCCGAACATCTCCTTATTCGGCATGAGTTCGGCTGATTTTTGCGCGAAGCTTCTGGAGGAGGAGCTTGTGGCTGTCGTTCCCGGTTCGGCCTTCGGTTCGGACCCCAACATCCGCTTCAGCTATGCGGTTTGCGACGAGACCATCAAGAAGGGGCTCGACCGCTTTGCGAAATTCTGCTCCAGGCTCTGAGCCGGGGGGATGCTTTTTCTCCCGCAGGATTTTGCGGGGTTTCGGGCGGCGCGCCGGAAACCTTTGGGGATTGGGGCGCCTGGCGGGGCGGCTTTGACCGCGCATTGGGATGTCTGGCATGTTTGACGAGCTTTCAAAAGGCGTTTTGTGCCGCGGCCCGGAGGAGACCGCGGCCCTCGCCGCGCGCCTGGCTTCCTCCGTCCGGGAAGGGACTGTCGCACTGGTCGGGGACCTCGGGGCGGGAAAAACGACGTTTGCCAAGGGGCTGGCGCGCGGGCTGGGCGTTTCCGCGCCGGTCAAAAGCCCGTCTTACAGCATATGCATGACCTATTCGGGGGCCCTTTCTAATTTTGTCCATGTTGACGCTTACAGGCTGAAATCCCCGGAGGACTACGATTCTCTCCTGATAGACGAAATCGTTCCCGACCCGAAGCTCGTTTGCGTGGAGTGGCCGCAGATTGTCGCGCAGGCCCTGCCTCACGACGCCCTGTGGATAGAGATACTCCCGTCCGGCGAAGATTCCGGTAGTCGGCTGATAAGGCTTTTAAAGAGCTGACGGCCTTTCTTGCGCCGCGCGCGCGCCATTGCGCAAAGCCATTGCAGCCGGGGCGTTCCGCGCCCGTAAAATCCCCTTTGCAGTTAAAATTGCACGGGCCTTTGGCATGTCTTTTTATTGCGGCTTCGGCCTTGCTTAATGAAATGCCGTTATGCTCTCTGGCAGGGAAATGCCCATCTTCGATAACGCTGCCGTGGGCTGCCGCGTTAGGGCGCGGGCGTCGCCTGTTTTCTTCGCTTTTGCAAGCCGGGGATGAAAGGCCATGCGGATGCCGGAACGCCGCAATCGTGGGAAAGGCCGGCATTAGACGCGCGACGAGCGGGGGAAAAACGGAGCGCGCCGCCTGCAAAGTCGCAGTGGGGGAGAATCTCCGCCTTTCAGCCTTTGAGGCTATGCGGGACGTTTGTCAGTACCTCGAAGTTCGGATGCGGGCCGGGCGGCGGGAAAAATCCGCATTGGCCCGCCGGAGGTCTCCGCCAGTAAAAAGCTATACTTTCGCCTTGCGGATGGGATGGCCTTGCGAGGCTCTTTTGGGGGCCGGGCGGCATCCGCGCCGGAAAGCGCCGCATAGCTTGATGCCGCATTTTTATGAATGTCCCGTTATCCGTTTCAGGTGTTGCCATATGGCTTCCGCCCGGCCCGCCAAAAACATGCGTTTTCAATTTTTGTTTTCGGATGCGGGGCGCGTAAATGCCGGTCGCAAGATGCCGACCGGCCGCGCGGGGATGGGGCGGCTATTCCGTTTCTTTGAAAGCAGGGCTTTGAGGGAAGTTTTCCGCCGGGGGATGCCGCTAACAGGCCGCTCGCGGGGCTGGAATTATGGCGATTTAAAAAGGGGGTATAGTGCGGCGGGCGCGCGGGTTGTGTCGCTCTTTCAGATGTGTTTCGGCGGTTGTCGGAGAAGGCTCTCCGGGGGTGGCGCATGGCGCGGACAAGGCTGTGCAGCTTGCGGGATGCGGGGATTTCACGCAGTCCGGCGGCGGACGGGGGCTATGCGCGTTTTTTTAGCCCCAGCATGAATTCGGCGTTGCCGTCCCCGCCCTTGATGGGGGAGGGCATGTCGCCGAGGTATTCGGCGTCGGGGAATTCCGCCGAGATGAAGTTTCTTATCTTTTCAAGCGCCGCATTTTGCAGGGTGGCGTCCCTTATGACTCCCTTTGCGCGGCGCATTATGGCGGGGGGCGTTTCAAACTGGGGCTTCACAAGCAGGGCCGCCGTGCCCCCGGGGGCCAAAAACGGCCAGACGAATGGCAATACCTTTTCGAGGGATATGAACGACAGGTCCGCGCAGAGTATGCCGAAGCGCCTCCCGCCGAGGGCTTCGCACGTCAGGGAGCGCGCGTCGGTGCGCTCCATGTTTTCGACGCGCGGGTCGGACCTGAGCTTTTCGTGGAGCTGGCCGGTTCCCACATCGACGCACACGGCCGACTTCGCCCCGCGGGATAGCAGGCAGTCGGTGAAGCCGCCCGTGGAGGCCCCGATGTCGATTATTTCACATCCGTCCGGATTTACTCCGAACCTGTCCAGAAAAGCCTCGAGCTTAAGCCCCGCGCGCGAGACGTATTTCACGGCGTCCGCTTCGCATATCTCGATTTTTGCCGATTCGCAAATCTTGCGCGACGGCTTGTCAATCCTTACGCCGTCTGCGGACGCCTTGCCCTCCTCTATGATTGCGCGCGCTTTGGAGCGGCTCTCGGCCAGGCCGAGCTGCGCGAGAAGCTCGTCTGCGCGCTTCATTTTGCAGGGCGGTAGGTTGCCGGCACGAAAATTTCGCGCGGGTTTTCAGGGGCGTTTCGGACGGCTTCGGCCTTTTCCCGTTCGGCCTCCTTCTTCTCGGCCCTGATTTCGGCGTAGCGGGCGCTTTGGAGCGCGAGGGTGATTATGAGGTAGGCCACTCCCGCCGTCACAGCGGCTATCGTCGCTATCCCCATCGCCGACTTGACCCTCTCGGCGAGGGCCGCGACGGGGCTCGGCTTGTACGGCCTTTGTATCCGCACACGCGAGACCGGCCGGGAAGCTATTCCGGTCCGCGTCCTCTCCCTTATCTTCTTTTCGTCGATTATCATTTTCCGCGCCCGGTGAAACGCCTTTGCGCCGCCATGCGGGCCTGCGGGGCTTCAGGATTCCCCGCCCGCCTTTTCGATGAGGCACACAGCGTGGGCCGCCAGTCCCTCGCGCCTGCCTATCCAGCCCATCTTCTCGTTTGTGGTAGCCTTTACGCCGATGTCGCCCGGCTCAAGGCCGAGGGTCGCCGCCAGCGTCCTTTTTATGTCGGCGATGTGCGGCGAAAGCTTTGGGGTTTCGGCTATCATCGACGAGTCCACATTGACGAGCTTGTAGCCAAGCTTGCCGATTTCGGCGACGGCGCGGCGCAGGATGTCCTGGGAATCCATGCCCTCGCATTCGCTGGAGGTGTTTGGAAAGTAGTGGCCGATGTCCGGGAGCGCGGCGGCCCCGAGGATGGCGTCGGCTATCGCGTGGCTTAGCACGTCGGCGTCGGAATGCCCCAGCGGGCCGACGCTGTTGGGTATTTCCACCCCGCCTATGACGCACCTCCTGCCCTCGGCGAGCTGGTGGACGTCGTATCCGTAGCCTACTCTGAATTTGCTCATATCATTCCCTTTTTGTTTAAAAATTCAACAATCGCCAGATCTTCCGGAAGGGTTATTTTCGGATTGGGGGTGAAATTTTCGACTATGCTGACGCCGAGGCCCGCCGCCGAGGCCGCCGCAGCGTCGTCGGTGATTTTGAGGCCGCCTGCGCGCACTTTTTCGTAGCAGTCCAGAATCAGGGAGCGGCGGAATGCCTGGGGTGTCTGCATCGCCCAGAGGAGGGGGCGTTCGAGGTCGCACAGTCGCCTGGAGCGCAGGTTTTGCGGGTCCGAATCGAGCCGCTTTATGGTGTCGACCACCCTTGAGGCCAGCACCGCGCACCCGTCCGATTCGACAGTGCGGCAGAGCCTGCGTATGTTTTCAGCGCCCGCGAGGGGCCTTGCCGCATCGTGGATGAAAACGAACTCCGCGTCCTCCGGCGTTTCGCGGAGGCCGTTTAGGACGCTGTCCTGGCGCTCGGCCCCGCCGTAGGCGAAGCGGTGTTCGATTTTTTGCAGGATGTCGGCGAGGGCCTCTTTGATTTCCGCAATCTGCCCGTCGTCGCGGCACACGAACACAAGGAGCGACACGCACCCGCTTTCGACGAAAGCCCGGGCGCTGTGCCAGAGCACGGGCCTGCCCATGAGGGGCGCCAGCGTCTTGTCCCTGACAGACCCCCTCATGCGGGAGCCGCCCCCCGCCGCCAGTATAACGGCCGCGTTTTTCATGAAAGCTCCGCAATTATTGCGCGGGCGGCCTCGGCCGGGTCCGGAGCCCTGAGGATGGGGCGCCCCACGACTATGTAGGACGACCCGGCCTCCGCCGCCAGTTTTGGCGTCATTATGCGCTTCTGCTCGTCCGCTCCGGAGCCTGCGGGGCGGATGCCGGGGGTTACGAGAGCCGTTTCGGGCGGGAGCGCCGCCCTGAGCGCCGCCGTTTCAAGCGGGGAGCACACGAGGCCCTTCAGCCCGCTTCCGCATGCGAGGCGGGCCAGCCTGAGAACCTGTTCCGGCGCGGCGGAGGCGACGCCCGTTTCGGCGAGCCCCGCGTCGTCGAACGATGTCAGCACCGTGACGCCCAAAAGCAGCATGTCCGGGTTTGTCTCGGCGGCAGCGGCGGCAGCGGCGCGCATCATCTCGGCCCCGCCCGAGGCGTGCAGCGTGAGCATCCCGACGGGCAGGCCCTCCAGGCTTTTTACGGCGGAGGCAACGGTGTTTGGAATGTCGTACATCTTCAGGTCCAAAAACACCTTGAAGCCCATCGCCCCGACTTCGCGTACAAACGGCGCGCCGTACTTCAAATACATCTGGAGGCCGATTTTCACCCATTCGAGCGAACCGCGCAGCTTTTCCAGCATTTCCAGCGCAGGCTCCCTGTCGGGGAGGTCCAGCGCCAGAATCAATTTGCATTGTTTTGACATATGGCGCGGTTTGTGCCACAAAGTTGCAAATTTTTCAATTGAAATGACAAGAGGACGCTCATTTTTCTCGCCCTGCAAGGTGAATTACATGCTCGCCATAACCGGCGCGCGCCCGGACGGCTTCCACAGCCTCGTAAGCGTTGCGGCCCCGACGCGCTTCGGGGACGTCATCCGCATAGAGGAGGCGGGCGAGGATTCGGTGGAGTGCGCCGCCGAGGGCGTTCCGCTGGACGGCTCAAACCTCGTCATGAAGGCCGCCGGGATATTCAGGAAGGCGTCCGGCATGGAGAGGTTTTTCAAATTCTCCATAGAAAAGCGCGTGCCCCACGGGGCGGGCCTCGGCGGGGGAAGCTCAAACGGCGCCGTCGCCCTTGGGGGCATAAACGAAATGTGCGGCTCTCCGCTTGATTCCTCCGAGCTTTCGAGGCTCGCCGCGCTGATGGGCTCCGACTGCCCCCTGTTTTTGAGCGGGAGGCCCGTCGTCATGCGCGGCAGGGGCGAGCTGGTCTCGGACCTACCGGAGGCCGCGGCCGATGTGCTCTCGTCGCTCAAAATTCTGATATTTAAGCCCGCATTTTCCATAAACACCGGCTGGGCCTACGGGCGCATGCGCGAGCGCGGTTCATGGTATGTCTCAGAGCGGGAGGCCGAGGCGATGCTCTCCGCGTGGCTGGAGGACCCGAGGGCCGACAACATCCCCCTATTTAACAATATGCAGGGGCCAGCCTTTGAGAAGTATCCGGCCCTTGAGGCCGCAGTGGAATTTGTGCGCTCCCGCTACGGGGTTCCCGCCGTTATGAGCGGCTCGGGCAGCGCGTGCTTTGCAATAATAAACAGCCTGGACGCGGCGGGGGCCGAATCTTTGAAGGCGGATGTCCTTGAAAGGCTCGGCCCCTCCTGCTTCGCAGAATACGCATAAGATGAAGATAACGTTTCTAAAAAACCACGGCGTCCCGGCCTTTCTGGGCGCCGACTTTGAAATATCGTACGCTTCGGCCTACGCCGCCGTGTGCGCGGCGGCCTCGCGCATCCCGCGCGACGGAATGCACGCGGCGATATTCGCCGAAAACTCCCCGGAGTGGGCCTGCGCGCTGTACGCCGTCTGGAAGCGCATGGGCGTCGTGGTGCCGGTGGACGCCAATTCCCTCGTCTCGGAGGCCGCGTTCATTTTGGGGGACAGCGAGTGCGACTTCATGTTCACGTCCCGCGCCAACCTCGAAAAGGCGAGGGAGGCCGCCGAAAAAAGCGGCAGGGAGATTGAAATATGCGTCCTTGAGGAAATAGAAATCCCGCTATCGGCCGAGGCCCCCGGCGGCTGGAGCGTGGCGCGCTCGCCTTCCGACCTGGCGTTCATCGTCTACACTTCCGGCACCACAAGCAATCCGAAGGGCGTGATGCTCACATTCGACAACCTCCAGGCAAACATTGAGGCGGTTGCGGACGAGGGCTACTATTCAAAGGGCATGAGGATTCTTGCAATGCTGCCGTTCCACCACATCCTGCCGCTCGTGGGCACGATAATAGGCGTGCTGTACGTGGGCGGCTCCATAATTTTCCCGAAGAGCGTCGCCCCCGCCGACATCGCCGGGGCCCTTGTCAGGCACCGGGCGACGTCTGTCATATCCGTTCCGCGCTTTTACGAGCTGTTGCGCGCAAACATAATGGAAAAGGTGAACCGCTCCCTCCCGGCAAAGGCCATGTTCCTTCTTGCCAGGTTCGTCGGCTCCGCAGGGTTTTCGCGATTCGTCTTCTCCGCCATACACAATAAATTCGGCGGCTGCGTAAAGACATGGGTTTCGGGCGGGGCCGCGCTCGACAGGGAGGCTGCGGCCGACCTGGCCACGCTGGGCTTTTGCATGTGCGAGGGCTACGGTATGACGGAGGCCGCCCCCATCATATCCTTCCCCAGAATGGGAAAGGCAAAAATAGGCGCGTGCGGCCAGCCCCTGCCCTCCAACGAGGTCAGGATTGTCGACGGGGAGATAACCGTGCGCGGCAGAAGCATCACCAGCGGCTACTACAAGCGCCCAGAGGAGAACGCCTCGTCTTTCAACAACGGCTGGCTTTACACCGGCGACCTCGGCTACCAGGACGAGGACGGGTACATTTTCATAACCGGCCGTCGCAAGGAAATCATAGTCCTTCCCAACGGCAAGAAGCTCAACCCTGTGGAGCTTGAGGCGCAGATACGCGAGAGGTGCCCCGACATCGAGGAGGTCGGGGTGCTCATGTGCGACGACATAATCCAGGCCGTCGTGAGGCTCACCGACGCCAAGCGGGCGGAACTCGCCGGCTCGGGGGAGGAGGATTTCGTCCGCGAAAACGCCATCCTGCCGTACAACCGGGCCAACGCCTCCTACAAGCGCATAATACGCTTCACCGTGACCGACAAGGAGTTCCCGCGCACGCGCATAGGCAAGCTCAAGCGCTTCAAGCTGGCATCGTTCATTGAGAGCGTGAACTCGGAGCCGCCGCAGGAGCAGGACTTCGCCCCCGAGCCGGACTCAAGGGCCTACAAGGCTCTCAAGGAGTTCGCCGCAATGCAGGTCTCCGTCCCCGTCTCTGCCGACGCGCATCTGGAAATGGACCTGGGCTTCGATTCGCTGGCAAAGATATCGCTGCACGAATTTATAAAGGAAAACTACGGAATAGACATGAAAGAAAGCGACTTTGAGCAGCAGTCCACGCTCCGGAAGATTTCGGAATTCGTGGATTCCGAGCAGAACAGGCCAAAGCCGGCCAAAAAGTCCAAGGGCGCCGCAGCCTGGGGGGAAATATTAAAGACGTGCACGCCGCCTGCCATACCCAAGACGTACTTTTTCCATTTCTTCACCATAATGCTTTCCAAGCTCTTCTTTAAGCTATGGTATGACGTCAGGGTGGAGGGGACTGAAAACATACCCGCATCCGGCCCGTTTATCATAGCCCCGAACCACCAGTCGCTTTGCGACGGGTTTTTGTTCGCTTACATCTTTCCGCGCAGGACGCTCTACAAAATGTACTTCTTCGCGAAAATAAGGGCCATGATGAAGAGCCGGGCCATGCAGTTTTTCGTGCGCCACAGCAACATAATCGTTGTGGACGTGAAAAACAACGTGCGCGAATCGGTGCAGAAGCTTGCCGAAATACTGCGCCGGGGCGACATGGTTGTCATGTTCCCCGAAGGCACGCGGACGCGCGACGGCGAGGTTGCGGAATTCAAGCCGATGTTTTCCATCCTTTCAAAGGAGATGAACGTCCGGGTCGTCCCGATGGTGATTTCCGGCGCTTTCGAGGCCCTCGCCTCCCGCACAAGCATCCCGCCGCGCGGGACAAAAATCACGGCCGCGTTCCTGCCCCCCCTCAGCCCGGCGGACGGCGAGAGCTACCAGGATTTCGCCTCCCGCGTGAGGGCGGAAGTTGTCAGGGGCAAGGCGGCCGTTGAGGGGACAGCTCTCCCCTCGGATTCGGACTAGGCCCGCTCGGCGCGCCCGGGGGCTGGCCTCCGGGCGTTTTTTTGCGCCTTGACCTCCGCCTGGAATGTACGATTGTAAAAGGCGGCGCCTGGCGCGCCAAGCCGCGTATTGCAGATGAAAATTCCAGCCATAGTTCCGCTCATCGCCGCCGCGCTTCTTGCGGGCTGCGCGTCCCCTATATCCTACACGCCGCTCGACAATCCGGGCACGGCCTCGTCCTACCCTCCGGTGGACCCGGCAGACGTGCGCATATACCTTGTGAAGGGGCCCGACAGGCCATACGTCGAAATGGGCCTGCTGTCGCTTTCAAGCGGATATTCACCGTCCGACAAGGCGGAGATATTTGAGCGCTTCCGGCGCAAGGCGGCTGAAATAGGGGCGGACGGGATTATCATGATGCCGGAAACGTCGGGGACAAACTTGTACCCCCAAGTCGGATACGACTATTGGGGAAACCCCATAATCTATAACTCTGCGAGGTCCGTGTACAATTTTACAGCAACCGCAATCCGCCTAAAGTGACGGGGGGACTGGGCGGGCAAACGTCCGCGCGCTTTTCGTTTTTTTACCGGGCGCGCCCCGGGACTCGCTCCGGCTTCCTCGGGCTGCCGAAAGTTCGGGTTCGTCCCATCATTTTTTCGGGGGATATTGAATTTTGGCCCGGTATGGGCTGAAAAGTGTAAAGCGGATTTTGCGGTGAAATTCGCCTGCGGGCAGGGGCGCACCGCATCGATAAAATGGCCTTTTCCGCCCTTTGCGTTTTTTTGAAAAGTACAATGCATGCCGCCTGCAATTCTTTTGCCCTGTCTTTGCCAAAGAAGCGCAAATGCCGGGGCGCGTGCTGCCTTGCAAAGGTCCGCTTTTAAGAGGCGGGGCGTGCGGTCTGCGGGCGGTTTTTCGGCGGGGCTTTTTTTGGGGGCATGAAAAAGGCGGGAAGCCCGGCCGGGAGCTTTCCGCCTCTTTTTCTGTGCGCCGTACCCGCTACTTGCCCATTAGCTTTGTGAGAGCTGTGGAGTAGCACTTTATCGTGTTTTGTATCACGTCTTCGGGAAGCTGCGGCCCGGGGGCCTGCTTGTCCCAGTCGAGGGTTTCGAGCCAGTCGCGGACGTACTGCTTGTCAAACGACGGCTGGGGCTTCCCGGGCTTGTAGGCGTCGGCCGGCCAGTAGCGCGACGAGTCGGGCGTGAGCACCTCGTCTATGAGATAGACTTTCCCGTCCGCGTCGGTGCCGAACTCGAACTTCGTGTCGGCGAGAATCAGCCCGCATTCGGCGGCCTTTTTCTGGCCCATGTCGTACAGCCTCTCCGCCGCGTTTTTTATCTGGGCGAATATCCCGGCGCCGACAATCTCGCTGCACTCGTCGTTTGTTATGGGCATGTCGTGGCCCTCGGCCGCCTTTGTGGTCGGGGTGAAAAGCGGCTCCGGAAGCCTGTCGCTTTCAAGCATCCCCTTGGGCAGGTCGAACTCGAACAGCTTGCCCGTGCTCTTGTATTCCTTCCAGCCGGAGCCGGCGAGGTAGCCCCTCATTATGGCCTCTATGGGCATGGGGGTGAGCTTCTTTACTATCATGGAGCGCTCTATCAGGTGCGGGTAGTCCTTTAGAAGCTCGCGGATGCGCTCGTCGTGGTCCTCGGGGAGGTGTATGGGCATGACTTTGGCCGCCTGCCTGAACCACCACAGGCTTATCTGCGTAAGCAGCACGCCCTTGCCGGGGATGCCGTTTGGCAGGATTACGTCGAATGCTGAGATGCGGTCGGTCGCGACTATCAAAAGTTCGTCTCCGAGGTCGAAATTTTCGCGCACCTTTCCGGTTGAGACCTTCCTGAAGGGGAGGCCGTCCACGGTCATTAGCGCGGTTTGGGGCAGTTTGAACTTCATGGGATGTTAAGACTGCCCCGCAGTTTCAAAAAATCAACTCTTTTTAAAATAATGTGCTTGCGATTTTTGCCCGACTTTTTTGACATAAAGCAATGGCAAAAAGAGCGCTAATCTCAGTCAGCGACAAGAGCGGAATTGTCGAATTTGCAAAGGAACTGCACGCCGTCCACGGCTATGACATACTGTCGACCGGCGGCACTGCGAAGATGCTCGCCCAGGCGGGGATTCCCGTCACGGAAGTGAGCGATTATACGGGGTTTCCGGAAATGATGGACGGGCGCGTAAAGACCCTCCACCCGAAGGTGCACGGGGGCCTTCTTTGCCTGCGCTCGAATCCCGACCACATGGCCCAGGCCGAAAAAAACGGCATCGGGATGATAGACATGGTTGTCGTCAACCTCTATCCGTTTGAAGCCACCGTCGCCCGGCCCGGATGCTCCCTCGAAGACGCCATCGAGAATATCGACATCGGCGGCCCCTCCATGCTCCGCTCCGCCGCCAAAAACCACCAGGATGTGACGGTGGTCTGCGACAGCGCCGATTACAGGGCCGTCCTCGACGCCCTCGAAAACCCGGAGGAGCTCAGGAAGCTGCGCAAGCTTCTGGCCCTCAAAGTTTACCAGCGCACTTCCGCATACGACGCGGCAATCGGCAACTACCTCCAGGGAAAGTATTCCGGCGGCCTGCCCGAACGCATGAATATTTCCATGCCCCTCGCCCAGCAGATGCGCTACGGGGAAAACCCGCACCAGAGCGCGGCCCTCTACGGCGACTTCTCGGAATACTTTGAACAGCTCCAGGGCAAGGAGCTTTCCTACAACAACATAATAGACATCTCCGCCGCAGCCGAGCTAATCTGCGAATTTGAAAAGCCGACAGTCGCCATCCTGAAGCACACCAACCCCTGCGGGGTGGCTTCCTGCGACAGCCTCCTCGAAGCCTGGAACCAGGCGTTTGCAACCGACACCCAGGCCCCGTTCGGCGGCATAATAACCGTCAACCGCGAGCTCGGCGCCGACCTCGCCGAAGCCATCGCCCACATTTTCTGCGAAGTCATAATAGCGCCGTCTTTTTCGGCGGAGGCCCTCGCGGTCTTCTCGAAGAAAAAGAACCTGCGCCTGATGGTCATGAAAAAGTCCCCCGACGCAGCATTCTCGTTTAAGAGCGTCGTGGGCGGCATGCTCGTCCAGTCCTGCGACCGCATCGAGGAGCTGAAGGCGAATATGAAAGTCGTTACAAAGCGCCAGCCCACCGACGAGGAATGGCGGGCCATGCTGTTCGGCTGGAAAGTCGTAAAGCACGTGAAAAGCAACGCAATCGTCTATGCCGGCTGCGAGCGCACGCTGGGAATCGGCGCCGGGCAGATGTCCAGGGTTGACAGTTCCAGAATCGCCGTCTGGAAGGCCGGCGAGGCGGGGCTTCCCCTCAAGGGGTCCGTCGTGGCAAGCGACGCATTCTTCCCGTTCGCAGACGGTCTCGCGGCCGCTGCGCAGGCGGGCGCCACCGCCGCAATCCAGCCGGGCGGCTCGGTGAGGGATCAGGAAGTCATAGAAGAGGCCGATAAGAACAATATGGCCATGGTCTTCACTTCCGTGAGGCACTTCAGGCACTAGCTTAAAAATGGGAGAGGACTGGGAGAAATGCTCGGAATGACTTCAGCGCGGCGCGGTTCGGAACATACGCGGGCGGCGGTGCTGCTTGCGGCGGCCGTCCTTGCGCTTTCGTACATCCTCTTTGCGGGCGGCTGCGACGTCGGTAGCGGCCAGGTCGTCCGCGAAGAGGACGAGTCCCACTTCGTCCGCGGCAAGGAGGAGCTTAAGCGCGGAAATTACGACGAGGCCCTCAACGCCTTTTTGAAGGTGACGGAGAAGCGCAGGGATGCGGCCGAGTCCCACCTTGATATTGGCCTGATATACCTCAAGCATCTGAACGACCCAATCCAGGCGATATACCACTTCCGCAAATTTCTAGAGCTGAAGCCCGACGCCAAGGAGTCGCAGCGCGTGCGCCAGTGCATCGACACCGCCCAAAAGACTTTTGCCGCCACGCTTCCGGGAAACCCATACGACGTAAACCTCCAGAACCTCGAGATGGAGGAGGCGATGCGCGCGGTGAAGGCCGAAAACCTCGAGCTAAAGCAGCAGCTTGCAAACGCCCTCAACAAGATATCGGTGCTGGAGGCCACGCAGAGCGTTACGGTGGCCCCGCAGCCGCAGCCCGGGCAGGCTGTGCGCCAGGCTTCCCAGCAGCAGCCCGCCCAGGACCGCCGCGTCGCGCCAACTCCGGTAGTTGCGCGGGATATTCCCCAGTCTTATGTAGTGCAAAAGGGCGACACTCTAAGCAGCATAAGCCGGAAGATTTACGGTTCGTCTGCGAGGTGGAAGGATATCTACAACGCAAACCGCGACAGGATGTCGTCGCCGACTGCCCTGAAGCCCGGGCAGACCCTCAAACTGCCCAAATGACGGCGGTGCGGGCCTCCCGGCTTCAGGCGTTAATGCAGGCGTTTTGTCCGGCGCCGATGCGCCGTGGCCGGAGTGCGAAGGCTTTGCTGATATTCCCCCTGAATTAAAAAAAGGGGGCTGGCATAGATGGGAAAACGGAAAGCGGATTCTGAAATGGAATTTTACGCGGATAAGAGAAATCCAGCCTGGCCTGCCGATAAATACCGCCCGCTTTTTCGTTTCTTTGGGGGAATTCTAATATATGAGTCCCTTGAAAAATTATACAGCGGAAACGCCGGCAGTTTTACAAAGACAAAAATTGGCTTCCGCCACATATGCTTACCGCCGTTTCAGACATTGCGTTTGGGGCAAACGCATCGTTAATTTTTCTCTTGTACCTAAAGTGAGTTGACAGGCCCCGGCGTGAGTTCGGGGCCGCATATGAAAAGAGCAAAACGCAAGTTTTGCAGATCAAGGGGCTATGCCTAGAATGCGCCTCCCTTGTTCTTTACTCACCATATGATTGCAATTTTCAAGCGATTGCGGAGCAATGCAGGGAGTATGGAAATAGGCCCCGGCGTGAGTTCGGGGCCGCATATGGGAAGAGCAAAACGCAAGTTTTGCAGGTCAAGGGGCTATGCCAGGAATGCGCGCCCGTATTCTTCACTCACCATATGATTGCAATTTTCAAGCGATTGCGAAGCAATGCGGGGAGCATGGAAATAGGCCCCGGCGTGAGCCCGGGGCCGCGTATGGAAGAGCAAAACGCAAGTTTTGCAGGTCAAGGGGCTATGCCTAGAATGTACGCCCGTATTCTTCACTCACCATATGATTGCAGTTTTCGAGCGATTGCGGAGCAATGCGGGGAGCATGGAAACAGGCCCCGGCGTGAGCCCGGGGCCGCATATGGGAAGAGCAAAACGCAAGTTTTGCAGGTCAAGGGGCTATGCCCCTTGATTGAAGAAGCTTTTGATTTCGTTATTGAGGCGCATTGAGCAGAATTTTGGCCCGCACATGGAACAGAATTCGCCGGTATGTATTTTCTTTGAACGGCTGGTGTAGGAGGCGCGAGCCTTTTCCGGGTCGAGGCCGAGGTTGAACTGGTCTTCCCAGCGGAATTCGACCCGGGCTTTGGACATGGCGTTGTCGCGGTATTGGGCGGCCGGGTGCCCCTTTGCCAGGTCGGCCGCGTGGGCCGCGAGCTTGTAGGTTACGACTCCCTCGCGCACGTCCTCCTTTTCGGGGAGGCCGAGGTGTTCTTTGGGGGTCACGTAGCAGAGCATGGCGGTTCCGTACCATGCGATGTTTGCGGCGCCGATGGCGCTTGAAATGTGGTCGTAGCCCGGGGCGATGTCTGTCACGACCGGGCCGAGGGTGTAAAACGGGGCTTCGGAGCACCAGTCGAGCTGGTGTTCCATATTCTCCCTTATGCGCTGCATCGGGACATGTCCGGGGCCTTCGCACATTACCTGAACATCGTATTCCCAGGCGCGCTTGAGCAGCTCGCCCTGGACTTCAAGTTCGCCGAACTGGGCCTCGTCGTTGGCGTCCGCGCACGAGCCGGGGCGGAGGCCGTCGCCTATGGAGAAGGCCACGTCGTATGCGGCGGCGATTTCGCATATTTCGTCCCAGTGGGTGTAGAGGAAGTTTTCCGCATCGTTTATCATGCACCACTTGGCCATTATCGCGCCCCCGCGCGAAACTATCCCGGTCATGCGCCGCGCCGCCGGGGCTATGAAGCGCTTGAGGACTCCGGCGTGTATGGTGAAATAGTCGACGCCCTGCTCCGCCTGTTCGATGAGGGTTTCCCGGTAGAGCGGCCAGTCCAGCTTTTCGACGAGGCCGCCGGCCTTTTCCAGGGCCTGGTAGAGGGGGACGGTGCCGACGGGGGTGGGGCAGTTGCGCAGTATGTTTTCGCGGGTTTCAAAAATGTCCGAGCCCGTCGAGAGGTCCATGAGGGTGTCCGAACCCCATTTGACGGACCAGAGCATCTTTTCTATTTCTTCGGGAATGGAGGAGGCCAGCGCGGAGTTGCCTATGTTGGTGTTGATTTTTACGAGGAAATTTCTGCCGATTATGGCCGGTTCAAGCTCCGGATGGTTTATGTTTGCGGGTATTATGGCGCGCCCCCTGGCGATTTCATCGCGCACAAATTCGGGGGTGATTTCGGCCGGGATGGAGGCGCCGAACGGCTCGCCTCGGTGCTGGAACGACAGGGATGAGCGCGGGGCGTCCGGCGAGAACGACGGCGCGTTGAGGCGCGCTATGTTTTCCCTGGCCGCGACGTAGCGCATTTCCGGGGTGATGATTCCGCGCCTTGCGTAGTGCATCTGCGTGGGGCGCGCGCCGGGGCGCGCTTTGTATATGTTGCGCTCGGCAAACGGGATTTTTTCCGAAGGGCGGAGGGTGCCGGAGACCTCGACATCCCCGCGGCCCTCTATCCATCCGCTCCTGATTTTCGGAAGCCCCCTTGAGATGTCGCCGTGGAATTCCGGATCGCCCCAGGCCCCGCAGGTGTCGTAGATTTTAACGGGGTCGTTGGGGATGAGGGAGCCGTCGGGGGCCCTTGTCGGGGAGAGCGCCACTTCGGTGAAGCCGACGTTGACGCCGCCGATTTCGGCGTGCGCGCGCCTGCGGCCGGGATTGTCCTGAAAAAGCTGTTTTGCGTCCATTTGCCTGTTTGTATAAAGTATTGCGGGGGCGTTTTTCCCCCTGGTCGAAATTATTTGACGGAGCTTTCCAAAAAAAAGCCGCGTTTACAAATAAAAAAAGCTTGCATTGGGAAAGTCGGCGGCTAAAGTCATAAACTTTAATTTTACGGGCCGTAGCGCAGCCTGGTAGCGCGCTTGCATGGGGTGTAAGAGGTCCCGGGTTCGATCCCCGGCGGCCCGAAAATTAAAAGGCCGCAGCATATTGCGGCAAACTCGCCGGATGCGAAAGCTCCGGCGAGTTTTATTTTTTTAGGGTGCGCTGCCGGAGAATTTTAAAGCCGAGGTTTAAGATGGGTAAAATAGGCACAGTGATATTTGACGCCGACGACACGCTTTGGGAGAACGAGCTCTACTACAAGGAGTTTGAAGGCAGGTTTTGCGGCCTTTTGGCGCGCAGTATGCCCGCCGCGCAGGCGTCCGGGGAGCTTTTCAAAACAGAAATGAAAAACCTTGGCGTTTACGGATACGGCCTCAAGGGCATGATGCTGAGCATGATTGAGACTGCGTGCAGGGTTTTGGGGGACGCCGGAGGCATGCGGGCAGCCGGCGAAATCATAAGGCTCGGGCAGGAGCTCATGCAAAAGCCGGTGGAATTGCTGGGCGGCGTGGGGGAGGCCATTCCGGCCCTTTCAAAGGAATACAGGCTGGCTCTTGCCACGAAGGGGGACTTGTTTGACCAGAAAAGAAAGATTGCAGCTTCCGGCCTTCAGGGGTTTTTCCGGCACATAGAAATCATGCCGGAGAAGAAAAAGGGGGATTACGAAAGGCTCTTCGGCTCCCTGGGATGCGCCCCTGAAAATGTGCTGATGGTGGGGAACTCCATGAAGTCCGACATAATCCCCGTCCTGGAACTCGGCGGGCGCGCGGTCCACATTCCGCACCATATAACCTGGGAGCACGAACACTTCGATGGGGAGTTTTCCCATCCCAATTTCACCCGCTTAAACTCCATACGGGAGCTTCCGGAATACCTTTCACTCGTATAGCGCTGCGGTGCTGAGGGGCGCCCCAGTACGGGGCTGGGCAATGGAATGCCGGGATGGCGCGGGGGCGTTTTACAGGCGGCGTTTCAGTTTTTTTACGGGCCTTTCCGATTCAGGACGGGGATTGCCCGGCCCCGGCATCCCCGGGCGGCGCGCATTTTTTTGCGCCCGGGAAAGGCGCTTGTTGACAGCATCTTTTTCATGCGCATAATCGCGCAAAAAAATAAGTCATTGCATGAATAGTAAGAGAAAACTCGTAATTATAGTAACAGGTTTGTGTTTGCTGTTTAGCCAGGCGTTATTTTCG
>URJJ01000019.1 GCA_900548185.1 uncultured Opitutales bacterium
CCTTACACTGCACCCCTTGCGCGCCCTGCATGGCACAATTCCAACATGACGGGGTACATTTCTTTTTTCGGGAAACGCTTGCGCATGTAAATACGCCGCGCGCTTCCGGATTTTTTACTGTCCTTGCACTGCACCCCTTGCGCGCCCTGCATGGCACAATTCCAACATGACGGGGTGCATTTCTTTTTTCGGGAAACGCTTGCGTATGTGAATACGCCGCGCGCTTCCGACTTTTTTGCTGTCCTTACACCGCACCCATTGCGTGCCCTGCATGGCACAATTCCAACAGAGCGGGGCGGCAGCCGGATTTGAAAAAATTTCCGGATACGCAGATGTGCGCGCGCTCATTTGGATTGCAATCCGCAAAAACCGCCTTTTCCATCTCAAAATATGCAATACAGGCAGATAAGGCGAAAAGACCGGGTTTGGGACGGCGCCTCCGCAGAGCGCCTCCTCGAAACGGCGGAATACGGCTTTCTGGCGCTCTCAGACGGCGGCGCCGGATACGGCGTACCCATAAGTTTTGTAAAATCCGGCGCAAAAATCTATTTCCACTGCGCCCCCGAAGGGCGCAAACTCGACGCAATAGGCGCCGGCGCGGAAGCGTCGTTTTGCGCCGTCGGGAAAACGCGCGTCATTCCCGGAAAATTCACGACGGCATACGAAAGCGCAATGGCCCAGGGGCGCATAAGCCTGTGCGTCTGCGAGGAGGAACGCCTTGAGGCCCTCCGGCTTCTCGTGAAAAAGTATTCGCCGGATTTCGAGGAGGTCGCGGAAAAGTACATCGCCGCCTCAAAATCCCGCACGGCCGTCCTGCGCCTGGATATCCGGCACATTTCCGGCAAGGCAAAGCTAATGGAGTAAGAAGCGCAAGGCGGGCGAAATGGCGCGCGGCGGATTCCCGCGCGCCCTCCCCGGGCGCGGGGAAAAACCCTAAAGCAAAACATGCCGCCCACGCGGGAAGCCCCGCGATGGGGCTTATGACCCAAAAGGCGGGACTATTGAGCGCGCAGGTGCTATTTCGCGCTTGAAATCTTATTGTACTTGAGCCACTCGGCAAGGAGGGGCACCCAGGAATCGACCGGCAGGCCCCTCGGGCGCGCGCCGTAGCCGTGGCCCCCCTTGGAATAGAGGTGCATATCGACGGGCACCCCCTCCTTCTTGAGGGCAAGATAATAGGCGATTGAGGCGTTTATGAAGCTTTTGTCGTCCATATTGTGGGCGATGAATGCCGGAGGGGTGTCCTTTGTCACGGGGATGTCGCGCGCGAGGGCGTAGGGGTTTTCGGCATTCCCGCGGTCGTCGAGCCACGCCGGATACACGAGGATTGCAAAGTCGGGCCTGAGCGGCATTTTGTCGGCGGCGTCCTGCGGGGCGTAAAGCTCCTTCTCATAGTTTGTGGACATCCATGCGGACAGGTGGCCTCCGGCCGAAAAGCCCATGAAGCCCACTTTCGAGGGGTCGACATTGTACTCCCGCGCGTTCTTGCGCACGAGCCTCATGGCCCGCTGGGCGTCCATATACACCCTGTCCTTGTCGTTGAACTCGTTGGGCACCCTGTATTTCAAAACGAACGCGCTCACCCCCTTGGAGTTCAGGAATTTTGCGATGTTCACGCCCTCGTGGCCGTACTGCAATCCGCGGTATGCGCCCCCGGGGCAGACCACGACGGCGGCCGTGGGCTTTGCGGAGTCGGCCTTGAAAAACTGCATTGCAGGCGTCCCGACGTTCTTTATCTCAAAAGCCTGGTATTCGTTCCCCTTTACGAAGCGGCCATTCATGACTTCCGGGCCGTCCGTGGTTTTGCCGGGCATTTTCACGCCCTTCCAGAGCGGGATGAAGGGGCTGTCGTCGTAGTCGGCGAAAGCGCAGAGCGGGGAGAGGAAGGCGGCGGCCGCCGCAAGGCATGCGAAAATTTTCATGACACCTTTTTTTTCCGCGCGCGGGGCGCTTGTCAACCGAATAAGGCGCGGCGGCATCCCCGCTCCCCGCAGGGGCGTGCCGCCCTCCCCTACGCGCCCGCCGCACCGCCGCCTCGGCTGCGGCGGCGGAACTCGACGATTTTTCGGTTTGATATGTTCGTCGAGAGGGTGTCGAGAAACACGGAGAGGGACGAGCCTATGACTATCGCAAAAAGGACTGCGAGCGCGGTGAAACCGTAGGAAAATATGTTTAAGGCCATCTCCTGGGCCGCTGCCGCCTCACCCGCGCGCAGGAATGCCAGGACCGACAGCATCGCCTTGTAGCCGATGAGGCCGGGTATCATCGGAAGGAGCGCCGGGAACGAGAATATTTCCGCCGGATGGCCGCTCAGCCTCCCGAAAGCGAGCCCCCCCGCGCCTATCAGAAAGGCCCCGCAAAGAGTGGCCGAGGTTATGTCAAAGCCCGCCGAACGCATGAGCCAGAACCTCAGGCCGTGCCCGGCCGCGGCGAGAATGCCCGCCGCGAGGAGCGCGCGCTTGGGCGGGTTTGAAATCGCCCCGAACCCCATGCCGGCTACTGCGGCAAAGAGCCCGTCCTCCCAAACCGACGAAACCGGAACCCCGGCGGCGGCCGCCCCCAGCGATATGTTCACGTCCAGCAAAAGGATTGTTGCAAGGAGCCCGAACGTCATTGCCGCCACCAGGGCCAGAGCGTTCACGAGCCTGGAAAGCCCCGCCAGGACATGGCCCTCTATGAGGTCTATCACCCCGTTCATGAGGGGGACGCCGGGAACCAGGAAGAGGACGCTGGTCGAAAGGGCTATGTCGGAATGGAAGTCGAAAATCCTGGCCCCGAGCCCCGCCACGAAGGATGAGACGAAGGCGCTCAGCATGAAAACTATAAGCGGGTTCAGGCCGGCCGAAGAGAGCCGCCGCCGCGCGGAAAAGCCCAGGAAAGTCCCCAGAAAAACAACAGGCACCGAAAGCCATCCGCCAAAGAGCCTGCAAAAAGCGGCATTGCCCAACGCCGCGATGAAAGCGAGCGCCCATCCGGGTATTTCCGGGCCCCCGAGCGCGGCCCGCAGGCGGGCCCTGCACTCCCCGAGGGAGAGGCCCTTTTTGAAGGCGTCCCACGTCAGGATTCTCAGGCGGGACAGGGTGCGGAAATTGATGGCGTGGTGCCCGACCTTCCTGACCTCGGTGTGCTGGACGCCGTCGGGGCCGGTGAGTGTCATTATTATCGTGCGGGGGAGCACTATCGTCTCTATGCGGCACCCGAAGGACTCCGCGAGCCTCCCGACGTTCCTTACGACGCGCGAAGTCTGCGTGCCCGAGCCCATCAGCCTTGTGGCAAAGTCGGCTATAAACTCCGCAACCTCCTTCGCCGTACAGTTATTACGCCCTTTGGAATCCATATTTTTTAAGCCTGCGGATTCTGGAGGCGCCGCAGGGGATGTAAAGTTTTTTTCCGCATGCGCGCCTTTCCGGGTAAAAACGCCCCCCGGGGCGTCCGGGAGGCGATTGCGCTTTACACCCGGCCCCGGCCGGGCTATGAAGTCCTGCATTAAATTCCGCCCCGCAGTTCGGGGCGCCAAACGCAAAACAAGACGCATATGAAAATCGCACACCTTGCAGTAGCCGCCCTGGCGGCCCTCCTGCCCGCCGCCGCCCTCCACGCGGCGGACAATCCCGAAGCCTTCAAGTTCGAGGGCAAAATCTCCCGGGAGGTGCTGGAAAACTACCTTGAACGCGCGGTAACGATGATGGAGCTGGGGACGGACAAAAAGTTCCTAAACGACGCCGCCTACCCGCTCAAGGAAGAGGACCTGCGCTTCATAAGGGACACCGGCGCAAAATTCATAGGACGGGCGATATACCGCTGGGGCGGGGAGGAGGCGCTTTCCGACCCGGAATTTCTCAAGTCGGCGGAGAGGCTCTTTGCAAAGATACACGAGTCGGACCCCGACATAGTAATACAGGGGGCCGCGTTCGAGGCCGTATATCCGGGGGTTGGCAAGGTGAAGGTTCCGGCATGGGCTTTCGAGGAGATGGGGATGCCCCCGGAGGACCGCAACTTCAGCTACGAAAAGATGCTTTTTGAAGACGGCACTTTCGTCGGCCACTGGGGCCGCGGCAGCGTGCCAGACATAACGAGGCCCGAAACGCAGTTGTGGTTCACATACCTCATAGGCTCCTATGTGAAAATCGGGGTGGAGGCGATACACCTGGGCCAGGTGAAGCTCATGGGCGCGCGCGACCCGGACCTCGCGGTATGGGAATCTTTCATCGCAAAAATGCGCAAGTTTGCCGACAAAAACGCCCGACGCGGCAAGGTGATATTTGACGCGCATACGCCCGACGGCGGCCTCGTGAGAAACGGCAAAAGCCTGCTTGACTTCAACTCGTTCCCCCTGCGCATAAGGGAGGTCGAAACAAGCCCCATGGAGGGCGAGCTGAGGGTCGGGCACCTGGACTCGATATACGGGCGCAGCGCCGGGTGCGAATCCCCCGACGGATGGAAGTGCGATTCGCTTCCGTACCTCGTGGAGCTTGACAACTTCGGCATAAGCAAACATCCCGGAACGGCCGATACCGGCGACCACTTCATCTGGGGCTACGACGAGATAAGCTGGTTCTACCTCCAAACGCCCGAAGCCCGCCGCAAGTGGCTGGCCTACGCCTTCGACTGGATTAAGAAAAACGACAAAAACGGCCACCTCCAGATGCCGGGCTCCCGCGTGGTGACCCTGGGCAAAGGCAGGCGCCTCACAAGCCGCGCCGTGGCGCCGTCTGCGGAGATACCGCACGGCATGGACGTGGAGGGCGCAATAAGGCAGATATGGGAAGCGCATCCCGTCCGCTGAAAACGCCCCGGCCGTCCCCGGCCGCAGCATAATGCGGGCTGCGCGGAATTAAAATGCGCCGAACGCGCCCGGCCATAACCTCCGGAGCGCGCCAAGGCGCAATCCGGGGCCTGCGAATGCCCGGCGCACCCGTCCCCGGGACGCGGCGAAGGCTTTCTGCAAGACATGCCGGGAATATCTTACGGCCCTCAAACGCAAACGCCAAAGGCCGCAGAAAGCACACGGCGCGAACCGTCGGCACGCCCTGAAAAACATCCGGGCGCAAAATCATGCAGCCCCCCGGCGGGCGAAAAAAAAAGCGCGGGGCAAAACCCGCGCGAAAATTTCTGCAAAAGGCTGGCGCCCCCACCCAGAATCGAACTGGGATTAACGGTTTAGGAAACCGCGGTTCTATCCATTAAACTATAGGGACATGCCGCCAAACGCACGCTATGCTGCGTTTAAAGTTTGGGTATTTTTCCCATGCGCAAAAATTTTGCAAGAAAAATTGCCTCTAAAAATCCGGGAATGCCGGAAAGCCGCGCTCCAAGCCCTCCGCAGGGCTTTTTTTGCGCGCAGTACTCCCCCGGATACCCGAATACGGAGCTTGAAACGCCGGAAGCAATGGAAGACTGCGGGATATTTGAAGGCTTCGGGCCGGTTTGAATCCGGAAACTCTCCGCGGTGGCGCCGCCAAACGACGCGCGGGGGCCGAAACGCCTTCCGCCCGCCGAAAAATCCCCGCATCCAGCCCGCAGCCGCCCGGCGCGCCCGAAATAAAAAGAGCCTGGCTCATATTGGAATGAGGCGGAAGAAACGAAATATCAGGCGGCGTTTTGCGGCAGAACAGGCGGCATTTCCCCTGCGCGTGAAATTCCTCTGCGAATCCGCCTTTCGCCCCCCCAACCGCGCAAGCCCCATGAAAAATCCCCCGCAACAGATTTGCGGGGGATTTGAAACGGAATGCATTTTTCCGCGCTGCCTGAACTCCTCCGCCGGATGCCCGGCGGGGGTCGGGGCTAGCGGAGAACCCTGTTTGTCGCGGGGTCGAGAATCCTGAAATTTTCGACGTGGTAGCTCGGGTCGGCCCTGAATGTGAGCTTCAGGTTGTACGCCTTTTCGAGGTTCACGAGGTATTCGTAATCCTCGTTTTGCATGAGCTTGAGGTTGTCCGGATGCAGGAGGATGAGCATCGGTATTTCGTTTTTCTCCCCCTCGCGGGCGCGTATTCCCCTTGCGATGGCCACTATCTTGCGCTGGATTTCCACGCTCATCGTGCGCGAGCTCTTGACTATGCCCTTGCCGCCGCAGTAGGGGCAGGTGGCGTATATCTCGCTTGCGTTCGACTGGTGGTGGCGCTGGCGCGTCATCTGCATTATGCCGAGCTGGGAAATCGGGAGAACCTGGCTTTTGGCCTTGTCCTTGTCCATCTCGTCGCGGAGCTTCTTGTAGACGGCCTGGCGGTCCTTGCGGCTCTTCATGTCGATGGTGTCGATTATGATAAGCCCGCCGATGTTGCGCAGGCGCACCTGCCTCGCCGATTCCGCCACGGCCTCGAGGTTGGCCTGGAGGATGAAGTCCTTGCCGTCGGCGTCCTTGCCCTTGTGGGAGCCGGTGTTGACGTCGATTGCCGTGAGCGCCTCGGTCTCGTCAACCACGATTTCGCCGCCCGAAGGGAGGGGGACGCGCCGCTGGAAGGTCTGGGTTATCTGCTTTTCGATGTTGTATCTTTCGAAAATCGGAATGTTGTCGCGGTAGAGCTGCACTTTGGAGCGCGCGCGGCCGGAGACGTTTGAGACGGAGGCGCAGATGCGCTCGTAGTTCGCCTTGTCGTCAATCAGGATGCGGTCGGTCTCCTCGGTCAGGAAGTCGCGGACGGTGCGCTCGATTATGTCGGGCTCCTTGTAGAGGAGGACGGGGCCCTTCTCGTTTTCAATCTTCTCCTGAATCTGCTTCCAGTAGCTCAAAAGCATCTGCAAGTCGCGCACGAAATACGTCCAGCGCTTCCCCTGGCCCGCAGTGCGCACGATGACGCCCATGCCTTCGGGAATCTTCATGGAGCGCAGTATCTTCTTGATGCGCTCGCGCTCGCGCTTGTCCTCTATCTTCCTTGAAATGCCGCACTGGCCCGCGTAGGGCATCAGCACCAGAAAGCGGCCGGGAATCGCGATATTTGTGGTGACCCTCGGCCCCTTGGTGCCTATCTGGGTCTTGGTTATCTGGATTACGATGTCGGTGCCGACCGGGAACTTCTCGGGAATGTCCTTGTTGGAAAGCTTCATCGCGGCGTTTTTCTTCTGCTCCTTGGAGCGGTTTTCGCGCACGATTTCGTAGGAATTGTCGGACGTGGCCGACGGGAAGATGTCCCAGTAGTGCAAAAAGGCGTTCTTTGCCTGGCCGATATCCACAAAGGCGGCCTTGAGTCCGGGTTCGAGGTTCTGAATCTTGCCCTTGAAAATGGCGCCCACGAAGCTTTCGTCCCCGGCACGCTCTGTCTCGAATTTCTGCATGAGGCCGTCCTCGAGCAGCGCGACGCGCTTTTCAAGTGGCTCCACGTTTATGACGAGCTCGCGGTACGGGCCCTCCTCGTGCTTCAGAAGCCTGATGATCTTTTCGAACAGCGGGCGCTTTTTGGCCCTCAGTTTGGCCTCCGCGGCCAACTGCTCGACTGAAAACGGCTCGACGGCGACTTCCGGAGGGCGCTTTGAAAGCTCCTCGTCCATGGAATTCGTTGGTGTTTCGCTTTTATCTTCTTTCATTTGTCTCGCTTAATTTTTTTAAGCGGACCTTCGGAGACGACTCGTCATTCGAACTGCTGTCGGTGCCTGTACACGCTCTGTACAAGCCCCAGCAAAACGCAACAAGTCAAAACAAAAGATCCGCCGTAACTTAACATTGGCAATGGCAGGCCCGTGATTGGCATTATGCTCAGGGTCATGCCTATATTTATAAATACATGCGTCATCAGCATCACGGCGATGCCGACGCACAAAAACTGGCCGAAACGGTCGCGCGAAAGCCGCGCGGCCCTCAGGCAGCAAAAGATGATTAACACCCCCAGAAGGCCCACGGCCGCAGACGCGCCGACAAACCCCGACTCCTCCGCAAGAACCGCGAATATGAAGTCGTTGTAGGCCACCGAGGAGGGCAGGTAGCCCAGCTTGGCCTGGGTTCCCTCGCCCAGCCCCTTGCCGAAAAGCCCGCCGCTTCCTATTGAAATAAGGCTCTGTTTCACGTTCCAGGTCGCCTCGCGGCCGCTGCTGTCCACGACTTCGGGCGCAACGAACGCGAGAATGCGGTTGCGCTGGTAGTCCTTGATGGGCAGGCCGAAATGGGTCGAACCGTAGACGTTTCCGCTTTGCGCCTCGGCCCCCGACATGCCGGAGGAGCGCAGAAAGGAGGCGTATCCGGCTATGTCGGCCGAAACCGCCGCAATGAGCACGGCAAAAGCCGCCAGCGCCACCGCAAAGAAGCGCCTCGACAGTTTTGAAACGTACAGCATCGCAAACACCATTGGAGGAAAAACAAGGGTCGAGCCTAAGTCGGGCTGCAAAAAAATCAACAAAATTGGCACACTTATTACCGCGGCGAGCTTAATGAGCACCTTCAGCGACTGCCTGACCGTCCCGACTTTTGAGCGGGCCAGTATTGCGGCCGTCATTATGCAGGTGCCGATTTTTGCGATTTCCGAAGGCTGAAGCGAAAAAATCCCCAGATTTATCCACCTTGTAGCCCCCCCGCGCTTCGGAACAAACGGTATCGGCACATCCAGGCACTCCTTGAGCACAAGGGGCACCAAAAGCAGCATGGAGCCCAAGTATATCCACTGGGCATAGACGAAGAATTTGTCGTAGTCGATGTTGGATATGGCCCAGTACACGGCCGCGCCCAGCGCGAAAAACATCGACTGGCGGAACCAGTACTGCCTGAAAACCGGCCCCTCGTCCATGTTGTAGTTCTGCGAGGTGTATATGAAGGCAAGCCCCATCAGGGCGAGAAGGAGCATGCACACGGGCATCACCAGGTCCGTGCGGAACTTTCTGCGCGAATCGGGCGCGCCGTCTGCAATCCTGGCGAACATCCCCTACTCCACGATTTTTACCGAAAGCGACTTGCGTATTTCATCAACCGGAACGCCCTTCCGCGCGGCGTAGGCTGCGAGCTGGTCCGGCCCGACCGAGACGCCGTTTACGTACCTGGCCCCCGGGTTCGGCAGCCACAGCCCGCAGACGCTGGAGGCGGGAACCATCATGAAGCTCTCGGTGAGGCTTATGCCCGCCTTGGTTTCGGCGTTCAAAAGCCTCCATATCTTGAGCTTTTCCGAGTGGTCCCCCCACATGGGGTACCCGCAGGCGGGGCGGACGCCGGCCGACTGCGAAAACGGCCTCATCTTGCGCTCGTTTATGTAGCGGGCGTACGCCTCGGCTATTATGTCGCACAAGGTGGACGCGATAAGCGAATCGTAGTCGCGCCCGTCCCTTTTAAGGGACGCCGCAAATTCCGCCGCCTCTGCACCCGCGGTGGCGGCAAAAAGCCCCACGCAGTCGCGGAAGCCTGCGTCTGCGGGCGCCACGAAGTCTGCGGCCGAGGCGCACTCGCCGCGCACGGGCGACTGGTTGCGCAGAAAGCGCAGGGTTTCCACAACCCTGTCGTCCGCGCGGTAAAGCTCAACGTCGTCCCCGTCGGAGGACGCCCTGAAAAACCGCCAGACGGCCTTCGGGCGCGCGACTTTTTTAAGCTCCTCCAGAATCCCGAGCGCGTCGCGGAAAAACTCCTTTGACATGCGGCCGGCGTCGCTTCCGTCGCCCATCCTGCACCTGACGCCTGCCATGCCCCAGGCGTTGAAGAACATGCCCCAGGAAAACAGGCTTTCGAGCTCCCCGACGGGGTGGTCGCCGAGCCACAGGTCGAAACTGGCCGGCTTGGCGGCAAGCTCCCTCGAAAACTCGCATTTGGCGCGCATTTCCCGGGCCTTTTCAAACGGGACGAGGCCGGAGGCGGCAGCCGCGCGCCCCCTTTCAAATTCGCCCTTTATCCTCTCCTGGGAGGCCCTCAGGCCCACTATCGCTGCCCTGTCGCCCGAGAGCAGCTCCGCGCAGGCGCCCGCGACAACCGAGGCGTCCTCCACGCGCATGACGGGGCCGGAATAAAGCGGGGCTATCCTCACCGCCGTATGGGTTTCGCTCGTGGTCGCCCCGCCCAGAATGAGGGGGACTTTCAGCCCTTCGCGCTCGAACAGCCTGGCGACGTTTTCCATCTCGCCCAGCGAGGGGGTTATCAGGGCGCTCAGGCCCACGAGATCCGAGCGCCGCGCCGCCTCCAGGATTTTCTCGGGCGGGCACATCACGCCGAGGTCTTCCACCTCGTAGCCGTTGCACGAGAGGACGGACGCCACGATATTTTTGCCGATGTCGTGCACGTCGCCCTTGACGGTTGCCAGGGCGACCTTTCCGCGCCCCGCGCCGCCCTTGGGCATGAAGGGTTCCAGGTAGGCCACGGCCTTTTTCATCACCCTCGCGCTCTTCACCACCTGCGGCAAAAACATCTTGCCCTCGCCGAAGAGGGCGCCGACGCGCTTCATGGCGTCCATGAGCGGGCCCTCTATCACCTTGAGCGGGTCGCCGAGCTCGCCGTGGAAATGCCTTGTCACCTCCTCTATGCGCCCGTCCTCGCCCTTGACGAAGCAGCGCAGCATCTTCGCGTCCCAGTCCATGTCGTCGAAGTCGTCATGCCCGGGCGCGGAGGCGTCGGACTTGGCGCCCCGGTAGGAATCCGCCGCCGCCAGCAACGCCTCGACGGCTCCGTGGCCCTCGTCAAGGACCACGGCCTCCACAAGCGACCGCAGGCGCGGCTCGATTTCATCGTAAGGGGCGAGCATTCCGGCGTTTACAATGCCGAAGTCAAGCCCGGCGCGGCGCGCGTGGTAGAGGAACACCGAATGCATCGCCTCCCTCACGGCGTTGTTGCCCCTGAAGGCGAAAGAAATGTTGCTCACCCCCGCGCTCGTGCGCGCGCCGGGGCACACCCTCTTTATCTCGCGGACCGCCTCTATGAAGTTGACGGCGTAGGAGTCGTGTTCGGGGATGCCCGTCGCGACGGTCAGGACGTTGGCGTCGAACACTATGTCGCACGGCTCTATCCCGTCTGCGACCAGCAGGTCGTAAGAGCGCTTGCATATGCGCACCTTGTCCTCTTTGGAGGCGGCCTGGCCGTTCTCGTCGAAGGCCATGACAAGCATTGCAAACCCGTGCCTTCTTATTTCCCTGGCGCGGCGCAGAAACTCCCCCTCGCCCTCCTTCAGGCTTATGGAATTTACGATTCCCTTGCCCTGCACGCACTTTAGCCCTGCCAGGACGGTCTCCCAGTCGGACGAGTCAATCATCACCGGGACGCGCGCAATTTCAGGCTCGGCTGCGGCCATGTTCAGGAAGGCTGCCATGCACGCCGGAGAGTCGAGCATAGGCTCGTCGAAATTGACGTCTATCATGTTTGCGCCAGAATCGACCTGGCGGCGGGCGACGGCGAGCGCCCCCCCGAAGTCCCCGGCTGCGACGAGCTTTTTGAAGGCCGCAGAGCCGGCCACGTTCGTGCGCTCGCCCACAAACACAAACGGGGCTGAATCCCCCTCAAGCTCCAGCGGCTCCAAACCCGAAAGCATGGTCGAGGAGCGCCGCGGGGCGGGGATGCGGGGGGCGAATCCGGAACACGCGTCCACGACGGCCCTTATGTGGTCGGGGGTTGTGCCGCAGCATCCGCCTATCACGTTCAGAAGCCCCTCGCGGGCGTAGGCGGCCAGGTGCCCGGCGGTGTCCCCGGGGGTCTGGTCGTACCCGTATTCGGAGAGCGGGTTCGGGAGGCCGGCGTTGGGGTAGCAGTGGGTGAAGCACTCGGCGACACGCGAGAATTCCTCGATGTACGGGCGCATCTTCTCCGCCCCCAGGGCGCAGTTAAGGCCCACGAAGAGCGGGTTTGCGTGCCGGATGCTGGCGTAGAAGGCCCCGATGGTCTGGCCGCTTAAAAGGCGCCCGGACATGTCCGAAATCGTGGCGCTGACCGCGACGGGGATGTCGCAGCCGGCCTCCTCGCGCAGCGTCAGGTACGCGTGGAGGGCGGCCTTGACGTTCAGCGTGTCGAAATTGGTTTCAAGCAGGAACAGGTCGGCGCCGTTTTCGTACATCGCCTGCATCTGCTCGATGTACGAGGCGCGCAGGTCGTCGAAAGTGACGGAGCGCGCGGCGGTGTCGGACGGGTCTGAGGGCATTGATGCGGACTTGTTCATCGGGCCTATCGAGGCGGCCACAAAGCGCGGCCTGCCGTCCGAAGCCTCGAACTCGTCCGCCACGGAGCGCAAAAGGCGCGCCCCGGCGGCCGCCATCTCCCGCGCCATGCCGGAAAGCCCGTAGTCGGCCTGGGCTATCCTCGTCGAGGCGAAGGTGCAGGTGGTGACGATGTCGGCCCCCGCCCTGTAATAGTCCCGGTGTATGCCGCCGACTATGTCGGGGCGGGTTATGTTGAGGATGTCGTTGTTGCCCTTAAGCTCAGCGGCGCACTCCTCGAATTCCCGGCGCCCGCGCCTGAAGTCGTCCTCCCCCAGGCCCGCGCGCTGGATGATGGTGCCCATGCCCCCGTCCAGAAACACAATCCTCTTGCGGAGGAGCTCCCTGAGGGCCTCCCCGCGTTTTCCGTATTTGAAATCCATTTTTAAAATCCTCCGGCCGGCCCGGGTTCCCCGCCAGGGGCCCCGGCATGCCTCAGCTCATCGCCGCAATCAGGCGTTCGTTAAATTCAGCGGCCGCGTCGTGGCCGACGGCCTTGAGGGCCTGCACCATCGCCGCCACCTCCACGAGGCGCGCCATGTCCCGCCCGGGCCGCACCGGTATCTCCACGTGCGGCACCGACACCCCGAGGATGTCGAAATAGTTCTTTTCAAGACCCGTGCGGTCCTCCGGTATGCCCGGCTTCCAGTCCACGAAAGTCACGACGAGGTCTATCTGCTTTTCAAGGCGCAGGCAGCGGATGCCGTAGAGCTTTGTCACGTCTATTATGCCTATGCCCCGGCACTCCATGTATCCCCGGTTCAGGTCGTTGGACTTGCCTATCACGCGGTCCTTGCCAATCCTTACGCAGTGCGTCATGTCGTCCGCCACGAGCGAGTGGCCGTGGTCGATGAGCGCCAGCGCGCACTCGCTCTTGCCCACGCCGCTTGCGCCGCGTATGAGCACCCCTATGCCCTTGACGTCCAGAAAGGTTCCGTGGAGGTTCATGCAGGGCGCGAACTTCTTTTCAACGCCCACCGCCAGGTCGGTCGAAAACTCCTTGGACTTCATGCGGGTGCGCAGAAGCGGAATGCCGCGCTCCTCCGCAACCTCCAGCATGGCCTTCGTCGGGATGATGTTGCGCGACACTATCATGCACGGGATGTTGTGCGCGGCAATCTCCTCCATGATTTCCCGCTGGCGCTCCGGCGCCTGGTCGCGCACATACGCCATTTCCCCGGCGCCGAAAAGCTGAATGCGGTGCGCCGCAAAGTTTTTGAAATACCCGGTCATGGCCAGCGCGGGCCTGTTTAGGCTCGGCTCCGAAACCATGTTTTCAAGCCCGGCGGCGCCCGCCGCGAGTTCTAGTTGCAGGGAGTCCCTGAAAAGCTCGAAAAATTCCCTGACCGTTATCTGCCGTTCCATGTCAGCCGCCATAGCGCCCTCCTACATTTTAAAGCTCTCGCCGAGATAAAACTTGCGGCTCAATTCGTCGTTTACCAAAAAGTCGCTCGTGCCCTCGCAGAGCACCCTGCCCTCGTGGATGAGGTACGCGCGGTCCACTATGCTGAGGGTTTCGCGCACGTTGTGGTCGGTGATGAGCACCCCGATGTTCTTGCTTTTAAGGCCCAGTATTATGTTCTGCACCTCCGCCACGCTTATGGGGTCCACGCCGCTGAAAGGCTCGTCCATAAGCAGGAACTTGGGGCGCACCGTCAGGGCCCTCGTGATTTCGAGGCGCCTGCGCTCCCCGCCCGAAAGGGTGTAGGCCTTCTGCTTTGCAAGCTTCGTAAGCTCCAGCTCGTCGAGCATCGCCAAAACGAAGTCCTTCAGCTCGCGCCTCGGCAGGGGCAGGGTTTCCGCGACGGCCATGACGTTCTCCTCCACCGACAGCTTCCTGAAAACCGACGGCTCCTGCGGGAGGTATCCTATGCCCATACGGGCGCGCCGGTACATGGCGACGTCCGTAATGTCCTCGGAGCCGAGGAACACGTTCCCGGAAGTGACGGGGACGAGGCCCATTATCATGTAAAAGCTCGTTGTCTTTCCCGCGCCGTTGGGGCCGAGCAGGCCCACGACCTCCCCCGCGTCCAGGTTCAGATTGACGCCGTTTACGACGCGCCGCCTCCCATACTCCTTGACGAGGTTGCGGGCCGAAATCGACAGTAAGCCATTTTGAGAATCCATTTGAAAAAAAGATGCCCGAGGGGATTCATTTTGCAAACACTTTTTATCGGTTGCAACCCGATAAAAAAGCCCCACAATCGCCCCCATGAAAAATGCGGACGAAATGCTTGTGGGATTCACCACCTTCCCCTCGCGCAAAGAGGCGGAAAGCGCCGCCAAAACGCTCGTGGCCGAGGAGCTTGCCGCCTGCGCCCAGGTTCCGGAAAGCCCTGTGCTTTCCGCCTACGTGTGGGAGGGCGAGACCCGCTCCGAAAGGGAGTGGGAGCTGAAGCTCAAGTTCCCCCCGGAAAACCTCGAAAGGCTGGAGGCACGGCTCGTGGAAATCCACCCGTACGAATGCCCGCAGTGGTACGCCCTGAAGCCGCACAGCGTTTACGGCCCCTACGCGCGGTGGGTTCGCGGCGGATGACGGCGCGCGGGCGACCATCCGGGGGCTATGCTCAGTCGGCCTCCGAAACGACGTAGCGGAAGCCTATCATGCGGTCGCCCCTCTGCGAGCGCTCGATTTCCGCGTAAGGGATTTCCGTGAGGGCGTCGGTCCAGGTCTGCGAGCTGCCGCCGATGATTCCCGGCTTTCCGCTCTTTGGGTCGGCGGCGGTGTATTCGGACACGTTTCCGAGGAGGTCGTAGAAGCCGCGCGCGTTGGGCTCGGAAGTCATGACGGGATGGGTTTTGAGGCCGCTGTTGCCCGCGTTCCAGGAAATCGCGTTAAAATCCGCATATTTGAGGGAGCCTATCGCGCCGACGAACTGCCCGCGCGTCGGGAGGGTCACGGGGCGCGCCAGTATCCACGTCAGCCGCCTGCAAAAATCCGAGGCATTCTCCCACGAAACCGTCTCGACGGGGTTTTTCGCGCCCGCGTTGCGGCTGGGGTTTTCCTGCATGACAAGCCCGTAAAGCTCCTGGGAGACCTCGTGGGAGAGCATCTTTGCGCGCCCCTCCCTGTCGAGGGGCACAAGGTTCGACATCGCAAGCTTTGAAATTTCCCCGACCTTGTTCCCGAGATAGTTTATAAAGCGCAGCGACAGCACCACGTCCTCCTCCAGAATCGAGCTTTGCGGATACTCGGACCTGAATCGCTCGCATTTTATCAGCAAATCCTCCGCAAGCGGCATGATTTGCGATACCGGCGCGGACGAGCGCAGCATCCCGTCGAGCTTCGCCTTCCCCGAAGATATGTCGGAGAATAGCTTGCGGCTCATGGCGGTCTCCTTCAGGGCGTTGAAGGCGCGCAGCTTTTCGTCGGAGGCGTACCGACTCTTGTCAAAGAGGGTGTTCAGGTCGCGCTGGCGGTCTATCGCCACGCTGTACTGCTCGGCCGCCGCGACGTATTCCCCCTTCTTTTCAAGCTCCCCCGCCTTTTTCAGGGCCTCCTCGAGGGCGGCCTCTATCGGGGCTGCCTTGAGAAACCCCAGCTCCTCCTCGAAATGGCGCATTTTCGAGAAGTCCAGATAGCTCGTGTTGGCGTAGTCCTTGTTTATGGTGGACTGGATTTCCATCGCCTCTATAATGAGCTTTTCCGCCTCGTTCCAGCGCTTCATGCCGTTTGCCTCGGCTATCTTCCTCTCAAGCTCCGCCACCTTCTGGGCGAGCGGGACGACGCTCACCACGCGCATCATCTGCTCCGCCTTGGCGAGCAGGTTCACGTCGTAATACTGGCTCTCGGGATATTCGGAATTTATCTTGGACTGGAGGTCGCGGAGTTTCGTGTAAAGCTCCAGGGCCTTCATCTGGTCCTTGCCCTTGAACGCCTCGTCCGCTGCGGCGGCGAGCTTTTTTACGGCGTCGTAGTCGGGGCGGCCGACGATGTTCTGGTAGGTGGCGCGCATCTGGCTCTGGCGGTAGAAGGCCGAGCGGTCGGATATGCCCATGCCCGCGAGGTAGGCGTCCATGAGTTCGAGGGCGCGCTTCATCCTGGCCATGTCCTCCTCGGTCGGGGCCCCCAGCGCGAGCTTTTCCGTGAACTGCCTGTACAGCTCCTCCGCCTCTTCCCGGTAGCCGGAGCCTTCGCTGACAAGCGGCGCACCGGACGGGTCCTCAACGGCGCCCCCCGGCGAAAACAGCGTGAGCGCATACGCAAAGGCGAGAACCGCCGCGGCGATGAGGAATACGTAGAGGGCTTTTAATGCAGTCATGAAAAAGTCTTGATGAAAAATCGGTGAGGCGGGATTGTGGCAGTTTCCCGGGCTTTGTCAACAGCGCGCCCGGACGCGGAAGGCGCGCGCGGCGGCCGGGCCCTCCCACTGCGCGGCGGGGAAGCCCGGTGCCGGACGGGGCCCTAGTGGGACGGGGAGGTGGTCTTAACCTCTATCACGTCGTGCGGGAAGCTCTCGCGGCGGCCTGCGGACGTCACCATCGCGTAGCGGGCGTTCGTCTTGAGGGCCGCGAGGTTTTCCGCCCCGAGGTAGCCCATGCCGCTCTGTATTCCGCCCGCATACTGGGCGAGAAGCTCGTCGAGGCCGACGGAGACCTCCTTGAGGGCCTCGATGCCCTCGGCGGTGACCTTGTCGGTCTTGTCCTTCGTGTCGCGGCCGTAACGGGCGGCGGAGCCGTCCTTCATGGCGGCCATCGAGCCCATTCCTCGGTACTGCTTGTAGCTCTTGCCGTTTATTTCAAGAATCTTTCCGGGGGCTTCCGGGGTTCCCGCAAGGAGGCTGCCGCACAGGACGGCGTCCGCGAGGGTTAGCGCCTTCACCATGTCGCCGCTCTTTGTTATGCCGCCGTCTGCGATGATTCTGACGCCGCACTCCTTCGCCTGGGTGGAGCATACGTAAAGGGCCGTGAGCTGCGGGATGCCGATTCCGGCGACAATGCGCGTGGTGCAGATAGAGCCGGGGCCCTGGCCGACTTTCACCGCATCCGCCCCGGCCTCGGCCAGGAACTTCACGCCCGCAGCGCTGGTGACGTTGCCGCCGATGATGGTGAGGTCCCTGAAGTTCTCGCGCACGAGCCTTATCATGGCCCCCACGCCCTCGGTGAAGCCGTGGGCGGTCGATACGGCCGCGACGTCGAGGCCCTGCTCCACCATGGCGCCCACGTGCGAGACAATCTTGTCGCGGTCCAGCGACCCGTCGGGCCTGCGGTACATGGAGAGGGTCGCGCCGCACACGAGCCTGAAGCGCGAGTCGCGGGCCGCCCTCTTCTGGGAGGCGTTCTCGTCGGAGATGCGCTCGATATCGGAGAGGGTGAAAAGGCCCTTCAGGCGGTCGTTTTCATCGACTACAAGGAGCTTGTGCACGCCGAAGTGGTCGGTGAAGAACTTGTCGGCCACCGCGATGGGGTCGCCCTTTATGTCGCCGGAGGAGACGGTGAAAACCTCGGAGCGCTTGGTCATCGCCTCCGAAATCTTCATCGACGCGTACCTTTCCTTGACGACGGAGCCGGGCAGAAGGCCCACGAGCCTGCCGGAAGAGTCCACGACGGGGAAGGTGCGGAAGCGGAACTTCTTCTCCTCAACCATGTTTATCACGTCGCCTATGTGCTGGTCGGGGCTCACGCGGATGGGGTCCTGTATGAGGCCGTGGATGTAGTTCTTCACCCGGATTACCTGGGAGAGCTGCTCGTCGGCCGTCATCGACGAGTGTATTATGCCCATGCCGCCGTTTCTGGCCATGGCGATTGCCATCCTGTACTCCGTGACGGTGTCCATGTCGGAGGATATGATGGGGAGGGTGAGGCTGACGCGGTCGGAGATGCTGGTGTCGAGCCTGGTCTGTTTGGGCAGGATGGCCGAGTGCTGCGTGGCGAGAGTCACGTCGTCGTACGTCAGGGCGCACGGCGCGTTTGAGCGGAAAAAGTCGTCCGCGTTTCTGAAAAAGAATTCGTCTATCGGATTATTCATATTATTGCCCCCATTGGGGTTAGACTTAAAAACCCGCCCTTGCAAACCTTTTTTAAAAAAATCCTCCGCCGCGCGCCGCCCGATGCGCCCCCGGGGCAAAAATCCTTGAAAATGCGCCAGATTCCCCCAATATACGCCGCAAAACCGACTTTAAACCCGCCCCCGGCCGCGCCCGGCGGATAAAAACGACGCATTTCCATGAAGATTTTCCCCGCAGCCGCCATGATTTTCCTCGCGCTGGCCCCCGCCGTTGAGGGCGCTGAAAACGCCCCGGAGCTCCGGGAGAACCCCCTGCCCGGCTGGGCCCTGGGCGGGTTCGTCCGCCCCGAAGGCGCAAACCCCGCAATAAGCCCGAACCCCGCGAGCGTGTTCGACTGCCCCATGGCAAAGGCCCCGATAAGGTGGGAGGAAAGCGACACGTTCAACCCCGCCGCGGCAGTTTTCAACGGCAAAATCTGCGTGCTCTACCGCGCCGAGGACGACACCCACAGGGGCATCGGCAGCCGCACCTCGCGCCTCGGCCTGGCGGAGAGCGACGACGGCGTCCGCATGAGGCGCCTGCCGGCCCCCGTCCTGTATCCGGACGAGGACGCGGCCAAGGAATTTGAATGGACGGGCGGGTGCGAGGACCCCCGCCTGGCAAAGGCAGAAGACGGCACGTACGTGCTTACGTACACAGCCTGGAACAAGGAAAACCGCAAGGCCCGCCTGTGCGTCGCGACCTCCAGGGACCTGCGCAAATGGACAAAGCACGGCCCCGCCTTCGCAAAAGCCTACGGCGGAAAGTACAGGGACCTGTACTGCAAGTCGGGATCCATCCTGACCGAGCGCTCACCGAGGCGCCCGGACGAATTTGTGGCGGCAAAAGTCGGCGGCAGGTATTTCATGTACTGGGGCGAGCACCGCGTGTTCGGGGCTTACAGCGACGACCTCATAAACTGGACGCCCGTCGAAAACCCCGACGGCAGCCTCAGGGCCGCCATATCCCCGCGGCGCGGATTTTTCGACAGCCTCCTCACCGAATGCGGGCCGGCCGCCATAAGGACGCCCAAGGGCTGCCTGCTGCTTTACAACGGCAAAAACGCCGGCGGGGAAAACGGGGACGCGCGCTTCAACGCCGGAGCCTACTGCGCCGGACAGGCGCTCTTTGACGCCGACAACCCGATGAAGCCCGTCGCGCGCCTCGACGCGCCGTTCTTCCGCCCGATGGAGGACTTTGAAAAAAGCGGCCAGTACAGGGACGGCACGGTTTTCATAGAGGGGCTTGCCTATTTCAAGGGCAAGTGGTTCCTGTATTACGGGTGCGCGGACTCGAAAGTCGGCGTGGCCGTATTCGACCCGAAAAGGCGCACCCCCGGCGACCCTCTGCCCGCCGCGCGCAAATGACTCCCGCGCGCGCCGCGCAAAAGTGCGGCGAATGCGGCTCACATCGGCCCGGGGCCGTATGAGGGGCATTCGCGCGCAAGCTCCTCCGGCGCCGGGCTGCGCCGGGTTTTTGCGCTCCAGCGCGCGGCCCTGGCGGGGTCGCGGAGGGGGGCAAACGCGCAGTAGGCCCGGGCGACTTCCATGGCCGCCGCATCGCTCCCCAGCCGGTCCCGCAATATGTCAAAAATAAATTCCGCGCGCCCCGGGTTCCGCTCAAAGACCACCCCCTCCGAGAGGCATGCGAAATAAAGCCCGAGCGCGCACCCGAAATCCATTGCGCAGCACCTCATTATCTCGGCGCGCACATCGGCGTTTTCGGAATAGCCCCGGCCCTGCGCGGAATCCACGAGGGCGCGGAATTTTTCAAAGTCAAACGAATGCCGCCAGACCTCCGCATCCAGGGCCGGAGCCGCGGGCGCAGCCGAATCCGCCTCCTTTGCAAAAGCCCGCCGCGCGGCCGACACCGCAGCCGCCCGGGCCTTCAAAACCCCGCAGCCCGGGCCTTCGGCCCCCGCCCTCCCAAGCAGCGCGTTTTCAATGCAAAAAAACGCGCTGTCTGCCATACGCCCGAACTTCCCCCCGGCCGGTTCCCTGCGCAATTCCCGCCCAGGCTCCCCGCCGGAATCCGGAACAATCCCGGAGCGCCCGAGCGCAAACAGCAATGCGGCAGACATCGAGTTCCCCATGCCGGCCGACTCCCTCAAAAGTTCCGCGCCCTCCGCCAGCTTTTCCGGCTCCGGCGACGCGAGACTGACAAAAAACAGGCCCTGGCGCGCGATGGCTGCGGCGTCGGCAGGCGAAAACCCGGCGGTGCGCGATGAAAACGGCATGCGCGCAAATAAAAAGCCCCCGCCATCCGCGCAACGGCCCTCGGGCGCGGCCCCGGCGAGCTTCAACACCCCTCGCAGCGCCCCCTCCGCCCCGGCGTAATCTCCCCGCGAATAAAGGATTTCCGCAAGCACAATCCCGCCCCGAAGCGACCCGGCGCCGAAGGCCTTTGCCGCGCACTTTTCGGCGGCCGCCGCAGTCTCCGCAGCCCCGTGCGGGGCCGAGGCGAGGAGCCCCGCCGCCGCGCACATTCCCCGGGCGCTTCCCAGCTCCCGCTCAAACCTGCCCGCGACCTTCTCAAATTCCCTTGAATCCGCGCCGAATCGCTCGGCGGCGACGGCGAGCGCGCGGCCCAGATATATTTCCGAGGAAGAGTTCCCCACCCCCTCCGGCCCCCCGATAGGAAAAGCTTCCGACCAGCGCAAAAACTCCGCCCAGTCGCCCCGCTCTTCAAGCCACTCCATGAGGCAAAAGAGTATCCGGCTGCGGGCCCCGCCTTCCTTCAAAATCCGGCCCCCGGCATCCGGTGTCCCCAGAATCCGCACGGCCTCCGCGACTGCTGCGCCCGAGTCCCCGCAATTGCGGCGCAGCATTTCAAGAAATGCGGGAGTGTCGCGCTCTGCGGCGGAAAATTTGGGGAGAAGGAACGCGAAAGCCTCCTTCGCCTCCGCGTCGCCCAGATGGAACTTCTGAAAAATCCGCGCTATGCGCTCCGCCCCGAGACCGGCCATGGAGTCGAAAATTTCCGCCGCCCCCTCTGTGTCGCGCCCGCCGAAGAGGCCCGAGAACTTCCAGTAAAACAGTGTGGCCATGGCGCCGGCGTCTCCGGAGGCGCGGGCGAATTTTTCATAGTCCGACCGGAATTCGACGGGCGCAACCCCCGCCTCGTGCGAGCGGAAGTCCGTCAGAACGCTCCCGAGCTGGAATCCCCCGGCACCTCGGCCGGCAAGCTCCAGCGCAAGCCGCCTCGCCTCCGCAAGCCGGGCCGGGGAAATTTCCAGAGCGCGGAACCCGAAACCCGTGTATTTCAGGTTTGGGGTGTTTGAAAAATACGCGAGGTCAAGAAGCATCAGCCCCGCACCGATGTCCCCACCGAAATATCGCTCCGAAAGCGCAGACACAGGCGTTCCTTCATCCACGGACGGCATAATCATGCCAAACAGGCCGCGCTCCGCAAAAGGGGACGCCCCAAGCGCGAGGGTGGCAGAAACGGTCTTAAAAACCTTAAAAAAACCCATGGAGCCTCCTCCGCAAAAGAAACGCGGGCGGGACGCCGCGCGCCGGGCCTATCTCATTTCGTCCACATGCTTCACCCTGAACACCTCCGGGACGGCCTCCTTGCGCGGCGGCACATAGGGCTTTACAAGTGGCTCGGGGGAGTCGGCCTTGCGTATGCCGATTTCAAGCACAAGGTCCTCATAGGCTTTTTTGGCGTCCGCGTCGCCCTGCTGGGCGGCCGCCTGAAACAGGACGAGGGCCGTATTCTTGTCCACGGGCACACCCTTGCCGTAGTAGTACGAAAAGCCGAGGTACCTCTGCGCGTCGGGGTCGCCCTTTTCGGCGGCGGCGGTCCATATTTTTGCGGAAAGCGGGAGGTCCCTTTCAACGCCCTCGCCCGAAAAGTAGCAGAGCCCGAGCTGGGTCTGCGCCGGCAGGAACCCCTTTTCGGCCGCGCGCCTCCATAGCTCTGCGGCGAGCTTCAAATTGCGCTTTACGCCGCTTCCGCGGGCGTAGAAGTAGGCGAGGGAGTGCATGGCGCGGATGTTGTCCTGGCTCGCGGACTTTTGGAACCAGTACACAGCCTGGGCGTGGTCCTGATAGACCCCCTGCCCCCCGCTGGCGTAGCAGGAGCCCAGGAAATACTGGGCCTGGGGATTGCCCGCTATGGCGGAAAGCTTCCAATACTCGACGGCGTTGAACATGTTGCGCTTCACGACCGTACCGCTGTAAAACAGCTCCCCCATCCGGCAAAGGGCCTCGGGGTTGCGCCTGCGGGCGGATTCGTACCACCAGTAGGTCGCCATGCGCATGTCGGGCGCAACGAGATTTCCCTCCGCGTAAAAGTCGCCCATTTTGTTCTGGGCGTCGGGATCCCCGCCGAGGGCGAGCTGCGAGATTTTTTCAATCTCCTTCAGCTTTGCAAGCTGGGCCTGGGAGTAGGACGACGAATCCAACTTGGGCATGGCCGGGGCGGAGGCCGAAACCGGATTCTCCCCGTTTGAGATGTCGGCAGCACCCCCCGCAGGGGCGCCGGGAACGGCGCGCATCGAAGCAGAGGAGGACGGCGAGCCCTGCGCAACCGACGCGCCGGCTGCGTAAGAGCCGGACGACGGCAGCGGGGGGGTGGCAGTTGCAAAAGACGCCGCGCAGCATCCCCCCAGTAGCAAAAGAGACGAGATTTTTTTCATTCAGTTTGTTTGGTTATACGATTTCAAAACCCCATGCAAGCATTTGATTTTTATGTATGGACACCCCCGCAGGCAAAAAATTTCAAAAAAAACGCAGCCCGCGCGCACGCCCCCACTCACTTGCGCCGGCGGCCGCGCGGCTTGGGGACGCCCGAGGCCGGGGAGCCGAGGGCCGAGAACGGAGAGGACGCCTCGCGCCACCCCCTCTCGGCCTCAGCCCGCGCGTCGGAATAGCGCCTCGCGACATATTTCGAGGCGGAGGCGGCCCACTCCAAAAGCTGGGAGCTTGTGAGGCTTTCCACGGAAAAGCCCATTGCCGTAAGCCTTATCAGGTTGTCCCGGCTTGCCACTGTGAGCGACTTCGGATTCTTTGAAGTGGCGCATAGCTGCTCGATAAGCTCGTCCGCCGTCATCGACGACGGGGTGTAAACTTCGGAGAAAGTCGCGCTGCGGCCAACCTTCTCGACAGAGATGTCGTCTCCCCTGCCGTCGTAAACTATCGTGAGCCTGTACCCGAATGCGTCGTGTATCGGCCCGAGGCGCGCGGCGAGCATCTTCTTTGCCGCATCCTGCCCGAGTTCGGCAAACGCGCGGCCCATCTCCGGGTCGGAGCGTATGACGTTCCATCCGTCCACAATCAGATGCTTTTGCAAAGCCGCCATTTCAGAGGTTTGACGCGTTCAAATTGGTTGTTGAAATTTCGGGGGGCGCCCTTTTATTTATTGTTGCAAAAATTCATATAAGGGACTCATGAAAAAATTTTCAACCTTCTTTGCTCCGCTTCTGGCGTCTATTGCGCTGTTTTCGGGCTGCGCCGCGCAGAGGGGATACCACTCCTCCTCCGCGCCCCAGACCCTCGAGGGCGTGCTGCGCCCGGTCGGGGGCCTCTTCAGCTTCAAGGCCTCCCCGTACGGGTACGCCCTCTACGACATAAACGGGGACTTCGTCTCCTACGCCGACCTGTCCCGAATCGGCGCCCCCAACGTGGAGCAGTACTCCGGGCACAACGTCGTCATGCGGGGGACGTTTGAGGATACTCCCGACGGCCTCGTGCTCAGGGCAGACCACATAAAATTCAACAGGTGAGACAAATGGCGGAAATAATAGACGGCAACAGAATATCCGAAGAAATTCACGCGGAGCTTTCCAAAAAGATAGCGGGCATTCCGGGAAGGCGGCCGTGCGTGGCACTCGTGCGCGTGGGCGACGACCCGGCGTCGGTCTCGTACGTCGCCAAAAAAAGCAGGGTGGCGGAAAAGATAGGCATCGAAAGCCGCCTGCACATACTTCCCGAATCCACGCGCCAGGACGAGCTCGACGCCCTCATCGACTCGCTCAACGCGGACGCCTCCGTGGACGCGATACTTGTGCAGGCCCCCCTGCCCCCGCACCTCGACGAGCGGGCCACATTCAACCGCGTCTGCGCCTCGAAGGACGTTGACGGCTTCAGCTCCGCAAACCTCGGCCTGCTCTGCCAGGAGGACGCGCGCGCGTTCACGGCCTGCACCCCAGCGGGCATAATGGAGCTTCTCAGGCGCTCCGGCGTGGAGACCGCCGGCAGGCGCGCCGTCATAATAGGCCGCAGCCTCATAGTGGGCAAGCCCATGGCGCTCCTGCTCATGAAAAAGGGCGCGGACGCGACGGTCACCGTGTGCCATTCAAGGAGCGAAAACCTCGCCGAAATATGCCGGGGGGCCGACATACTCATATCGGCCGTCGGGCGACCGGGCACAGTAACCGCCGACATGGTAAAGGACGGGGCCTGCGTGATAGACGTCGGCATAAACCGCATACCGTGCCCGGAGAAAAAGTCCGGGTACAGGCTCGTAGGCGACGTGGATTTCGACGCGGTCGCCCCCAAGTGCTCCAAAATAACCCCGGTTCCCGGCGGAGTCGGGCCCATGACGGTCGCAATGCTCATGTCTAACACCGTCAAGTCATTCCTCGCGCGGGCGCCCCGCATCTGACGCAAATCAAAACAAATCAAAAATTTTAGAAAAAGTTTCCAAGAAAAGCTTGACACAAACGCGCTCCCGGCGTTTAGTTCGCACTTTTCCTCAAAATCAAAGTTGAAGAATCATGAAAGTTGTATCATCCATCAAATCTTTGAAGACCCGCCATCCCGACTGCAAGGTCGTGCGCAGGAAGGGCCGTGTGTACGTAATCAACAAGACGAATCCGCGCTTCAAGGCGAAGCAGGGCTAAGACTTTAAAAAACGGAGAGGTTTTTCCAAAATGAAAGAAAAGATTCATCCCGACTACAAACCCGTATGCTTCGTCGACGTTTCCACCGGCACCCGCTTTATCACGCGCTCGACGATGAAAAGCAAGCAGGTTGAAAAGATCGACGGGGTTGACCACTACATCATCAGCCGCGACGTAACTGCGGACTCCCACCCGGCGTACACCGGCGAAAAGCGCTTTGTCGACACGGCCGGCCGCGTCGAAAAGTTCCAGAAGAAGTTCGGCCGCCGCCGCGCTTAGTCTCTTTTCAGGATTCTTCAAGGAAACGCCCGCGGATTTCGCAGGCGTTTTTTTATGGCGCAGACGGCGGCTACCGCGCAGCCGCGCCGCGCCCATTTTTTGTTTGAAAAAAAACGCCGGCTCAAAAGACTTTCAAAGCAGTGAAAATTTTAGACTTCAATTCAAGGAACTTCTGGAAAAACCTGGCCTCGGCCACCGAGCCCGTCTCCCACTCGGCCGAAATTTCGGGCATAGTGGCAAAAGTGCTCGACGACGTCAGGGAGCGCGGCGACGCCGCCGTCCTCGAATACACGAAAAAATTCGACGGGGCAAAACTCACCCCCGCAACAATGCGCGTCACCGGCGACGAAATGGCCGCCGCCCTCGCGGAAGTGCCTGCCGCAGACAGGCGGGAAATTAAAAAGGCAATCGCCTGCGTCAGGGATTTCCACAGGCACACGATGCCCAAAAACTGGCGCGCGAAAAACGCCCACGGCGCAGTCATCGGCGAAAATTTCTACCCCATACAAAGAGTCGGGCTGTACATTCCGGGCGGACAAGTCCCGCTGGTCTCAACCGTAGTTATGACGGCCACCATAGCAAAGCTCGCCGGATGCCCCGAAATCTGCGTATGCACGCCCCCAGGACCCGACGGCAGGATAAATTCCCACCTTCTCGCCGCCCTCGCCCTCGAAGGGGTCGATGAAATCTACAAAATCGGCGGCGCGCAGGCGATTGCCGCAATGGGTTTCGGCACAAGGACAGTCCGCCCCGTGGAAAAGCTCTTCGGCCCCGGAAACGCCTTCGTGATAGAGGCAAAGCGCAGGCTTTTCGGGGACGTGGGCGTCGACCTGCTCCCGGGCCCGAGCGAAGTCCTGATAGTGGCAGACTCCTCCGCCCAGGCAAAATACGTGGCATCCGACCTCCTCTCCCAGGCCGAACACGGCAGCGGCAAGGAAAAAATCTACCTCGTTTCAACCTCGAAAGACCTCCTGAAACAAATCCCGGAGGAGCTTGAAAGGCAGTGCGCGGGCCTCTCCCACGCAGACAAACTCAAAAAAATAATCGCATCCGGATGCTTCGCAATCCTCGTGCCGGGCCTCGACGAAGCCGCACAGGTCGCAAATTTCATAGCCCCGGAACATATGGAGCTTCAGGTGGAGCCCAAAAGCCTCGCGCCGCTTGCAAAATCCATACGCACCGCCGGAGCGATCCTGATGACGGAAAAAACCCCGACGGTTCTCGGCGACTTCACCGCAGGCCCCAGCCACACCCTCCCAACCGGACGCACCGGCAGGTTCTCCAGCGGACTCCAGCTCTCAGACTTCATGCGCCGCTCCTCAATCGTAAAATACGACGAAAAATCCCTGGAAAAAGCGCACGCAACCGTCGCCGCATTCGCACGCATGGAATCACTCGACGCCCACGGCAAAAGCCTGGAAGTCCGCCTCAAACCAACGTACCGTTGGATCTAAGATGCTTGCGCATCTTGATACGACGCGCGCCGCCCGGGTCCGGGCGGCTGTGGGTTCGTCTCACCGCATTGCCTGGCGGCAATAGCTTGGTGGGTACAATCAAGAGTGTATTTTATAATCACTTTTTAATAAGTGTAAAAAAGCGTACCGCCAACGTTCCGTAAACATTACGTTTAATCTAAGATGCTTGCGCATCTTGGTACGGCGTGCGCCGCCCGGGTCCGGGCGGCTGTGGGTTCATCTCACGCATTGCTTGGCGGCAATCGCTCGGTGGAGACAATCAGATATGTGTGTTTGGTTGGGTTAATTTAGAGTGTATTTGAAAGAATCGCTTTAAATTCAGCTTTCTTTTGCTAAACGGCGAGGAGGCTTGGCGCCCGCCCTCCAAAGCTTCAGAGGCGCGGCGTCAAAGCCCGCCCATCAGCCTGTCGAAATTTTCCGAGAAGAATCCTGCGGCGGATTCGGGGGGGACGTTTGCCATGGCTTCGCCCGAGAACCCGTCCATTTCCTCGGCACGGGACTTGCGCGGATAAAGGCGCAGGGGATAGTCCGAGCCGTAAATCATTTTGTCTGCAAGCCGTCCGGAACAATTTTTCCACGCCCCGGCGCCGTATAAAAAAGTGTTTGCCGCAGTATCGTAAAATACGTTTTCGGGCGGCTCGAATCCGGGTTCAAAAACCTCTCCGCCGCCCCAGTGCGCGAATATGAATTTTGTCATGGGATTGGCGCGCGCGGCGGCGAAAGCTCCGGGGTTGTCGGTTCCAACCTTGTTCGGATAGGGTTTGCCCCGAGGGTCGTCCAGATGCAGGCAGACCGCCAGCCCCTCCCCGGCGCAGGCCCCGCAGAAATCGGAAAACGCCCCCGAGGCGAAGCGGAACCCCTGGACTCCGGAGTGAAGTTCGCCAATGCCGCAAAACCCCGCATCCGCCGCCTCGCGCAATATTTCGGGCCATGACGAATCCGCAGGGTTTGCGGAGGCAAAAGCGGAGAGCCTGTCGGGATGCGCGGCGACGGCCCGGGCGACTTCGCGGTTCATAAGGCGGGCGTTTGCCGGGTTCTCCCAGTACCACCCCTGAATCACGGCGCGCTCGACCCCGGCCGAATCCATGTCGCGCAGAAACTTGTCAATCGACGGGAAGCCCTGAAGGCTGCGCTTCCCGTCGGCCCGGGGGCCCGCGACCGCCCCCCAGTGGGGTTCCGCCGCCGCCCTGGCCCATCCTGCGGGATCAGCGGAAACGAAGTCCGGATACCAGTGGGTATGGGCGTCGACAATCCTCATTTTAAAAACATGAAAGCCAGAAGCGCCGCCGCAAGCGCGAGCCTGTACCAGGCAAACGGGACGAGGCCCCTGCGGTTTAAAAATCCAACGAGCCACTTTATCGACACTGCGGCGCTCACAAACGCCACCGCAAACCCCGTTGCAAGCGGCCCCGCCGAAATGGCCCTGAACATCTGCTCGCCGTCCTGGAGCATCTTGTAGGCGCTTGCGGCCGACAGGGTGACGAGTCCGAGAAGGAAGCTGAACTTTGCGGCCTGCACGGGCTTGAGGCCGACCATGTAAGCCCCCATGATAGTCATCATGGAGCGGCTGGTCCCCGGCCAGAGGGCGACGCACTGGAGGCATCCGACAGCCAGCGACTGTCTGACGGAAAGCTCGTGGATTTCGAGCGCGGGCGAAGAATCCGAAAAGCCGCCCTCATACCTGCGCTGGACAAAAATCATCGCCACAGCCCCGGCTGCCAGGGCCGCCACAACCGGGAACACCCCGAATAGCAGCTCCTCTATGAGGTCATGCAAAAGAAACCCGACTACCGCCGCCGGGAGAAAGGCTGCGACGAGGTTGCGCGCGAGCATCAGGCCGCTGCGGCTCCTGCCCAAAAAGCCGAGAACCATGCTCCAAAGCTCCCTCCAATAAAGTAATGCCACGGCGGCTATTGCCGCCACCTGGATTACGATTGCGTAGGCGTCGGCGGCCTCCTTGAGCGTGTAGGGGGCGGGCCTGCCGTCCGGGCCGGGTTTGCGCGACTCGATTGCAGCCCCGTCCGAGTCAAACATCGGGGAATCCGAATCGAGCCCCAAAAAATGGTTTGCCAAAATCAGGTGGCCGGTGGATGAGACGGGGAGAAATTCGGTGACTCCCTCTACTACGCCCAAGACGGCGGCGTCCGAATATTCCATCGAGTTGTCTCCGGGTGCAGGAGGCGCGGGGGAAATGCCGGCCGCCTGAACTGCGATAGCCGCCGAAAGGGCGGCGGCCGCCGCGGCCTTTTTTATGATGGAAAACGTTTCAGTCATTTCAGAAATTTTTTCTGGAATCGAGGGCGCTTCTTATGGTGCCCGTATCGGCAAAGCCGAGCTGGCTGCCGCTCGGGAGGCCGAAGCCTATGCGGGTCAGGGTTACGCCGAGCGGGGCCGCGATTTTTTTCGAGATGTAGTGGCAGGTCGCCTCGCCCTCTATGTCGTTTGAAAGCGCGAGAATCATTTCAGACACTTCCCCGGAGGCCGCCCGCCTTTCCAGGGCCGCCAGGTTCAGGCTTTGCGGCCCGATATTTTTTATGGGCGAGAGCTTTCCGCCCAGGACGTGGTATGAGCCGCGCCAGGCCCCGGACTTTTCGATTGCGGCAACGTCGGCCGCAGATTCCACGACGCACACGCTCCCGCCGCTTCGCGAGGGGTCGGAGCATATCCTGCAAGGCTCGCCCCCCTCGGACACCCCGCAGCACACGGGGCACGGCGTGACGCGCTCGAGCGCGGAAGCCAGGGCGCGCGCAAGCGCCTCGGCGTCCGCCCGGCCGGCGAAGGCCAGGTGTAGCGCAATGCGCTCCGCCCCCTTCCTGCCCATTCCGGGAAGCCGGGAAAGCGACGCGCACAGTTCCTCGAAGGCGCCGGGCATCGCGCTAGAAAATGCCGGGCATGGAGAACCCGCCGGTAATTTTTGCCATTTCGGCCTCGCTGTCGGCCTTGGCCTTTTCGACGGCCTCGGTTATGGCCGAGAGAACCGCCCCTTCGACGACTTCCGCGCCCTCCTTCAGAAATTCCGGGTCGAGCTTGAGCGCCTTGAGGACGCCGTGCCCGTCAACTTCAACCTTGACGGCGCCGCCGCCTGACGAGACCTCTATCCTGCGCTCCGAAAGCTCGCTCTGGACGGCCTCCATGGCTTTCTGCATTTTCTGGGCCTGCTTCAACAGTTTACCTACTCCTGGCATATCTTTTCCTGATTTCTTTGTTTTGATTCGTATTTAGGTTTGAAAAAATTCTACGGGAGGCGCCGGACGGAGAGCAGGGTAAAGTCGTCCTCGTCGGGCCTGCCCTTCTGCGCAAATGCGAGCACCTCCGCGATTATGGCTTCGTTTAGGTCGCCTGCGGGGGAGGCACCAAGGCGGGAGACTATGCCGCAAAGCCTGCCCGTCGTGAACTCCTCGCCCTCCGGGTTTGTGGCCTCGGTGACGCCGTCTGTGTAAAGCACGAGCATGTCGCCCCTTTCAAACGGGATTTCCACGTCCTCTATCTTCGCGTCGAAAATTTCGGACGAGACCATCCCGACGGCGGCCCCCCTGGACTTCACAAAGTCCGCCGACCCCCGGGAGGCCGAATAGACTATCGGCTTTTCGTGGCCGGCGCGGGCTATCGAAATGGTTCCGGAAGCTGGGTCTATAACGGCGTAGACGAGCGTTATGAACATGTCGCTGCGCATGGAGGGAAGCATCTCGCGGTTGAGGGCCTTGAGGGCCTGCGACGGCGACGCGCTCTCGCGGGCTATGTAGCGGAGCTTCGTCTGGCAAAGCGCCATGAGGATGGCCGCGGATATCCCCTTGCCGGACACGTCGCCGATTACGGCCCCCACCTTGCCGCCGGGGAGCGAAAACGAATCGTAGAAGTCGCCCCCAACCTTCTGCTGGGGTATGTATTTTGCCGCCAGCTCGCATCCCTCCGCGCCGGGGAGCTTCTCGGGCAGGAGGTAGCTTTGAACGCTGCTTGCCAGGCTCAGGTCGGAGTCCAGCTTGCTCTTTTCGACGAGCTGCGAGAAGGCGCTTATGTTGTAGAGCGAGAGGGCGGCCTGGTCGGCTATGGAGCGCGCAACGGAAAAGTCGCTGTCGCTGAAGGCGCCGCCGCCGATGGGGTTTGCGATGGCCAGCACCCCGTAAAACTCGTTGCGGAAGGACATCGGAAGCGCCATGAGCGACGTTATCTTAAGCGACGCGTCCTTGTGGTTTACGACGCGCGCGCTGCTTTCGGCATTTTTTATGAATACGGGCTTTCCCGAAGATGCGGCCTCGCCTATCACGCCCTCGCGCGGCTCCAGCTCCTCGCCCTTCAAAACCCTGCCTATGAGGGCCGCGCGGCTAGGCGCCGAAAGTATCTCGGAAGGGCTGATTTCACGCTGCGGCGGGAAGGCCCCCTCGCACGCGACAGCCTTCATCGCGCCGCGCTCGTTGCGCTCGTAAATGCAGGCGCTCGTCGCGCCGCAGCCCAGCGTCACCGTGCGCAGTATCCGCGAATAGAGGGCCGACTTGTCCGCGCCGCTCCCCACGTCGGTGACGATTTTATGCATGAAGTCCAGGACGATTTCCCCCTCCTCCGCGGAGGCGGCGAGCTCGTCGCGCATGGCCGCGATTTTCCTGCGCGCGCGGACGAAAAGCGCCGCGGCTGCGGCGGCTGCGACTGCGAAGCCTGCGAGAAACGACAGCATTCAGGAGTTCTCCCCGTCGGCCTGCCCCTGCAGAAACGCAATCACGTCCTGGAATTTTGCGGCGTTGGAGGCGTCGGCCTCCACAAGTTTTTTGTGCGCGCGCAGAATGGCCGACTTGGTGGCGGCGTCCGCCCCGAGGCTGTCCGCCTCGGGCTCCGCCCTGAAATCGCATTTGCCCCCGATTTTCACAATCTCGTCCAATCCCACGTTTTCTATGAGCTCCAAATTCCGGCCCTCTATGTTGAAGAGGGAGACCGCGCCGCCGCCGAGCTTCAGAGCGACACCCGCCATCATTCCCATAAACGTGCTGTCCATGCCCGCGCACTTGGAAAAATCTATGCGCACAAAGCGGCATTTCCTGGCGAGCGCGAGGTCGAGGAACTCGCCCGCATGCCTGCAATTCAAATAGCTGGCGCGGCCGACCACCGCCATGTAGGCGGTGTCGCCCTCTATTTTTACCAGATACTTGACAGGCTCTGCCATTTTTACGGAAAGCGATTTTGCTGACGCGCCCCGGGGATTGCGAACTATTTTTCCAGAATCTTTTTGAGCACGTAGGGCAGTATTCCGCCGTGCTTGTAATACTCCACTTCGACGGGGGTGTCTATCCTCAGCGTCAGCGGCGCAGACAGCTCCGTGCCGTCGGCGCGCACTATTTTAAGCGACGCGCCCATACCCGGAGCGACCCCGCCGCCGAGACCCTCTATGGAGAAAAGCTCCGTGCCGTCCAGGCCCAGCGATTCGGCGTCCGCCCCGCCGGAGAACTCGAACGGAAGCACGCCCATGCCGATGAGGTTCGAGCGGTGTATGCGCTCGAATGACTTGGCAATGACGGCCCTGACGCCGAGGAGGGCGGTGCCCTTCGCGGCCCAGTCGCGGGAGCTGCCCATGCCGTAGTCGCGGCCGCCGAAAACGACGAGCCCGCGCCCCTCTTCGGCGTACCGCCGCGCCGCGTCAAAAATATACACGTTTTCGCCGACTCCGTCGATTTTTGTAAGGCCGCCTTCGGCTCCGCCGGCCATCTTGTTCCTTATCCGGACGTTGCCGAAAGTGCCGCGCGCCATAACCCGGTCGTTGCCGCGCCGCGAGCCGAACGAGTTGAAGTCCGCAGGCTCGACGCCGTGTTCGCGCAGGTACTTCCCGGCCGGGCTTTCGGGAAGAATCGCGCCGGCTGGGGAAATGTGGTCGGTCGTCACCGAGTCGCCGAGAATCGCAAGCGCCCTGAGGTCCGAAAGCTTCGGCAGTTCGCGGCCTTCCGCGGCAAACCCGTCGAAAAACGGGGGGTTTTGGATGTAGGTGCTGGAGCCGTTCCACTTGTAAACCGCGCCCTTCGGGCTTTCCACGGCGCGCCAGAGCCCGGGGCCCGACATGTCCGAATACCTCGATTCAAACATCTCCTTTTTGACGCAGGAGGCGATGCAGGCTTCGACTTCGGCAGACGAGGGCATCACATCCTTCAAATACACGGGCGTTCCGTCGGCCGAGACGCCAAGCGGCTCCCTGTCGAGGTCTATGTTCACGCGCCCGGCAAGGGCGAAAGCCACGACGAGCTGCGGGCTCATCAAATAGTTGGCCTTTATGAGGCCGTGCACGCGGGCCTCGAAATTGCGGTTGCCGCTCAGGACGCTGGCACACACCAAATCGTTCTTCTTAACAGCCTCGGCCACGCCCGCATCGAGCGGGCCGGAGTTTCCGATGCAGGTCGCGCACCCGTAGCCTGCGAGGTTGAAGCCGAGTTCGTCCAGATATTTCTGGAGGCCGGCGCAGGCGAGGTAGTCGGTCACCACGCGCGAGCCGGGGGCGAATGAGGTCTTGACATATGCCGGAGGCTTGAGGCCGAGCTCGCAGGCGCGCTTTGCAAGGAGCGCGGCCGCGATTATTACGGACGGGTTGGACGTGTTGGTGCAACTGGTGATGGCCGCAATCAGCACGCTTCCGTTTGAAATTTCGCCGCGGCCGGTCTCAAATTTCCCGGACGAATCCCTGCCGGTCTCGGCGAGGAGGGCTTCAAAGGACTCCCTGACTCCGCCAAGCTCAATCCTGTCCTGCGGCCGCTTGTGGCCCGCCACACACGGGCGGATTTTTGAAAGGTCGAGCTCCACAACCTTGGTGTAGTCGCATTCGCCGTCCCCGGGGATTCCGAATATACCCTGTTCGGTGAAGTAGTCTCTGGCAAGGGCGATGAGATTTTCCGGGCGGCCCGTAAGGCGCAGGTATTCGAGCGTCTTTTCGTCCGCCGGGAAGTAGCCCATCGTGGCCCCGTACTCTGGCGCCATGTTTGCAATGGTGGCGCGGTCGGCGAGCGAAAGCTCCCTCGCACCCTCGCCGAAAAATTCCACAAACTTACCCACGACCTTTTCGGAGCGGAGAATCTGCGTGACAGTTAGCGCAATGTCCGTCGCGCTCACGCCGTCTGCAACCTTCCCCGACACCCGGACGCCCACGACTTCCGGAACCTTGAAATACACGGGCTGGCCGAGCATCCCCGCCTCAGCCTCGATTCCCCCGACGCCCCAGCCGACTACGCCGAGGCCGTTTATCATCGTGGTGTGCGAGTCGGTTCCGACGACAGTGTCCGGATAAAACACCTTCGAGCCGCCCTCATCCTTCTCAAAGACAAGCCGCGCCAGATACTCGAGATTCACCTGGTGGATTATGCCCGTCGAAGGCGGAACCACGGAAAACGTCTTGAACGCCTGCTGGCCCCACTTCAAAAATTCGTAGCGCTCGCCGTTGCGCGCAAACTCCGTCTCAAGATTGATTTTGTAGGAGTCGGGGCTCCCGGCAGAATCCATCTGGACGGAATGGTCAACCACCAAATCCACCGGCACGAGCGGCTCAACCAGCGCCGGATTCCCCCCCTGGGCCGCAGCCGCATCGCGCATCGCCGCAAGGTCCACCAAAAGAGGCACGCCCGTGAAATCCTGAAGGACTATCCTGGAAACGACAAACGGCACCTCGTAGTCGCCGGGATTCTTCGCGTCCCACGCCGCCAGACGCCTCACATCGTCCTCGCTGGCCAATACGCCGTCGCAGTTGCGCAGAACGCTCTCAAGCACTATCCTTATGCTTACCGGCAGCCTCCTCAAATTTTTAAAACCCCGTTCTTCAAGGGCCCTGAGGCTGTAAATATAACCTTTTGTCCCGCCCTTCTCGGACGCGAACTCCTTCAAGCAGTCTAGCGGATTATTCATGTGAAATAAATATAAGACCAAAACTATTGCACCTGCCACACCGGAAATCAACCAATAAAACTTTATAAACGTACCGTAAGCGTTCCGCTTAACCTAAGATGCTCACGCATCTTGAAACGGCGTGCGCCGCCCGGGTCCGGGCGGCTGTGGGTTTATTCTCACGCATTGCCTGAAGGCAATCGCTGGACAGGTACAATCAGAAGCGTGCGATAAATTGCTACTATCAAAAATGAATTTGATAGCCTCTTTTTAAGAAGTAAGTGTTCCCTAAACGCATCATTTAATCTAACCAACGTACCGTTGGATCTAAGATGCTTTCGCATCTTGATACGCCGTGCGCCGCCCGAGTCCGGGCGGCTGTGGGTTTATTCTCACGCATTGCCTGACGGCAATGGCTGGACGGGTACAATCAGAAGCGTGTGTTAGGCGAGGATAGTTGAAGAGGTATTCGCCAGTCTCTTTTTATAAGTAAGCATTCAGCCTAATCTAATAAACGAACAAATTCAGTCCGTCCACGAACCTGACGCAATGCGGACAGCCCCCCCCGCCATCCTCTATCGTCCAATGGATAACGCAAAACAAAACCCAACGCAAACTTGGGGCGCAACAGCCTATCGAGTCCATTTGTTATTCGGACCTCTAAGAAATTCTGCTCTCCAAAATATTCAGATTATATCTTCCCGGCGCCTCCCTTTTATACTTCGTTTTCATTTTTCAAAGCGTCGCCTTCCCTTGCCGAAAACAGATTCTGCCATCGGCAGATTGGAGCTTGCCGAACATCCTCCGCAATACTCTCTCGATTGTCCATGCCCAACATACGCTCTAGATTATACTAACCCAACCATACTCTTGATTGTCCCCACCCAGCTATTGCCGTCAGGCAATGCGGTGAGACGAACTCACAGCCGCCCGGACCCAAGCGGCGCACGCCGTACCAAGATGCGAAAGCATCTTAGATCCAACGGTACGTTGGTGCGCAAGCATCTTAGGTTAAGCGGAACGTTTACTTATTTATAAAAAAGTATCCACTAAATTCACTCTAAATTAAACAAACCCAGCCACACTCTTGATTGCCTCCACCCAGCTATTGCCTTCAGGCAATGCGGTGAGAGGAACCCATAGCCGCCCGGACCCGGGCGGCGCACGCCGTACCAAGATGCGAAAGCATCTTAGATCCAACGGTACGTTGGCGGAGCGTTGGCAAGGATAAAAAAAGCCCCCGAAAAACGGGGGCTTTTAAAGTTTGTCAAAGTTGGATTAAAGCTTTGAAAGGTCCTCGTCAGTGAGGAGGATGGTCGTATTGATAGCGCCGTCAACGCCGTTATTGCTTTCGGCGGTAGGAGCGCTCACAGAGCCGGTGTCGGCATTGGGATCCTGAGCAACCGAGGGAGCGGAAACTTCGACCTTGCTGCCGTCAACGGTGCCCGCAACGCTCTCGCCGTCGGGGGAGACATTGAGGTCTACGCCCTTTTCGGAAGCCTTGCCGGAAGCGTCGGTGACGACGAGTTTCCCGGCGACATTGACAGAGCCTTCCACAAGGTTGAGCTGCGGATTGAATACGGCCTTTTCACTGCCGAAATTGAGCCTGATATCGGGGGCCTGGGAAGCCGGGAATACCGCGTCGATGGAAACGGGCTTGCCGGTGGCGTCCGAGAAAGGAACGCCCGCCGATGCGACTGCGAAAGCCTTCACGGCGGCGGCATGGTCGGGATTGAGAACGCCGGCTATCGCGGCGGAAAGGGATGATATGACTTCGGAAGCGTCTGCATTTGAGGGAAGCGCCGCAATAACCGCACGAGCCACGGTCTTGCCGTCAACAACCTGCTTGGACACGACAATCTTGCCGAACTTGGAGGGAACTTCAGTCGCCGCAGCCTGGGCATTGGCGGACGCGGGAGCCGCGGCATTTTCCTGGGCGGAAGCGAACGACGCCGCCGATATGGCCGCGAGAGCTACCAAAATAGTTTTCCAATTTTTCATTTTATTTCCTTTCAAAATGGGTGAATAGAGGGTTTTAAGACCAATTTTCCCACACGGTATTTCATTAGGTTGGAAAATTCAAGCTTTTTTTTGCTTTTTTTCATCTCCTGCCCTGGCGAAATCTATCTGCCTTTTAAATCTGTCGACAGATTCCACGCACACTTTAATCCGGTCGCCCACCTTGACGGTTTTGCCGGTTCTGCGCCCGCGCAGGACGGTGCCGTCGGGGTTGAGGCGGTAGATGTCGTCGCGCATCGTGTGCATGTGCACGAATCCGTAGGCCATAGACTCGGTGAGCTCCACAAAAAACCCGTGGCCGGTGAGGCTCGCAACGACGGCTTCAAATGCCTCTGGGGTGCCGACCCTGCGCTCGAAGAACTCCAGAAGCTTTACTTTTCTGGACTCGCGCTCCGCCTCGGCGGAGTTGTATTCGGTTTTTGAAATGTGGTCCGCAACCGTCTCCAAAGTTCCCTGCGATAGGGGTTTTGCCCTGCCCTTCGGGGCCGTCTCCATGCCGCGGGACTGCATATAAAAATTCAAGGCGCGGTGGACGGTGAAGTCCGCATAGCGGCGGATGGGGGAGGTAAAGTGGGCGTAATAGTGCTTCATAAGCCCGTAGTGCCCGTCCGGGGAGGCGCGGTAGAGGGCCCTTTTGAGCGAGCGCAGGAACTGGGTTTTCAGTATGTAGCCCTGCGGGTGCACGTTTATGGCCGAGAGCACCTTCATGACTTCGCGCCTGCGGGTCAGGTCCCCGGCGTATATGCCGAAGGAGTCCAGATATTCGCGCAGGTCGATGAGCTTTTCCTCGTCGGGGTCGTCGTGCACCCTGGAAATGAAGGGGATGTGGGCGTCGAAAAGCTCGCGCGCCACGGCCTCGTTTGCGGCAAGCATGAACTCCTCGACGAGCTGGTGGCTTTCGTCGTAGCTCACGCGCTCGATTTTCCTGGCGTAGCCGTCGGCGTCGCAGTAGATTTTGAAGTCGGGCATGTCGAGGTCGAGGCTGCCCTTGCGCATGCGCTTTTTGCGCAGGGTTGCGGCCAGGCTCCACATCTGCCTCAGATTTGTACGCAGGCGCTGGAGGAAGGCCCTGTCGAAAGAATCAAGGGGCTTGCCGCTGGAGCCTGTCGCGTAGTGTTCGGGGGGTCGGACGGCCTTGATTTTTTCGAGGTCGTTTTCCTTGAGGAAGGCGTGCGCCTGCTCGTATGAAAGGCGCTTGGAGCTGCGTATGACGCTGTTTGCGATTTTGACGCCCTTGCAGTCCCCGCCGGCGTCGAACGAGATGAAGACGCTCTTTACGAGCCTGTCCTCGTCCTCCACGAGGCTGCATATGCCGTTTGACAGCTCAAAGGGCAGCATCGGTATGACGGTGCCCACGAGGTAGGTGGAGTTTCCGCGCCGCTGAGCCTCCTTGTCGAGCGCCGAGCCCGGCCTGACGTATGCGGCCACGTCCGCAATGTGCACGCCTATTTCCAAAATCCCGTCCTTGCCGCGCCTGAACGACAGGGCGTCGTCAAAGTCCTTCGCATCCCCGGGGTCGATGGTGACTACCAGCTCGCCGCGCAGGTCGAGCCTTCCCGCCATTTCGGATTCCGAGACCTTCGACGGTATCGCCTCGACTTCGCGCAGCACGGCGTCCGGAAACTCCGACTGGAGGTCGTACTTTATAAGTATGGCCTTGTACTCGGACATCGGGGTGTGGCTCTTGCCCAGGTTTTCCACTATTTCCCCGGAGGGGTTTATGTGCTTTTGCGTCCATTCGTGGAGGGCCACCACCACCTTGTCGCCCTCGTCCGGGCGCGGGAGGGCGGCGGAGCGCGACGGGTCGCCCACAATCACGTCGTAGAAGAATTTGGGGTCGTCCGGCGCGACGTGCCAGAAGTTCGCGGAGCGGCGGAGGGTTCCTATAACGCGCGTCTTGCCGCGCTCGGTGACGCGTATGACGCGGGCGTACCTCACAGAGCCCGGCATCTCCTTTTCGCGCCGGGCGCGGCCGCCGCCGAAGCGCTCGTCGAGGATGCGCGCCAGCACCTTGTCGCCGTTGAGAGCGACCCCTGTGTCCTCCCGGCGCACGGAGACGTACGAGCCGTCGTCCAGACGTATCGACGCCGCCCCGCTCTGCCTGAACTCGATTGTCCCGCCCACGAGCCCGAGGTCCTTGGAGGCGCAGTACCTGCCGCCCTTTACATGCGCAACGCTCCCCCTGCGCACCATTTCCGCAACGACCCTCTTGAAGGCCGGATAGTCCTTGCGAGGGAGCTTGAGCTGCTCTGCGATTTCCGGGAGGCCGCTCGGCGCGTAGCTTTTGCTGCGCAAGAGCGACAGAATATTTTGGGACAGGAATTCCTCTTTCATAAAAACACGGTTCTAAGCTGTATCGGAATGAGAAGAAATATCGCAAGGGCGAACATCGCCACGCACAGCCTGGAGAATGCGAGCTCCGAAAGCCTCGACGAAAAGGCAAGAAGCGCAAGCATCGCCGCAAACAGGAAGAATCCGGCCGCAAACTTCGCCCACATGACAGGGGACGGATCCGAGCCTGCTGCGGCCGCGATGCCGAGGCCCGCCGACGCCGCCATGGCAAGGCACGCCGCGCCGAGGGACCTGCGGGCAAACCTCACGAGCCGAGGAAGCGGAAGCAGGGCGCGGGAGAAGGCGTCGTTTGCCCGGGTTTTCAGGGAGCGGCGCTGAAGGACGTACATGCATCCGAAAAAAGACGACAGCGCGATGAAGGAATACGCCACTATCGCCACGGCGGCATGCACTGCCGCAAGGTCCCCCGCCGTGGGCTCGGCCGCGCAGACCTTCTCGGAGAACACCGGGCACATGAGCGGCAGCGCGGTGAGGGCGCAGGCCGCAAGCGCCGTGAGCGAGCCCAGAATCTTCACCCGCAAAACGGCCGCGGCCGAGAGGTCCACGGCAACAATCATCCACGCGATTGCCTCCAGAAGCTCGTACGAATTGTAAACCGGGAGCCTGCCGCACCTCGCGGCCACGACGCCAAGGGCCGACGTGTGCGCCACAAAGCCCGCGAACGCCAGCGCGAAAAACCAGAAGCCGCCGCCCTCCCCCCTCTTCAAAAAGGACGCAAAAGCCGCAGCGAAGGACGCCCCGTAAAGGAGGGCGGCTATTCCGAAGAGTGTCGCTGGAGAATTCAATGCAGTCCTTTCAAAAGCCCTTCGAGAAGTTCGGCGTGGGCGTCGGAATCGTTCAGGCACGGGACGAACTCGAAGGAGCGCCCCCCGGCCTTGAGAAAAGTGTCGCGCAAATCGCGGCCGATTTCAAGCGTTGTTTCCACGCAGTCGCAAAAAAAACCGGGGCACACAACAGCCAGCCTTTCCGCGCCGGATTCCGCGAGGGTCCGGGCGGCGTCCGCAGCGCGCGGAGAAGTCCACCTGCCGAAGTCCATCACCGACTGCCACGCAAGCTCCATCCGGACACCCGGCATCCGGGATTTGAGAAGCCCGAACGTCTCCCGGCAGAACCGGGCGTAGTCGCATCGCTTAAGCTGGCTTAGCGGCACCCCGTGAAAGCACACGAGAAGCGCGTCCGCGCGGGCTGCGGCAGCCGCCGCCGAAGCCGCCACCGCATCTATGTAGGCCGGATTGTCGTGGTAGCTTTCGACCGTCGCGCCCCCGCCCGCCGCCCTTACGGCACGCAGCGCGGGGAAAGTCATGGAGCTTGCCCTCTGCGGGTAGAGGATTACAAACGCCGGGTTCGAGCGGCCCTGCGAACGCATGGCGCGCACCGCGTCGGAAACAGACGGGCTGCCGCACACGCCCCCCCAGCCGACGGGGACGCCCAGCCTGGCCGAGAGCTTCGCCGCAAGCGAGCCTGCGAATCCGGCGGCGGGATGAACGCCGCAGGCGGAGACGGCCCGCAGGTTTTGCAGGTACGCGTCCGCGCGCTTTTCCGATATCCTCCATGCCAGGAATTTCCTGAGCGGCCACGGGACGTTCAGCACGTCCGCGTCGCCCAGGAAGGCCCGGATAAAATCCGCGCACGCGCCGCGCTCGAGCGCCGCAGGGACGCCCAGGCAGACCAGCACTGCGCAGTCAAAGCTCATTGGGGGACAGACTCGGCCGCAGCGAGGGCGTTTTCCATGCAGGAGCTGACCCCCACCCCGCCCAGGTACGAGCCAAGGAGCCTCACGGTCGGAAATTCCGCGCGCGCCTCGGCGGCGGCCTCCAGAAATTCCCCGTAGCCCACGTTGTACTGGGCGATGCCGTTTTCCCAGCGGAACACGCGCTCGAACATGGGCTTGCCCGAGAGGCCGACGAGGCGGCGCAGGTCGTCCAGGGCAAGCTCCACAAGCTCCGCGTCGCCAAGCTTTGCAAGCTCCGGGGAGCGCATGCCGCCCACATAGCATGTTATCGTCACGCACCCGCTCGGCGCGCGCCCGCCGAACACCGTAGAAACGAACAGGGCGCCGAGAATCCTGTAATTTTTCTCCTTTTCAGGGACCAGCGCGCCGAACCCGTCCAGGGGGTGGGCGACGTCGGACCTCCTGAAACCCATCGTAACCGAGGCGACGGGCGCATACTCTATCCTGTCGAGCGGAGCGAGGGCCGCGGCCAGCGTGCCGGGCAGGGGAAGCTCCCTTATTTTTTTTGCGGGGACGGCTATCACCATCTCGTCGAATTCGTCGCAGTCCTCGCCCGTGTCGGAAGTCCAGCAGACCCGCCAGCCGCCCATGTCGTAGTCCACGCTGGCGATGCGCGCGCCGAGGGAGAGGCTGCCGTCCAGAAGAGAGGCGAGCCTGTCCACCAGCTCCGCAAGGCCGTCCTTGAAGGATATCATGACCGGCTTGAAGAAGTTTCCGGCCGCGGCCTTCTCCCTGCGGGCCTTCATGCCCCCGCGCACTATCGAGCCGTACTTCTGCTCAAGCTTCCAGAACGGGGGGAAGGCGTACCTGGCCGAAAGTTTCTCGGGGTTGCCGCCGTAGATGCCCGCCATGAAGGGGTTCATGCCGTAGTCGAGGGCCTCGCGGCCCATGCGGTGCACGGTGAATTCGGCGACGCTCGGGTCGGAGTCCGGGTCGTGCGGCTTCTTCCACAAGTCGGCCAGAATCCTGAATTTTCCGGCCAGCGAAAAGAGGGGGCTGAACGCCATTTTTACCGGGTTCATCGGCACCTCGCAAATCTTGCCGTTCTTTACGAAAAACCGTTTTTTGGAGAGGCTGTTTGAAGTCACCATCCGGCCTTCGAGTCCGATTTCCCTTATGAAATCGAGGGTCTTTGCGCTCTGAACCATCACGGAATTGGAGCCGCTCTCCGCCCTGAAGCCGTTCTCGGAGACGGTATTTATGACGCCGCCCGCGCGCGGGGCGGAATCTATGACGCGGACTTCAAAGCCCCGCTCCTTGAGGCGGTACGCCGCCGTCAGGCCGCTTATGCCGGCCCCTATAACTAATATCTTCTTTGCCATATGAAAAACGCTTTCCTGATTTTTTTAAAGTATGCGGGGCTTCGCGCGCCTTTCAAGCCCAATCCGCTCCCGCGCCCGGCGCCGGAAAAACAGGCTCTCCCTCCGCGCGCAGGGCGCGAAAGCGGGGACGGGGCCGTTAAAATTCCGCGCCGCGCATTTTTATATCGTACAAAGCCAGGGGGGCTTTTTAAAAAAGCATCCGGACGCCTTCCATAAACCGCCTCCGCCCCATCCCCGGCGCCGATGCCGCCTGCAAAGCCGTGCATTTCAGGGCTTGGCATACTGCGCAGGAAAAATGATTCCACAATGAGCCCGAGGCCCTTCAGAAAACGCGGCAGGCCCTCCGGCGGCTTGGCGCGCGGCATGCCCGATACCATTTTGCAAAATTCTCCCTGTGGCAGGGCATCTGCCGTTATCCGGCACAATTTTCCAGACTTTGGAATCTTGCCGCACATACGTGCCCTAAAAAACATGGGCCTGCGCGGATTGGAATGCTTGAAAAAACAAAGGGGCTGACATAGATAAAAACGCCCCGAAAGAAATGAAAAACCGGGCGTCGTTTCGCGGAAGCTCAGGCGGGATTTTCCCATCCGCGTAATCCGCATAAAATTCCATTTCAGAATCCGCTTTCCGTTCCCTTATCTTCGCCAGGCCCAAAACAAAATAACCCGTCGCCATCCGGAACATGGCGGGGTTTGCTTTGCGATGAATTTTGCCCACGCCCCAATATCCGGCTATCTGCGGCGATTCCCCGCGTTCGCCTCTCTCATTAAAATATGAAATAAACTGACATAACTTTTCTGGCAATGCGTAAAAACTGTGCGCCCAAAGAAACGCACAAAAGCCCATAGGAGCGAATGCGCGCGGCGGAACGCGCGGCAGGCGGGACATGCGGGCGAATAATAGCAAGCTAAATACCCGCAGACGAACCGTGCCCGATGAAGCCTGTGGCAAAACCTTAAAACACGCATTATTTGAAGATAAAAAAAGGGGCGCCCCAAGGGACGCCCCAAAATATCCGTCTGGCGGACAAAGGCCGTTAGGCCTGGCCTGCGAGATACTTGTACTTGGCCCAGCGCTTGTCGATGAATTCCTGGGCAAACTTGGCCAGCTCTTCGGCGCGCTCCGGATTGGAAGCCTGGAGCTGCTTGAAGCGGTTTTCGTTTTTCATGTACTCCACGACGGGGAGCTTCGGGTCGGGGCAGTCCAGCTTGAACGGGTTCTGGCCTTCCGCAGCCTTGCGCGGGTCGTAGCGGTAAATCGGCCAGTAGCCGCTCGCCACCGCCGCCTTCTGGTGCTCGACGCCGTTTACGAGGTTGAAGCCGTGGGATATGCAGTGGGCGTAGGCGATTATTATCGACGCGCCCTTGTAGCTCTCGGCCTCGCGCATGGCCTGTATGACCTGCGAATCCTTGGCGCCCATGGAAACCTGGGCGACATAGACGTTGCCGTAGTCGACAGCGAGCATGCCCAGATCCTTCTTCGGGGTGGACTTGCCCTTGGTCGCAAACTTCGCGACGGCGCCAATCGGGGTGGACTTGCTCATCTGGCCGCCGGTGTTGGAGTACACTTCGGTGTCCAGGACGAGGACGTTCACATTCCTGCCGCTTGCGAGGACGTGGTCGAGGCCGCCGTAGCCGATGTCGTAGGCCCAGCCGTCGCCGCCGATAATCCAAACGGCCTTTTCGACGAGGTCGTCCGCCAGGGCGGAGAGGGCCGCAGCTTCAGGCGACGCGTCGCCTGCGAGCTTGGACTTGAGGGCTGCCACGCGTTCGCGCTGGGCGGCGATTCCCGCCTCGCCGGACTGGCCGGCCTCAAGTATGCCCTTCACAAGGTCGTCGCCAACCTTGCCCGCGACTTTCTGCAGGAGTTCCTTTGCCATCGCCTCCTTCTTGTCGAGGGAGATGCGGTAGCCCATGCCGAATTCGGCGTTGTCTTCAAAGAGGGAGTTCGCCCATGCGGGGCCGCGCCCTTCCTTATTGACCGCGTAGGGAGTGGTCGGCAGGTTGCCGCCGTAAATCGAGGAGCAGCCCGTGGCGTTGGCGACGAGCAGACGGTCGCCGAAGAGCTGGGTGAGCATCTTGATGTACGGGGTTTCGCCGCAGCCCGCGCACGCGCCGGAGAATTCAAACAGCGGCTCGCGGAACTGGACATCCTTTACGGTGTCGGAGAGCTTCAGGCGGTCTGCATTGGGAAGTGAGAGGAAGAACTCGAAGTTTTCGCGCTCCTTCTCGCGCACGTTTTCCTGGTTCACCATCATGAGGGCCTTGACGCCCTCCTCCGTGCGGCTCTTGCCCGGGCAGACGGCGGCGCAGAGTCCGCAGCCGGTGCAGTCCTCGACGGCCACCTGGATTGTGAACGACGCGTCGGGGTAGTCGCGGCTCTTGAACTTTGTGCTCTTGAACGATTCGGGCGCGTCCTTGAGGAGCTCCGACGGGTAGAATTTGGCGCGGATGGCGGCGTGCGGGCATATCGTGGAGCACTTGGTGCACTGTATGCAAAGCTCCGGATTCCACGCGGGAACCTCGATTGCGATGTTGCGCTTTTCCCACTTCGTAGTGGCGGACGGCCAGACGCCGTCGACGGGCATGGCGGAAACCGGGAGCTTGTCGCCCTCGTCGCGCATCATGATGGCCGTCACGCGCTTTACGAAATCGGGGGCGTCGTCGGACACGGTCTTGGGGAAGCCGCGCTGGCTCGTCACGGATGCGGGAACCTTGACTTCGTGCAGGTTCGCCACGGACGCGTCGATGGCCGCAAAATTCTTTTCGACGACGGCCTTGCCCTTTTTCATGTAGGTCTTTTCAGCGTAAGCCTTGATTTTTGCGATGGCCTCGTCGCGCGGGAGCACGCCGGAAATCGCAAAGTAGCAGGTCTGCATGATGGTGTTGATGCGCCCGCCCATGCCGGTTTCCTTGGCGACCTTGTAGGCGTCGATGACGTAGAAGCGGAGCTTCTTTGAGATTATCTTCTCCTGGACCTCGCGGTTGAGGAAGTTCCAGACCTCGTCGGCGCCGTGGGTTGCGTTAAGCAGGAAGACGCCGCCCTCGGCCGCGCGGTCGAGGATGTCGTACTTGTCCATGAACGAGAACTGGTGGCATGCCACGAACTGCGCGTTCTTGATGAGGTAGGGAGCCTTGATCGGGTCGGGGCCGAAGCGCAGGTGCGAGACGGTTATGCCGCCGCTTTTCTTGGAGTCGTACACGAAGTACGCCTGGGCGTAGTTGTCGGTGCCGTTGCCGATAATCTTGATGGAATTCTTGTTCGCGCCGACGGTGCCGTCGGAGCCGAGGCCGAAGAACACGGCGCGCAGAACGTTTTCGCTTTCGAGGTCGAAGGATTCGTCCCAGGGGAGGGAGTTGTGGGTGACGTCGTCAACGATGCCCACCGAAAAGTGGTTCTTCGGGGATGCGGCGAGGCCGTTTTCAAACACGCCCTTTGCCATCGCGGGGGTGAACTCCTTGGAGCCCAGGCCGTAGCGGCCGCCGAGGAGCTTCGGGTCGATGGAGACCGCGCCGGAGTTGCGGCCCTCGACAATCGCCGCAGCAGCGTCGAGGTAGAGGGGCTCGCCCGCGCTTCCCGGCTCCTTGGTGCGGTCGAGCACGGTGACGGTCTTTACGGTGGAGGGGATGACCTTTGCAAAGCGCGCCGCGTCGAAGGGCATGAACATGCGGACCTTCACCACGCCGAATTTGCCGCCCTTTGAGTTGAGGTACGCCGCAGTCTCCTCAAGGGTCTGAACGGCGGATCCCATGGCGACCACCACGTGCTCGGCGTCGGGCGCGCCCGCGTATTCATAAAGCCCGTACTGGCGCCCGGTGAGCCTGGCGAACTTGTCCATGTTGGCCTGAACGATGTCGGCGCACCTGTTGTAGAAGCCGTTGCGCGCCTCGAGGCCCTGGAAGAACACGTCGGGGTTCTGCGCGGTGCCCTTGATGAAGGGGCGGTCGGGGCTGAGCGACCTGTTGCGGAATTCGAGCACCTTTTCGTAGGGCACCATTTCCTTCAGCACGTCGTCGCCGACAAATTCGTAGGTGTTTACCTCGTGGGAGGTGCGGAAGCCGTCGAAGAAGTGGAGAAACGGCACGCGGCTTTCGAGGGTTGATGCGTGCGCGATTGCGGCCATGTCGTGGGCCTCCTGGACGGAGTTGGAGCAGAGCATGGCAAAGCCGGTCTGGCGGCAGGCCATGACGTCGCCGTGGTCGCCGAAAATCGACAGGCCGTGGCTCGCGAGGGCGCGGGCCGAAACATGCAGGACAAACGGCGTGAGTTCGCCCGCTATCTTGTACATGTTGGGAATCATCAAAAGCAGGCCCTGCGACGCCGTGAAGGTCGTCATGAGCGTGCCCGTCGAAAGGGCCCCGTGGACGGCGCCCGCCACGCCGCCCTCGCTCTGGAGCTGCGAGATTTCAGGCGTGGTGTCCCAAAGGTTCTTCTTTCCCTTTACAGCCCATTCCTCGCAGGACTCCGCCATGGGGGAGGAGGGGGTTATGGGATATATTGCAATCGTTTCGCTCAGCCTGAAGGCGACTGACGCGACCGCCTCGTTGGCGTCCGTGATGCATTTGTTTTTCATATGCGATGAGTGTGATTTGATTAGTTGAAATACCCGCCGCAAAAGCGGCTGTAATGAACGGCGGGGCGGAGTTTTTATCAAAAAAAACACGCCCACATTATTCAAATAGCTTGTCAAGCTACGCCCGCAAATTTCTCCCGTCAACCAAAAAGCGATTTTTTCGCCCCCCGGCCGCGCCGCCTCAATCGAAAGAGAAGGCTCCGGGCCCATCCCCCCGCCCCTCCCCCACCTGTCTCTTATACACATCTGACGCTGCCGACGAAG
>URJJ01000020.1 GCA_900548185.1 uncultured Opitutales bacterium
AGATCTACACTTCTAGCTTCGTCGGCAGCGTCAGATGTGTATAAGAGACAGGTTGGGGCTGCGCCGTTTTTGGGGAAGTTCCGCGCCTCACTCTCTGGGCTGGGGGCGGGGGAAGAGTATCTCCTGCACGCCTATCGCGGAGCCTTCGAGGGTGCGCCCCCATTCGAGCAGGCCGCCGTATGCGGCGACTTCAGGCATCCCGAGAAGCGCGAGAATCCTGCGGCTTACGGTGGGCATTATCGGCGCCAGCGCGGTCGCGGAGAGCCGGAGGCCCTCGGACATGCACGCAAGCGAAGTCCCGAGCCTTTCGGCGTCCTGCGGGTCCTGGCTCTTTGCGAGCTTCCAGGGCGCGCGCTGCTCCGCGTAGCGGTTTATTGCGCGGATAAAGCCGAATATGCGGTCGAGGGCGGTGTGGAACTGCATGCCGTCGTACATTTCCATCGCCTCTTTAGAGGCCTGGGCCCACGCCTCGCGGAGCGCCTGTTCCGGCTCCTCGTCCACCGACTGGGCGGGGATTGTTCCTGCGCGGTAGCGGTGCGTCATGTTGAGGGTGCGGCTCACGAGGTTGCCGAGGTCGTTGCCGAGGTCGCTCGTGTAGCGGGTGAGGAAGAGGTCCGCGGAAAAGTCGCTGTCCTGGCCGACGTTCATTTCGCGCATGAGAAAATACCTGAAGGGGTCGGTTCCGAACTGCTCGGCAAGGTCGAGCGGGTTTACGATGTTGCCGAGGCTCTTTGACATCTTCTCCCCGGAGGAGAGCCACCAGCCGTGCACTAGCAGGGATTTCGGGATTTCTATGCCGCATGCCTTGAGCATTATCGGCCAGTAAACCGCGTGCGGCGGAACGAGTATGTCCTTGCCGATGACGTGGAAGTCTGCCGGCCAGAATTTAGAAAATTCGTCCGTGCCGTACCCGGCGGCGGAGATGTAGTTTACGAGGGCGTCGAACCAGACGTAAGTCACGTAGCCTTCGTCAAAGGGCAGGGGTATGCCCCATTCGAGGCGCTCGCGCGGGCGGGAGATGCACAGATCGTTGAGGGGCTCCTTCAGAAATTCCAGAACCTGCTTTGCGCGGAAGCGCGGGAAGATGAAGTCCTCGTGGCCCTTTATGTACTCCACCAGCCAGTCCTGGTATTTGGCGATTTTGAAGAAGTAGTTGGCTTCCGTGATTTCGGTCACGTCGCCGAAAATTTCGGGCCACTTTCCGTCAACCTTGTCCTTTTCCTGGAGGAACTGCTCCTGGCGGGCGGAGTAGAAGCCCTTGTATTCGGCCTTGTATATTTCGCCCCTGTCGAACAGGTCCTGGAGGAGCCTGCGGACGACCGCTTTGTGGCGCGGCTGGGTCGTGCGTATGTAGTCGTCGTTTGAGATGTCGAGCGTTTTGCACATGGCGGCGAACTTTTCGGCCTGGGCGTCGCACAGCTCCTGCGGCGAGACCCCCGCCTTGCGGGCGCTCATCTGCACCTTCTGCCCGTGCTCGTCGAGGCCCGTGAGGAACCTGACTCTGCGGCCGGACAGGCGCTTGTGGCGCGCGATGACGTCTGTAAGCACCTTCTCGTAGGCGTGGCCCAGATGCGGGGAGCCGTTGGCGTAGTCTATCGCCGTTGTTATGTAGAAATCTTTCATATGCGTCTGGATTTGTTGCGGTTTTTAATCAATCCGGGGCTCAGGCTCCCTTGGGGCCCGCAAACAGCGTCGCGGGGTTCTGGAGGGCTTCGAGGATGTTCATGGCGTGCGCGCCTATCTTTTCGCACTGGCCGAGGATTTCGATGAAGAGTATGCCGCCGCGTGCGCTGGCGCCGCCCTGCTCGATGGCGGAGATGACCTCCTTGCGTATCGACTTGCGTATCTTGTCGAGCATGGCGCGTATTTTTACGGCGTTTTCGAGGTCGCTTTTGGTGACCGCCTGCTGGAGGAGCATGCGGTGGGCGTAGAGCAGGAAGTGGTCTATTTCGGCGCAGAACTGGACAAACGACGGCGACTGGAGCATCTGGTCCTTGAACTGCTTGCGGTAGCGCTTCCTGGCGAGGGTTATCAGGCGGTAGCAGCAGTCGCTCATGTCCTCGAGCTCGGCAATGATGACCATGTTCTTAACCACGATGTTTGTGCTGGGCTCGCTCAGGTCGTGGGCCGTGCACTGCACAAAGAAGTTCGTGAGCGCGTAAGAGAGCTTGTCGCAGTCCTCCTCCAGCCCCCTCAGCTCGTTCACCTGGCTGCTGAGGTCGACGTCCGGCTTCTGGAAGAGGTCCGTGAAGCCGTTGAACATCCTGGTGGACATTTCGGCGAGGTGGACAACCTCCTTCTGGCCTTCAAAGAGGGCCAGCTCGCCCATCTCGGTGAAGTGGGAGGCCAGGTATTCGAGCCTCTCCTGCGAGGACGCCTTCCTTTCATTCGGCTTGGCCTTTATGAGCCAGCAGGCCAGCTTTTCAAGCTGCGGGACAAAGCCTATGAGAAGCACGATGTTTGTGGCGTTAAACATGGTGTGGAAGAGCGCGAGCTTCTCCGTAAGCCCTATGAGGCGCAGCTTTTCCGGGTCCCCCTGCGCGGCGGCAATGGGGGCTGCAAACCATCCGTCCACCACGTTCACAATCATTGCCGTGAAATACTTGAACACAAAGAGCATCCATATCACGCCTATGACGTTGAAGCACAGGTGGGCTATCGCGGCGCGCTTGGAGTTCGTGTTGCCGGTCGTGGAGGCCAGTATGGCCGTGACCGTGGTGCCGATGTTTTCGCCGAGCACGATTGCGGCCGAAAGCTCGAAGCCTATCCAGCCTTTCGCGGCCATTGTCATGGTTATTGCCATAGCCACCGACGACGACTGCACGACGAGCGTGAGCGCGACGCCGAATAGCAGAAATATGATGACCGAGAAGAATCCGAAGCCGGTGTAGGACTTTATCCACTCGAATATTTCGGGGTGCTGGCTTATGTCGGGAACCGCGTTTTTGAGGAACTCGATTCCCATGAAAAGAAAGCCGAAGCCTATCAGGAATTCGCCGAAATTCTTTACGACGGGCTTCTTGGAAAAGGTGATTATCATGCCGATGCCCACGACCGGCACGGCTATCGACGAGAGCGAGAACGTGAAGCCGAAGTAGGCGATAATCCATGCTGTCACGGTGGTGCCGAGGTTCGCGCCCATGATGACGCCTATCGCCTCGCGGAGCTTCAAAAGCCCGGCGTTTACGAAGCTTACGACCATGACGGTCGTCGCCGACGAGGACTGTATCGCGCTCGTCACCACGAGCCCCGAGAATACGCCCTTGAAGCGGTTCCCCGTCATTGTGCTCATGATGGCGCGGAGCTTTTCCCCCGCCATCTTTTGCAAGCCGTCGCTCATGAGCTTCATGCCGAACAGGAATATGCCCAGGCTTCCCAGTATCTGAAAGAGTGTTTCCATTAGTGACCTTTAAAAAAAATATCTTGGCAAGATTATGATAATATCCGAATTTGTAAATTTAAAAACGACGCCTCCGCGTCATTGGGATTTTTTTGCATGAAAAGCGTGATAATATATTCCGGCGGACTCGATTCGACCGTCCTGCTTTACAAGCTCGCCTCGGAGGGGAGCGCGGCCGGGGCGGTTTCCGTCAATTACGGCCAGCGGCATTCGGTAGAGCTTGAGATGGCGGCCGCAAACTGCGCCGCACTCGGCGTGCCCCACTTTACGGCCGACCTCTCCGGCCTGGCCCCTGTGTTCGGGGCGAGCGCACTCACCGACACTTCCGTTGCGGTTCCCGAGGCGGATTACGCGCGGGACAACATCGCAGTCACCGTCGTTCCAAACCGCAACATGATTCTGCTTGCCATCGCCGCCGCCCGCGCGATGGCGGCGGGGTGCGATTCGGTGGCTTACGCGGCCCACGGGGGCGACCACGCCCTCTACTCCGACTGCACCGTGGAGTTCGCGGACGCCCTCGAAAAGGCGATACGGATTTCCTCCGACGGCAGGGTGGGGCTGCTGCGTCCGTTTATAGGCATGACAAAGGCCGACATCGTGAGGTTGGGGGCGGATCTCGGAGTGGATTTCGCAAAAACCTGGTCGTGCTACAACGGCGGGAGCGCGCACTGCGGCAGATGTTCCACCTGCCGCGAGCGGCGCGAGGCTTTCAGGATAGCCGGGGTGTCGGACCCCACCGTTTATCTCGCCTGACGCCGGGCGGCGCATGCGCGTCGAGGCAGCCGTCCTGCGTTGCTATCTCACTGTTAGGGTGGCGCATCCCGGCAAGGGCGTGATTGGCGCGTCATATACTGCGGACTTAAAATACGCCGCAAACCCCTCTATTTTAAGGGTGTTGAAAAAAATGTTGAAGAAGTGTTGCAGCGCTTTTTGGCCTCTTTCGAGGGCAGATATAAAAGTATTTAACTTTTTAATGTTTTAAGCAAAAAGCATTGCCTCCGCGGATTGGAAGCAACGCATTGAAACAAGGGCGGCTGGGGGCTCAAAGCCCAAGCTTGCGCCGGATGTATTCGCTGCGGCCCTCTTTTCCGCGCGCCTCGTCGATTTTTTTCAGTTCTTCCGGGGAAAAGGAAACCGCGACGGATTTGCGCTTGTATTTTAATTTATTACCCAAAAATGGCTTGCGGCCGCAGTTCTTGCGCTGGCCCCCGCGTTTGTCGTTGCCAAGCATAAAATTGATATACATGGCGCGCGTCGCCGCGTTATTCTTGCGGCCGGTCTCTTCGAGCCACTTCGGGTAATTTTCCGCGTCAATTTCGACAAGGTCAATCTGTAAGGCGTATTCCCGCTTGGCAATCTCAGCGAGGCGGAGTATTTCCCGGTGGTGTTCTGCCGCCGTCATGGGTTCGCCAGGGCGGAACGTTTCAAGCGTCTCATCGTCCTTGTAAACTGGAGTCGCGAAGTTCTCGATGGCCGGGCAGTTTGCCCGGGCCCTTTCTATTTCTTTGCGGAAGTTGTATTCGATTATGGTTTTTATTTTCTCGTCCATTATGCCTCCTTTTTTACAAACACCTTCAAATGACGCGACCATACCGCGTAGCCCAGAGCACTATCTATTGTTATGCTCCCCAAGCTGTCGTCAGCATCGCTATAATGAACGACCAGCGAAACCGGAGCGCCAAATTTCACAATGCGCAGCGGCGAGTTGGTATTATAAATTTGCCGCCTTGTTATTATATCGGCTTTAGCGAATGCCTCCGAGTCGCATTTGCAAACCTCCACGCGGTTTGAGCCGTTTACGCTAAAATTTGGCACCAATTCCCCGCCGATTCGGAAACTGCCTACGTCGGAAACGGTTTCAAAGTTCGACACTGTTTCCGCAGGAAGCAGCTTTGAAAGGATGTTCTCTTTTTCCGCCACTTCGGCGTCGCGCATCGCGCGCATTTCATCAAGAGAAAACGGCTTCAAGATTTCAAAGAAATCCCCCATTCGCCCGCGCCGAGGGGCATCGTTGCCAGAACGGATAAAACTCTTGTATTCGGCATATTTCAACACATCCAGGAGGTCTCCGTCTATTGCGGAGCTGTAAGACGTCCATTTCCCCAACTCTGAAGCCTTGTATTTTCTGATTTTTTCGCCTTTTGCATATTCTGTTTTCATGTTAGTTCCTTTTATTTTTGTTCGACTGTTTGACAAGCACGGGTGGGCGAACTCTCTCTCCTGCGAGGGAGCGGCCTTTTATAAGAATCTTTTTGCGAATCTTTAAAAAAGCCATTTAGCTGGCTTGCGGAATCTTACTGCAATCTTTATCGTCAGCATTGTTAGTCTCCGCTAATCGACCCGCCCGTTATGGGCGATTTTGTTAACCGAAATTTTTCAAAGAACATCGTTTATTATGCTGCCAATCATTTAAAAATTTTAACTTTTGTTAGCAAATTTTTTCAAGAAAAATAAAAAATGCTGATAAAAACGCCCTCTTGCGGGACAAACCCCGGATGGGCATGTCTACATAAAAGAGCGCGCATGTCGGGATTTCCTTATTTGCGTTAAAATTCGGCAAGGGCGGCGAAAATGTTTGCAAACTGAAATTCAGCGGGGGATAGTGTTTATATATAAGATGGAAACGGTGGAAACAGGCATGGCGCTGGGCGGAACCCCCTCGGCCCTGCGGGAAGAAACGGCGGCGGATTCCGACATGGAAATGGTCGGGCGCGTGAAAAACGGCGACGTCGCCGCATTCGACATGCTCACAAAAAAGTACCGGGAGCGCCTTTACAGCGTCATCTACAACATGGTTTCCAACCGTGAAGACGCGATGGACCTCACCCAGGACGCCTTCATAAAGGCTTTCTCAAACATAAACTCCTTCAGGGGGTGCTCGGCCTTTTACACATGGCTTTACAGGATAGCCGTCAACATCTCGATAACATTCCTGAAGCGCAACCGCCTCCGCAGGTTTTTCAGCTTTGAAAAAATCGACGAGGAGCTGTCCGGGGCGGAAATGCTTGAAAAGCTCTCCGAGACAAGGCCGGGCGCAAGAAAGAGCGCGCTCTTGGGCGAACTGCGCGAAAAATTGAACGAAGCTCTCCAGAATTTGTCAATAGAACACAGAACGGTGGTTGTCCTCTTTGAAATAGAGGGCCTAAGCCACGCGCAGATAGCGGAAATAACCGGTTCGAGGGAAGCCACGGTGCGCAGCAGGCTGCATTACGCAAAACGCCAGTTGCAGGGGATGCTCAAGGACTATCTCGACTAGGTTTGGTGCGGCGCGGTCTGCTCATTCTGAAAATACTCATGAATATAGAAGAGGCAATCAGGCTTAAAAAGGCGGAAAGGCCCTCGGAATCCGACTGGCGCGAGTTCGATGCCGGTCTGAGGCGCAAGATGCTAATCGGCCTTGTCAGGCGCGAGACGCTATGGGACAGGTTCTCGGGCGCCGTGCGCGCGAGCGCGGCCGCGAAGGTTGCGGCAGCCTCCCTTACAGCCGCAGCCTCCGTGATTGTTTTCCACGGCTTCCAATGCGGCGCCCCAGGCGGAGCAAACGCCGGCATCCGGGCAGGGGAGCCCCTGCGAGTCCCGCTTGGAGAAAGCACTTTTTCGCAGAATGAGTTTTCCGCCACGCTGCGCGAGACCCCCCTCACGGCAAAAATAGGCGCGGCCGATTTGACGCCCCTGAGATACGTGTCCTCCGCGCCGGAAAGCGTAGGAATCCTGTCATTTTGATTTTTCATAAATACCTATGATGCAGGCGTGCGCGAAGAAACTTCCGCGCGCTTTTTTGCGCCTCCCAGATTCCCGCCCTTGCGTCCCAAGCCTTGCCGGGCCCGTCTGCGGCGGCTATTCCGCAGGGAAAATCCCTCCGGCATTCCCCGCTTTTGGCGCGGATATGATATGTAAAGCGGCGCCCCCCCAAAAACCGCTGCAACATTTTTTACCAAACCCTTTAAATAGAGGGGTTTGCGGCGGATTTTAAGTCCGCAGGCCGCCGGGTGTGCCGGAAAAGCGTCCGCGCCCCCTGTGAAGGCTTAGGTGCGGGGAAGGCGACGCCGTTTGCAATTTGGGAGGCGCGTATTTCAAAAAAGGCGTCTGACGCGCGGGGGAATTTCGGATTTCCGCCCTTGAAATCCGGCGGGCGTTTTTATTTCCCGCGCGGCCGTCTGCGGGCTGCGCTGTTGGAAGGCTTTAGGGGGCGTCAGGCCCGCCCTGCGTTTTTTGGATGGAATCGGCAGGGGGATTTATGGGTTTACATACGTCAACCCACCCGGAGGCCATAGAGGCGCGCAGGAGCTCTTCGCAAGAGAGCTCTATCGCGGAATTTGCGCTTCCGCATGCCGGAAAAACCGTGGAAAACCTCTTGAGGGAGACGTCGAGGCGGACGACGGCCCCCCCGGGGTTTGCGAACGGGCATACGCCTCCGGGCTCGTGGCCCGTTAGGGCTGCCACGTCTGCGGGGGAAAGCATTTTGGGCTTTGCGCCGAAAACGCGCTTGAATTTCGGGGAGTCTATTTTCATGTCTCCGGAAGCCACCACCAGGACGGCCCCGCCTCCGGGGGCGTAAAATGCGACGGTCTTTGCTATCCTCCCCGGCTCAACCCCGAGTGCGCGGGCGGCGAGCGCGACCGTGGCGCTCGAAACTCCGAACTCCATCACCTTGGCGCCAAGCCCGAATTTTTCTAGGTGGCGTTTTGCAGACTCAAGCGACATATGGCCCCTCCTCTGAAAGCCCGTTTGGGCCGTTCTACTCTTTGCCCCCGGAAATCCCGTTTGCCTCCAGCCAGTTTGCCATGAGCGCGGGCCAGGATTTGAGCGTGTTTTCGAGGCGTTCGCGCATGCCGTAGCCGTGCCCACCCTTGTCGAAGAAGTGGGCTTCCACCTCGGCCCCCGCGCGGCGCATCGCGAGGAAGTACGCAAGGCCGTCGCCTATGTGGCCGTCGTCCATTGTCTGGGCGATAAAGCATGGAGGGGTTGAGGCGTCTGCCGTTATTTCGGGCTGGAGGCCGAGGTCCCCGCGCCCCGTATAGGCGGGGTAGATGAGGATTGTAAAGTCGGGCCTGGACGACATTTTGTCGGCGCAGTCGGACGGCTCATAGGTGTCTTTGCGGTAGTTTGACGCGGTGAGTGCGGTTAGATGGCCGCCTGCGCTGAATCCCGCCATCCCGACCCGGAAGGGGTCTATGCCTAGCTCCCTGGCGTTCGCGCGCACGAACCGCACTGCGCGCTGGGCGTCCTGCGCGGCGCCGGGCCTGTTCTGCGGCACGCGGTATTTCAGGACAAACGCGCTCACGCCGAGGCCGTTTAGGTATTTCGCAAGCTGAGTCCCCTCCTTGCCGTACGCGAGGCCCCCGTACGCGCCGCCCGGGCATATTATCACGGCGGGCGCGGGGGATTTCCGGGCTGCCCTGTAAAAGGCCAGGTCGGGCACGGAGACGTTTGTGAAGCTTAGCGTGTCGTTTTCCTCCGAGCCGGTCTTTGCAAGCGGCTTTTCGGCCCCGGTTCCGGGCATTTCGCGCCCCTTCCATATCTCGAAAATTTCAGGCTGCCGGGCGGCGGCGGTCGAGGCCCGCGCCGAACACGGTTCCGTGGCGAGTGCGAGCGCAAGTGCGATGGCTGCGGAATTGAAAAGCTTCAAAAACATTGGAAAATCCATAGGATTCTCTCCCGGCCCCGGCAAGCCAAAAAGGGGGAATATATCCCTTGGACAATCCCTTTAATGCATAAAGGCCCGATTACCGCATATACATGCAATGCTTATGAATGCAAGTAAAGGCTTTAACGGAAAAGTTTGATAAAGTAATACCGCAGCATGAAACCCAAACTATCAAGCAATGTTATATTGCGCGTGGACGAAGATATGAAAAGCCGCCTCTCTCTCATTCAGGAAAGGACGGGATGTTCCATCTCCGAAATAGTCCGTCAGTGCCTTTCCTCGCTCATTGAATACTACGACAATAACAACTGCCTGATTCTGCCCGTGGCCATAATGCCGCGCAAAGACGTGTCCGCCCTCCCCGCAGACGCGGAGTTCGCGGGGAAGGATGCGGGCAAAAACCTCGCGGGCTGAGACCCCGCCCCCGCAGCCCGCGCCGAACCCGCGTTATGCAAAAGCCGCGCGCCCTTCCGGCGCGCTCTTTTTTTATTGAAGCGCGCGTCAAAATATGAAATTCTTCGCGCCAATTTTGTATGACACCAAAATATAAGAGAATCGTCCTCAAAGTCAGCGGGGAGGCCCTCAAGGGCTCGGGGGAAGACCCCCATTCGCCGGAGATTTTAAAAAAGCTCGCCCTCGAGCTCAAGGAAGTCCACGCCATGGGCGTCGAAATATGCCTGGTTGTCGGCGGGGGCAACATTTTCAGGGGCCTCAAGGGCATGGACAGGGGCGTGGACCGCACTACGGGCGACTACATGGGGATGCTCGCAACCGTCATAAACGGCCTGGCCCTGATGAACGCCCTCGAGGCCGAAGGCGTCAGCGTGCGCGTGCAGACCGCCATCCCGATGGAGAAGGTCGCCGAGCCCTTCATTCTCCGAAAGGCAGTCAGGCATCTCGAAAAGGGGCGCGTCGTCATATTTGTCGCGGGCACCGGAAACCCGTATTTTTCCACCGACACAACTGCGGCGCTGCGGGCCTCCGAAATCCAGGCCGACTGCATCCTGAAAGCCACAAAGGTGGACGGCATATACGACAGGGACCCGATGAAGCATCCGGACGCGGTGAAGTTCGACAGCATATCCTACATCGACGCCCTCGAAAAGCGCCTGGCCGTTATGGATTCCACCGCCTTTTCGCTTTGCATGGACAATCACGTTCCCATCCTCGTGTTCGACATGAACAAGCCCGGCAACATCCGCCGCGCCGTGATGGGGGAGGAAATCGGCACGATAGTCTCCTAGCCCCGCCCGCCGGACGCAAATAATTCAACACAGAAACGAAGGCACAAAAATGAACATATCCTCCGAGATAAAAAAGACCGAAGAGGCCATGAAGAAGGCCCTTGAACACGTAATGCACGACTTTGAGACCATACACACCGGCAAGGCGTCGCCCTCGATGGTGGAGGGCGTCCTCGTTGACGTTTACGGCAGCTCCATGCGCATGAAGGACATCGCGGCCATAACCACGCCCGACTCCAACCTCATAAGGATACAGCCTTGGGACAGGGGCGTGCTGAAGGAAATTGAAAAGGCGATACTTGCCGCCAACATAGGCATCACGCCCTCTGTAATGGGCGAGGCCGTGCGCTGCCCGATTCCCGCCCTTTCGGGCGAGCGCAGGGCGGAGCTTGCCAAGGTGTGCCGCGACATGGCAGAACAGGGCCGCGTCCGCATACGCAACATCCGCCGCGACGCCCTCGACGCCTTCAAGAAGGCCCAGAAGGACTCCCTCATCACCGAGGACGACCTCAAGCACGCCGAAAAGGACGTGCAGAATCTCACCGACAAGAAAATCGACGAGATAAACAGGGCCGTCGAATCCAAGGAAGCCGACCTCAAGAGGGTCTAGGCCCGTTTCTTTAAGGATATGAAAGGCGCAAAACGCGTCGTCGTAAAAATCGGCACGGGCGTGCTAACGCGCGGCGTCGGGGAGCTCGACACGGGGCGCATGGCCTCCCTGTGCGCGCAAATATCGCGCCTTAAGAAGGCAGGGCGCCAGGTTGCCGTGGTTAGTTCCGGGGCCGTGGGGTTGGGCATGGGAAAGCTCGGCCTGAAGTCCCGCCCCAAGCAGATAAGCTCCGTCCAGAAGTGCGCGGCCGTCGGCCAGGGGATTCTCATAGACACTTGGTCGCGCCTCTTTGAGCCCTACGGCATCACCATCGCCCAGCTTCTCATAACGAAGGACGACGTGGACGTGCCGCACCGCCACAGGGCCCTAATGGAGCTGATGGACGAGCTGCTAAAGGACGGCATAGTCCCTGTCATAAACGAAAACGACAGCATAAGCGCCTCCGAGCTCAACATAAAATTTGGCGACAACGACGTTTTAAGCTCGCTCGTGTCCACCCTCATAAAGGCGGACACCCTCGTGATTCTTTCCACCGCCCGCGGCCTGCTCGATATGACGGGCGACGGCAGCATGCTAAAGACCGTCGAAAAAATAGACCAGCGGATAACCGCCATGGCGGGCGGAACCACGAGCGCAACCGCCGTCGGCGGAATGGTTACGAAGCTGCGCGCCGCGGGAATCGCCACGCGCTTCGGATGCGGGGTCTATATCGCCGGGGGCGCCGAGGAGAACGTGCTGGACAGGATTTTTGCCGGAGAAAACCCGGGGACGTTTTTCGTGCCCTCAAAGAAGGCGGGCGGCTCGAAGAAAAGGTGGCTGGCATATTTCGGCAAAACCTGCGGCAGGCTCTACATAGACGAGGGCGCCGCCGCCGCCATGCGCAGCCGGGGAAGCTCCCTTTTGATTGCCGGCGTCAAGTCTGTGGAGGGGACTTTCGGGGCCGGGGATTTGGTCGAGGCGGTTTTGTCCGATACAAAGCAGATAGCCGCGCGCGGCCTGGCGCATATGCCGTCCGACGAGATGCGCGCGCTCATCGGGCGCAAGTCCGGCGAAATCGACAGGAAAAAGCACATCGCGATACACCGCGACAGCCTTGCGCTCCGCTAGGGGCAAAAGCCGTAAGATGCAAAACGAACCCACAATTTTGAGGAGGGACTGCGAGGCGACCCTGATTCCGTCCGGGATGAAGGCCACGCTCGCGCAGGGCACTTCCCTCGCGATAACCCACAGGCTCGGGGGCAATTTCACCGTCACGGGCCCCTTCGGAATGGCCCGCATACTGGGTTCGGACGCCGACGCGCTCGGGCTTGAGCCTGAGAGGCCCGCGGCCCCGGCCGGCGCCCAAAAATCCTCCGAGGAATGCGGCGCTGCGGGCGGGGAGGCCCCTGCGGACGCAAATGGCGCGGACGGCGAACCGTCCCCGCCGCCCTCCAGGGAAAAGTTCGACGCCCCCCTTGAAAGCGAGCTTTGGGATGTTGCAAAGACGGTTTACGACCCCGAAATTCCGCTTAATATCGTGGAGCTCGGGCTGGTTTACAGGCTTGAGGCCATCGAGACTCCGGAGGGGAAGTGCCGCGTCGAAGCCGACATGACTCTTACCGCCCCCGGGTGCGCCATGGGGCCCGTAATCGCAGACGACCTCAAAATGCGCCTTTTAGCGCTTCCGGGGGTTGACGACGCTGAAGTAAACATCGTATGGGACCCGCCCTGGAACCAGGACATGATTACGGAAGAGGGGAAGATGACCCTCGGGCTGATATAGGTGTTTTCCATTTTTTCTGCGGACGCCGCTCGGTGCCGGCCCGCATCTGTCTTGCGTTCCGCAGAGATTGCGAATCCCGAAGGAGCACTTTTTGTCCGCGCTTTGAAATGCGCCAGTGCCGGACTTTCGGAGCGGGGGAAATTGTGATGCAGAACCTGCGGGGCGGAAACGGCGGAGTCTGGCTTTGCGTTAGAGGCAAGGATTTTTTCGCGGGAAGTCGCTCCCCGGAAAGAGGCATAATTTTAAACGGGGGCTTCTTTCGCCCATTTCAAGCGTCCCCTTAAGGCTTGGGGGCGTTCCTTTTATAAAGAACGGGAATATTTTTAATGGCGGGGCGGTTCTCTGGCAATTGCGCCGTCCGGGCTCTGGCATCGCCGGGATTTATCGGGGCCAAACCTGCCGCCGCCGAAATCTGAAAATGCCCTCCAAACGGCGCTTCAATGCGCCGCAGGCGGATTGCCGGGAAAAGATGATTAAAGTTCGGAAGGGGGGAGCAGGCGTTTCAATTATGATAAGCATGGGCGAAACGCAGCCCTTTTCGGGGCGGCTCATGCAAAGACTGCCGGATTTCAAGGCATAAAAAAGGCGGGGCTGCAAAATCTCTTTCAAAAGGGTTGCATGCTTTCTTTTTCGGTTTTGAGCCTTGCCGCTTGCGACGGTTTTTAGGTTTTTAAGGGGGCTTGCAGGGTGGGTTGAGCTTTCCAACGAATGAACCGGGCTTTATGGGCGGAGGCGTTTTGCTTGACAATTCCCGCGGCGACTGCGAACATCGCATAGTTCCTTATTTCCCGGCGGTTGCTCTCTATGCGTATCAGCCGCGGCTCTTCGGAACTATTGAACTTTCTCCTTTTTTCTCACCTCCTTTCTAAACGATAAAAGCGGAGAAGTTCAGCCGCCCGGCAAGCGTCAGCTTTCCGGGCGGTTTCTTTTTGAAAGGCCCATCCCTCGGCATTGTGCCGCCACCAAAGGGTGGGGGAGCGGATAAAATGAGGGCTGCTTCGGATTTGCCGGGTGCAAATGGAAGAATTAAAGAGGGGCTGACATGGATGAGAAATCGGAAAGTAAATTCCACTTCAGAATCCGCTTCCCGTTTCCTCGCCTATGCCAGACCCCAAAAAACAGGCGGCGTTTCTGGCTTTCCCGGAGCGTTTTTGTAGAGATAATCCGCATATGCGGGCTTTGGCAATATCGGCTGTTTGGGCGCCCGTGGAGGGATTCTCGCGCTCCGGGTCTTTGGCGGACTATGGATATGCGAATTGCAGGGCAAACTGCGGCGCATTTTTACGCAGATTGCAGCCCTTTAGCACAAACAAAAAATCCGGCCGGGCGATGCCCAGGCCGGACCGGAGTTTCTCAGCCGCGCGCCCGCGATTGGGCGGCGCGGCGGAGGGTCATATTTCGCGCATGGTCTGGTCGTAGAAGCCCAGTATGTCCTTCTTGTCGGGGCCGTCGTTGTGCGCCATGGCGGAGCGCGGATGGCGGTTCAGAAGGCCCGTCATCATGTAGGAGTAGTCAAAGCCCCAACCCAGCTTTTCGCGCATCGGCTCGATGTTGTTTTGTATGCACTCAAGTATCGGGCGCAGCATGTACTTGGGGTTGTGCAGAAAGCCTATGAGAAGCTCCAGGGGGCAGTTGCCCGCGCCGCGGCCGAGGCCCGCCATTGTGGCGTCCAGCATATTTACGCCGCGGACTATCGCCTCTATGGTGTTGGCGTAGGCGAGCTGCAGGTTGTTGTGGGCGTGGATTCCCACCTGCTTGTCGGCGGCCTTTGCGTATTTGAGGTATTTGCGCGCGAGGTAGTTTATCTGCTCGCTGTAAAGGGAGCCGAAGCTGTCGACCAGGTATATGGTCTGGACGGGCGTTTCGCAGAGCATTTCGAGGGCCTCGTCCAGCTCCTGCTCGCGCACGGTGGAAATCGCCATGATGTTGACGCACGTTTCGTATCCCTTGTCGGTCGCGTCCTTAATCATGTCGATTGCAAGCGGAAGCTGGTGTATGTATGTCGCAACCCTGATTAGGTCGAGCACGCTGTCCTTTTTGGGGAGGATGTCGCTTTTGTAGTCGCACTTTTCGGCGTCGGCCATCACGGAGAGCTTGAGGTCGGTGTTGTTGTCGCCGACTATCCTGCGGAGGTCGTCCTCGTCGCACCGGCGCCAGGGGCCGTATTTTGAGGGGGCGAAAATCTTGCGGCTGTTCTTGTAGCCGATTTCCATGTAGTCAACCCCGGAGGCGACGCAGGCGTCGTAGACGGCCTTGACGGTCCCGTCCTCGAAGTTGCTGTCGTTCATGAGCCCGCCGTCGCGGATCGTGCAGTCGAGCACCTTTATTTCCTTGCGGAACCCGACCCACCTTCCGGCGGCGGAATTCTGCGTTCTCTCTTTTGCTTTCGCGTTCATTGTCTTATTTTCGGTTATTTATAAATGCGGTGTTTTCCAATGTTTTCAACCAAAAAACCGGACCCTCTCCGAGGCGTCCGGTTGCCGTTTTGCAGATAGGGGCGCAAGCCCGCCGAACGCCTATGTGTGCTTTGAAACGAGGCGGTAAAAGTCTTCAAAAAGCGGGTCGGCGTCGTTCGGGCCGGGGGCCGCCTCCGGGTGGTACTGCACCGAGAACACGGGGAGGTCCCTGTGGCGCAGGCCTTCGACAGTCCCGTCATTCAGGTTGATTTCGGTGACTATGCCGCCCGCCTTTTCGACGGCCGCAGCGTCGGAGGCGAAGCCGTGGTTCTGGGAGGTGATGGAAACCTTTCCGGTCTCCAGGTTCTTGACGGGCTGGTTGCCGCCGCGATGCCCGAACTTGAGCTTGAAGGTTTGCGCCCCGATGGCATGGGTTATCATCTGGTGGCCCAGGCATATGCCGAAAGTCGGGTAGCGGCGTATGAGGCTTGCCACGCACTCGTGGGCGTAGCCGACCGCCGCAGGGTCGCCGGGACCGTTTGAGAGGAATACGCACTGCGGGCCGAACTCGATTATTTCCTCCGCCTTGGCAAAGGCCGGGAAAATGGTCACGTCAAAGCCGTGGAATGCGAGCTTTTTAAAGATTGAGCGCTTTGCCCCGTAGTCTATGGCGGCACACCTGAATTTCGGGGTTTTGGGGTTGAAATTGTAGAGCGTGGTGCCCTTCACCGTGAAGGGGGCAGTGTCGATGCCGAGCTCGTCGAAGTGGTGCGGCGCCTTGCAGGTGACTTCCCTCACGTAGTCCGCGCCGACGATGCTGACGCAGGAGCGCGCCTTGGCGACGGCCTCCTCGTCGGAAATGCCCTGCGTGGAAAGGCAGGCTTTCATGGCGCCTGCGGAGCGCAGCTTCTTGGTTATCGCGCGCGTGTCCACGCCGCTTATTCCGGGGACGTCGTTTTCGTGGAGGTACTGGTCCAGAGTTTTTTCGCTGCGCCAGCTACTGCTCACGGGGCTGAGGTTTTTTACGACAAATCCGGCCACTTTCACGCCGGCCGACTCCTCGTCCCGGGCATTCACCCCGTAGTTGCCGATTTCGACAGCGGTCATCGTGACAATCTGGCCGAAGTAGGAGGGGTCGGTGAGGACTTCCTGATAGCCTGTCATCGAGGTGTTGAAAACAGCTTCGCCGCAAACGGTCTTGTTTGCGCCAAAAGCGAAGCCTCTGAAGACGCTTCCGTCTTCAAGCGCCAAAACTGCTGTCTTTTTTCTGCTCATTTAAAATCCGCTCAATAAAGGCCGCTTTGAAAGCTCTTTTCAAGCTTTTATTGAAAAAATCGCCCCCGCCTGCAATGCCGCGCGCTGGGGCTCCCGGCCGCAGGGCGCTTGCGCCCGATTCCGGGCGGGGGAGGGGCTTTGCGCCTCCGGCCCCCGTGCGCTGCAAAAAAAATCCCCGGAGCCCTGCGGCCCCGGGGGCTTCCCCGGCCATTGTCCGGCCCTCAGGCCCTTGGGCGCCTTGCCCTGCGGGCCGCCGCAGCAGCGGCGAGCGCGGCGAGCGTGAAGAATGGGACGGTTTCAGCCGGTTCGGGAATGGACACGGTCGTCAGGCCGAGCGTCCACGAGCCGTCCGGATTCTGGAAGACGTTTCCGTCTGAACCGTTGATTCCATTCCATGCAAGCGCGAAATCGGCAAAGTCGCTACCGTTTGCGATGTGGAAGACGTCCTCTCCGAACATGATTTCGATGGGGCTGTTTGAAAAGTCCAATGTGAAGCGGCCGGAGAAGTCCTGGCCTTCGGCAGGGGATATTCCAACCCCGTTTCCGCTTATCGAAATATTGGAATTTCCCGGAAATCCGGCCATGGTAGAGACGCATCCGGACGAGACCGTTCCGGTTTCAGGGGTTTCAAACGAAATCGAAAATGCGTCCGCGCTGAAAGACGAAATGGCTTCGAGGATGTTGAACCCTTCGGAAAAATCCGCCTGCGACGACATTATTAGCGCCGCCCCCTTCAGCAGCTTGCCGTCGAGGTATGTGTCGGAAACCGGATTCAGCGAGAAAGAGAGGATGTTTCCGTCTGCGGTGTAGGAGAGGCTCCCCGTCATGTCCAGGGCGGAGAACCCGGCTTCGGGCACGCTTATGGACGCCGACAAAACGGCGCTTTCAAACGAGGCGTCGGCCCCTGCCGGAATTTCGATGTCGGCGAGCGAAAGGTTGAAAGAGGCGTTCTGGCCGATTCTTAGCGATGATGGCATGTCCTCCTGGAGGTATGTGAATTCCTTTTGCACGCTTATGTCTGTTGCGAACATGGGGAGGGCCGAAAACATTAGGGCGGCCGCCGAAAGGATTTTAAGATGAGTTTTCATTGTGTTTAGCGTGTTTTAAGGTGTTTTTTTTTGAGGTTTGCGCCTTCCGGCGGCGGACGAGGGATTGCGAGTATGAAAAACCGCATTGTATTTATGTTGTGGTAAATACAGTTTTTGAGGCCGAAGTTCAATCAAAAATTTCGTCAAACTTCCCGGGGAGGGGATATGCATTGATTTTTTTTGGGCGCGTTTTTGCGTGTCAAATTCCCCGCATCCTGCCCCCGGATGCTAAGTCTTTTGCGCGGGGATACGATATAAAACAGATATGCGGCCCGGGGCTTCCCGGTTTGCGGCCTTCCGGCCGAATCCGCGCCCAATTACGAATATCAAAAAGGATTTAAAATGAAAATGTGGCTAGTGGCCTCGGCAGTGTCTTTAATGCTGTTTATCGCATCGTCTTTCTTTTGCTGGATGGGGTTTTTCTCTTCCAGCGTCCCCGTGACGCCCCTTGCGCAGGATTCCCAAAAGCTGTGGAAAATAGGCGCCCGCATTGCGGGAACATTCTGTTCGCTGACGGCATTCATAAGCTTTTTCATAGGAGTTTATCTGCCGGAGGGCGCGTATTTCGCCTCCCTTGTAATGATGCTGGCCTTCTCGGCGGGATTTACGTATTACGCCTCATGGCGCATCTATCTGAAAAACAACCCCGACAATCCCGAAAACGCCCCGTCGCGCCGCGCCAGGTCGGTATCGACGCTATTCCGCGCGCTGTGCGCTGTGGCGATTCTTGCGGGGCTTTTGTGGATATGGATTGCGGGGTCGTTTTCGGAGGAGCCCGTGAGGGCGGCAGGCGGGCATTCCGCCCTTATGGCATTTGGAATTTTGGGCGTTTTCAGCGTCGTATTGTTTGCGGTGGTTGAAATATTCGCAGGCAAGCTTCCGAGGGCCGAGGCCCCGTCGGTTTTCAAGGGGGCTATAATAGACTTCGGATTTGCAATGGGGGCCGCAGGGGCGCTTTTTACCGCCGCCCTAAATTATGCCGCCATCGCCTCGTCCTCCGATTCGGGCGCCTTCAAGGTGGATTCCGAAGTCTGGCTCTTTTCGATATTTGCCGCGTTCATCTCGGCCTGGGCGGTCCTTCTTGTTATGAAGACCCTCGCCTATGTGAAAAGGTAGCGTCTCGGAGCGTCTGGGGGGATGAGGCGGCTTGTGTTTCTTGCGGATGCCGCCCGCAGCAGCTTGCGCGCCCGCCCGCTTAAAAAGGCGGGCTTTTTTATTCCATAGGGCGGCCACGGTGGGCAAGGCTTGCGGCGCATCCGTGTTGCCATTTTAGCGCGTCCGGCGGCGGAATTAAACCCGGCTTAAGAAGCGGCGCGTGCATGCTTTTTAAAAACGCCTGAAAGCCTGGGCATGGGGTTTTTATTGTACGGCCGCGTATGGGGAGGGCGGAAGCATCTTCAATCCCCGTTTCATTTGCAGTGAGGGGCCGCGCGGAAAATTTGCAGGCCTTAACCCAAAAGCGAAATTGCCGGCAAATGCTTTAAGCACCCTGCAATTCCCGCCATATTCCGCACTTTTTTCTTCACGATTCTCCCCTTCGGGGTGCCGACGGGCGGCGGCATGCTTTTTATGTTCGCAATCGCGCTGCGCTGCGCTTTCATATTTTGAAAATGGCTCTCCAGGCATACCTTTCCCTGATTTTTGCGGCTTTCGGCGCGCTCGCTTTCTTCGCCCCCCGCAACGCATATGTGGGCTTCCGCTCCCCGGCGTCGCTTGCGGGCGACGCCGTCTGGCGCAGGACAAACCGCGCGGCGGGCGGATTTGCCGCAGCGTCCTCCTGCGTCCTTTTCATATTGAGCGCGCGCGGGATTTCCATGGGCGCGTTCGTGGCGGCAATGGGCGTTTGCGCGGCGCTTTCGTGCGCGGTTGCAAGGCGCGTTTCCCTGTCGCCATCCGCCTCCGCAGGCGCGGAGAAAGCTGCGGGAAAGGCCGCGCCGAAGAAGGCCCGAAAAGGCCCGAAGCGCGGCGGCGGGCTGGTGTTCGGCGGCCCGAGGAGGACGTCCGTATTTTTCTGCGCCTTCTGCGGGTTTTTGATTGCGGTCTCGTATGCGTGGGCGCTCCGGACGGGGGAGTTCTTCCCGGCCGATATCTTTCTCGCTTCCGACCCGGACGGAGGGGCCGCCTTTTCTGTGGGGCGCGGGGCGTATATGGCGGCGGTGTCCTACATATTCTGGGGCGTTATGGCCATGTGTGCCGCAGTCATGATTTTCAGGGCGAACTTTGCAAGGGCGGGCGCCTCGGCCGCTCCGCCTCCGGCTGTTTCAAAATCGGACGTGATGTTTGCCTGCGCTTCCTCTGCGGCGCTTGTGATTTCCGGCGGCAACTATGCTGTTTTGGCTTTCAACACCGCCCCCGGCCTTTCGGCTGACGTCCTGTTTTCGCTCGCCGTCCCGCCCGCGGGCGCTGCCGCCGTGTGGGCTGCGCTTTTTATGAGGGATGCCATGCTGCGCAGAAACTCGCATGGGGCCTAGAAACGTCCCTGCCCGGAGGGGCCTTTGACGCCGGGAGGCGTGGAGCGCGGTTTTTTAATGAAACTTGCAGGGCTTTACGGAACCATGGGAAATTGCGTTATCCGATTTCTCCGCTCCTTCAAGGCTCCATAATCTATGCCAACCCCGGTTTTTTTTACGCCGGTATGCGGCCGGGGCTTTGCCGCAGTTTTCTCAATTTTACCGCCTCTTTTCAGACTGCCGGGCAGTCCCGGCGGCTCCCGGGGCGCGGTGGTGCTTCCCTTGGGGGCGACCGCATTTTGGCAAATGGCCTTAGAAAAGCTCCCCCTGGCTCGCCTGGGCTTCGGGTTCGGCCCTGAGGTTTTTTAGAAAGCTCGGGCGGTGGACCGGGCAGGCGCCGCATACCAGCAGGGCCTGCATGTGTGCGGGGGTTCCGTAGCCCTTGTGGACTTCAAACCCATAGCGCGGATGGACTGCCGCAAGGTCTTCCATCAGGCGGTCGCGCGTCACTTTTGCCACGATTGACGCCGCAGCTATCGCCAGGCTTTTTGCGTCGCCCTTTACCACCGCCGTGTGCCGGTAGGGGAAGCCCCTGAGCTTAACCCCGTCAATCAGGACTTCCGAGCGCGAGAGGTCTGCGCCGCCTTCGCCGAACAGGGTGGCGGGCGCAGAGGACGGGGCGAGGGCGAGGTTCAGGCGCGAATTCACGGCGTCGAGCGCGCGCCTCATCGCAAGCCTTGTGGCGCCCACTATGTTGAGGGCCTCTATCTCCTCCACTCCGGCCTGGGCCGCCTCGAAGTCGATGACGCCGTTTTTTTTAAGCAGGCACAGCTTTTCAAACAGCTCCGACCTCACGCGCGCGTCCAGCTTTTTTGAGTCGTCCAGCCGCTCGATGGAGGCGAGCAGCGCATCGTCTGCGTACAGCCTGTCGGAGACGGCGACGGCGGCCGCCACAACGGGGCCTGCGAGCGCGCCGCGGCCGGCCTCGTCCACCCCCGTGAGGAACCTCTTGAGGCGTATGTACGGGGCGTCGAACGCGGCCAGGGGGCCGGTCATTTGGCCCCCGCCTCCTTCAGGGCCTCCGCCGCTGTCTTGAAGTGCAGCTTTGCGAAGTTTTGCAGGGCGTCGGGGCCGAATTTCCTGATAATTGCCACGGCCTGCTGGCGCGTCTTTGCGCTCGCGCCCTTCTGAAGCTCTTCGCCGAATTCCTTTGAGAGCTTCTGCATGGCGAATATGTACGTTGCCCTGGCTATTATGGAGGCTGCGGCCACCACTGGGTCGGACTCCGCCTTGGTCTGCATCTTGAGGTTGAAATTTTCCGCCTTGAGCTGGCGCTGCACGAGCGGCTGCTTCGTGAACTGGTCCAGCATTCCCCACGGCACGCTCCTTTCGGCGAGGGCGCTTTCTATGGCCTTTGCGTGCATCCATGCGAGGAGCCTGTTCAGGTTGCCGAAGCGCCGGTAGAGGTCGTTATACTTTGCCATGCCCGCGTAGGTCACCTTGACCACGACGCCCTTCGTGTCGCGCACCTTCTTTGCCATCGCCATGGCGGCCTTGTCGCTGGACACCTTTTTGGACTCCTTGAGCCCCTCGTCCTGCCATTTTCGCACCGCGTCGCCGTCGGCTATGACGCAGGCGGAGACGAGCGGGCCGAACAGGTCGCCCTTGCCGCTTTCGTCTATGCCGGCGTGGGCCTCAAACCATTCGGGGTGCATGGCCTCGTCGTACCCGAACTCGGCCGCCCCCAGAATTTCCGGCTCCAGCACGAATGTCACGAAGTCCTCGGTGCCCTTGCCCTGGACGACGAGCTTGCCGGACTTGTAGGCGACCACGTTTACGTCGCGGCTCTTGTAGGCGAAGGCCGAGTAGTCGACATTGTACGGGGCCCACAGGTGGGAGTCCAGCCACGCGTCGAGGCGCTCCATCTGCTCGGGCGTAACCGCGTGGGTGTAGAGGGTCTTCTTTTTGGGGCCGAGCTCGGCAGCCAGATCCCCGTATGTCTTTGGCTTTTTCATGCTGGAAAATTTGGGCGCTTCCCGTCCTAAAAAAAGAAAACGCGCATCCGCCATCCTGCACATGCGCGCCCCTTCTTCAACACAATTCGCCGGGATTCTACCAGGACGCCTCGTAGAGGGTGTTGTGGGCCCGCTTCATCTCGCCCACCGTTATCCATATTGCCATGCTCTCGCTGTTGGTGGGGGATATGGCGACTTCCCCCGTCTTAGGGTTGAAGCCGAGGACGAGGAAGCCGGCGGACCTGCCGCGCGCGCTGTCCCTCTGCTTGTAGAGGTTTTTTGAAAGCGACTTCTTCCACGCGTCCATGTCCCCGCCCGTGCGGGACATGGTGCGGTTTGCGACGAACATCTGCATGTTGGTGTTGTTGTACGAATCCCAGTAAAGCGGAATGCCGGACTGTATGCGCTGGCGTATGTTTGTTTCCGTCAGGGCGACGGGGCGCAGGCGCGCGCCGGTCTTTGCAAGGTGGGCGTTTATTTCGGAAATGGCGTCAGTTGAGGAGAGGTTCCTGCCCTTGGCCTTCTCCCACGCCTCGTCCAGGTCTATCCACGGCAGCAGGTATGAAATGTAGCAGTCGAGGAAGGCGGGCATTCCGGCAGTGTCGGCCAGAAGCGGGGCGGGCGGGATGGAGCCCACCATTATGTCGCCGTTTGAGCGCGTCCTCACCTTTTCCTTGAGGGCGGCCCTGTCGAGCTTCAGCTCGGCCCGCGTTTTCGGCTTTTCCTGTCCGCCTTTGTTCTGGGCGGAAACCGGGGCGGAAACCGCGAAAACAGCCGCGGCCGCCAGCATTGCAGAAACTATCCTCACCATGCCTCCATACTCCTTCACGGTGCAATTAAAGCAAAGCCGAACCATCCGGTTCAAGAACTTTTTTCCTAAAAAACTTGCAAAGCACCCCCCTCCGGGTAGGATTTGAAACTTAAAAACGGGGGGCCTTTTTGGACTACGAGATTTTCGACACCAACGCAATACTGCTCGGACTGCTGTCGGCGGTTCTTGCGGCGGAGTGCATTATACTTTTTGTCAAGACCCAGACCATGCGCCACAAGCTCGACTCCTCTGTGGAAAACGTCGTAAAGGAGGAGCGAGCCAAGACCGAGAGCCGCCGCGCGGAGCTGGAGATAGAGCTCAAGGAGCGCGCCATGCGCCTCGAGCGCGAATACGAGGATTTGGCCGCCGAAATCCGGAGGGATAGGGCCGGGCTGGACGCCCGCATATCCAAGGCCGCCTACGACATCGAAACCGCCAGGCGGGCCTCGATGCAGGCGAGGGATGAGCGGGCCCGCTACGAGCGCCTCTCCGGGGAGTGCCGGAAGCTCGCCCGCGAGTACGCCGAAAAACTCGCCGCGTCATCCGGCCTGGACCCCGCGAAGGCAATGGAGGAGGCTCGCGCGGAGGCTGCCAGGCTTTGCGAGCGCGACCTGGAGCTGTACCGCTCGGAGCTTTTCAGGGATTCCGCCAGGGAAGTGGAGGCCGAGGCGCGCAGAGTCCTGATAGACGCGGTCCAGCGCGCGGCGCCCCGCCTGAATTCGGAGCTCAACACGTGCATAGTAAAGCTTCCGGGCGAGGCCATGAAGGGCAGGCTCATCGGCAAGGAGGGGCGCAACATCCGCTCGTTCGAGGCCGCCTCCGAAGTCACGCTTGTAATCGACGAGACTCCGGACTCGGTAATGATTTCCTCTTTCGACCCGGGCCGCCGCGCGGTGGCAAAAATCGCGCTTGAGCGCCTGCTTTCGGACGGCAGGATAAACCCCGGCACCATAGAGTCCGCGCTCGCATCCGCCCGCAGCGAAATCGAGAAGGCCTGGATAGACTACGGCCGGGCCGCCGCGGAACAGCTCAACGTCAGGGGGCTTCCGGCGGAAATACTTTCGGAACTCGGCAAGCTCAGGTTCCACCTTTCGCTGAACCAGAACACGCTTGAACACAGCATCGAGACTGCGAGGATAGCGTCGATACTCTCGGCGGAACTCGGCTGCGACCCGGCGATAGCAAAGCGCGCCGCGCTGCTGCACGACATCGGGAAGGCTTCCGAAAGCGAGCTTTCCCACGCCCGGGCGGGGGCCCAGTTGCTGCGCAGGTGCGGCGAAAACGACCTTGTCGTGCGCGCGGTGGAAGGGCACCACAACGAAATTTCCGGGGGGCTTTACGGGGCGATAGTCCAGATTGCCGACGCCATATCCTCCACGCGCATCGGGGCGCGGATGACCCCTTCCGACGGCTACTTCACCCGCATGAAGACCCTTGAAGGCACGGCGGCGTCATTCGACGGGGTGCTTTCGGCCTACGCCCTCCAGGCGGGGCGCGAACTGAGGGTGATTGTCGAGCCCGAGACTGTGGACGACGCCCAGGCGGCGAAGCTCGCCGCCATGATACGCGACAGCCTCTCCGAAAAGCTGGACAATTCGGTCCCCGTAAAGATTACGCTGATACGGGAGCGCAGGTTTGTGGAGACGCTCTGAGGCGTTTGGGGAAGCGTTGGTATGCCGCCGCGCCGCGCCACCCCGGGGGCGGGCCGACAGGAATCGGATTTCCCTGCGGGACGGGGTTTGGTAATATTTCGGGATGCTTGGGCCGCGCGTTTTAAAACGGTGTCTGGCATTGGGGTTATATAATTGGGGAGTAATGCTTCGCGGGGCGGTTTGTTTATTTATGGCGGCGGCTTCTGCAAACAGCACAAAACCCCGGCTTCTTTTGGGCGCGCCTGCAATATGAAGGCTGGGCGCAAACCAGGCTGGGCCTGAAAGCCCGGCGCAGCTTGCGCAGACTATTGCACTCGTGAATGGGCTTTTAGAGGCCCCCTCCGAAAAAGGGCAGATAAAGGGCCAGGCTTGGTACTAGATTGCTTGGCATCCTCCGGAAGCTTTCGGGAAACTGAAAGCTCCCGGCTTTACAAAACTTTCAAGGCTTCTGCCGGCGAGAGAACTTTAATGCCGAGCTTTTTCATTAACGGGTTTGGATAATGTTTTGTATTTCCTGTAATGATTATCTTATCCCGAGTGGCAAGTGCCGCTTCTATAAAAATCCTGTCGTCTTCATCTGGAAGTTTAAAATCATCAAATACGACTCCTTCGATTTCTTCCTGCGACTCTATGATTTCCTGAAATTCGTCAATTTCTTCTCTCGAAAATCCAAATTTTTTACGGGACAGCACCTCTAAGTATTCACACAGAATTTGCGAATTGAACGCCAATTGATATTTTCCATCCGACAGCTCATTTACAAATTTTGCGGAAACGCCATGCGGAGATATGAGAGCGGAAACGAATACGTTTGTGTCGATTATTACCGTTTTCATTTAACGCGGCGTCTTGCCTTTCTCGTTTCCGCTATTTCGGCATCAATTTCCTCCATCGTCATATTGGATACGCCTTTTTTTGCCGCGTTTGCCTGCGTCTTTCGTAAAAGTCTTTTTAGCCTGAGATTCATAAGTGAGCGCACGTCCGGGATTAAAGTGTCTTCGCTTGTGGGTATAATTATGGAACGCGGTTTGCCGTCTTTTGTAATTACGACAAAACCGCACTTGTCGACTTCCTTCATAACCTTGCCGGAATTTGTGGCAAGTTCCCTCGTAGCTATCATTTTCATGCGTCTCATGCTGTTTTACATTTGTTTTACGGTCAAGTTTTTTCAATCGACAGAAATTTTTTTAAGTTAATTCGGCATTCAGATTTCCCCCTTCTATTATCCGCAAAAAAGGACGTTTGATAAATTCTCAAACTGTTTTTTTTAAATTGAAAATATATTTCCTTCTTCTTTAAAACAACAAAGGCAAGTGCCAACGCCCCGAAGATTGCCGCGCAGGCAGAAAGTCCGGGGAGAGCTATATTATTGACTGTATAGTCGCCGTTTTAGCCTGAAACCAATTCAAAGCCCTCGAGTTTCTTCCCATTGTGGTTAAAAATCCGAAATTTGTCGCGTACCATTGTGCCGCCAGATGCAATCGCTTCTCCAAATATGCCGGACAGGTTGATAAGTGAAGCGTCAAAGTCTCCGGCCAAGCGCGATATTTGTGCATGAAATTTTTTTGGAAGTGCCGTTTCCAAGCGAAACTCTGGCGTTTCGATACAAAAGAAACGCTTGTCTTTGGGAGTATCCCCGGCGCATTCAATCAAATGTTCCCGCGCTTTCGCTTTGCCGGGCCCAACTGCGGTTTGACTTGGGGGAGGGCTTTCGCCCTTGGGACTGCATTCCGGCGCATATTCCAATCTCAACATTGGAAGCGTCTTTTGCATGGCCGGGGCAGCGGGAATAAAACTCGTTAAGACAGCGCGGCAGGACTCGTCTGAAATGCGCGCATACGCGTATCGCCGTCCGCTTCGGGGCGATGGCTGCCGCTATTTCGCAGGCAGGAGGGCTCTGGCGGGGGAGGTGCCCGGCTGCGGGTCTTTCGGGGGCGCATTCCGTTCGGCCGGGCGCAAAAAAAGACCCGGCAAAAACCGGGCCTTTATTAAAAGTCAAATGCAGTTTTCTCTTACTTGGAGCACTTCATGCCCGGAGCGTAGAATTCGATGATAGTTTCAACCATCGTGACGTGCTCTTCGGGGGTGATTTTTCCGTCCTTCTTGAGCTGGTCGGCCTTGAGGACTGCCTGGGTGAGGCCCTCAAACTTCTTGTCTCCGGGATTGGCGGGGAGGAAGTCGGGGAGGAGCTTTACCGAAACCGGGTCGGGCGTGAGCTGCTTGTAGTAGCCGGCGTCAACAAACGGGCCGAACTTCACGAACGGGTCGGAAGCCGTCGTGGAAAGGGTGATGGCTTCGTCCTTGTAGCCGTCCTTCTTTATCACGAGCTGGTGCGGGACGCTCTTATCGAGGCAAAGCGACATGGGCGTGACGCCTTCGGCCTTTTCGCCGCCGACGAATACTTCCGCTCCAGCCGGGGCGGAGGAGACGCAGACGCTTTCCGTGTTCATAGAGGTGCAGCCGCCGAGAACGAGCGACGCCAATGCCAAAGCAAAGAATTTTTTCATATTGGATTGCTGTTTTTGATTTAAGATCGTGATTCGGTTTGAATGGGAATCTCTTGAATTGATATGGCAAAATCTGACGCATAATGGGCCGCGCGTCAAGATTATACTTTCAATTTTTTAAATTAAAATGAGCCGCCCGGAATCCGCCCGGGGGCGGGCCGGGCCGCCTGGTCAAAGCTTTGAAAGCTCCTTTGAGCGCCTTTCCGCCGCGGCGAGGGCGTCCCTCACCGTTTTCCTGAAGTCCGCGCGGGCGAACACTTCGAGGGCGGCGAGCGTCGTCCCTCCGGGGCTGCACACCGCGTCGCGCAGCTCTTCGGGCGTGCGCGGGTCGGCCGCCAGCAGCATTGAGGAGCCGACGAGGGTGCGCACGGCGAGCTTTTCGGCGGTTTTTTCGTCGAAGCCGAGCGACTTGCCCGCCTCTATGAGGGCCGCCGCAAATTCAAACACGTACCCCGGGCCGCTGCCCGAGAGCGCCGTCACCGCGTCGAGCTTTTCTTCGGGGCATTCGACCGCCTCGCCTATGGCGGACAGCACGCGGCGGACGGCCGCATCCTGGGCGGGGTCCAGCTCGGATTCCGGCGCGAAGCAGGATATGCCCTCCGCGATGAGGGCGGGCATGTTTGGCATTACGCGCACGATTTTCCCGGCGTTTGGAAAGCGCTCGCGCAGCTTTGAAATTGTGGTTCCCGCCAGTATCGATATTATGAGGGATACGGGCTTGCCGCCTATGGACTTTGCGACGTCCGCGAGCTGCTGGGGCTTGCAGGCCAGCACCATCGTCTCGCCGTCCAGCAGGGCGATGTCGGGGCACAGGCTTATGCCCGTGGCCTTCGCGAGGTTTTTGCCCGTGTCGTCGGCGCCGCAGGCGCACTCGATGTCCCAGGGCAGCGCGGCCCCGCTTTTAATCATTCCGCCGACGATGGCAGAGGCCATCTTTCCGGCTCCAACAAATGAGAACTTTTTCATGTGTCAAAATGCGAGTTTCTGGCGGCATGGTGCCCCGCTTTGCGGGATTTTTCAAGAAGATATTGGCCCCCTTTGCGGGGCGCGCGCGGCGGAGGGGGCGTTTTGTGCGGCTCATTCCGCCTCCCGGGAACCGGGCGGGGGGCTTGCAAAACCCTTGCAAATACGTGCTTGAATTCCCCCTCCACGGTGGTAGTTTTAAAGGAAAAATCGGATATTCCGATTGCAGACAAACCAACTCATATCTCACTATGGCAAAGACAGTCAGGCCCGAAGGGCGCTCCGCCGAAATTCCGGAGTGCAAGTTTTACACGCATATGACCGCGGAGGAATTCAAGAAGGGCGTTTTGTGGCATTTGGAGCGCTCCCTCGCGCGCTCGCCCGTGAGCGCCACGCCGCGCGACTGGTGGCTGGCTTCGGCCCTCGTCGTGCGGGACGACATCATGGGCAGGTTCATGTCCACCATGGCGCGCCAGCACGAGGCCGACTGCAAGCGTGTCTATTACCTTTCCCTCGAATACCTCATGGGCCGCCTGACGGAAGACACCCTCACAAACGCCGGTATAACCGACGTCGCCCGCGAGGCGCTCGCCGGCCTCGGCCTCGACTTCGACGCGATAATGGCAAGCGAAGTCGACATGGGCCTCGGAAACGGCGGCCTCGGGAGGCTGGCGGCCTGCTTCCAGGATTCCCTTGCCACCCTTGACTACCCGGCCGTGGGCTACGGCATACTGTACGAGTTCGGCCTGTTCACTCAGAGCTTTGAAAACGGAAGGCAGGTGGAGTCCCCGGACAACTGGCTCAAGTTCGGCTCGCCGTGGGACATCGTGCGCCCCGAATACACTGTCAAAGTCGGCATCGGCGGGCGCGTGGAGGGCGTCATGGGCTCGAAGGGCGACTGGAAGCCGCGCTGGATACCGGCCGGAGAGCTTCTGGGCGTCCCGTGGGACGTGCCGGTCGTAGGCTACGGCGCGGGCACTGTGAACTTCCTGCGCCTGTGGGAGTCCCGCGCGACAAACGAGCTGGACCTCGGGGCGTTCAACGAGGGCGGCTACACGCAGGCCGTCCACCAGAAGGCCATGAGCGAGACCATTTCAAAGGTCCTGTACCCCAACGACAAGACCGAAAACGGCAAGAGCCTGCGCCTGATGCAGCAGTACTTCTTCGTGACCTGCTCCCTCCAGGACATCATCCGCCGCTTCAAGGCCGGCAACGGCGAAAACTGGGACGCCTTCCCCGAAAAGGTCTGCATCCAGCTCAACGACACGCATCCGGCCATCGCCATCCCCGAACTCATGCGCCTTCTTCTGGACGTCGAGGGGCTGGGCTGGGACAGGGCCTGGGAGCTTTGCCAGAGGGTGTTTGCCTACACCAACCACACCCTGCTCCCCGAGGCGCTTGAAAAGTGGTCGGTTCCGCTCTTTGAAAAGCTTCTGCCGAGGCACCTTCAGATAATATACGAAATCAATTCGCGCTGGTTGCGCCGCGTCGAGGAGTTCTACGGCGACGACCCCGTGAAAAAGTCCCAGCTTTCCATCATAGAGGAGGGAAGCCCGAAGATGGTGCGCATGGCCTACCTGTCCGTCGTCGGGTCGTTCAGCGTAAACGGCGTCGCCCAGCTCCATTCGGAGCTTTTAAAGGAGAGCGTGCTGCGCGAGTTCTTCAAGATTACGCCTGAAAAATTCAACAACAAGACAAACGGCATAACGCCGCGCCGCTGGCTCAAGACCGCCAACGAGGGGCTTTCAAACCTCATAACCGAAACCCTTGGGGACGGCCGCTGGCCAAAGGACCTCGAAATGCTCCGCGGGCTCGAAAAGCATGCCGGCGATCCGGCCTTCCAGAAGAAGTACATGGACGTCAAGCGCGCAAACAAGGCTCGCCTCGCCGGCGTAGTGAAGAAGCTCTGCGGCATAGAGCTCGACCCCGAAGCGATTTTCGACGTCCAGATAAAGAGGCTGCACGAGTACAAGCGCCAGCACCTCAACCTCCTCTACATTCTCACCCTCTACCGCAGGCTCCTGCATAACCCCGACGCCGACATCCCCGCGCGCGCCTTCATATTCGGCGCGAAGGCGGCTCCGGGCTACGACCTCGCAAAGAACATAATCTGGGCGATAAACTCCGTCGCCCGCGTGATAAATTCGGACGCCCGCATAAAGGGCAAGCTCAAGGTCGCCTTCATCCCGAACTACAACGTGTCGCTGGCCATGCGGATAATACCCGCCGCCGACGTCTCCGAGCAGATATCGACGGCCGGCAAGGAGGCTTCTGGAACCGGCAACATGAAGCTGGCATTGAACGGCGCAGTCACGATAGGGACCTTGGACGGGGCGAACGTCGAGATTCTGGAGGAGGTTGGGGCCGAAAACCTCTTCATCTTCGGCCTCACGGTTGACGAGGTGCAGAAGCTCAAGGCCGAGGGCTACAACCCGTGGAATTATTACAATTCAAACGAAAACCTCAAGTCCGTCCTCGACTGGCTCGTGTCCGACTACTTCAGCCCGTCGGACCCGGGCGCGTTCATGCCGCTTCGCAAATCGGTTCTCGATTGGGGCGACCCGTTCATGGTGTGCGCCGACTACCAGTCATACTGCGACGCCCAGGACAGGCTCGCCGAGGCGTACAAGGACCGCTCCGTATGGGCCAAGATGGCCATAATGAACACCGCCAGAATGGGCAAGTTCTCCTCCGACCGCACGATACGCGAGTACGCGGCCGGAATATGGAACCTCGACCCGCTGCCCCCGCGCCAGTAGGGGCGGCATGAGCGGCGGCGCATTTGGCCCCCCTTCCGTTGCGGAGGGGGGCTTTGCCTTGTCCGGGGGCATTGGCGCAGGATTTTGCGCGGGATTTTTTTGCACTCTCGCGGCCCGAGCGGCCCGCCTTTTTATTTGCGCCCTTCCCGCGACGGTTAGCTGCGGCTCCGGCCCGATGAGCGGTGCGCGGACGCCCTGCGGGGGGGTAATTCAATGCCTTTATCCGGTTTTTCAGGCTGCGGATTTTTTTCCGCATGCCCGCCCGCTGCGGCCGGCGTCTGCGCCAGTCCGGGGCTTTGCCCTTGCATTCGGCGGGGCGTCTGCCGTTTAATTCAAGGATGGATTTTGAATTTCCAGTCGCTTTTTGGGCGGCGGTCTGCGCGGCCCTCGTGTACGCTGCGGCCGGAAGGGCGGCGGCTTGGGCAAGGTGGAGGTTCCCGTTTGCCCGCGCGTGGCGCCCGGCGTGCGCGTGGCTCAGGCTTCTGGCGCTCGCGGCCGTTCTCGGCCTCTCATGGAACGCCGCGTCGGGCGGCGGCGTCGCCGCCGACTTGTGCTCGGGCTTTTTTGCGGCGGCCTTTATTGCGCTTGCCGTCGCCAGGCTTGAGGTTGAGGCGGCTTCGCGCGGGTGCTCGTGCGCGCTTCCCGCCGTCATGGAATCCCCGCAGGCTTGGGTGCCGGGGCCGCCGTATTCGGCTTTGCGCTCGCGGATAGAGTCCCTGGGCTTCTCGCGGGCCCTCTGCGTGGCCTCCGTCCCGGGGAGGCCGCTGTCGGGCGCGTTCCGGGCCTCCGTGTTTCTCTCGGGGGACGCAAAAACGGCTTTGCGCGCCGCGTTTTTCCTGCGCCCCGGAGGGATTGAGACGGTGCTTTCGCTGCGCACGAGGGTGTCCCTGGCGGGCGGGGGCTTCGCTGTGTTTGAAACGGGGTCTATGCACTTTCCCCTGGGCCTGTCCGCGCCGCCAGGCTGGAACGTCGAGAGGCTCCCTATGGAATGCTCCCCGGAGGCGCTGGCAGCGCGCCATGCGGAGAGGGTGGCTGCCTCCGGCGGGGAGCCCGTCTGCTGCGGCCCGGTTTCAGCCGCTTCGGAAAATTCCGATTTGCGCGAATGGCTCGCATGGAACGAGTCGGCCGGCCTGCTTGAGCGCCCCGGAGAAATAGGGGAGCGCGGAATCTTGACGCCGGACGGAAAATATGGATTATGGATTGAAAAAATATACCTTGCCTATTTCGGGCGGGCCCCGGAATAGAAGCGCACAATGGCAGAAGAAACCTTAAAGGAAAAGCTAAAGAGGCTGGCCGACAGCCTTGAAAAGATGACCGTCGACGTCATTTACGACAGGCGGCGCGACTTTCCGTCGCGCGTGTACGGCGCGTTTCTCAAGGCCCTCTCCTGGATATTTAACGGCGTGGCGCAGTTGCGCTACAAGCTTTACAACAACCGCATCCTGCGCGACACCCCGCTGGGGTGCCTCGTAATCGTCGTCGGCAATCTCACTGTGGGGGGGACGGGAAAGACGCCGGTTGTGGAAAAATTCGCCGCAGAACTCGCCGCCCGAGGCAGGAAGGTCGCAATTTTAAGCCGAGGCTACAAGAGCAAGTCCGACGGGGCCCTGAAGAAATTCTGGCGCTGGCTAAGCCACGGCGAAAGCCCGAAGCCCAAGGTGGTCTCTGACGGCAAAAACATACTTCTGGACTCGGAAACCGCCGGGGACGAGCCGTACATGCTCGCGAGGAACCTCCCCGGAGTGGTCGTCATCGTCGACAAGAACCGCGTCAAGGCGGGCAACTTCGCCATAAAGGAGTTCGGAGCCGACACCCTGATTCTCGACGACGGCTTCCAGTACCTGCCCCTCCGAGGCCAGATGCAGCTTCTGCTCGTCGACAAGACCAACCCGTTCGGCAACAAGTCCCTGCTTCCCCGGGGCATACTGCGCGAGCCTGTCAAGCACCTGCGCCGCGCCTCGTACATATTCCTCACAAAGAGCGACGGCGTGCGCGACATCGCCCTTGAAAACTTCATACGCCGCTACAATCCGAGCGCGGAATTCATAGAGTGCGCGCACCGCTCCAAGCACCTTGTCGAGTTTTCCTCAATGAGGCAGGAGCCGCTTGAAATCCTCGAAAACAGGCGCGTCGCCTACTTCTGCGCGATAGCAGCCCCCGACAGTTTCGAGCGTTTCCTGCGCCAGATGGGAACCCAGATTGTCCACCATGAGCACTTCCTCGACCACCACCGCTTTTCCAGGCAGGAGCTCGACGAGTTTTTCGAGGAGGCCCAGGCCAGCGGCGCGGAGATGGTGGTCACAACCGAAAAGGACGCGGTGAGGATAGACCCGAAATACAAGGCGCTGCTGCCGTTCTACTATACGCGGCTTGAAATAGACATTCTTTCCGGTAACGGGGACTTTTCCGCGGCGGTGGAGCGCATCTGCTTTTAGGGGAGTTGCGGCGGGCCTTCCGCTGCCGCCCGGGGGGCCGGCTTTTACTGTCATTTGAAAAACGCCTTGACCGGGGGCCGCCGCGCTCAAAGCATGGCGGCTTTCCGGAACGCTCCGTGCAAAACGTCGGAAAACCTGGGAGGAATTATGTTTGGAATAAGAAATCTTTTTACATCCGCTCTCGCGGCGGCCATTTGCGCGTCCGCGCCCCTGGCCTGTTTCGCAGACTTGAAGCTGCGCTACGGCTTTCCTGCTGAGACTTTCACGGAATCGCTTCCGCTTGGAAACGGCAGGGTCGGGGCGTGCGTTTACGGCGGGCCCGCGCGGGAGAAAATCCTAATAAACGAGGACACAGTCTGGGCCGGCTCCCCCTACAACAACACCAACCCCGCCGGGCGGGAAAAGGTGGGCGAGGTCCGCCGCCTCATATTTGCCGGGCGCTACGCTGAGGCCGCCGACATGTGCGCAAAATACCTCAAAAAGCCCGGCGCCCCCAACGGCATGCCATACCAGCCCGTGGGAACCATGACGATGGACTTCCGCATGGCGGGGGAGGCGGAGGGATACTCGCGGGAGCTCGACATATCGCGGGCCGTCGCCCGGGTCTCGTACAGCTCTGCGGGGGTGGAGTACGGGCGCGAGGCGTTCGCGTCCCTCGCAGACGGCGTGGTCGTGCTGCGGCTTTCGGCGTCCAGGCCGGGCGCGCTGTCTTTTGACCTTGGATTTGAGTCGGTGCAAAAGAGGCATTCAGTGTCAGAGGGGGGCGGCAGGCTCATCCTCTCGGGCGTATCGGGCGACCACGAGGGCGTCGAGGGCGGGGTGCGCTTTTGCGCGGCTGCGGAGGTGCTGCTTTCCGGAGGAAAGAAGTCCTTTAAAAACGGCCGGATTTCTGTCGAAAACGCCGACGGGGCGCTGGTTCTCGTGGGCGTTGGCACGAACTTCAAAAATTACAGGGACCTTTCGGGCGACCCGGCGGGCGCGGCTGCGGCTGCTTTGGATGCTGCGCGGAATATGGGCTACGAGGAGCTGCTTGAAAGGCATGTTTCGGCCTACCGCAAATTCTTCGGGCGCGTGGAGCTGGACCTCGGCGGCGACCGCGGCTCGCGGGCGGATACGGACGCGCGGGTGCTCTCCTACGCCGCTGACGGCGACCCGGCGCTGGTGGAGCTCATGTTCCAGTACGGGCGGTATCTGCTCATATCCTCCTCCCAGCCCGGCACGCAGGCTGCGAACCTCCAGGGGATTTGGAACGACTCCCTCAACCCCCCCTGGGATTCCAAATACACGGTGAACGCGAACACCACCATGAACTACCTCCCTGCGGAATCCGCAAACCTTCCGGAAATGCACGGGCCGCTCGCGGACCTTGCCATGGACGTCTCCGAAACCGGCCGCGCGGCCGCGCGGGACATATACGGGGCGCGCGGGTGGTGCCTCCACCACAATACCGACATATGGCGCGCCTGCGGCGTGGTTGACGGCGTGTATTGGGGGCAGTGGTTCGCCTCAAACGGCTGGCTTTGTTCCCACCTTTGGAACATATACCTCTACGGGGGCGACAGGAAGTTTCTGGAGCGGGTCTATCCCGCAATAAAGGGGGCGTGCGAATTTTACGCGGACGTTCTGGCGGAGGAGCCGCGCTCAAAGCTGCTGGTCTCCGGCCCCTCAAACAGCCCGGAAAACGGCCCATCCGGGATTCCCGCCAACATATTCATGGGAAACGCCATGGACCAGGAAATAGTGTTCGACCTATTTTCAAACTATATTTCGGCGGCCCGGGAGCTCGGCAGGGACGCGGATTTTGCGGAAAAAATCGCGGGCCTCCGCGAGAGGCTCTCCCCGCTCAGGGTGGGGCGCATGGGGCAGCTCCAGGAGTGGTTTGAGGACTGGGATTCGCCCGGGGACCGCCACAGGCACGTCTCCCACCTCTGGGCGCTGTCGCCCGGAAGCCAGATATCGCCGCTTTTGAACCGCGACCTTTACAGCGCGGCCCTGAAAACCCTCGAAATCCGAGGCGACGCCGGTACCGGGTGGTCGCTCGCATGGAAGATAGGCTTTTGGGCCCGCATGTTCGACGGGGACAGGGCGCTCAAGCTCATAGGGATGCAGCTAAAGCCCGCCTGGCCCGGGGCAAACGGCGGGCGCGAAGCCCCCGGCACCTACAAAAACCTGTGGGACAGCCACCCGCCCTTCCAGATAGACGGCAACCTCGGCTTTACCGCAAACGTCGCCGAGATGCTTTTGCAGTCGAACCTCGACTCCGTGCACCTGCTCCCGGCCCTCCCTTCCGCGTGGAAAAGGGGGTCTGTGTCGGGCCTCAGGGCCCGCGGGGGCTTCGAGGTTTCGAGGCTTGAATGGGAGGACGGCGGAGTGAAGTCGGTTGAAATCCTCCCGAGGCTGGGCGGCAACCTGCGCATAAGAAGCGAAACCCCGCTTTTGTTCGGGGACGGCTCCGCCCCCGCGCCAGCTTCGGGCGCAAACCCCAACAGGTTCTTTGAGCTCCAGCCGGTGAAGCCGCCCATCGTGTCTCCCGAGGCCCCGGAGCCGGCCCGCTTTGAGAGGGAGTATTTCGTCTATGACATCCCCACCGAACCGGGCCGCCCGGTCAGGCTTCGCGCAGACGGGGGCGGGCGGGAGCGCCCGTAGGGCGGCGCGGAGGTTTAGCAGCCGGCTTTTATTGCTTGCCTTGGGGCGCGATTTGCAAAAAATCCGCGTCCTTTTGACAAGATGATAGAAATACGGGACATATCTCTGGCCTTCGGGCCCCGCAAGCTTTTTGACGGGATAACCGCCGTCATAAACCGGTCTGACAAAATCGGCCTTGCGGGCTCGAACGGCGCGGGCAAGTCCACGCTTCTGAAGATTCTTGCCGGCGAGGCCGAGGCGGACTCGGGGCGCATCGTCCGCCCCAAATACGCGTCTGTCGGCTATCTGGCGCAGGACATTTCGTCGATTTCCGGGAGGCCGCTTTACGAGGAGGCCGAGTCGGCGTTTGAGAGCATCGTCGATGTGCGCACGCAGCTTGAGGAGGCCGAGGGGCTTTTGCGGACGCTGCCGGACGGCTCGCCGGAATACCTTCAGACCATAGAGGACATAGGCGCCATGGAGATAAAGCTCGAGGACATGGACGCATACAGGCTCCGCTCGAAGGTCGAGACAGTCCTCCACGGCCTCGGCTTCCAGCCCGGGGACATGGGCCGCGCGTGCTCGGAATTTTCCGGCGGGTGGCGCATGAGAATCGCGCTTGCCAAGCTCCTCCTGCGCGGCCCGTCGCTTTTGATGCTGGACGAACCCACGAACCACCTCGACATCGAGTCGATAACGTGGCTTGAGGACTACCTCAAGGCATACCGAGGGGCCGTCGTAATCGTGAGCCACGACCGCTCGTTTCTGGATCTTTTGACAACCAGGACATTCCATCTCGGGGCCGGGAGGCTGGAGGCGTACGCGGGCAATTATTCATATTACGAGCGCGAGTCCGCCGCCCGCCGCGAAAGCCTCGAACGGGCCGCAGCCAGCCAGGCGCGGGAAATCGCAAAGACGGAGCGCTTCATAGAGCGTTTCCGCTCGAAGAGCTCAAAGGCCGCGCAGGTGCAAAGCCGCATAAAGGCCCTCGACAAGGTAGAGCGCATAGAGGTGGAGCGCGTGCAAGGCGGCATTTCGTTTTCGTTTCCGGAGCCGAGGCGCTGCGGGCAGGTGGTAATGGAGCTTGAAAACGTCTGCAAAAGCTACGGCGAAAACAGTGTGCTGCGCGGCGTTTCGCTCAAAATCGAGCGCGGCGACCGAATCGCGGTGGTCGGCGCAAACGGGGCGGGAAAGACTACGCTTGCGAGGATAATGGCGGGGGCGATGGCCTGCGATTCGGGGCGCGTGGAGCTCGGGTACAATGTGGAGATGTCTTACTTTGCCCAGCACCAGGCGTCGGAGCTGAACCCCGAAAATACGGTGCTGGAAGAGGCGGAGTCGGCCGCGCCGCGCGGCGAAAAGTTCAGGGCCCGCGGGCTTCTCGGGTCGTTTCTTTTCAGCGGCGACGACGCCCTCAAGCGGGTTTCTGTGCTTTCAGGCGGCGAGAAAAACCGGCTTGCGCTTGCCAAGATGCTTTTGCGCTCGTTCAACTTCCTCATTCTCGACGAGCCTACAAACCACCTGGACATCAATTCCAAGAAGGTGCTCCAGGACGCCCTTAAATCCTATTCGGGCACATTCCTGATAGTGAGCCACGACAGGGATTTTCTCGACCCCGTCGTCACCAAGGTGGTCGAAATCGGCCGCAAAGGGGTGCGGGAGTTCCCCGGCAACATTTCCGACTACGTTGAAAAAATCCGTTCCGAAGGCGTGTTTGACTCTCCCGAAAAGTCAGCCAGGCGGGCCTCGCAGGGGGCGCTTTCGCACAGGGAGCGCAAGGCGCAGGCTTCGGCCCGCAACCGCGAAATGGGGAGGCTCAGGCGTCTGATTGCAAAAATCGAGGAGGACGTCTCAAAAGGCGACGCCGAGTGCGCGGAGCTTGAAGCGCTTATGGCAGACGGCGGCTTTTTCAGGGACGTTGAAAAATCCAGGGGCATTTTGGCCCGCCATGCGGAGCTGAAGGCTGCTTCGGAGAGGCTTTACGCCGACTGGGAGAAGGCTTCCGAGGAGCTTGCGGGCCTTGAGGGCGGCGAGTAGGCGCGGAAGCTTTCAAACGCCTCCGGGAACCGATTTTCGGCGCGCGCCTTTGGCGTGAAAAATTCGCGGCCCTGGAACTTGTGACTCCGGACATATTGACGTACCGGACTCCGCCTTTTTTGGCGCGGCAGGCATGCGAGCCTGTATTTTTGGAAAGTCCTCCGCCTGTTTGGTTCTGTGCGGGTGTGAGACTGCGGCGATGGCGCGAGGGGCTGCTTTTAGGTATATGGTGTAGGGCGCACTCGCGGGAAAATCCGAGGATTCTGTCTTGCGGGGAAAATCCGGCTAGGTGTGATTTTGCAGTTTTCTGAAATTTTGCATTTGACAGGGATGCGCATGCTTTTCATTTTAAATGAAAATTTCATTAAAAATGAAAAGGTGAAGGTGTAGCGGTGCCATTGCGCTGCGTAAGTATGTCAAACCCTATAAATATGGAAAAAAATGAGAAGTAATGCAAAAGCTTTAATTTGCGGAATGGCCTCCTTGGGCCTTTCCACGTTTGCCCCGATTTTTGCGGATAATGAAAATTATCAAGGCCAGAATTTGGAAAACGGCCATTTTCATGGGCGCTCTCTGGAAAACGCAAATTTCAAAAACTGCAATCTGCAAAATGCAGATTTTAGCAACACATACCTTAAAAATGCGGTTTTTGAAAATGCCGACATACGGGGCGCCAGCTTTTTCTTATGCTCATATGACAAGCCCCATGCTAACTTTTACCATCCGGACAATTTCAGGGCGGAACAAATCTACAGCACTGCAAGTTATAGACAGAAGGACCTTACGGGGGTGGATTTTAGCGACAATATTTTAAGCGGTTGGAATTTTTCCGGCCAAAACCTGACGGACGCCAGTTTCGGCTACGCATCTCTTGGCGCCATTTCATCGTCTGACTTTGAATCTGCTGGCATATATTATCCCGGGCTCCAGAAGGTCGATTTTACGGATGCAATCGTAAACGGGGCTAATTTCGATAGTGTAACGAGGGTGATATTCGGATTTACAAGCGACCAGCTTTACTCCACGGCAAGCTATAAAAATAAAAACTTAAGCCGTATAAGGTTGAGTGATAACAACCTTGGCGGGTGGAATTTCTCCGGGCAGAATTTGCAAAATGCGAGTTTTTACGGTTCGGACATTTCCGGCGCAAATTTTGCAAAGGCCGACTTGCGCGGGGCGAAAATGACTGCAATAAGCGGCGCTCCGGTTTATAAGAATACGATAATGTCGGACGGGATTATCAGCAACTTCTCAATGACCTCTGCTGGCGACAGCTTTTCCATCCGCAGGTATGAGCCGGACGGCGAAGGCGGGGCGATGATAAGCGCAAAGCTCGATACAAGTTCGACAATTTCCGGGGGCGCGGTTCTAACAATTGAAAGCGGCGCGGAGTTTGAAGTTGTAAGCGGCGCCGTTTTGAGCGTCGGCGCTGGCTCGGGCATCTCCATAAATGCGTCTTTGGGTGATGCCGCCGTCTTCAACGTTGAAGACGGGGCCGGGCTTACTTTCCTCGACGGCTCCTTTTTGGAGGTGAATGTCTTGGGGGACTTCAACGGCGCCATGAGGTTCGACGTTATCGACTTTGCCGACGTGGCCCGCATAAGCGGCATTGAAAACCTGAAAAAGGGGGAGACTTTCATCCTGAAATTAAACGGCGAAACTTTCGGCGGGGAATGGGACTTCATTCTCGGGGATGGTGCGCTCACCGTGGTGCTGGGCGCGGTGCCGGAACCGGCGGCGTGTGCGGCGGTTTTTGCCGTGCTTGCGCTCGGGTGCGCTGCGTTGCGCAGGAGGGCTTCGGCCGCCTGAAGGGCGTTTTGCGCGCCGCTTAAAAGGGCGCAATGGCCCCAGCCCGGCCGCCGCGGGATTTCCGAATACGGAAATCCCGCATTTTTTGCCCGCAATGCGGCGCCACCGTTTCCGTCCGCGCTCCGAAGGGGTGTCCGGCGCCGCCGCCGCGCCCAAAAGAGGCTTGACTAAGGAATTTGAAAAAACATTCTTTAAAGGTTTGGAAAAATAGGTCTGATATGGCACTTACGGAATTTAAAAGTCAGTTGATTGCGGACATCGGCATAAGCATGGGCGACGAGGGCAAGGGGCGCCTGATTTACGAGATAATAGACGAGCTCAAGGCTGAGACCGGGCGCGCCGACATCGCCGCAATAGTCATGAAGGTGAACGGCGGGGCCAACTCCGGGCACACCGCAGGCAACGTAAAGCTGAACCTGCTTCCGGCCGGCGTCATTGAAAAGGACGTGGAAACGCTCGCAATCGGAAGCGGCGTCGTGGCCGACCCCCGCAAGTTCCTGTGGGAGGGCGTCCCCCTCGAAAAGGCCGGGTACGACATCTTCGGCCGCCTGCTCATCGACGAGCGCGCCATGGTGAGCGACGTCGGCCACCGCCTCCTCGACCTCGCATGGGAAAACTACCGCGTGGAGGTTCTGCGCGAGGAGCCGCGCGGCTCGACCGGCAGGGGCATTACGCCGTCTTACATGGACGAGGTCGGGCAGTTCCAGATATGGTACTGCGACTTCTGCGGGCCGCGCGAGGCGTTCGCCGCAAAGATGCGCGCAAGGCTCGAAAGGGCCTGCGAGACCATAAGGTTTGTCTGCCGCGTCTCCGAGGCAAAGTGGGACGAATTTTTCGACATCCTCACAAACGCCGAAGTCCGCGCAAACGCGGCCGCAATCGAGGGCGGGATTTTCCCCCGGGACGAATTCGACTTCCACAGGTTTAAGGGCGAAAAACCCTTCGAGCTTGACGTGGAAAAAGTTGTGGATGCCTATTGGCAGGCCGGAAGCGCGCTTGCAAAGAACGTGGGCGACGTCAGGGTTTCGTGCCTTTCCGCCCTGTCGCAGGGCAGGTACATAGTGGGCGAATTCGGGCAGTCCTACTGGCTCGACAAGCGCCACGGCTTCCCGCCGAACGTCACTGCGTCCCACACCGGCTCGCCGGAATTTTTCCAGAGCGCCGGCATCCCTGTCCAGCCCCTGCACGTCCTCGGATGCTGCAAGGCCTACGACACCAAGGTAGGCACCCACATTTTCCTCACGCAAATGGACGACGCCCACCCGCTTGCAGAAAAGCTGAAGAAGCTCGAATTCGGCACCAGCACCGGGCGCCAGCGCATGGTCGGCTGGTTCGACGCGGTGGAAAAGGGCGACGCCCTCCGCTATGCGGGCTACGACGACATCGTCATAAACAAGCTCGACGCGCTCACCTACGGCGGGCCGTGGCAGGGCGGCGAGCTTCTGGTGTGCACCGGCTACCGCTCGCAGGACGGCTCCGTGCTGAGGGGCGTGCCGCGCCACGACGCCGTGCGCCGCGCCCTGCGCCCCGTGTACGCCCAGCTTCCGTGCTGGTCGGAGGACATCTCCGAAATAAGGTCTTTTGAAAAACTTCCGATAGAGGCCAAGCGCTACGTCGCCTTCTGCCTGAAGAGTGTCCTGGAGGTCGCGGGCCGCGATTTCGGGTTAATGAAGACCCCGAATCTTCGATATATCGGTGTCGGCCCGCTCCCCTCGCAGATAATAAGGGACATTCCATCCACGGCCGAGCTTTTGAAGCTCGCCTAGGCGCGCGGGGCGTCCGGCGCAGGAGGAAAGTCTATCATGGAATACAAGTGCGACATGTGCGGGGCTCCGGCCACCGTCCACATAACAAAGATTGTCAACGGGCAGAAGATAAAAATGCACCTTTGCCAGTCGTGCGCGGAAAAGAACGCGGACCTCTCGTCTGCGGGGTTCCCCGCCGACATCTTTCCGAAGATAAAGAAGCTTGAAGAGCAGATATTGAAGGCCGTCCCGGTGCAGCCCGAAGGGGGCGCAACGGCCGTCTGCCCCAGGTGCGGCACGCCGTTTTCCGAATTTGAAAAGCGGGGCCGCTTCTCGTGCCCGGAATGCTACTCGGCATTCGGGGGGAAAGTGCGCGGCCTCTTGAGCCAGATGCACGGTGCGGTGCGCCACACGGGCAAGGTTCCCAGGCGTTTCGCCTCCGCTGCGAAGGCTGTGGCCGGCGACGACCGCCAGATAGAGATTCCCCTCGACCTTTCAGCCTCGTCCTTGAGCGCGGAAATCCCCTCGGGCCAGGATGCCCCCGTCCAGGCGCCGCCCCCCCCGCAGGAAACCGTGGAGGAGCTGAAGGAGCGCCTCGCCGAGGCCGTCCGCGACGAACGCTACGAGGACGCCGCCGTAATCCGCGACAGGATAAACTCAATGGACAACCCCGAAAAATAGGCACGCTGAAATGTCCTCCACCGAACCCCTGAACAGATGCTGCGACAGGCTTAAGCCCGATACGGAGGCGATTTTCATAAGCTCCCGCATCCGGCTCGCGCGCAATGTCGCCGGGGAGCTTTTTTCCCCCGCCATAACGGAAGCTGGCAGGCGGGGCGTTTTCGAGGCTTGCAGGCAGGCTCTTTTGAAGACGAGGAAGTTTGCGGCGGGCGTCTTTCTGAACCTCGACGAAATGTCCGCGGACGACCGTGAAATGCTTGTCGAGCGAAACATGATAAGCAGGGAGCTTGCCGAGGGGGCCGGGACGCGCGGGGCGTTCGTCTCCGCAGACTGTTCCGCGTGCGTCATGGTAAACGAGGAGGACCACCTGCGCATACAGATGCTGGCAAGGGGCCTCTGCCTCGAATCCCTCTGGAAAAAGATAGACTCGCTCGACAACCAGATAGAGAGGAGCCTTGCCTATGCCTTCAGCCCCGAGTACGGCTACCTCACCGCGTGCCCGACCAACGCCGGCACCGGAATGCGGGCGTCTGTCATGATGCACCTTGCGGGCCTTTCGATGACGGGCGACGCCGAAAAGGTCGTGCGCGGCCTCAACCAGCTTGGCATGGTGGCCCGAGGCTCAAACGGGGAGGGCAGCGACCCCCAGGGCGCATTCTACCAGATTTCAAACCAGCAGACCCTCGGCGTTTCGGAATTGGAGATAGTCTCCCGCATAACCGAGATGTGCGTGAAAATCGCCGGGTTTGAGCGCAACGCCAGGGAGATGCTGCTTGAAAAGAATCCGGAGCTTCTTTTTGACAAAATTGCCAGGGCCCGGGCCGTCATCGATTCCTGCCGCATAATTTCAAGCACGGAGGCGGTCGAATGCCTGTCTGCGATGCGCCTTGCGGCGGACATGGGGTTCATGCCTGCAAAGAGCAAGATAGTAATAGACGCCATGCTTCTCGACGTCCGCCCGGCCCACCTCAAGCGCGACTTCGGCTCGCCCGAAATGTCGGCCGAGGCCAGGGACATCCTGCGCGCAAGGGTGCTGAAGGGCGCCTTCAAGGGCGTCAGAAGGCCCTCGTTCCCTCGGGGCAAAAAAAATGTAAAGTAGCCGGAGTTTTCTCCGATAGCGATAATCCCTCCGGTTTTTCGGCTGAAATATGCCGATAAATTTTATTGATGGGGGCGCGGGAGGGCGCAATTATGGAAACAATCTTCATACAATAGAAAACAAGCAAAATGCAGCTAACTCCAAGAGCACAGCAGGTATTGTCGCTGGCCAGAAAAGAGGCGCAGCGCTTCAGGCACAACTATGTCGGCACGGAGCATCTCCTGTTGGGGATAATCAACCTCGGCCAGGGCGTGGCCGTGAACGTCCTGCGCAAGATGGGGGTGAACCTCGAAAACGTCAGGCAGGAGGTTGAAAGGCGCGTCGGCTCCGGGCAGGACGCCCCGGCTGACTCCGAGATGGAGCACACCGAGGGCGTAAAGCGGGTGATAGCGATAGCCGCCCAGGAGGCCGCAAAATTCGGCCACAATTACGTGGGCACCGAACACATACTTCTCGGCCTTCTGCGCGAGGGCGAGGGCGAAGCCGCGCAGGTGCTGCGCACGCTGGGGGTCAACATCGAAACCTGCAAGAGCCTGATAATGGCTGAACTGGACCCGAATTTTGTGGGCGACAGCCCCCAGGAGCCGCCCGAGGCACAGCAGCAGGAGGGCCGCCAGGAAAAGCAGAGCGCCCTCAAGGCGTTCGGCCGCGACCTCACCGAAATCGCGCGCCAAGGCAAGCTCGACCCTGTCATCGGCCGGGCCAGGGAAATCATGCGCGTAATCCAGATACTGTGCAGGCGCACCAAGAACAACCCCGTCCTCATGGGCGAGGCCGGCGTCGGAAAGACCGCCATCGTCGAGGGGCTTGCGCAGGAGATTGCGTCCGGAAACGTTCCCGAGCTCATCGCCTCCAAGCGCGTCATCGCGCTCGACATGGCCCTCATGGTCGCCGGCACCAAGTACCGAGGCCAGTTCGAGGAGCGCATAAAGGCCGTCATGGACGAAATCGAGTCCGCAGGCGACGTGATACTTTTCATCGACGAGCTCCACACGATAGTCGGGGCGGGTTCGGCCGAGGGGGCCATGGACGCCTCCAACATTTTCAAGCCCGCCCTTTCCAGGGGCGCGCTCCAGTGCATCGGCGCCACCACCATGGCCGAGTACCGCAAGTTCATCGAAAAGGACAGCGCCCTGGACCGCAGATTCCAGAGCGTCAAGGTCGAGGCCCCGAATGTTGACGATGCCGTCGCCATCCTGAAGGGGCTGCGCCCGAACTATGAAAAGCACCACCACTGCCGCTTTACAGACGCCGCCCTTGAGGCGGCCGTCAGGCTTTCGGAGCGCTACATCACAAGCCGCTACCTGCCCGACAAGGCCATAGACGTCATTGACGAGGCCGGGTCGCGCGCGCGCATAAAGATGATGGAGCGCCCGCCGGAAGTGGAGGAGATGGCGGAAAAGATAAAGGCCGCCGCAGCGGGCAAGGAGGAGGCAATCGCCTCGCAGAATTTCGAGGAGGCCGCGCGCCTGCGCGACCTTGAAAAGAGCCTCGCCTCGTCGCGCGACGACATCGTCCGGTCCTGGAAAAAGTCGCTTGAGGAAAAGGTGGCCACCGTCGGCGAGGACGACATATTCGCAGTCGTCTCGGCGTGGACGGGGATACCCCTTTCGCGGATGGAGGAAAGCGAAACCAAAAAGCTCCTCCAGCTTGAGGCTACCCTGCGCGGGCAGGTTGTCGGGCAGAACGAGGCCACGTCCGTCGTGGCGCGCGCCCTGAGGCGCTCGCGCGCCGCGCTCAAGGATCCGAAGCGCCCGATTGGCTCGTTCCTCTTCATGGGGCCGACGGGCGTGGGCAAGACCTACCTTGCAAAAATCCTTGCGAAGGAGATGTTCGGCGAGGAGGACGCGCTGATTCAGATAGACATGTCCGAATACATGGAAAAGTTCTCCATCTCAAGGCTCATAGGCTCCCCTCCGGGGTACGTCGGCCACGAGGACGGCGGCCAGCTCACCGAGAAGGTGCGCCGCAGGCCGTACAGCGTGATACTTTTCGACGAAATTGAAAAGGCGCATCCGGACGTCGCGCAGCTTTTGCTTCAAGTGCTTGAGGACGGGCGCCTCACCGACAGCCTCGGGCGCACGGTCGATTTCCGCAACACAATCATAATCCTCACGAGCAACGTGGGGGCGCACATACTGCAAAAGACTCAGTCCATGGGCTTTGGCGTCGGCCTCGACAGCGAGCTCGACTACGAAAAGACCAAGGACAGGGTGATGGACGAGATGAAGCGCGTGTTCCGCCCCGAATTCCTCAACCGGATAAACGACATAGTGCTTTTCAGGTCGCTCTCCTTTGAGGACATGGGCAATATTGTCGAAATCGAGCTTCAGCGGCTGCGCGAGCGGCTGAAGGAGCAGAATCTCGCGGTCGTTCTGGACGACTCCGCCAAGAAGTTTCTGGTGGAAAAGGGCTGGGATGAGAAGTACGGCGCGCGCCCTTTGCGCAGGGCAGTCGAGCGCGAGCTGGAAGACCCGCTTGCAGAGGCGCTTCTCCGAGGCAGCGTGGTCGCAGGCGCCGGGGACATAACTGTCTCGGCGGACGGCGGAAGGCTGGTATTCAGGCAGGACAGGCCGCTGGCGGCTTCCGGGGCGAAGTGAGCCGGAGTTGAGCCTGCGTGTTTTTCGGGGGCCGCAAGTTTGCGGCCCCCATTTTTTTGGGGTTCGCCTCACGGCTTTTGGCCGGAGCTTTTCAGCATGGAGTTTGCAATAGGATTGAATGAAAAACCGGATTTTGGGATGGGAAGCTCCGCAAAAAAGATGAAAAACCCACCGTCGCCGCCCCTGCCGCTTGCCGGCGCGCGCCTTTTGCAGTCGGATATTTTCCTGCAAAATTTTTTTGAAGGCGGTGGTCGCGCTATTTGCCGGCAAAGGGCGGGGCGGCGCAAGCCTCGGCGGGTGGAAAAGCTATCCAAATCCCGCTTCATTTGACTTAACCGTGTGAAATCCCAAGCCCAAATCCGGCAGCTAAACCTGCAACAAAACTTCTAAATATTCCGAAATTCCGTTGTCTTCCGCTCTTTCCCGCTTCCAACATCGGAAGCCCCCTACACTGGCTGCGGGCGGGATTTTTGGGAGGAGGGGATGCGGTCAGTCGTCGCCTTCCTCCAGCTCCTGCATCGTCTGGTCGTCTTCCAGTATGGCGCCTGCATCCTGTTTTTGGGCGGCTTGGGCGGCCGGGGCGTCATCCTGAAATGCGCCGCGCACGAGGGCGTCGGGATCGCATTTGAACTGGTCCCTTATTAGTGCGAGGAGCCCGGGCGAAATTTTTTTCATGGCTTCGGCAAATTCCGGGGAGTTTTCGCCGAACACTTCCACCTCGCGTTTTGCGGGGCGGTTCGGGGCTTGGGGCTGTCT
>URJJ01000021.1 GCA_900548185.1 uncultured Opitutales bacterium
CGAGATGTCTTAGGGTCTCGTGGGCTCGGAGATGTGTATAAGAGACAGTTACAGGCGCGGGGGCGCGGGGTTAGAAATGTGGCTTAAATGGAATCCGGATTTGCTCGCGGGGGGATTTCGCGCGGATTCCAACGAGAATTCATTATGGAATTTACAGTAATACTTGCGCTGATACTTTTAAACGGAATATTCGCAATGTCTGAGGTGGCGCTGATATCGGCGCGCAAGTCGAGCCTTTCTGCGGACGCAAAGAAGGGGAGCGGGGCGGCCAAATCGGCGCTGGAGCTCGCCAACAGCCCCGACAGGTTCCTCTCGACAGTCCAGATAGGCATTACCCTCATAGGGATACTTACCGGCATCTATTCGGGCGAGGCGCTGGCGGCCGACTTCGGCGCGTTTCTGGCCTCCTCGGGCGTTCCCGCCGCATACGCGGGGTTTGCGGCAAAGGCTGTCATCGTCGTCGCAGTGACCTACCTTACGCTGATATTCGGTGAGCTTGTGCCGAAGCGCATCGGCCTGGGGTTCGCGGAGAGGGTCGCCAAAATCGTGGCGGGGCCCATGGGGATACTGTCGAAAATCGGGGCGCCGTTTGTCGCGGTCTTGGGCGGCTCCACGTCGGCCGTGCTGAAGCTCCTCCACCTCGACGGCGCCTCCAGCAAGGTCACGGAGGAGGAAATCAAGTCGATGTTAAGCGAAGGCGCCAAGGGCGGGGAGGTGCTGGAGGTCGAGCAGGACATCGTCGAGCGCGTGTTCTCGCTGGGCGACCGGAGGGTGGAGTCCATAATGACTCCGCGAAAGGAGATTGTGCGCATAGACGCCTCCCTTCCGCCCGCCAAAATAAACGACCTTGTGAAGGCCCACCTTTACGCGGTTTATCCCGTGGTTGACGATTCTCTGGACAACATTTTGGGCGTGGTGTATCTGAAAGACCTCTTCGGCCGCCTCGAGGACCCGTCGTTTGACATAAGAAAATGCGTCCGCCCCGTGCAGTACTTCCACGAGGACATGGAAGTTTACGAGGCCCTCAAGCAACTGCGCGAAAGGCACGTCCACTACGGCATTGTCTGCGACGAGTTCGGCGGAACCCGCGGGATTGTGACTTACCGCGACATACTAGAGGCCCTTCTCGGCGACATACCGAACGCCGGGGAGGACCCGGACATCATAGCCCGCAAGAGCGGCGGCTGGCTCGTGGACGGCGGCTGCCAGTTCTACGATTTCCTCGAATACTTCGGCCTGGAGGGACTCGCCGGCCAGTACAAGTATAACACCGTAAGCGGCCTCATCCTCGACGTCATGGGCCGCATCCCGAGGGCGGGCGACTCCGTCCGCTGGAATTCCTTCGACTTCGAGGTGATGGACATGGACGGCGCCAGAATCGACAAGATTCTGGTTTCTCGCAACCCGGACGGGGCGGACGGCGGCGAAGTTTCCGAAACCGGCGCGGGGGGGGATTCGTAATGGCTGCGAAGTGGGCGATGGCCGGGACCGGCCACATTGCGGGGTGTTTTGCGCAGTCGTTTCCGCTGTCTTCGGGCGGGGAGCTGGCAGCCGTGTCCTCGCGCTCGGCGGGGCGCGCAGAAAGTTTTGCGGCCCTGCACGGCATTCCCTGCTCCTACGGCGATTTCGGCGAAATGCTCTCTGCCGAAAGGCCGGACATCGTGTATATAGCCACCCCCAACGACACCCATTTCCGCCTTGCCATGCAGGCTCTGGAATCCGGGTGCTCCGTCCTTTGCGAAAAGCCGATGCCGGATAGCATGGCCCAGCTTGAGGCCCTGATTTCAGCCGCTGAAAAGGGCGGCAGGTTCCTGATGGAGGGCATGTGGACGCGGTGCTTCCCCGCAATGGCGCAGGCGCGAAAGTGGCTCGCGGAGGGGCGCATCGGGCGCGTGCTTTCGGCCAGGGCCGCCTTCGACGTAAAGCCAGACCCCGCGTCGTGGCAGATGTGGAAGACTTCTCCCGAGCATTCCGCAGGCGCGCTTCGGGACGTGGGGGTCTATCCGGCGGCCTTTGCAATGTGCGCGTTTCCGGAGATGCCGGAGAGGATTTTTTCAAGCCTTTCGCTGCGCGGCGGGGTTGACTCTTCCGCGCAGATGATGCTCCGCTACCGCAGCGGCGGCGTGGCCTTTTTAAGCGGCTCCTTCGACATGAAGGGGGAGCACGGGGGCGTATTTATGGGCGAGCTTGGGCGCATAGAGGTGGGGCCGCCGTTCTGGCGCCCGCATTCCGCCGTTCTCGTCGAAAACTCCGGGGCGAGGACCGTGTTCGACTTTCCGTTTGAATCCCACGGCTTCCAGTTCGAGATAACGCGGGTGAATGAGTGCCTGGCCTCGGGGCTTAAGGAAAACCCCGACTTCTCTTGGAACGACAGCCGCATCCTCTGCTCCATAACGGACTTTGTGAGGCGGGAGTGGGGCGTATCCTACCCCTCCGATTTAAATTCCGTCTAGCCTCCTGAAAGGCGCCCGGGGCCTCCGCCGAGCAGGTGCGGGGAAGCCGCGCGGCTTTGCCGCACCCGCGCAGGCATTTGCGAAATCTGCGGCAAATCTGCGCCGCGCCGCAATTTATGCCGCGCCCCCGGGGGGCGTATAGTCTTGACACGCCGCGCGCGCGGGGGCAGGATTTCGCCCTTAATTTTTCACGACTCACCGAAACCTTGAAGGGCATCTTTAAATGATAAAGCGACTTTTCGTCGAACACAGGGACGCGTCCCAGGCTCAGGCACTGCTGCGCGACATCTCCTCAAACCTCAAAATAGCCTCGCTCGAGGGGCTCCGCGTGCTCCAGCGCTACGACGTCGAAGGCATTGAAGGCGCCGACTTTGAAAGCCTGAAATACACCGTTTTCTGCGAGGCCCCCGTCGAGGTTCTCTACGAGGAGTCCTTTCCTCTCTCCGGGGGCGAGACGGCCTTCGGCGTGGAATACCTTCCCGGCCAGTTCGACCAGCGCGCGGATTCTGCCCGCCAGTGCGCGCAGATTGTCGTTCGCAAGCTTCCGGAAATCGCCTGCGCAAAAATATACGTCTTAAAGGGCGCCCTTTCTGAAGATGAGGTTTCGAGGGTGAAGTCCTACCTGATAAATTCGGTTGACAGCCGCGAGGCGTCGCTTGAAAAGCCGGACACTCTCTCGCGCGAGGCTGCGCGCCCTGCGGACGTGGCCCCGATTTCGGGATTCATATCCATGGGGGACGGGGAGCTGCGGGATTTGCACTCGTCGCTCGGCCTTGCGATGTCGCTCGAAGACCTCGCCTTCTGCCGGAAGTATTTCAGGGACGAGGAGGGGCGCGACCCGTCCAAGACCGAAATCAAGGTTCTCGACACATACTGGAGCGACCACTGCCGCCACACGACCTTTCTGACGCGCCTCGACGAATGCTCTTTTGAAAAGGGCAGGTATTCCGCCCCCGTTGAAAAGTCCTGGGGAGAGTACCTGCGGACGCGCGAAGCACTCGGCCTTGACGCGAAGGGCAGGCAGATATGCCTCATGGACGTCGCCCTCATCGGAATGCGCGCCCTGCGTAAGGCCGGAAAGCTCGACGACCTTGAGGAGAGCGAGGAAATAAACGCCGCCTCCATCGTCGTCCCCGTTGAAATAGACGGAAAGAGCGAGGAGTGGCTTGTGATGTTTAAAAACGAGACGCACAACCATCCGACCGAAATCGAGCCGTTCGGCGGGGCCGCCACATGCCTCGGCGGGGCGATACGCGACCCCCTTTCGGGGCGCAGCTACGTTTACCAGGCCATGCGCGTGACCGGAGCGGCCGACCCGCGCACGCCGTTTGAAGACACCCTCCCGGGCAAGCTGCCCCAGCGCAAAATCGTGACGGGGGCCGCCAACGGATACAGTTCCTACGGCAACCAGATAGGTCTTGCGACAGGGCAGGTTACCGAAATCTACCACCCCGGCTATGTCGCAAAGCGCATGGAAATAGGCGCGGTTGTCGCCGCAGCCCCGCGCAGGAACGTCCGCCGCGGGACTCCCGAAAAGGGCGACGCCATCCTGCTTGTGGGGGGGCGCACGGGCCGCGACGGCATAGGGGGCGCTACCGGCTCCTCAAAGGACCACAACGAAAAGGCCCTGGACAATTCGGCCGAGGTGCAGAAGGGCGACGCGCCCATGGAGCGCAAGCTCCAGCGCCTCTTCCGCAACCCGCGCGCAAGCGCCCTCGTAAAGAGGTGCAACGACTTTGGCGCGGGCGGCGTTTCAGTCGCGATAGGCGAGCTTGCGCCGTCCCTTGAAATCAATCTGGACGCGGTTCCGAAGAAGTATTACGGCCTGGACGGCACGGAGCTTGCCATATCGGAATCGCAGGAGCGCATGGCCGTCGTAGTCGACGAGTCGGATGTCGGGGAATTTATGGAGTGCGCCGCCGCCGAAAATCTGGAATGCACGCGCGTGGCGGCCGTGACCGACTCCGGGAGGCTCGTCATGACATGGCGCGGCAAGCCCGTCGTAAACATCTCAAGGGCTTTTCTCGACACCAACGGCACCGTGGCCAGGGCCTCTGCCATGGTTTCGGCGCCGGCTGAGGACACGCCGTTTTCAGCCCCCCTGCCAGACCCCCTGGACCCGGCTTCGTGGGAGGGCGTCATGTCGTCTCTCAACTGCTGCTGCCAGCGGGGGCTTGTCGAAAAGTTCGACTCTTCCATAGGGGCGGCAACCGTCTGCCATCCGTTCGGCGGCTCGCGCCTCGCAACTCCCCCGGACGCAATGAGCGCCAAAATCCCGCTGCTTTCGGGCCATACCAACACGGGAACCCTCTTTTCGTTCGGATTTAATCCGGACATATCCGTATGGAGCCCGTACCACGGAGCGGTATTTTCGGTGCTTGAGTCCGTCGCAAAAATCGCGTCTTCCGGCGGGGATGTTTCCAGAGTCAGGCTCACCTTCCAGGAGTATTTTGAAAAGCTTCGCGGTAACCCGTCGAGATGGGGCAAGCCCCTCGCGGCGCTTTTGGGGGCTTTCGAGGCCCAGATGCGCCTCGGTCTGGGCTCCATCGGGGGCAAGGATTCCATGTCCGGATCCTTCAACGACATCGATGTGCCGCCCACCCTCGTGAGCTTCGCGGTAGCTCCCTGCGACGTTCGCCGGGTCATATCCCCGGAATTTAAAAAGGCCGGCAGCAGGGTTGGCATAATAAGGATAGCGAGGGACGCGGCGCTTGTGCCGGATTTCGGGCAGGCGCTTGAAAAGTATGGGAAGCTCCACGCGGCTGTGGCGGCCGGCAAGGTGCTGTCCGCGAAAGTCGTCCGCTTCGGGGGCGTCGCGGAGGCTGTTTCTGTGATGGCCTTCGGGAACGGAATCGGCTTCAGGTTCGGTCGGGAAGCGATTTCGCGCAACCCGTTCGAGCTTGACTGCGGCGCGGTTGTCGTGGAGATGGCAGACGGCGCCGGGTTTGAGGAGGCGGGCGCGGAACCCCTTGGCGAGACGGTCCCCGAGGAGGCCGTGATATTCGGAAGCGCCAAAATCGGCCTGGATGCTCTGTACGGCGCGTGGACTTCCACGCTCGAGGGCGTCTATCCCACAAAGGCGGCCGAGCCTTCCGGCGAAATGATAAAGCCGGAGTTTTTCGCAAAGAACGTTTCCGTCTCACCGGAAAAGTTTGCGAGGCCCCGGGTATTCATACCCGTATTTCCGGGCACAAACTGCGAGTACGACACCGCGCGGGCGTTCGAGGCCGCAGGGGCTGAGCCGGACATCTTCGTATTCAGGAACAACTCCAACGACGACGTGGAATTTTCCGTGCGCGAGATGGAAAAGCGCATCGCCTCCGCCCAGATACTCATGATTCCGGGCGGCTTCTCGGCGGGCGACGAGCCGGCGGGATCCGGCAAATTCATAGCCGCAGTCTTCCGCAATCCGCGCCTTTCGGATGCCGTCATGGGGCTTTTGAAGGACAGAAAGGGGCTCATACTCGGCATCTGCAACGGATTCCAGGCCCTCATAAAGCTCGGGCTCGTCCCCTACGGCGAAATCAGGCCCCTCGCGGCCGACGCCCCGACGCTCACCTACAACAACATAGGCCGCCACGTCAGTTGCTATGTGAGAACCCGCGTGGCAAGCAGCTTCTCTCCCTGGCTTTCGCTCTGCGGGGTCGGGAGCGAGTTTGTGATACCCGTGTCGCACGGCGAGGGCAAGTTTGTGGCGCCCGAAGCCGAGATAGCGCGCCTTGCCGCTTCCGGGCAGATTGCCACGCAGTACGTCGATCCGCTCGGGAATCCCACGGGCGACATCCGCTACAATCCGAACGGATCCATGCACGCCATAGAGGGCATAACTAGCCCTTGCGGCCTTGTTTTCGGAAAGATGGGGCACACGGAGCGTTTTGGCGACAATGTCGGAAAGAATATTTCCGGGAATAAGGTTCAGCCAATATTTGAAGGCGGCGTAAATTACTTCAGATAATTTTCCGAAATTTGATTCGGATTTTGGGCCGCCTCGGTTTTCCCGGCGGCCTTTTTGCGCATTTCATGCCGGGGGCCGCAAGCGGATTTTTCCACGCGGAGCGGAGGGGGATATGCGGGCAGAATCCGCCCGTCTTTCCAGATTCCGCCGAATTTTTGCCTTAAAATCGCCGCGGCTTTTCGCTGAAAACGGAGGCTGCCCTGGCATTGGCCGCCTTGTCTCTTGGGAGCAATGCTTCAGCGCATTTCTGCCGGGATGAACCGCTTACGGGATTAGGCTGAAGCCCGCGTGCGTCCCCGGGGGGCGTAAGCGGATTTCAGCTTTTTAAGCTGCGGAAGGCGCGCCTGAAAGGTTCGGTGCCCGTGCTTTGCCATTGCGCTTTTTAAGGGCTGAAAAATCCCTTCCGAATGTCCGCTTTTCCCGCCTGGCGGCGGCTTTTTTGGGGCCGGGCGGGGGAGCCTGCGGGCGGCTTTTAGGGGTTTTGCACTTTTTAACTAAATTATTGAAAATAAAATATATATCTATTGGATGCAAAAGAAATCCGGGGGCGGGGTTTATTTCGTTGACAAAGTCCTCACCCGATTTTTGATTTCCATATAGAAAAACATCCGGGGATTTGCTGCGGTGTCCGTTCAGGGCGCCGCAGGGTGTCGGTTTTGTTGATCATTTTTTAATTGCAAGTGGATTGTTTCTTTTATGGCTAAGATTGTTGTCGATGGTAATGTTGCGCTGGATTTGGGCAAAAGGGGCCCGCGCGGAGGCTTTAAAATACCGCGCGTATTCACCAAGGAGGGCGTGTGGGCCTACGATACCGCCAAGTGGGCCCGCCAGAATATAAGGATGTTCGCAGGCGGCGAGGCGGTTTTTGCGCGCGACAACGTGGAAGTGCCCGCGCACTGGGGCGAGAACGCCCTCAAGATAACGGTCAGCAAATACATCTTCGGAAAGGAGCCCAAAACCCCCGAATACGAAGATTCGGTGCGCCAGATTTTTGACCGCATAGCCAACACATACACCGTCTGGGGGTGGCAGCTCGGGTATTTTGCCGACGAGAAATCGGCGCTGAACTTCAATCAGGAGATGAAGTACATGCTCCTGCACCAGATATGGGCGCCCAACAGCCCCGTATGGTTCAATATCGGCCATTGGGAGCAGTGGCGGTGGGGCAGGCCGGATCTGCGCGCTCTCCTCACTAACAAGGGCACTGAAACCTTCTTCGGCGCGGAAAACAAAAAGGGGGAGGTCGAGGCCAGGAAGGCCCTCAACGGCTACGCAAACCCCCAGGCTTCGGCGTGCTTTATTCTTGGCGTCAAGGACTCGATGGAGGCCATTCTGCGCCACCAGTACACCGAAGGGTGCATCTTTGCAAGCGGCTCCGGGGTTGGCATAAACATCTCCTCCATAAGGAGCGAGGGCGAGCCGATAACCGGGAAGGGGTCCGCCTCCGGCCCCCTCTCGTTCGACCGCGGATGGGACAAAATGGCGGGCGCAATCAAGTCCGGCGGCAAGACCCGCAGGGCCGCGCGCATGGTCGTCATGTATTCCGACCACCCCGACGTGTTTGAATTCGTCAATACGAAGTTCAGGCAGGAGGAGGTCGCGAAAGTGATTTTGCAGGAGCACAACGTGCAGCTCGGCCTGCGCAAGCTCGCGGAGCAGAAGCTTGAGGACGGCACTCCCGAGGAAAAAATCGCGGCCCGCATGGTTCTTACAATGCCGTTTGTCGTGGACAAGCCCTTCAGCCCCGGCATGGACGACCTCATATACGGCCAGACGCTCTCCAACCAGAATGCGAACCACACCGTCTCAATGAAGAGCGGATTCTGGGTCGCCTTCAAAAAGGGCGAAAAGTACGCGACGCGCTGGGTGAAGGACCCCTCCCATGTCGTCCGCGAATACGCCCCGGCCGAGCTTCTTGAAATCATGGCGGACGCGGTCTGGAACAATGCGGAACCCGGCCTCCACAATAACGACATAATAAATTTCTGGAGCACCTTTGCAGACGAAGTGCAGATTGAGACTTCAAACCCGTGCTCCGAGTACCTCGGCCCGGTATTCAGCTCGTGCAACCTGAGCTCCTTCAACGTCCTGCGTTTCTATAAAAACGGGGCGTTTGACATCGGGAAGTTCCGCCACGCCTCGCAGATTGCGATGATGGCGGCTGATATGAACATCACAAACGGCGGCTTCCCGATTCCCGACATAGCGGTCAACACCGTCGCCTACCGCACGACCGGCATAGGGCTTGCCAACATCGGCGGGCTGCTCATGTCGCTCGGCATACCGTACGACTCGGCGCGCGGGCGCGTCATCGCCGCGTCGCTTGCGTCGCTTCTCACTTCTAACTGCTACGATTTCAGCGCGCGCATGGGCGAGGCCCTCGGCTGCTTCAACAAGTATCCCCTCATCAAAAACAGCATGAGGCGCGTCTTGAACATGCATTCGGTGATGAACGACGAACTCAAGGCCGTGACCGGGGAAACCGTGCGCTCAAAGGCGCCCTCCGACCTTCCCGAAATGCCGTCTTTCAGCTCGGAGGACGCGCGCCGCGGCTTCAGGCTTTCCATCGCCGAAAATTCCGTTGAAATCGGCCCGGAGTGGAAGGCGGTAATCGACGAGGCCGGCTCCCTGTGGCAGGGGGTGCGCAATTCAAAGGCTTTCAGAAACAGCTTCGTGACCTGCATCGCGCCCACCGGCACCATAAGCGCGCCCCTTGGCATATACGAGGAGGGGACGACCTCCGCAGAGCCGGAGTATTCCCTTGTCAAGTACAAGCAGCTCTCAGGCGGCGGAACCATGACCCTGATAAACGGCCTCGTCCCGCAGGGGCTTGCCAAGCTCGGGTACACGTTCGAGCAGATTGCTACGATTGTCGCGGAAGTGTCCGGCCTGGCCGGCTTGGAGTACTTCCTTCAGTCCCGCAAAATAAAGGCAAGAATGGACGTCTTGCGTAACCTAAGCGAGGGCGGCGCCGTGTGCATGGAAATCGCCTCCCGCACATCGTCGCTCAAGGACGACTCCGAGTACGCCGCGTTTTATTCGTCGCTGCACTCGGCGGCGGAGAAGGGCAGGCTCGCCCCCGGCGACGTGTCCCTCTATTTCGGCTGCGGGCACATGGAGGGGATTCCGTGGGTTTCGGAGGACACCCTCAGGGTGTTCGACTGCGCAAACAAGGCTTTCGGCGCGACGCGCTGCATAAAAACGGAGGGGCACCTGAGGATGCTCGGCGCCCTTCAGCCGTTCATTTCCGGAGCTTCTTCAAAGACAATAAACATGCCTTCCTCCGCCACGAGGCGCGACATCATCGACAGCATGATAGACAGCCACGAAATGGGCGTGAAGTGCATCGCAATCTACCGCGACGGCTCCAAGGCAAACGCGGTTTACAGCACGCGCCTCGACTCCTCGGAAGTCCAGGAGGCGTGGGCTGAAATCGTAAAGAACGCCTCCGTGATACGCGCCCGCGAACACGCGAATCCGATACGCAAAAAGCTGCCGTACCGCCGCTGGGGCCAGACCGTGAAGTTTTCGATAGGCGACAACATAAACGGCTATATGACGATAGGAATATCCGAGGACGGCCGCTGCGCCGAAATCTTTGGGCGCCTCGGGCAGGGCGGCTCGTTTATAAACGGCATGTTCGACGCCTTCTGCAAGGCGTTTTCCATCGCGCTGCAATACGGGGTGCCGTTTGACGAATTCATATCGTCCTTCCGCTACATGTCCTTCGATCCGTCCGGCTGGGTGAAGATTGGCGATTATGACGACGACTGCAAGCCCGAGATCCACACCTGCAAGAGCATAGTCGACCTTCTCATGCAGCTTCTCGACTGGATGTTCCCTTCGGAAAACGGAAGGCGCATGCGCGCCCTCGACCAGTCGTACATAAGCGCAATGTTCTCAAGCGGGGGCCAGACCATGTCGGTGTCCGGCATAGAGGCTGCGCCGATGCAGACGGAGCTTCCGTTTGCGTCGCCCTCCGGGGCTTCCGCCAAGAAGGCCGCATCCGAAAGGTCTGCGATGGAGACTGCCATGACCTGCCCCAAGTGCCATTCTTACGCATACGTGTTTGACGGCAAATGCCGTTCATGCCGCGACTGCGGTTATAAGGACGGCGGCTGCGGGGCGTAGCGCGCAATTTGCAGGCTTTGTATATTTTTGCGGCCCGGAGCGTCATGTCTTCCGGGCCGTTTTTTGTGCCCCGATACGGTTTGTCTTCCATCTGGCGACGACGGGGCGCCTCTCTGCCTTGCGCCCCGCCGCTGCGATTTAAAGAAAATAGCGGTTCCTTACGAAAAGCGGGTTTTATATTCTGGAATGGATGGGGAAGGTAAGGCGGATTTTTTGTATTAGGTTTTTATGAAAATAAAATGATGCGTATGCGGCTATGAAAATGAAGGTCTGACTGGGATAAAGAAATGGAAAGCGTAATTCTAAAATGGGATTTTACTCGGATAGGAAAAATCCCTCATGAACTGCCGCGAAACGCCGCCTGATTTTCGAGGCATTCTAGTCTGTGTTTGCGTCAATAATATTATTCAATTTTTTTCAATTGGAGATTTATTTTTTACAATTTTTTCTGATTGGATAAATGCGTTTTCTATTTGCTCAATATAGGAATCGGAGTCGGAATACAAAGCATCTATATTTTGAGGGAATAAAACTCTGTTCAGGGTGAAGAATTTGTCTGGTGTGGTGCTCATCCAGAATATGACAGGGACAGACTTGCACTCGCCAACAACCGCCAGGATTATAAAATCAGATTCACCATTTCTGCCTTTTTCAAAGTAAACCTTTGCATAGGAGAAATTGAAATCGTTTTGCGCAATATCATTGTTAAAAATTATTTCAGAGTGAATAATATTTTCCAAGAATTCTTTTTGATTAAAATTGGATTCTAAAAAGGTAATATAACTGATTGTATCCAACAGATCGCTTTCTTGAAGATACATAAGCATCTTAATTTTGCCCTTTATCTTTGAATTGGGCGATGAAAAGTTTCCTTTCAAAAATCCGGGTGTAAATTCCATCAAGAAATTAAAATCATCAAATTTTAAATTCATAATGGCAGTTGTCTCGGAGATTTCTGTGAAATTTTGGCTTTTTACATTTTTAAGAGAGCTTGGATATACTATTTTTTTTTCACTACTTAGAATATTCACGGATTCTGGGGCATTGGTTTTGCGCAAGGCGTTCTTTAATTCACAAGCCCCACAATCCAGACAGAGAAATACCAGTTTGTCGCCTTCATGTTTGAAGGTAAATGTTGCAAGTTGTTTTACCTTTTGCGGCTCAGTGTATTCCAATATGCCAACATAATGCAGCAAACCTGGTTCATCCTGTGTGGTAGATTTAGTATTTTCCTCTCCCCGTAAAGTCCGAGGGAAAATAATTGCAAGCGATAATGTTAAAATTATTAGTATTTTCATTATTAAAATATTGGATAAATGCAGGTTTGTGTTTTTTTATGTGTGCAAAATACCTATTCGCGGTACTTTTCTACTCTGATGATCCAATACGCAGGAGTTTATTACATTTTCTTATTTCTTTTTTTTGGGGGGAGGGCTTTTTTGTGCATAATTTCTTATCTATATTAAATGTATCCTTTTAATATCCCGATTGCATTATCAGTAGCTTCCCATTTTCGTTGTATGAATTCATTTTTGGAGTACTTTTTTGGGAGCTTGCCTTTATACTTAATGTAAAACATGAAGGTTTCTGCAAAATCCTCCGCTATATCGGTTGCCGCATAATTTGTTATGCAACGATCTGGCGATTGCATTTCAGTTTTTACTCCGGATGTATATTTTCCTCCAAACGCCGAAATGAAACTGCGGCTTTTAAATGGTGCGGGGTGCTGTTCTGCAAAAGCGTGCCCATATTCATGCCGCAAGACATTGGATATGGAATCGGGGCGGTAGCAATACTCGGGAATGTTTATATCGCCATTGTAGTATCCCATTACAATCGGAGAGAATATCCTGTCTTTTACAATGGCGTGAATTGCGCCATAAAATCCCATGAGCATATTTATGTTAATATCATCTATTTTTGTGGTAAGAATCCCCAGATCGGAAAATTCCTGGCGAACTTTTGCTACAGCTCTTTCGAGTGTTTTTAATTCCAGCTTCTTGAAATTTTTTAAGAGTTTAATCATTTATATACTTGTCCTTATTTGATTGTTTACGCCTTTTTGACTTTAATGTTTTTTTTGCTTGCAGGAAGACTTTTTAGAGGCACTGGAAATTTTTTCCCATCTTTTATGATTTTACTCAAAAGGTTTGAGGGGCGCCAAAAGTCTCCAAAACAGGGAGGTTGCGGGCGTTTTGGGCTTTGGGGATTGGTTTGAGGAAAAAAACAGGACTTGACGGGGAAAACAATATCGACCGCATGATAAGACGGACTGCCTGTGATCACATTCCGGAGGTGCGGGAATGTTGGAAGAAGTGTATCGCTTCGCATGGCATCACAGTCCCGTCGTTGAAATAAGACTTTACGCCTCAATAAAAAGGGTCTGCAACCGCGTTACAGACCCCATGAAACAGCCTTGAAACACTCCGGCAAGTGTTTGCAGGGCAAGCCCTCCCAGGCTGAGCGCATGTCTGCCCGCCGTTGCGATTCTCGCGCTTGCGGGCATGCGTCCGCGAGAAGTGTGTCAACTCTCCTGGAGCGACATAGACTTGGAGGAAAATTCTATAAGAGTGCGCTCCATCTGCTCCAAAACAGGCGGCGTGCGGCATGTCGAAATTCCGCCTTCGCTAAAAAGGATTTTATCCGGGCATAGGCCCGATGCCGATTCAGCCGTATGCCCAAAAAACTGGCGGAAAAAATGGAAGGAAATCAGGGATTCCGCCGGATTTGAGCATTTATGGGTTCGTGACGTCTTGCGTCATACTATGCATCCTTCCATGCGAAATTCTTCAGGGATCTTCCGCGCCTACAACTCAATATGGGGCATTCAAATTTGGAGCTATTGCGTTCGCGTTATATAAATATGAATGGAATAGGTAATTCGGATGCCAAAGAGTTTTTCGAGCGCATTGGGACGGATCTCGTCCCTTTGGAAATCTGAGTTGAAGTTGCATCTGCGGGGCAGGTGCGCTTGGTGGGGATTTTCAAGATGTCCGATTTTTCTGTACCGCATTGTTATTCGGGCGCACAAAAAAAGCCTCCCGCAAAGGGAGGCTTTTCAATGCTTTTTCAGCCTGAAATGTTACAGCGCGCCAACGGCCTGCTTGGCCTTCGCCACGGCGTAGTCGCGGTTCATCTTGGCTATCATGTCGAGCGTTATGCCCTTGGGGCATACCGCCTGGCATTCGCCGTAGTTGGTGCAGTTGCCAAAGCCGAGCTCGTTCATCTTTTCCACCATCGCAATGACGCGGCGGTCCTTTTCGGGCGCGCCCTGCGGGAGGTAGTTCAGGTGGGAGACTTTTGCCGAGGTAAAGAGCATCGCCGCCGCGTTCGGGCAGGCCGCAACGCAGGCGCCGCATCCGATGCACTGCGCGGCGTCCATGGCCTTGTCGGAAATCTCCTTGGAAATCGGAATATTGTTCGCGTCCTGGGGAGCGCCCGTGCGGATTGAAATGAAGCCGCCCGCCTGCTGTATCTGCTCGAATGCGTCGCGGGAAACCACGAGGTCCTGCTTGACGGGGAAGGGGCCGGCGCGCCACGGCTCCACGACTATGGTGTCGCCGTCCTTGAACTTGCGCATGTGCAGTTGGCAGACGGTCGTTTCGCGTTCGGGGCCGTGCGGGATGCCGTTTATTGTCATGGAGCACATGCCGCAGATGCCTTCGCGGCAGTCGTGGTCAAACACGATTGCGGTCTTGCCCTCTGCGACGAGGCGCTCGTTTAGGATGTCGAACATCTCGAGAAACGATGTGTCCTCGTGGATGTCGTCGACTACGTAGTTTTCAAAATGGCCTTTGGAGTCCGCGTTCTTCTGTCTCCAAACTTTGAGATTGATTTTCATATCTTCAAAAAAATCCGAGGGTTTGCATTATTTGTAGGAACGGACGACCGGCTTGACCTCTTCGTGGAGGATTTCCTCCTTGTGCCTGACGGGGGTCTTGCCGTAGCCCTGGTATTCCCAGACTGCCGCATGGGAGAAGTTCGCGTCGTCGCGCTTGGCTTCGCCCTTCTGGTCGCCTTCCGTGTACTGGTATTCTTCGCGGAAGTGCGCGCCGCAGCTTTCGCGGCGTTCGAGCGCGTCGAGGCAGAGGACTTCGGCGAATTCCATGAAGTCGGCCGTGCGTATCGCGCGCTCAAGCTCGGTGTTCATGCAGTTCGCGTCGCCGACGACCCTGACGTTCTTCCAGAAGTCTTCGCGTATCTGGGGGATGAGTTCGAGAGCCTTCTTGAGGCCGGACTCGTTCCTGCCCATTCCGCAGTATTCCCACATGACGTGGCCGAGTTCCTGGTGGAAGTGGCGCGGGCTCTTGGAGCCGGGGTTGGCGAGGAGGCGCTCAATGCGCTCGCGGGCCGACTTTTCGGCTTCCTTGAAGGGCTCGGAGGAGACTTCCGGCCTGCCTGCGCCCGTGCGGGCGAGATAGTTCGGAAGGGTGTAGGGGATGACGAAATAGCCGTCGGAGAGGCCCTGCATGAGGGCGGATGCCCCGAGGCGGTTTGCGCCGTGGTCGGAATAGTTGGCTTCGCCCAGCACGAAGAGGCCGGGAATGGTGCTCTGGAGCTCGTAGTCGACCCAGAGGCCGCCCATGGTGTAGTGCGAGGCCGGATATATGCGCATCGGGCGCTCGTAGGCGTTTTCGCCGGTGATGCGCTCGTACATTTCAAAGAGGTTGCCGTACCTGTCCTGAATGGCCTTCTTGCCGTCGCGCTTTATGGCGGTGGCAAAATCGAGGTAGACGCCGCGGCGCTCGCCGTGGACCATGTTTCCGACGCCCCTGCCGTCGTCGCAGGCTTCCTTGGCCGCGCGCGAGGAAATGTCGCGGGGTGCGAGGTTGCCGAATGAGGGATACTTGCGCTCCAGATAGTAGTCGCGGTTTTCCTCGGCGATTTCGTTGGGGTTTTTGCCGCAGTCTTCCTTGCTCTTGGGCACCCATATGCGGCCGTCGTTTCTGAGCGATTCGCTCATGAGGGTGAGCTTGCTCTGCTGTTCGCCGTGGACGGGGATGCAGGTCGGGTGAATCTGCGTAAAGCAGGGGTTTGCGAAGCCTGCGCCCTTGCGGTAGCAGTTGAACGCCGCCGAAACCGAGCAGCCCTGCGCGTTGGTTGAAAGGTAGAACACGTTCCCGTAGCCGCCCGTGCAGAGCAGGACGGCGTCGGCCGAGAAGGACTTGATTTCGCCCGTCACGAGGTTGCGGCAGACTATGCCCTTTGCGTGGCCGTCCACTATCACAAGCTCCATCATTTCCTGGCGCGTGTACATCTTGACCTTGCCGAGGCCTATCTGCCTCACGAGGGCCGAGTAGGCGCCGAGCAGAAGCTGCTGGCCGGTCTGGCCCCGGGCGTAGAAGGTGCGGCTCACCTGGGCTCCGCCGAACGAGCGGTTGGCGAGCAGGCCGCCGTATTCGCGGGCGAACGGCACTCCCTGGGCCACGCACTGGTCGATGATGTTGTTTGCAACCTGGGCAAGGCGGTAGACGTTGGCTTCGCGCGAGCGGAAGTCCCCGCCCTTAACCGTGTCGTAGAACAGGCGGTAGATGGAGTCGTTGTCGTTTTGGTAGTTCTTTGCGGCGTTTATGCCACCCTGGGCCGCGATGGAGTGGGCGCGGCGGGGGCTGTCCTGGTAGCAGAAGCAGGATACGTTGTAGCCCTGTTCCGCGAGGGTTGCCGCGGCGCTGGCGCCGGCGAGGCCGGAGCCCACCACTATCACGTGGAATTTTCTGCGGTTTGCGGGGTTTACAAGCTTTGCGGAAAACTTGTAGTTGTCCCACTTTTCGGAAATTTTTCCAGCCGGAATTTTTGAATCCAGATTCATATGAGAAATTTTCTTTGGTTGTTTTTACTTTGCCTGCCCTGCGGCTTCGGGCGACTTCTTGCAGAGGAAGGAGTAGTCTATGAAAATCGGGTCCTTCCCGGCGGCCTTTTGGGCCTCATACTGCGCCAGAACCTGCTTTACGGGGACTATCTGAAGCGGCGTGTACTTGCCGGCGAGCACCGCGAGGGGGTTCAGCGAAAACCCGCCGAAAATCACCACGGCGTAAATCGCGGCCACGGCGTTTAGCTTGTAGCGGACGGTTTCGTCGCGCAGGCCGACCGACTGGAACATGCTGGAGACCGCGTGGACGAGGTGGAAGCCTATCGCGGCCATGGCGATTATGTACCCGATTGAAACCCAGTCGCTGCTGAAGCCCAGGATGAGCATGGCATAGACGTCGTGGAGGGTTTTGCCCTCGTACATGCCGGACGTCGCAACCCAGTCCAGCTCCTTGAACTCGGGGTTGAGGCAGAGCACCGTGTAGTGGAGGATGTGGAAGAATGCGAAAGCGAGTATGACCGTGCCCGTGTAAATCATTGTCTTTGCAGCCGCAGAGGAGGCCACCGACTTTTTAACGGCGTAGGTCTGCGGGCGGGCCTTCCTGTTTTCCAAAACGAGCAGGTAGGCCGTCGCAAAGTGGACAACCAGGCAGGCCGCCAGCCCTATCCTGAAGCCCCACAGGATTTCCCAGGGCAGCGTCTGGAGGAAGTTGGCATAGGCGTTAATCGCATGCGGGCCGCCCTCCAGCGCCTGGAGGTTGCCAAGCATATGGATCAGCAGAAACGACGCCAACGCGAAACCGGTTACAGCCATCGCGTACTTTTTTACGAGCGATGACTTGAGTGTTTTCATCAGGTAGGACATATGTTTTTACTAAGAGAATATTACTGGTGCGTAAGCATCGTAACCATGCCAATGCGGCCGCCGTTTTCAACACTATTTTTCCTCCTCCGGCTTTATTTTTGAAAATCGCCCGATACGGCTTGACAATCTCCGGGCGTTAGCCGACATTTTCCCGAAAACTCCGCCGGGGGGCCGGGCCCTTCCGGCACATTTTCAAACCGCGCACGCGCTCCGGACCCCGGTCCGCCCCGCGTCCCTAGAAAGGCAACCGCGATGCTGAAGACATACGACATCGTTGACGGCAAGATAATTGAAAACCAGATGGGGCCGATATGCGCGTATATCGCCCCTACGGAAGAGGAAAAGCGGAAACTGGTCGACGACTTCCAGATAGACCCGCACTCCCTCAATTCGGCCCTCGACCCCGACGAAATTTCGCGTCTTGAATTTGAGGACAACCACATAGCGGTCATCCTCAAGCAGCCGCGCAACTATTCCGCAGACGACCTTCTGGGCTTCGGCGTCACATCCGTGGGCGTATTTCTCTTTGAGGACCGCATAATAATAGTCCAGCCGGAGGACAATCCGCTGTTTGAATACGGAAGGGTGTCGCTGAGGGCCAAGTCGCTCAGGGGCGTCATGCTCCGCATTCTCCACCACTCGACGAACCATTTTCTGGAGCACCTCAAGATAATACGCCTCATTTCCGAGCGAATCGAAAAGGACATCGAGTTTTCGGTCTCAAACCACCACCTCACGGAGATGTTCGTTCTCTCGAAGAGCCTCACCTATTACGAGAGCGCGACAAACGGCAACAAGGTTCTCCTTGCAAAGCTCGTGCGCGACACTTCGAGAATCGGATTTTCCGAGACCGAGACGGAGCTTCTTGAGGACATCATCGTTGAAAACAACCAGTGCGTCCGCATGACGGAAATTTACGCGAGCATTCTCGTCGGAATGTCGGATGCGCGCGGGTCGGTCGTAGGCAACAACCTTGCGGTGCTGATGAAGCAGCTTGCGATAATAAACATAATATTCCTGCCCCTGAACGTGATTGTGGGGCTGGGCGGCATGTCGGAGCTCACCGTATTTACGGAAAAGAGCCTCTGGTGGGGGCACACGTACAGCGCCATGACCCTCCTCCTGGTGCTTCTCGCCTACGGGACCTACTACTTCCTTAAAAAAGTAAACCTTTCGGAGACTGCGGCTGATGAGGATTAGATTTCATTTGCGGATGGCCGTCATATCGAGCTTTTCGCGCGCTTGCATAAAGCTTGCGGCCGTCATGGCCGCGGCGGTCGTTTTGTGCCTCGGGCAGCCCCTGGACCTCTCAAGCTTCTTTCCGGCGGCCTTTGCGGAATTTTTCCTGTGGCTTTGCGCGTTTCCGCTGCTTACAGCCGGCGCCGCGCTGGGGGCTGTAATAGACATCGCCTCGCTTCCGTTTTGGGAATTCCTGTCTTCTGAAAGCGTCCAGATGGTCTCGATAGGCGCGCTTGCGCTCGTGTCGCTTCTGGCATACTGGGCCTTCGTGCGCTACGTCGTATTCCAGATATGGGGCACGGACTGGGTGAAGGCCGCGACGACGATTGTAAAGTGCTTCATTTTCTGGGGGTACTTCCAGCTTTTGTGCGCCTTCGTCTCCTACGCGTGGGTGGTCGGCGGGCTGAAGCTGAAAGGGGGCGCGGAGGCGTCCGGACTCGGGGAAGTGAGGCAGGTGCAGACTGTCGTCCCCGAAGTTGTCTCGGGGGGGGCGGCCGGGGCGCAGGCCGAGGCCGCCGAGGAGGAGGATTCCTCCATTTGAGGCGAGGCCGCGCGGCAGATTTTTTCGGCTTTTCTGCGCCTGGATGCGGGATTTCAATTCGCATCCGGCGCCCTCATGGGGCCTGTGTTGCAGTTTATGCTTGCCGAAAGTTCTCGGCGCAATGCTTGGTTGCAAGGTCGGATTTTATGAAATCCTTTTCGGAGCCGCCGCCTTCCGCATCCGGGCCGCCCGGAATGGACGCCGGGCAGGAGATTTGCGGCGGGCCCTGCATGCAGCCTGCGTCTATTGCGCCAGTCTGGGGGGGAATCTTTCTGGCAGTTTCCTTGAAATCCATCCTTGCAAGTTCGCGCCTCTTTTCGCTGTCGGCTGTGAAAAATTCATCCGTTTTCTGGCCGTTTTTTTTGCAGGCGTAAAATGAGACTTCGCAAGTCCCGGTTTTCTGGGCCGCTTGGGCGCTTGCTCAAAACGGGGCTTGCGCCATTGCCGCAACGCGCGGGATTTCCATAAGGGAAGTATGCCTGCCTGGGGGCGGGCGCGTTTGGAAAAGGCGGAGCCCCCGTCAGTCGGAGACTTTCTTTAGGACCATGAAAAGCGCCTTGTAGTCGCGCGTTCCGTCGCCGCGGTCGGAGACGAACGAAGCCAGCGGCATTGGGGTGCCGAGCGCGTCTTTGGAGACGAGAAACCCTCCCTTATATCCCGCTGGAAAACCCTCGTTTAGGCCGCAGTCTATCGTTATTGCAACGTCGCCTCCTTCGAGCTGAAGGGCTACATCGGACTTGAAGCGGGGGAATTTCATGCCGTCGCCGGGAGCCTTCCCCTGCATGTCCGGATATAGCGGCATGCCGGACGGCGACAGGATTCGGCTTGAACCCGACTGGGCGCCTTTGGCTATTATGACAGGCTGGGCAAAGAGTCTTTCCGCGAACTTGCCGAAATCCTTTTTTACAGCTTTAAGAATTTCATCTTCGCTCTTTTTGAAGAATTCGTCGCTTCCGCTTCCGGTTTTTTCGCAGCCGTAAAAGGACACCTCATAGCGCATTTCGCTTTCCGCGGTCTGGGCCGGAAGGGCGTGGGGAAGTAGTGCGGCAGATAGAATGGCAAAAAGCGGCGTTAATTTGAAAATGGGCATGGATTCGCTGGATGTTGGGTGTTGAGTCTGGAAGATATGGCAACCTTATTATGCGGCATATATGGCGTTTTATCCCCATTTTGTCAATGATAACCGGATGCCGCCGGGGGATGTGCGAAAGTATCAGCGCGCCTCCCGAACCGTTTTTTTTTCTTTGCATCCGAAGCTGGCTCCACAATCCGGAGAGCGCCCGCCTTGCCGCATCCGAAGCGCTCGCGGGCGCGTTGCTATATCCGCGCCTTGAAGTCCCGGTAGCCGAAGGACTTCACGACCTTGTAGTCGCGGCCGTCCCAGGTTGCGATGTCGGGCAGGTTGACGCCGTTAAACGTCGTGGTCTTTACCATGGTGTAGTGGGCCATGTCGGCGAATACGAGCCGGTCGCCCGGTTTGAGTTCGCGGTCGAAGGAGTATTCGCCTATCTGGTCCCCCGCAAGGCATGAGCGCCCGCCGATGACGTAGCTGTGGGCCTTCTGGCCGGGGAGCCCCGCGCCCTCTATCGCGGGCCGGTAGGGCATTTCGAGAACGTCCGGCATGTGGCACGGGGCCGCCATGTCCAGAATGGCGATTTTGCCGGAGTTTTCGTGGATTTCCAGCACTTCCGAGACAAACACCCCGGCGTTCAGCGCTATCGCCTCGCCCGGCTCAAGATAGACGGTTTCTATATTGGGATGCCTTTTGTAAAAGTCCCGTATTATGCGCACCAGCCTTGCCTCGTCGTACCCCGGGCGCGTGATGTGGTGGCCGCCGCCGAAATTCACCCATTTGACGCGGCCTATGGCCCCGCCGAATTTTTCCTCGAAATGTTCGAGCACGCGCTCCAGGACGTCGCTTCCCTGCTCGCACATGGCGTGGAAATTTATGCCGTCAACCGCGTCCCACACCCAGTCCGAGAGGCTCCCCGCAGTCGAGCCGAGGCGGGAGCGCGGGGCGCAGGGGTTGTACAGCTCGGTTTCCACCTCCGCGTATTCGGGGTTCGCCCGGATTGAAATCTGCAATGCCCCGTTTCCGGCTTTTGCGGCGGCCTCCCTCGCATATGCGCCGAAGCGGCGAAGCTGGGATTCGGAATTGAACACGATTGTGTGGGCGAACGCGGCAAGCTCTCCGACCTCGCGCTCCGGATAGGCGGGGCTGTAAACGTGGATTTCGCCTCCGAAGTATTCGCGGGCTAGCATTGCCTCGTTTAGGCCGCTCGAAGTCGTGCCCCCGAGGTATTTTTTTACAATGGGGAAGGCCGAATACATCGAAAACCCCTTCAGGGCCAGCAGGATTTTCGCGCCCGACTCCTCCTCGACGCGCTTCAGAGTCCGCAGGTTTTCCTCAAGCTTTTCCGTTTCGAGAACGTAGGCGGGCGTGTTTATTTTGGATATGTCCAGTCCTTCGAGAAGTTTTTTCTGCATGGCCTGCTACGGCGTGCGCCGGATTCTTTTTGGGGTTCAAAGTCAAAAGCGGCGGCCCCGCGCCGGGACCGCCGCCCTTAAAGCATTCAGAGCGGGAGGTTGTAGCTCTTTTCGGGGTCCAGCTCTTCAACCTTCCACGGGAGGCCGTATTTTGCGACGCGCTCAAGGAACGGGTCGGGGTCAAGCTCCTCCATGTTGAATACGCCGGAGCCGTCCCACGTCTTCAGGGCGACCATCGCAGCGGCCGACGCGGCCGGAACCCCCGTCGTGTAGGATATGGCCTGGCTTTTAACCTCTGCATAGCACTCCTCGTGCACGCAGACGTTATAAATGTAGACCTTGCGCCGCCTGCCGTCCTTCATGCCGTCTATCACGCAGCCAATATTGGTCTTGCCCTTCGTGAGGGGGCCGAGGCTCGCGGGATCCGGGAGGACCGCCTTCAAAAACTCGATGGGGGCAATCTCCGCGCCCTTTATGGTTATGGGCTTTATGGATGTCATGCCGACGTTTTCAAGAACGCGCAGGTGCGTGAGGTACTTGTCGCCGAAAGTCATCCAGAAGCGTATGCGTTTCAGGCCCTTGAGGTTTTTGCAGAGCGATTCCAGCTCCTCATGGTAGAGGAGGTAGGAGGGCTTGACGCCGACTTCGGGGTAGTCGAAGTCGCAGCGCACGGAAATCGGGTCGGTTTCAATCCACTTCCCGTCCTCCCAGTAGCGCCCCTTGGAGGTGATTTCGCGGATGTTTATTTCGGGGTTGAAGTTTGTTGCAAACGGCAGGCCGTGGTCGCCGGCGTTGCAGTCCAGGATGTCGACGAAATTGATTTCGTCGAAGAGGTGCTTCTGGGCGTAGGCGCAGTACATGTTTGTCACGCCCGGGTCGAAGCCCGCGCCCATGACGGCCATTATGCCCGCCTTTTCGTACCTTTCGCGGTATGCCCACTGCCACTTGTATTCAAAGTGCGCGGTGTCGAGCGGCTCGTAGTTGGCCGTGTCGATGTAGTCAACTTTGCATTCGAGGCAGGCGTCCATTATCGTCAGGTCCTGGTAGGGCAGGGCGACGTTCAAAACGAGGGCCGGCTTCACCTTCCTTATGAGCGCGACAAGCTCGGGGACGCTGTCTGCGTCGACTTGGGCCGTGTTTATGCGGCCGCCCTTTTCAGCTATTTCTGCGGCTATCGTGTCGCACTTTGACTTTGTGCGGGAGGCCAGCCAGATTTCCGAGAACACGTCGGACATCTGGGAGCATTTGTGCGTCGCCACGCGGCTTACTCCGCCCGCGCCGATTATTAGTATCGTTTTTCCCATGTGGCTTGTCGCCCTTTCTAGCTTAGTGAGGATTTGAATTCGGAAAAAGCCTTCCCGAGGAGCGCGGGGTCCCCGCCGCCCTGGGCGAAGTCCGGCTTGCCGCCGCCGCGCCCGTTCATTGAGGATGCCAGCCGCCTTATGATGTCGCCTGCCTTTGCGCCGGCGGCCACCGCGCCCTGGGTGCAGAGCGCAAGTATCATGGCCTTGCCGCCCGATTCCGCGCCGAGCACGACGGCTGCGGCTTCCGCGCCCGCCGCCTTTGAAATCTGTACGGCAAGCTCGCGCATCTGCCCCGCGTTTTCTGCGGAAACGGTTTTTACTATCCACGAGACGCCGCCGCTTTCAACGGCTTCGCCGGAGATGTCCTCGGCGGCCTTGCCGGCCGCCTCGCGCCTGAGCCTCTTTATTTCGCGCTCCAGCTCGGCCCTGGCCGACGCCATCTTTTCAAGGTGGGACGAAATCTCTTCGGGCTTGCATGCGAGCCTTGCGGTTATTTCCGCTATCTCGCTTCTCATACGTTCGGCGTAGTCAAACGCCGCCGTTCCTGCCACTGCCTCTATGCGGCGCGTTCCGGCCGCTATCGCGCCCTCCGAAACGATTTTCACCATCCCGATTTCGCCGAGGGCCGACACGTGCGTGCCGCCGCAAAGTTCTGCGTGGAAGCCGTCCATGTCGATTACCCGGACTATCGCGCCGTATTTTTCGCCGAAGAATGCGAGGCAGTTTTCCGGGACCTCGTTGAACGGGGTCTCAAACCATTTAACGGGGCGGTTTTCGAGGATTTTCGCGTTTGCAAGGCGCTCTATTTCGCGAAGCTGGGCGTCGGAAATCGCTTCAAAATGCGAGAAGTCGAAGCGCAGGCGCTCCTCGTTTACGAAGGACCCGGCCTGCTTTACGTGGCTTCCGAGAACCTTGCGCAGGGCCCAGTTCAAAAGGTGGGTCGCGCTGTGGTGGCGCTGGATTGCGCGGCGCCTGACCGCGTCCACTGAGAGCACGGCCTCCCTGCCTATGTCGCCCTTGCCGAAGGAGCCCTTGCGCACCTTGTGCAGGACGAGGCCCGAGGCGTTGACGCGGGTGTCGAGTATGTCGCACGCAGTCCCTGCTATTTCGACAAAGCCGGTGTCGCCGACCTGGCCGCCCTTTTCCGCATAAAACGGCGTCTGGGGGAATGCCAGGAAATCCGCGTCGGGGCCCTCGACTATGGCTGAGAGGCGGGTTGTGAAATTCGAGAGGCTTGCGGGGTCGTAGCCGGCAAACTGTGTGGCTTCCGCCGCCTCGGAGGCGTCGGATACGGTGATGACTTCCTTCTTCTGGGCGGCGCGGGCGCGGGCGCGCTGCTTTTCCATTTCGGCCTCGAAGCCTGCGAGGTCCACTTCCATGCGGCGCTCGCGGGCTATCAGTTGCGTGAGGTCGATGGGGAAGCCGTAGGTGTCGTAGAGCGCGAAGGCCTGCTCGCCGGAAATCGAGTTGGAATTTTCCGTGATTTTATCGAGGAGCTGCAAGCCGGTGTCGAGGGTGCGGTCGAATGACTTTTCCTCGTTTTCAATCACCTTTGCGATGACCTGCCGCTGCTCGGCAAGCTCCGGGAAAAACGGGCTCATCTTTGCAATGACGGAGTCGGCGAGCTTTGTGAAAAAGCCGTGCTTGAGCCCGAGGCGCTTTCCGTACATGACTGCGCGGCGCAGTATGCGGCGCAGGACGTAGTTGCGCCCCTCGGAGCCGGGCATTATGCCGTCTGCGATGGAAAATGTCAGGGTGCGGATGTGGTCGGCGAGAACCCTGAATATGCAGTCGGTCAGCTCGTCCAGGGACATGTCGTTGCGGTCGGCGGGGACGGTGCCCTTGTAGGACTTGCCGGACATGTCGGAAATCTTCTTGAATATGTCGGTGAAGAGGTCCGAATTGTAGTTTGAGGACATCGCGGAAAAATCCGTGAAGTTCTTCGTGGTCGCCATTATTCCCGCAACGCGCTCAAGGCCCATGCCGGTGTCGATGTTCTTGTGCTTGAGCGGCACGAAGGAGCCGTCCTCCTCGGCGTTGAACTGCATGAAGACGAGGTTCCATATCTCGATGCAAAGCGGCGAGTCGGAGTTTACGAGAGCCCCGCCCGTGGCGCCGTCGGGCGTGAGGTCTATGTGGAGCTCCGAGCAGGGGCCGCAGGGGCCGGTTTCGCCCATCATCCAGAAGTTTTCCTTCTTGCCGCACTTGCGGATGTGGATTCCGGGGTCCATGCCCTCGGACCTGAAAAGCTCCTCCCATATGGCGTAGGCTTCGGCGTCGAACGACGCGGGCTCGCCGGGCTTCGGGTCGTACACGGTGGCGTAGAGGCGCTCGCGGGGCATGCCCCAGACTTTCGTGAGAAGCTCCCAGGCCCAGTGTATCGCCTCCTTTTTGAAATAGTCGCCGAAAGACCAGTTGCCCAGCATTTCAAAGAATGTGTGGTGGTAGGTGTCAAACCCCACGTCTTCGAGGTCGTTGTGCTTTCCGCCCGCGCGTATGCACTTCTGGGTGTCGGCCGCGCGCGCAAACGGCGGCTTCATGTCGCCCAGAAAGTACGGGACGAACTGGTTCATGCCCGCGTTTGTGAAAAGCAGGTTGGGGGAGGCTGGCATCAGCGACGCCGAAGGGACTATCGTATGCCCCTTTGAGGCGAAAAAGTCGAAGAAGCTCTTTCTTATTTCCGAGGAGTTCATTTGCAGTTTCCGGGGTTCGGGGGGCGCATGGCCGCGGCCTAGAGCCTGTCGATTACGGCCTGGGCCATTTCGCCTGTGGATACGGCCCTGCCTCCGAAGGCTATGTCTGCGGTGCGCACGCCGGAGCAGACGGCGGCCTTGACGGCGGACTCTATGCGGGAGGCAATCTGCTCCTCGCCGAACGAGTAGCGCATCATCATCGCGGCGGATAGTATCTGGGCGCACGGGTTTGCTATGCCCCTTCCCGCGATGTCGGGGGCCGAACCGCCGGCGGGTTCGTAAAGCCCGAACTTGAGGCCGAGGGAGTTGGAGCCGTCGCCGAGAGAGGCCGAGCAGAGCATGCCGAGGGAGCCGCAGATTACGGCCATTTCGTCGGAGAGTATGTCGCCGAACATGTTTTCGGTCACGAGGACGTCGAACTGGTTGGGGTCGCGGGCAAGCTGCATGGCGGCGTTGTCCACATAGAGGTGCCTGAGCTCGATTTCAGGATAGTTTTTCTCCATGAACTCCGTCATGGTCTTGCGCCAGAGGACGGATGTCTCGATGACGTTTGCCTTGTCCACGGAGCATATTTTCTTGCCGCGCCTCATGGCCGTCTGGGCGGCCACTTCGGCTATGCGCTCGATTTCGGAGACCTTGTAGGTCATGACGTCGCTTGCCGCAAGCTCGCCGGATTCCGTCCTGAAAGTCTTCTTCTCGCCGAAGTATATGCCGCCCGTCAGCTCGCGGACGCACACCATGTCGATGCCCTGGGGGATGCGGTCGTTTTTGAGCGGGGAGGCGTCTGCCAAGTCTGCGTAGAGGAGGCCCGGGCGTATGTTGGCAAAGAGCTTGAACGCCTTTCTGAGGGGGAGGAGCGCCGCGCGCTCGGGCTGTTCGGCGGGGGGCAGGTGCTCCCACTTGGGGCCGCCTACGGAGCCGAAGAGAATCGCGTCGGCCTCGGAGCAGGCCTTGAGCGTGGATTCGGGGAGGGCCTTGCCGGATGTGTCTATCGCCCTGCCGCCGACGTCGTGGCGGGAGTAGGACAGGGCGAAATCGGCGTCCTTGCATGCGTGGCCCAGCACGACGAGGGCCGCGTCCATTACTTCCGGGCCGATTCCGTCGCCCGCCAGCACCGTAAACTTGTAGGTTTTTTTCATAGCTTTACAAATAAAAAATTGCGGCCGATTAAAACCCACAAGCCCCCCGCTTGCAAACTCTTTTTGCTTTGACAGGGGCTTTTTGGCGAATTTATATTCCGTCCTTAAATTACACTGGCCGGGGGCCGTTTTATGCTTTCAACAGCGATAGAGAGACTTTTGCGCAGGCAGACATCGGAGGCCCTGGGGGCCCTTTTTTCAAAGGGGGCGCCCCCCGCGCAGGACCTGCGCTCGTGCGTGGAGTCGCGCATGGCGGCAATATTCGAGGCGCACAAGGCCGGGGCGACGGGCTACACGGTCTGCCGCGCGACAAGCGACGTCATAGACTCTGTGGTGTGCGAGCTTTATTCGCTGTTTGCCGGAAAGCGCTCCAAGTTCGGGCCGTTTTGCAAAAACAACTTCTGCATCGTCGCCCTGGGCGGCTACGGCCGCAGGGAGCTTTGCCCAAAAAGCGACATAGACATTATGTTTCTCTATTCCTCTGGCGGGGTCCCCGACCTTTTCAAGACCCAGGCCATAGACGAGATAATGTACCCGCTCTGGAACATAGGCTACAAGCTCGGGCACTCCAGCCGGACAGTATCGGAGGCCGTGGAGGACGCCGAGGCCGACATCCTGACCAAAACCGCGATGCTCGACGCGAGGTTTTTGTGCGGCTCAAAGCCCCTTTTTGAGCTTTTCCAGAAGAGCTTCGGGGAGATGAGCGAGCGCACCGCGCAGTCCCACATAGAGGAGCTTTTGCGCCTGAAAACCGCGCGCCACCAGAAGTACGGCTGGACGCCCTACGTGCAGGAGCCGAACGTGAAAAACGGGGTGGGGGGGCTTAGGGACTACCAGACGCTCCTGTGGGTCGGCCGCCTCAAGACCGGCGCGAAGTCCGTCATCGACCTGGCGCGCCTCAGGATAATATCGGTCGTGGAGTACAAGACCCTGCGCAGGGCCTACAACCTCCTGCTTCGCGCGCGCAACGAGATGCACTACCGCATGCGCCGGGAAAACGACCTTCTGGACCTTGAAATCCAGCCGAAAATCGCATACGGGCTGGGGTACCGCAAGCGAAACATCGTAGAGCGCGTGGAGGACTTCATGCGCGACCTTTACTACGCGCTCAGGGAGGTCGACTCCATATCGAAAACATCCAGAAAGCGCATGAAAATCGTGCTTCCCGAAGATATTGAGGAGACCCTCGGGATACGGCGCGACAATTTCGCCCGGGTGCGCTACATCGAGGGCTTCATCCTCAAAAACGGCTTCATGTACGCGCGGAACCCGTCGGTTTTCAGAAACGACCCGACGCTGCTTATAAAGGTCTTCAGGTGCTGCCAGAAATTCGGGGTGACCCTCTCCGACGAGCTTGAAATCCTCATACGCGACTCGGCGCACCTCATCGACGACAGGGTGCGCGCCGACAGGTCTGCCAACGCCGAGTTCATGAAGATACTGCGCTCCCAGTGGGACGTCTATCCCATACTTTCCAAGATGCACTTTCTGGACATCCTCGGCACCTTCATCCCGGAGTTCGGCTCCATCACCTGCCTTGTCCAGCACGAGTTCTACCACCGCTACACTGCCGACATCCACACGCTTGCCACCATAAGGGAGCTGGACCGGGTCTTCGGGGCGAACGTCGAGGAGGAGCCATACGGGCGCTACCACGCCGCGCTTTCCGACGCGAAAAACTCGACCGTCCTCTACCTCGCCCTCCTCATGCACGACCTTGGAAAATCAGACGGCATAAAGGGCCATGCGGAGGTCGGCGCGGAGCTCGCCCCGGCCCTTCTGGAGCGTTTCGACGTTCCGGAGGAGGACCGCGAAACCATAATCTTTCTCATAAAAAACCACCTCATGATGGCCCGCTACTGGCAGGCCAACGACATCGAGGACGAGGAGGTCATCGCCAGGTTCGCCGACATGGTGGGGGACGTCGAAAAGCTGAAATACCTGTACGTGCTCACATTCTGCGACGCAAAGGGGACGAGCCAGGAGCTGTGGAACTCATACAAGCAGTCCCTGCACACCATGCTGTACCGCAGCGCAAAGCGCGTGATGGAAAAGAACGAGGAGCAGATGGAGGCCCTGTACGAGTCTCGCAAGCAGAAGGTTCTGGACGGGATTCTCGCCTCCGACGAGCTTGGCACTTCGGAGGAGGAGGCCAAGGAGCACTTCGCCAGCCTGCCGCGCAACTACTTCCTCTTCCACGGCCGGGACGACATCATACTGCACATGAACATGGTGCACATATTCCGCGTCGGCGCGCGCCACGGCCCGGAGATTCCCGTGTTTGAGTGGCGCAACGACCCAAACATGTCGCTTTCCACCGTCACCGTCGTCACCTCCGACATCGCCGGCCTGTACTACAAGCTCGCCAGCGCCTTCACCTACGCCGGCCTTAACATCATGGGCTCCAAGGCGCTTTCCCGCACGGACGGCATAATAATCGACACCTTCTACGTGACGAGCGCCGCCGGGGGGGCCGTGCAGAACGAGCGAACCCGCGACCTCTTTTCAAAGGCGATTACCAGAATATTCCTTGAGGGCGCCGACATTATGCCCCCGCCGCCGAAAAAGCCCGAAGGCGGCGAGAAAAACGAGATTATACCCCACTCGATTTCCATAGGCCGCTCCGGGGGGCGCATCATGGCGGAGGTCGTCGCAAAGGACCGCCCGGGGCTTCTCTGCTCGATTACAAAGGCCATATACGAAAACGGCTACGACATACTTTTCGCCCGCATAAGCGTCGAGGGGTGGTGGGGGACGAACATATTCCACATAAAGCCCAGGGCCGGGGCGGAGGTTTCGGGCTTCAGGCGCCTTGAGGGCGAAATAGTCGAGGTGCTTTGACGCGCCGCAGAGTATTTGTTTGACTTGCGGGGGAAAAGGGCCGTTATTTGCGCACTTTAAAAACCTACGGACATGGATTCTGACTCCGGAATTTCGGACGGCTCGATTATGGGCGTGGGGCTTCCCGCGAAGCTCCGCCACAGGATAGCCGCGGCATCGTTTTTCTTCCTCCTTGGATGCGGCTTCTCCTGCTGGGCGAGCCGCATAGCGGACATAAGGGCCGCCATGGGCCTGAGCGACGACATGCTCGGCATGGTGCTTTTTGCAATCCCGGTGGGGACGTTTTTTGGCATGAGTTTTTCAGGCTATGTCGTCACCCGCTTCGGCAGCCGCAACGTGCTCACTGCGGCGGCTATCCTGTACCCCACGGCGCTGGCGTGTCTGGGGCTCGTGACCGAGGTCTGGCAGCTTTGCCTGGGGCTTTTCTTTTTCGGGATATGCGGAAATTTGTGCAACATATCCATAAACACCCAGGCTGTCGGCGTGGAAAAAATCTACGGCAGGAGCATAATGGCCACGTTTCACGGCGTGTGGAGCCTGGCCGGCTTCCTGGGGGGCGTGCTCAGCATAAGGATTGTCTCCGCAGGCGTCACGGTGTTCTGGCATTTCATGATGCTTTACGCGCTGGCCGTAATCCTGCTTATACTGATGCGCAGGCACCTGCTCGCGGAAGACCCGCCCGTCCCGAACGCCGCGGCCGCGTCGGAGCGCAGGCGGAGGATTTTCAGGCCCGACGCGTACATCGCGACCCTTGGGTTCATCGCGTTTTGCTGCATGGCCTGCGAGGGCACGATGTTCGACTGGAGCGTGATATACTTTCAGGACATTGTGAAGGCCCCGAAGGGCTGGCAGATATACGGGTTTGCCGCGTTTATGTGCGCGATGGCGGCGGGGCGCTTCACCGCCGACAGGCTTGTCACGCGCTTCGGCCCCATACGCGTCATACAGGCGAGCGGCCTGGTCATAGCATCCGGGCTTTCGACTGCGGTTGCGCTTCCGTACTTTGCGCCATCGTGCTTCGGCTTCGCGCTTGTGGGCTTCGGGGTTTCGAGCATAGTCCCGCTCTGTTACAGCCTCGCGGGGAGGTCGAGGACGATGTCGACGGGGGCCGCGCTGACGGGGGTTTCAAGCATAGGTTTCTTCGGGTTTCTGATGGGGCCGCCTGTGATAGGGTTTGTCTCGGAGGCCCTGAGCCTCAGGTGGTCCTTTACGCTCATACTGTTCGTGGGCCTGACTGCCACGTTCCTCGCGCCGCGCCTGAAGAGGCTGAACGCCGGCGCCGCGCAGGGCGCCGCCGAGGCTCCGGCGGGGGAGTGACTGCCGGTTTCTGCCCGGGATTTACGGCCATATGCGGGGGCCGCGCCCGAGGGGATTTTTAGCGGCCCTTTTTTGCCCCGGCTCTGCGGCGCGCCTTCCGGCCCGAGGGGCGCCTTTTGGGAGGCTCGGGCATGGGGTCGAATTCGTCGAACATGTCTGCCCCGTACATCTTTTCGGGCTTTTTGGAGGTCAGCACCTTGTATATGCACCATCCGAATAGCGCCGTGACGGAGCTTATTGAAATTATGAAAGTGGCCCATCCGCCCGGCGTCATTTCCCGCCCTCCTTGAATTCGCGGCTCCTGAAAATCATCCACCCGAAGAGCAGGCAGAAGAATGCGACAAGCCCTACCGACGCCCACGCGACGGGGTTTTCAAAGCCTGTGAGGTTTTCTATCTGGTAGCTCAGCTTCCCGCCGAAAAGCCCGAACACGTCGGTTGCGAGCCATCCGAGGAATACGGCCACGAGGATTGTCGGGGTGAAGTAGCGCCATATTTTTGCGTAGAATGCGGGGAGCTTTAGAAGCGAGTAGCCGTTTGCGTCGCGCACGAGCTTTTCGGCCCCGTAAACCCAGGAAAACATCACTATCTCGTACGTGGCTATTACGAAGATGAGGGTCTGGCCGACCCAGAAATCGAGCGTGTCGAGGGCGATCAGGCCCTTGGAAAAATACATGGAGTAGGATGAGGTTGCAAACATCAGGACGCACAGCACAGCTATTGCGGCCCTCCTGCCTATCCCCAGCACTTCCTGGAAGAAGGCGAGGCTCGGCTGGAGTATTGATATGGAGCTTGTTATCGCCGCGAGGAAAAGCAGCATGAAAAATATGAAGCCGAAAAATTCACCCGCAGGCATCTTTAAGAAGACGAGGGGCAGCACGTTGAAGCCCAGGTCGAACAGGCTTGCGCACGAGCCGATGACCCCGCTAAGCCCGAGGAAGGCCACCGCTGCGGGAACGGTTATCATGCCGCCCAGGCAGACTTCGCAAAACTCGTTCGCGCTGGCCGAAGTCAGGGCGCTCAGCACCACGTCGTCGCGCTTTTTAAGGTAGCTTGCGTATGATATTATAACACCCATGCCGACCGACATGCTGAAAAAGAGCTGGCCGACCGCCGCTATCCATATGGAGGGGTTCAGAAGCTGCCTCCAAAGCGGGATTTCGCGCACGTGCATGGATGCATTGCCGGCCGCCTCCGCGCGCGCCGCAGAAATATCCTCTTCCCCCACAAGCCGGCGCACTTCGGCCCACTTGCCGCCCGAATTTTCCTCCAGCACCACCTTCGTGGGATTCCACATAAACCCCATGCCCTGGCTTATGGAGGAGTCCTCGCGGCCGGTGTCCGCAGGGGAGAGCGTCGCGACCCTCACGGCCAGCACGAGCGCAAGCGCTATGAGCAGGGGCATGGCCACCTTGCAGAAGCGCTCTATCCCCTTTGAAATTCCGAGGTATATGAGGATGAAATTTATGGAAAATACCGCGAGGAAATATACGCCCACCTTGGAGGCCGAAAAGCCTATCGCCGAGCCGTTTTCGGATATTCCTACAAACTTTCCGAAAAACGCGGAGGCTTCCGCCGTCGAGGAAAAGTCGAAAGTTCCGAGGGCGAAGTTTGCGGCGTAGCCGAGGCACCAGGCCTCTATGTAGGTATAGTAGGAGCAGATTACAAACGGGATTACTACGGACACGGCGGCCACCGCTTTCGCGGAGGGCCTGCGGAAAAACGAGTAGAATGTCCAGGGTACGGAGTGGTATCTGTCGCCTATCTTGCGCCCGACGGCCCATTCCATCATGGCAAATGGCAGGCCCACCAGTATGAAGGAGGCCACGTACGCTATCATGAATGCCGCGCCCCCGTGGAGGGCGACCTGCCCGGGAAACTTGAGGAAGTTTCCCAGCCCGACCGCGCTTCCGGCCACCGCCAGAATGACGCCCATGCTTGAGCTCCAGTTGTCCTTCTCCGCCATTTTATTTTAAAACTGCCGCGTTGAGCATACCGCGGCGGCCAGTTCGGACAGCGCAGGATGTGGGAACACTGTCCTTGAAATGTCGCGGACAGTCAAGCGGTTTTGCATCGCCACGCAAAAAATACCTATGAGTTCGGAGGCGTCGGCGCCGAGGATGTGCGCGCCTGCTATCTCGCCGGAAGAGGAGTCGTAAATCACCTTGACAAACCCCTCCGAGGCCGAATCGCAGCAGGCTTTCGCGTTTGAAACGTAGGAAGCCTTCGACGAGGCCCAGCTCCCCGGCGCCAGCTCCGCCCTGGCGGCGTCTTCTGTCATGCCAATCCACGCGGCCTGGGGCTCGCAGTAGACGCAGGCGGGGCAGGGGGCCGGTCGGGGAGGCTCCCTGCCGGCGATTGCAGCCGCCGCAATCGCGCCTTCTGCGGCCGCCGCGTGGGCGAGGGCCGGGGGGCCTGCAACGTCTCCTGCGGCGTAAATTCCGTCTGCCGAGGTCTCCATACCGGGGCCGGTTTTTATGAACCCGCAGTCGGTTTCGAGGGAAAATCCGGGCGCGAAAATGGAGTCGGGGCGCAGCTCGAGGCCCGCCGAGACAAGCACGGCGTCCGCTTCAAAGCTCTTTTCGCCCCCTTCCGACGAGCAGCGCACGCTGACGCCCCCTTCGCCCGCCTCGCACTTTTCGGCGCGCAGGCCGGTCAGAATTTCAACGCCCTCCCTGCGCAACGCCCTCGCAAGCGAGCGCGACAACTCCGAATCGGCCGAAGGAAGCGCGGATTTTGCGGCCTCTGCGACGCGGACTTCCGCCCCCAGGGCGTTCCAGAGCCACGCGAACTCAAGCCCGACCGCCCCCGCTCCCAGCGCGATTGCCCGCCGCGGAATCGATTCGAGCTTCAGCGCCCCGGAGCCCGTAACGACTCTCGGGTCGGAAATGGATACCCCCGGAATGCGCCGGGGCGACGCGCCCGAGGCTATGAGGATTTTCTTCGCGTATACCGCGCACTTTCCGCCTCCGGGAAACTCCGCCTCAAGGCGTCCGGGCCCGAGTATTCTGGCCGAGGCCCCGAACATTCTAACCCCGGATTTTTTAAGCGAAAATTCAAGCCCCCTGAGCAGCCTCGCAGACGCCTCCGCCGCGCGTGCCCTCGCTTCGGCCCAGTATGGCGCAAAGTCTGCGGGGGGCGGAGTGGCGCCCCTTCGGAGGCGCATGGCGGCGAGGCATTCGGAGGCGGTTTTTATCATCGCCTTTGCGGGGACGCAGCCTCGGTTGAGGCATGTGCCGCCCGGTAGCGATTCCTCAAAGCAGGCGACGTCAAGCCCGTAGGCTGCGGCGTCCATCGCAGCCCTTGAGCCTGCGGGGCCGCACCCTATCACTGCCAAATCTGCGCGGATGTCATCCATTGACTGCGAGAGCGTAAAAAATCACGGCCAGAAGCGCGGTCGGGAAGGCCGCCCCGAAAAGCAGGAAAAGCGGCGAGACCCCGCCTGAAAAATGCTTTGAAAGTATTGAGAGGCCCGCCGGGTTCGGGGCGTTTGCTATGACGGTTAGCCCCCCGCCGATAACAGCCCCGGAGACCAGCAGGTACTCCTTTGCAGGCCCGAAGTCGGGCACGAGCGTGCCGAGGTATGTTATTGCAGCGTTGTCGTTTACCGCAGTCAGCCCCAGCGAGCCAATGAACAGGGGAAACTCCCCGAGCCTTGAAAGAATCGGCTCTATCCACCACGCCTGAAGCGTCCCGTGGGTCACGAGGGCGGCCAGGAAAAAGCCCACGAGTATGGGCGACTTGAGGTTCATTTCGTACTGGTAGTGGCGCGTGGCCATTATGTAGGCAATGAAAAACAGGAAGCTGAAAACCACCATGGCGGGGTGGTGCAGCACGAAAACTGTGAACGCGAGGAAGAATATGTGCACGGCGATGACGTACTTCGGCACAAATTCGTCCTCGGTGTCGAGGTTGCATGTGTTTCTGGCAACTTCCCCCAGCCTGGCGAATTCGCGCCTGAAAAGCAGGAAGTATGAGCCGACGCCCAGGAGTATTCCCGCCACCGCCTTAACCCCGAAATGCTCGAACATAAAAGGGGTGCTCCAGCCCCACTTGGAGGCGACCATCAGGACGGGCGGGGCCGCGAAGTGCGTGAGCGTCCCTCCCGCCGATATGGCGACTAGAAGCAGGCCCAGCGTCGCGTATTTGAGCCTCGGCGACGGCCCGTAGGCGAAGAATTTTTTTGAGAGCAGAAGCGCGCATATGGTTATTGCCGCAGGTTCCGTTATGAATGAGCCGAGCAGCGGCCCCACGCATAGAATCGAAATCCACCACGCGCCCGGGGTGGAGCCGCCCGCCCTGGCAAACACGTTTATGATTTTTCCGGAAAATATTATTATGGGCTTTGTCGCCGCTATGCACATTATGACGATGACAAACATCGGCTCGGTGTACTTTTTTTCAACGAATGCCAGATAGTCCACGTAGTTTGCCGTGGCCGCCCATCCGCCCATGAACGTCATCCCCGCAAAGAGGGGTATCAGCCATATCCCGAAAATGGCCTCGACTTCGCCCAGAAAGTGGAAGAGTGTCGCGCGGAAGCTCACGGGAACCATCTTGCCGTGGAGCTTCCCTTCGGCCTCAAGCGACTTGAGCTTTCTGAGGTGCAGCCGCTGGAACCTGTCGCCCAGAATGTTGAAATAGCGTGCCGCGAAGGTGTGGATTATCGCGAGCAGAAATATGGCGGTTGCGTAGAGGTTGAACGGGTCGTGGGCGGCGCGCTGGCATAGGACGCCCCAGATTCCCGCGCCGTCGGGGTCCGCGTATTCCGAGAGGGCGGTGGGGTACCTCACGTTCACTATCTCATCCGCGCCGTAGGCGGAGGCCATCATGCCTCCGGCAAACAGCGCCGCTGCGGCTAAAAAGGCGGTCTTCAGCGATTTTTTCATTGTTTTACCCGGAACTTTACATCGGTCCGGCCCGATTACAAGTTTAATAGGGAATGCCCTGTGGACGGATATTTTTTTGATGCGCCCCGCCCGGGCAGCCCCATGCGCCGCCCCCGGGGCCCCGCGCGGCCGCCTAGCCTCTCCCCGTCTCCGGGAGTTTTTTTGCAGGGAGCGCCGAGGAGGCCGCGCATGGGGCGCTGTCTTGCGCAGTTTGCGACCTCTTTTTTCTGCGGGCGGCCTTTCGGCGTTTTTCCATGCGGCTTGCGAGCGCGTATGAGGCCGCGTAGGCCGCCGGGGCCGCCACAGCTATGGCGGCGAGGCTGCCTATCATCACAGGGAGGCCGATGTCGCCTGCAATGAAGTCGAAGCTGTTTTTAAGGAGCGACCCGAGGCTCGAATCCTCGGCAAAGAGCGCCTTGGCCCTCTCCAGGAAAAGCGAAAACGTCATGGCGCTTCCGCCAAGCATCTTCTGGCCTGCAATATAGAAGCCGTAGGCGAAAAACGGCGTCGTAAACGGGTTTGATATGAAAGTCCAGGCGCACGATATTACGAGGCTGAAGCGCGTCGCCTTCCAGCGGCGCAGGACGAGCCACAGCAAAAAGCAGAGGTAAGCCTGCCCGAACATCGGAAGCAGCCCGAAGCCTATCCCGACTGCGGTGCTCAGCGCCAGGTACGGGGGGGAATGGATGCGGCTGCGGAACGGGTCTATTATTTTCCGCTTCAGGGATGTCGCGAATTTTCTCATCAAAACTGCCTTATCGTAAAAAAATGCGCGCGCCGGAAGCGCTTTTCCGGAGCGCGCGGCGGTTCAGGCGATTTTTGCGCGCCTTTTTGCGTATGCGTCCCTGATTTTTGCAAGCAGGGCGCCCATCGACTCCCGGGAGTCGGAGACCCTGAAGAGGTTCGAGCAGGCCGCCGAGCGGATGTCCCCGAGAAGCTCCCTGAAGGAGTTGAACGCCTCTATCTTGTATTCGTTCAGAGGGTCTTTCTGGGCGTATCCGCGCAGGTATATGGCGTTGCGCAGGTCCTCCATGCGCGTTATGTGGTCCCGCCACTGCGAGTCTATGGCATCCAGAAGAAGGAAGCGCTCTATCTTTTCGGAGTTTTCCGGGCCTTCAATCCCGCGCTTTTCCTCCAGGAGTGAGAGGATTTCCCCGCAGAGGGATTCTGCGATTTCCCGCCTTCCCAGCCCCGCGAGCTTGTCCGGGTCCGGCATGACGGGAAAGGTCATTGCTGCCCTCTCACAGAGGCGCGAAAGGTCCTCCCTTGAAATTGCCTGGTCGGCTGGCAGGGAGGATTCCACTTCTTCTGCCACCTCCTCGCGCACTAGCGCCGCTGTCTTTTCTCGCATGTCGGCGGACATCGCCTCGGCCCGCATGGCGTACACCACTTCGCGCTGCCTGTTTGCGGAGTCGTCGAATTGCAGGAGGCGCTTTCTCACCGAGTAGTTCTCGCCCTCGACCTTCTTCTGGGCGCGGGCTATTATGCGGCCGAATATGGGGTGCGAGAAGGCGCATCCGTCGCGGTGCTTTGTGGCTATCACCTTTGATAGCACGCTCGTGTCGGCGTGAAGCCTCAGGAGGTCGTCTTCAAGCGACACTATAAAAAGGCTCTCCCCCGGGTCGCCCTGGCGCGCGCACCTGCCGATGAGCTGCCTGTCCACGCGGCTCGATTCGTGGTGCTCGGTGCCGATTACAAGCAGGCCCCCGAGTTCGGCGACGCCGCTTCCAAGCTTTATGTCGGTGCCGCGCCCCGCCATGTTTGTGGCTATTGTCACGGCGCCGGGCTCGCCCGCGCGGGCGACTATTTCGGCCTCCCTTGCGTTGTTTTTCGCATTCAGGACGCAGTGCGGGACCCCGGCCATTTTCAGGAGCCTCGAAAGCAGCTCCGAATCCTCCACGGAGGATGTGCCCACCAGCACCGGCTGGCCGCGCGCGTGGGCCTTCCTTATGACGGAGCTTGCGGCCTGGTATTTTTCGCGCCGGGTCTTGTATATGAGGTCCGGGAGGTCCTTTCTGCGGCACGGCGCGTTTGTGGGTATGGACATCACGTTTAGCTTGTATATGTCGGAAAACTCGGAGGCTTCGCTTTCGGCGGTCCCGGTCATGCCGGCGAGCTTTGCGTACATGCGGAAGTAGTTCTGGATGCTGACTGTGGCGTAGGTCTTGTTTTCGTTTTCTATTTCCACACGCTCCTTTGCCTCGACCGCCTGGTGGAGGCCGTCGCTCCAGCGCCGACCTTCCATCACGCGCCCCGTGTTCCTGTCGATTATCTCGACTTTCCCGCCGGAGACGATGTATTCCACGTCGCGCTCGTAGAGCGAGTAGGCGCGCAGGAGCTGGGAGAGGGCGTGTATGCGTTCGGCGATTTTTGAATACTCCTTCTGCACGGCGATTTTTGCCCTGAATTTCTCCCTCGGCCCGAGGCCCATGGCTTCCGCCTCCGCGAGCATTTCGGCGAGGTCGGGGAGGACGAACGCGTAGCTGTCGGCCGGGGACAGCTCCCTGCGCCCCTTTTCGGTGAGGTCGCTTTGCTGGTCCTTTTCGTCTATCGTGTAATAGAGCCTCTCCTTGAGGGCGTAGGCTTTTTGCCGGTTGAAGTCGGCCGCCATCTCAAGCTCGAAGTCCGCCAGTTTGCGGCCGAGAAGCCCGCTTTCTGCAAGCTGGCGCAGGACGCGGTTGCGGGGCATGCCCTTTTTTACAAGCCACAGGCTTTCGAGGGTTTCTGCGGTTATTTTCGAGCCGGACTTGACCGCGCGCGAGGCGTCGCTTGCCAGGGCGTTGCACATTTTGTGCTGGAGCGACACAAGAGCCTCTATGGCGGGCCTCAGCTCCGTATAGACGCTCGGCTCCTCGTCGAAGTCCGGGCCGGAAATTATAAGCGGCGTCCGCGCCTCGTCTATGAGAACCGAGTCCGCCTCGTCGACGAGGCAGAAGTGGAAGCCGCGCTGGACCTGTTCTTCGGGGGTGCGCGCCATGGAGTTGTCGCGCAGGTAGTCGAAGCCGAATTCGCTCGCCGTTCCGTAGGTGATGTCGCACATGTACGCCCGCCTCTTTTCCTCCGCGCTCTGCGAGGCGCATACGCATGAGGCGGAAAGGCCGAGCATGGAGTAGAGGTTGCCCATCCACTGGGAGTCCCTCATGGCCAGGTATTCGTTCACTGTCGCGATGTGGCAGCCCAGGCCGGAAAGGGCGTTCAGGTAGGCGGGCAGGGTGGCGACAAGCGTCTTCCCCTCGCCGGTTGCGATTTCCGCCACCATGTTTTTGTGCAGGGCGATTCCGCCGATGAGCTGGACGTCGTAGTGGACCATGTCCCAGGTCTGCGGGTGCCCGAGGACGTCGAACGTGCGCCCGCACATGCGCCGCGCCGCGTTTTTTACAAGGGCGTATGCCTCCGGGAGGATTGAGTCGAGGCTCTCGCCGCGCGCGGCGCGGGCAGCAAATTCGGCGGTCTTTTTGGGCAGGTCCGAATCTTCGAGGGAGCGGTAGGACTCCTCTATTGCGTTTATCTTTGCGACGGTTTTTTTCGCGGACTTATGGAAGCGGCCGTATTTGTAGCCGCCAAGAAATTTTGATATTACAGATGACATTGCTTTGAAATTTTTTGCGTTTCGGCCTCCCCCGCCTGCTGCGGGCTGCGGCCTTTGCTGTACGGCCCCGCGCCGGCCTTTCGGGCGTCGGGGCGGATATGCCTGGCGGCGGCGCGGGGCCGCCGGGAGCCAAAAAATTTCAAATTATGAGGCGCACGCCGTTTTCCGGGCGGCGGGAATGGGGCATTTGGAAGTCGCGTTTTGGAAGTATCTCAAGCACCGGGGCAAAGCATGCGGGGGCGCCGCCCAGGGCGCAGTCCGCTGCCGGGGACGAGGCGTGAAAGTCGGCCTGCTTTTTCTTTTCGGCGCCGTGGCGGGCCTTGGAGGATGCGCTGGACTGCCGCGCGGAATCCGCAGTGTCGGCGGCCGCAAGCGGCGCCCGGATTCCGCGCAGGGCCCCGGCTCCGCATCCGCCGCGGTGCTCCCCGAGGGCCGCGGCCACGCCCCTTGCGAGCGAATCGAAGCCGGCCTGCCCCCCGCCGGTAAAGGCGTTGAGAAGGAATAGCAAAACAACCAGGCCTGCCGCAAATAAGCGCATATAAATTCTAATCGCAAGATTTCAGAAATACCCAAGCCTGTCAAACCGTATTCTGCCCGTCCGCGCCGCCGCTCCAAAAAAAAGACGGTTGACGCGCCGCCCGCGCCCCCCTTTTATATCGGGCCTTATTTGGGCCGGAGCATGAATGCGTTTTCCAAAGGCCGTTTTGCCAGGGTAGTTTCCGCCGCGAACCGCGACAGGCGGTTTCTGCTTTTGTGCGCCGCAGTGGGCGCGGTCGGGGGCCTCATTGCAATAGCCTTCCACCTCGCAATAACCGTCATGTTTGACTGGGTGTGGCGCCTCGGCGGGGCGTTCGGCGGGCAGTACAGGATTTTCATAATGCCCCTCATGCCCGCCCTCGGCGGCCTGATTGTCGGGATTTGCGTAAACACCTTTGCCTCCGCCGCCCGAGGGGGAGGCATCCCGCAGACAAAGGCGGCCTTCTTCAACCGCTTCGGATTCTTCAGGCTCTCGGACATCGCCTATCGTTTCGTATTCAGCTCTATATTCTGCGGCTCCGGCAACTCGGCCGGGCGCGAGGGGCCGACCGTGCACCTTTGCGCCGCGTCCGCGTCGGTTCTCGCGCAGAAGTTCGGGTTTTCAAAGCAGGGCGTGCAGGCTTCCGTGCCCGTGGGGATAGGGGCGGGCATATCGGCCTCGTTCAACGCCCCCCTTTCGGCCGTGAGCTTCGTTTTTGAGGAGCTTTTCGGGGGCTTTGAAAATTCCAAGTCGGCGGGGGGCCTCATAATAGCCGTCGTCGTGGCTGCCGCCCTTTCGAGGGTAATTCTCGGGGAAAACCCTGTGGTGCCGGTGCCTTACACGGAATTCCACACCGGATGGTGGATGTTCGTGTGCGTCCCGATAGGCGTTGCAGCCGGGCTTTCGGGGCACCTGTTCACATCGGGAATACTGAAGCTCAGGGCGGCGTCGAGGGATTCGTTTAAAATGCCGAAGTTCCTGCTGCCCGCTGCCGGCGGCCTCGTCGTCGGGATTCTCGCCACGGCGGCATACTGCATGAGCGGCTGGAATTCCGTGTTCAGCATCGGCTACAACTCCCTTGTGCCGGCATTTGAAGGCAGGATAGCCCTGGGGGTAATGCTGACGCTTTTCGCCTTCAAGTTCGTATGCACTCTCATAAACTACGCCATGGGCGGAAGCGGGGGCATGTTCTCGGGCGTGATAGTGATAGGCGGGATGCTGGGCGGCTCGTTCGGCGGCGTGATGTGCGCGGTTTTCGGGCTTGACGGCTCCATAGTGGGTGCCTGCCTGATGCTGGGCATGGGCGCCTGCCTGGCCTCGATGGTGAGGTGCCCCATAACTTCCATAGTCATGATTTTCGAGCTCACCCTGAATTATTCCCTCATCCTTCCAATACTGGTTGGAAACGCCATTTCCTACTTCATCGCAACGCGCCTCTCCCCGGTCGGCGTCTATGACTCGATACTGCTTCAGGACGGCATTTCGCTGAAGAAAATGACCGCCTACCGAGGCCAGCGCGACTGGGCGATGCTGCCCGTTGCCGCAATCATGACTTTCGGGGTGGAGAGCGTCGGCTCCGGCGAGAGGGCGTCCGAGGCCCTTGCCCGCATATCCGCGTCGGGCTCGCGCCACAGGGCCTATCCTGTGCTGGCGCCGGACGGGGAATACATGGGCTTTGCGCACCTCTCTGCGATTTCGGCGCCGGAAAACGCCGGCCGCCCATGCTCGGAGCTGGTGTCCGTCCCCCCGGAAATCCGCGTTTCGCCCGACGCTTCCATACGGGATGCCGCCAACTATCTTATTGAAAAGGACGTTCTCGAAACCGCCGTGGTGAGCCCCCGGGCGCCCGGCAGGCTGGCCGGAATGGTCACGCTCCACGACATAGCAAGGCAGCAGAACGCGTCGTCGAACTTTCTCGGCGCCTCGTCGCGCTTTTGATGCCGGCGCGTTTTTCGGGCCTGGCATTTTCGCTTGCATTCGCGCAAAATAGGGGAATCCTTTCATCGCATTATGGAAAGCGCCGACAGACTAAAGGACATTATAAAACGGCTGCGCGCCCCCGACGGCTGCCCCTGGGACCGCGAACAGACGCACGACTCCATCCGGGGGCACCTCGTCGAGGAGTGCGCCGAATTTCTGGACGCAGTGGATGCCGGCAACTATCCCAACATGTGCGAGGAGCTGGGGGACATCCTCATGCACGTCATGCTCCACGCCGAAATCGCCTCGGAGGAGGGCATGTTCGACTTTGACGACGTGGCCCGGGGGCTCGCGGACAAGCTCGTGCGCCGCCATCCCCACGTGTTCGGGGACGCCTCCGCATCCAGCCCCGGCGACGTCGTGAAAATCTGGAAGGACGTGAAGGCGTCGGAAAAAAAGACCCGCCCCAAGTCCGAAAATTTCTGGGAGAACATGCCTCGCGAACTGTCCGCGCTCAGGAAGGCGAGGGACGCGGCAAAGCACATAGAGGCTTCTGCGGAGGCCGCCGCCGCCGAGCCTCCGGCTGAGCCTTCGCCCGAGTGGGAGTGCGGCAGGGCCCTGTACGGCATCGTCGCCAAATATTCGGCGATGGGGGTTGAGCCGGAGGGCGCGCTGCGCGACTATTTGAAGCGTCTCAGAACCTTTTCCGACCCCTCCTTCGGGGGCTGAAGGGCGGCCATGTTCCCGGGGGCGTTTGGCGGGCTTTTTACGCGCGGGGGGCGCGGGGGCCCGGCGCGGCTTGAAATTTCGCACGGCGGAAGGCGCGAGGTCGTTTCCGTAAAGGCCGTCCGCCGCTCGGGGATGCGCAACATTTCCATGAGGGTTTCCGGGCCGGGCAGCCTGTCGGTTTCCGCGCCCCGGTGGGTGTCCGATGCGGAGGTGGAGGGCTTTGTGAGGTCGAACGCCGAATGGATATTCGGGCAGCTCGACTCGCTTCCGCAGCCGATTGCGCTTTCGGAGCGGTTCTTGCGCAGCCCGCGCATATTCGTGGAGGGGAATGCCCTCGATGTCGAGTTCGCCCATTCTTCCGGCCCCGGATTCTGGGTGGAGGACGCCGCGCGGGGCAGGCTGGTGCTTGCCTTCGACGGGGGGAGGGGCGGGGCCCTGGAGGCGCTTTTCGTGCGCTACGCCCGCGGAGCCATCCCCCGCACGGTGCGGCGCGTTGCTGCTGAACTCTCGCTCGTTCCGGGGCCTGTGAGCGTGCGCAACCAGCGCGGCAGGTGGGCGTCGCGCTCGTCGAGCGGGGCCATGTCCTTCAACTGGAGGGTCGCGCTCCTTGACTGGGAGCTTCAAAAATACATAGTGCTCCACGAGTTTGCGCATGCGGAATTCATGGACCACTCCGTTTCGTTCTGGATATGCCTAAACCGCATGATGCCAGGTGCCAGGGGCGTTGACAGGAGGCTTTCGCGCGACGGGGCGGAGGTTATGCGCGTGGGGCGCTGAGCCTTGGCTTCCGGGGGCCGGCCTACGCGCGTGGGGCGTTTTTTTCGACCCGGCCTCCTGCGCATTTTAGCACTGGAAAAATGCGGGTTGATTTTCCCGGGGCCGGGCGATTTTATTTTATCATGCGTTTCATACTGGTTTTCTGTTTCGCGCTGTTTGCTCTCCCCGCGCTTTGCCGCGCCGGACTCGTATTTGAAAGGGCGTCTCTGGACGCCGAGGCGAATCCGTGCGACGCGGTTTTCAAATTCACCTTCCGCTTCAGGAACGCTGGCCCCGAAACCGTGAAAATAGCGGACATTTCTACTTCCTGCGGCTGCACGCGGGCGGAGGCCGACAGGCCCTCCTACGCCCCCGGGGAAGAGGGGGCCGTATTGGGAGAATTTGAGATAGGGGACCGCCGTGGGAGGCAGGAGGTCCGGATAGCCGTTTCCTCCGGCCTTCCCGGCTCGCCCCGGACGGTCCTTTCGCTGAACCTGGACATCCCGGAGGTTCTTGCTCTGTCGCGCAGGATGCTCTTTTGGAAGCTCGGTTCGGAGGCCGCCCCGCAGGCAGTGAGGCTCGGCCTTTCAAAAAAATTCGGGGCGAAAATTTTGGAGGCCGTTTCGGAAAGCCCGGAATTTTCGGCCAAACTCCTGCCGGACGGGGAGGGTGGAGCCTTGCTGGAAGTCGCGCCGCAGTCGCTTGCAAAGCCTCTGAAATCGAGGGTGCGCATCCTATGCAAAACCGGGCGGGGGTGCGAAAAGGTGTTTTTTGTGCATCTTATCGCGATGTAGGCGCGCTTTTTTCAGATTTTTATATGTTTGGAAAACAGCGCAATATGAAAAATCTCCGCGCGCCGCATCCGCTTATAAAAGCCTTGACAGGCCCGCGCGGAAATGGGATTTTTTAAAACTTAATGCGCCGGCTTCCGGCCGTGATTGCAGCCACCAAAAAGCGTTTTGCCTATGAAAATACTGATGGTTTCACCGGAGTGCGCGCCCTTTTCAAAAGTGGGCGGGCTCGCTGACATGGTTTCGTCGCTTTCAAAGGAGCTTGCGGAGCGCGGGCACGACGTCAGGATTCTGACGCCTTTTTATTCCTGCGTAAAAGTGCGCGGAGGGTTCGAGCCTGCGCTGCCTTTCATGGGGGTCCGCATGGGCTGCGGCATCGAGGAATTCTGCTCCGTATGGCGCGCCCCCCTCGGCGGGGCGTCCGCGTATTTTCTGGAATTCAACCGCTATTACGACCGCCCCGGCATATATAACGACGGCGCCTCGTCCTATCCCGATAACGGCGGCCGCTTCGCGTTTCTTTGCAAGGCCGCCATCGACTTCTGCCAGGCGTCCGCGTGGATTCCGGACGTCATCCACTGCCACGACTGGACTTCGGGGTTTGTCCCCATGTACCTGAATACCACCCACCGCCATGCGCCCGTGGGCCGCGCCGCCACGGTCTTTACAATCCACAACATGCAGCACCAGGGGATATTTCCCCCCGACCTCCTCAACTATGCCGGCCTGCCCGCAAGCGAGGTGTTCAGGCCCGACAACTGCGAGGCGCTCGGGAACGTGAACATGATGAAGGGCGCCATTTACAACTCGACGAAGGTCTCCACCGTCAGCCCGACTTATGCGCGCGAAATACGCACCCCCGGGTTCGGCTGCGGCCTCGACTGGCTCATGCGCTTCAAGGCGGCCGACACTGTTGGCATCGTAAACGGAATCGACTATTCCGAGTGGAATCCGGCCACCGATTCCCTGATTCCCGCGAACTATTCGGCTTCCGACATGTCCGGGAAGGCGGCCTGCAAGGCCGCGCTCCAGGCGCGCATGGGCCTTTCAGCCGACCCTTCCGTGCCGGTTTTCGGGGTGGTGTCGCGCCTGTACGACCAGAAGGGTTTGGACCTGCTTGCGGCGATAGTGTCGCCGCTTATGGACAACATGAAAATCCAGATAGCCCTCCTCGGCAGCGGAGAGCCCTGGCTCCAGGACGCCTTTTCGCGCCTCGCCTCATCCTATCCCGGCAGGATGGGCGTGCATATCGGCTACGACAACGCCCTCTCGCACCTCATCGAGGCCGGCTCCGACTTTTTCGTCATGCCAAGCCGCTTTGAGCCGTGCGGGCTGAACCAGCTTTACTCCATGGCCTACGGCACGCCCCCCGTGGCACGCTCAACCGGCGGCCTGGCCGACACCATATCCCAGTACGACGAAAAAACCGGCGCAGGCGACGGCTTCCTCTTTTCCGACGCCACAACTTCGGCGCTTTATAACACCCTTGGCTGGGCGTGCTCCACCTACTACGACAGGCCGGGGGACCTCGCGCGGATGCGCTTGAGCGGCATGTCGCGCGACTTCTCCTGGAAGCGCTCGGCGGCCGAATATTCAGACCTCTACGGGTGGGCCGTCGCCGCCCGCTCGCCCCAAAAGTAAAGCGATGGCGTTTTCAAGGTCCGCACAGCGCATATACGACAGGGCGGCCGTCGAGGCCCGCTTCAGGAATTTCGACCCCGGGTGGGAGGCCGGTTTCACCCGCGCCGAGCTCAGGGAGGGGCGCAGGCTGTACCGGGCGGGATGCGTGAAGGCTTTGGAGCTGCGCGAGCGGCTCGCGGTGGCGTCGCTTCGCCTGGATGACGGAAGCGAGCCGTACTGCGTGCTCGATTTTGAAGGGTCGGGGTTTTCCGTGCGCGGCTCCAGCGGCGACGACTCCCTGAATAGGATTTACGCGGTTGCCGGCATGTACGAGGTTGAGGAGCTCGTGGCAGACGAGGCGTCCCCCATCGGCTATGTCCCGCCTGTCTCTTATACACATCTCCGAGCCCACGAGACCCTAAGACATCTCGTAT
>URJJ01000022.1 GCA_900548185.1 uncultured Opitutales bacterium
GCCTCTATCCCGTCCTCGAATTTCTCCCCGGCATCCTGGAGCATCGTTGCCCAATCCCTCAAAAGCCCCATCCTGGGGATGTTTTCATCATAGTTTTTTATGCCAAACGAGGGGCCCGTGTAATTTAAGTCGGAACTGTGCCCCCTTATTATGGGGTCCGAATCGCGCAGCCCCCTGTCGTTGCCGTCCTTTTGGAGGTACACGCTGAGGTCCTCCTTCAGGCGGCCCTGCGTCACGTCCACGGGAAGCGACATTGAGGACATTGTGAAGTCGTTTTGGTTTTCCCTGCCCCACTCCCCAAGGCCCGGGTTCAGCAGGGCCACCTCGTGGATGGAGTTCATCTTTGAAAGCATTTCCGAAGACCCCTCGTCGAATTCCGGAAGGAAGGGGTTCAGCTTAAACTCAGAAACCCTCCCGAGAAAGCTGAGGTTTGAAATCTGCGGGATGCGCCTGTCTGCGGGGGCGGAAAAGCTTTCCGGGTCGCCGGTGTCGAGCATGTCCAAATAGTGGGAAGGCCTGTGCAGGTTTATTTTGGCCTTTTGGCTCTCGTCTGAAACCCACCAGGCGTAGCAGCCCTTATCAAGCTTTATCTTTCCCGCAAAGACGTCCACCTTTTCGCCTTTCAGGACTGAATCTATCTTTTCCCCGAAACCGTCAGGGTAGTTTTGCAGCACCCTGTATGACGCCAGCCTTACCACTTCGCTGTTAAAATCCAGAACGGACTCGTTTCTGGGGTCTCCAATCTTTTTTGCGCTTGATACTAGCCAGTTCAAATTCGGGGGCCTCCCGGTTCCGTCATTTTTGAGGCTGTCTATGGGATCCCTCATCTCGTTTTGCGCGTCAATGGCGTCCACCCCGGAAAACTCCTTTGCAACGGTCATCGCCCCGGTCAGATACGGCGATTTCACCCCGTCTATCGCGATGGTCGAGGGGTCTTCGTCAAATATTGCCGAAGAGAACGTCACGGCGTTGTCCTTTCCCATCGTCCTCTGGAGTTCCGAAATCGCGACGCTCATTCCAAGCAATGCGTTGGACCTTGCCTTTCTGGCATCTTTCTGGGCGTTCAAAAGCCTGAGCTTGGACGCAACCAGCGACGACAGCGTCAGCGCGAGCAAAACCATGAAAGACATTGCGACTATGGCCAATATCAAGGCGAAAGCTTTGCGCTTGCGATTTCCCGTGTTCTTTCCCGCTTTCATAAATGCAATTCCAACTTCATGCCGTGTTTTTGGAGAGCCCGCCCAAGGGGAATGCTCCGCCCGAAAAAAGGCTTTTTTTCATCCTAGACAAAATTAGCATAATCGCGGAGCAGGAATCTTGTATTTTGAAGATTATTTAAGGTAAAAAAGTTCGCGCCCCGGAGAAAACGCGCCCTTCAAACGGCTTTGCCAAAGCCCTTCCCGAATGCGCAAAAAGGCCATTTTTAAACGCGAAAAAAAACGGCCCGATACGCGGCAAAATCCAAGTTTCAGGCCCGCAAAAAACCGCAATTTTCCCCAAAAAAAGCGCAAAGCCTTTCGGGCAAAAAATCCGCAAAGCGCCACAAAATTGCGGGGAGGCGCCCCCCGCGCGTTTTCTCCGGAGGCCGGGGCGAAAGCCGCAGTTCTTACCACGGGCGCTTTCCCCGTCCGGAGGCCGGGCCATGCCTTGCAGAAGCGTCCCGCAAAGGCCCGATTTTTCAGACTTTTCTGCGGCCCTTGGAGTTCTTGCGCTCCATTTTCTTTCTGAAGTCCGAAGTGGTGAGCTTGCTGTATTTTTTGAAGATTTTGCAGAAGTAGCTCTGGTCGGAAAAGCCGACTTCGTAGGCGATTTCCGTCGCGCTCTCCATCCCGGAAAGCATAAGCTCGCACGCCTTTGAAATCCTCATTTCGGAGAGGTTTTCAGAAAATCCCTTGCCCGTAAATTTTTTGAATAGAAGCGTCAGTTGCTTCTCGCTCAGCTTAGAATAGGCGGCGAGCTTCTGCCTCGAAAGCTGCGGGTCGGCAAAATTTTCCTTCAAATATGCGAAGGCCTGCTTGAACTTGCGCTCGTACACCGACGAGTTCTCCGACTCGATGGAGTCCATCACATCCTCAAGGAGGCTCGTCGCCAAAACGCTCATGGACTCCTTGTCCTTCGCGGCCGAAAGCTCCGAGAGTATCCGGTAGGAATTTTCAAAAACCCTTATTTCCGGGGAGCCCATCTCCAGCGAGCCCCTTATCATCATGACAGCCGTTTCAATGAGGTGCGCCTTTATGAGGTCAATCCTGTCGCCGCACTGGGCGTAAATGTATATCAGGATTTCGTCCAGATACTTTCTCGCCTGGTTGCGCTGCCCGCGCTTGATTGCCGAAAGCAGGTATTCCTCGCGGAAAATGTAGCTCCCCCTGATAGGCTGGAGCTGCATCCCCTTTTTTTCGTGGAGGATTTCAGCCGAAATCCTGGCCGAATTCATCGCCTTGTTGTTTGACTCCAGAAGATGCCTGTTTGTCAGGTTTTCCAAATCAAGCGCCTCCAAAAGCCTCTGGGAGGCTGAAAGGATAATGGTTCCCGAAAAATTTTCGGACACGCAGAAAAGCTTTTTGTCAAACAGCACCAAAGCCCCCAAAAGCTTTGAGTTTGCCATGGCGGGCGCCACAATCGCGCCGGAGTCGTCCGCCAGCTCCAGCACGTTGCACTCGCCCCAGCGCACCGCCTCCCTTATGGACATGGAAAGGATTTCAGGCGGCATTTCCGCATTCTTTGCGCCGCAAATCCAGTTTCCGCACGCATCGCAGAAAAAGAGCCTTGCGGCCTCCTTGGGATGGAAATGCGAGGCGACTCTTTCAAAGCTCGATTTGTCCAAAACCGTTTCCCATTTTTTGAAGAGCTTTTTGGCGCACGATCCCATTCCCAGTCCTTTCCTTTGCATATCCCTCAAAAATCCCGCCCGGCGGAGCCGGAGTCTTCGCCGCCGCGCATGTCCTCAAGCTTTACGCACCTGGTTTCCCCTACAAACCTCCATACGAAAACCACCGATGCGAAGGCGAAAAACGCGTATGTCGCGTAAGTGAAAGGCAGGCCCAGGCTTTCAAGCATCACCGGGAAGGTCATAGTCACTGCGAAGTTTGAGACCCACACGGTTGCCGCGCAGACCGCTATGGCCGAAGCCCTCATGGAATTGGGGAACATCTCCCCCAGAAGCACCCATACCGCAGGCCCCCAGGATGCGCAGAAACCGAACACGTAGCATATGGCAAACGCGAACGCGAGCGAGGCCATGTGTGCCGGCAAAACCATCGAGCCGTTTTCAAAATCCGCAAATGAAAATACAAACGACATGCCCGCAAGCGCCAATGCCATCATTGCGCCCCCGGCAATCAGCAGCGGCCTTCGCCCAACCCTGTCGATGAGCAGGATGGCGACTACCGTGCCCACAATGTTGACCGCGCCGCTTGCCACGTTCTGTTCGAGCGCCCTCGTTTCGTCGACGCCGACAGACCGCCACAGGACTTCGCCGTAATAGAAGATGATGTTTATCCCCGTTATCTGCTGGAATGCGGCGACGGCCATGCCTATCCACACAATCGTCCGGAAGTTGAAAGAGCCTTTTTTCAGCAGGTCCTTGAACGAGGGCTTCCGCGAATCCATGCTGTTTTTTATCTCGGCGATTTCCGCATCGGTTCCGCCCCCGAAAATTTTTGATAGCACGGACTTTGCGCGCTCCAGGCGCCCCGCCCCCACGAGGAAACGCGGGGATTCCGGTATGAGGGCAAGCCCGGCAAAAAACAGCAGGGCCGGAGGGATTCCCATCCAGAACATCCACTGCCACGCCTTGAACCCGAGCCAGGAAACGTTCTGGGCCCCGCCCGAAAGCTCGGCTATTATGTAGTTTGAAAGGAAGGCGCAAAACAGCCCGCTCACTATGGCCATCTGCTGTGCGGAAGCCAGCATGCCCCTTATCCGGGCAGGGGCGATTTCGCAAATGTAAACCGGGCAGATGGCGCTTGCCGCGCCGACGCCGAAGCCGCCGACAAGCCTGTAAAGCACGAACTCCAGGGAGCCGCCTGCAATGCCCGAGCCCCAGGCGCCGAAGAGGAACATCAGGCTCATGAGGAGCATGACGGGCTTGCGCCCGAACCTGTCGGCCATCCAGCCCGAGCATACCGCGCCGGCCACGCACCCCAAAAGCATGCTGGCGACGTTGAAGCCGGTGCCCACGGATGCCGACTTGAACTCGGCGGAAATTGCCGTCACAGCGCCGTTTATCACCCCGCTGTCGAACCCGAAAAGGAAGCCGCCCAGCGCGGCTACAACCGTGATGAAGACAATGAAGGGTATGTTCTCCCCGCCCGGATTGTTCTCGCCAGGATTCTTCATGAATTGAACTCCCTCGCCGCCTCTATGAGGGCGGCCACGTTTTCCACCGGGGTGCGGGCCTGTATGTTGTGGATGGCGTTAAAGACAAATCCGCCGTCTTTTGAAAACACTTCGAGCCTGTCGAGCGCCTGCTCCCTCACCTGGGCCGGAGTGCCGTAGGGAAGCGTCTTCTGGGTGTCCACGCCGCCGCCCCAGAATGTTATCCGGGGGCCGTATTTTTCCTTGAGCAGGCGCGCGTCCATGCCATCTGCGGAGCACTGGACGGGGTTTATGATGTCGAACCCGGACTCTATAAACGCCTCCATGAAAGTTTCGACTGCGCCGCAGGAATGCTTGAAGGTTTTCCAGTTCGTATTTTTGTGGATCCAGTCGTTGATGCGCTTGTAGCGCGGGTGCCAAAGGCTCATGTACTTGCCGACAGAGCAGAATGTGCCCGTCTGGGTTCCGAAGTCGGTCCCGCAAATGGCGGCCACATCGAGCGCGTCCCCGACAGCTCCGCTTATCTTCTCAAGGTTTTTAATGGCAATATCGCACTGGGCGTCAAAGAGGTCGGCCACAAAGCCTTCGTCGGATGCGATGAGCATATACCAGTCCGCAACCCCGCGCACGCCCTTGGGCATGTCGAGGTTCATTGCGGGGACAAAGGCGATATCCCCCAAGGCGGTGGTCGGCATGTGGGCCACGGTTGCAAACGGGTGGCCGGAGTCCTTTACGGCCTTGGCGTCGCGCCGCCAGAGGGCGAGGGCCTCGTCGTCCAAGATTGTGAATTCGGCGAGATTGTCCTGGAGGCTGAGGTTGTCCTCGTCTATTTCCCCCTGCCTGTTCAGGGCGTCGAAGAAAAATCCCCTACCGGGCATGCAGGCGCACGGCGCAAGCGATGTGTCGCCGCCGGGAAACATCAGCAGCCCGTCCCGCGATTCAGCAACATTGAATTTTCCGGGAACAAGGAGCTTCTGCCCCCACGGCGCCGTCCACTCCTTCCAGTCCTCAAGCGGAAATCCGAACATGGTGGAATGCCTTCCAAACGGCAGGGTGTCGACGCCGATTGCCGCCGCCAAATCGGGCTCGATGTCCCCAAGCATCTGGTATGGCTCGATGAGTTTCACGGGGCGCTCCTCCAAGCCGTAATGCCTTCTGAGCCCCTCCACTATCGTGCAGTGCATCCCGGTTATGGATGTCGCGCCAAAGTCCACAGGCGTCTTTCCGGCATTATGGTTTAGAGAATTTAAAACGATTTCCCGCGAATTCATATTTTATCCGTTTGCTATGGTTAATGTTCAGCGAATAGCCTGGCCCCGAATTATCGAAGGCATCGTACACATTCTAACAAATTCAGAGCGGGAATTTCTATGACAAATGGGCCTTCTTAGGTAAAAAAAGCACCTGAAACAAAACGGCAAAAAATGCGCGCGCCCCAACGCGAGCCCGCAATATGAATGTTCCCCTTCGCCCTGCATATGCCAAAATTTGAATCCGACACTTTTTTACCTAAAATGGTCCAAATATACAAGCGCATTAAATGGAAATCATGCTAATATGATAACGTTGCAATAGATATTTTCCGTTCTGCGGAAAAATGAAGGCAATTGGTGGTGTATAATAAACAAAGAGACAGGAAGCGGCGCATTTGCGCCGCTTTTTTTTCATGTCAGCAGGCCGGCCCGCCCGGGCGCGCAAAAAAAGCCGGGCAAATGTTTGCCCGGCTTTTTTTTAAATCGATTCCTCCTATTCCCTGTTCGCGTAAAATTCCGCAACCGTGGAAAAAAACTCGTCTATGTTTTCCCATTTTGAAGCAGGCGGAATGTCGCATCCCGAAGAAATGATGTGGTTTTTGTATTTCTTAGTCCTTTCCAAAAGGTCCAGCGTGGCGGCTGAAATCGACTGCCTCGTGCCGTTGCAGAACTGTCCGGCAGGGTCTATGTTTCCCATTACAACCACCTCCGGCGGGACCTTTTCAAGCATCTCAACTATGTCGATGGCGTTTCCAAAATGATACGCGTCGGCCCCTATCTCCAATATGCCGTCTATGAGCGACAGGACGCCGTTTCCGCAGTTGTGATAGATGAAGGCGAAATTTTCGCCCTTCACGGCGTCGGCGACGCGCCTCGCGTACGGCACCGAAAATTCGGCGTTAAAATCGGGGCTTAGCAGGCCTGCAAGAGGCTCTGCCATCATGACCCCAGAAGCCCCGCAGGCCTTGTATTTTTTTGCGTATTCAGTAAGAAAAGCCGCGGCCTTCTCCAATATTTTATGCACCATGCCGGGCTCTTCAAAGCAATAGACCATGGCTTCCGAAACCCCCATAAGGCGGCCGGCGAGGGAGAAGGGCCCTATGATTCCGGCAATCACCGGCCTGTCCGTTATAAGCTCCGCAGCCTGGGAGATGGCGTCTATATAAATGCCGGTTCTGCCGCTCAATACGTCCGGCACCCTGAGGGCGTCCGCGTCCGCCTCGCAGGACACAATCTGCCCGACAACCGTGGGCACCTCGTTTTCAGAAAAGCGGACGCAAGCCCCGAACGACTCCGCCTCGACGGATAAATCCATCATGCTGACCGATGCCAGCGAGTCTACCCTGTCTGCAATCATCTTCATCCCCCTCGCCTGCAGGGCGCTTTGGGAAATCATCCTTTCTACGCTGACGCCCATGAGCTGGACGGATGGAAAGGAAAGTATGGGCATCGCCTTTTTAATTTTTGAACGCCCCGCCTCCGAAAGGATTTTTTTCATGTTCTTCATATTTTCCGCCAGACAATTATTTTTTCCCATTAAAAATTTTACAAGCTGCCGCCGGCCGTCTTGCAATAAACATTAATATCAGGCGCGCCAGTCTGTTCCCGTCTTGGACTTAACTCCCAATTAATCTTTACACCAATAGTTTAGCAAAAAAGGTTCGGGTTTCGATTGGAATTTATTCCTTTTTTAGGTAAAAAAACTCCTCCCCCTCCGCGCAGCGCTCCAATAATGGAATGCGGAAACTGCAAGGGGCGCGACAAGCCCTTTTTAAAATCCGCAGGGGTTTTCCCCCGGCCCCGGCGAGAAACAAAAGCAAAAAACCTGAGGCGGCCTTCCTCCAAGCCCGCACTAATCAAGAAAAAGCGAATCCAGATACGTGTCCGCAAAAAACGGGGAGAGGTTCAAGTCTATGTTTTTAATTTTTCTGGACAGCCCGCAGGCGCCAGCCAAGGCAGAAGGGCTCAACGCGCACATGTAGGCCCCGCCGAGGGAGGAATTCCCGACATATCGCGGGGCGCGCGCAAAGCGCGGCAGAAGCCCGCATATGCAGGCGTTTTCGCAGTTTATGTTTTTCCCGAAACCTCCGGCCAGGAAAACCGCGTCCAAATCATCCGTCCCCGTCCCGGACTCCTTAAGAAGCGTCACGATTGCAGCCCTCACCGCGGCCTTGGCCTTGAGGAGGTTCTCGACGTCGCGCTCGCTGACAAAGAGTTCGTCCGAAATAAAAAAAGCCCTGACGCCGTCCACCTTTTTAACCGGGCACATTTCGGCAAACCTCCCCGATTCCCCCAAGACACCGCCGCGCCTCGCCTCCGCCAAAAAATCCAGATAGGCCGAGCCGCATATGCCGGCGGGGGCGGCGCCGCCTATTGTTTCAAGGGCGACCTCGAAGCCTCTTCCAATGCGCAGCGAAGAAACCGCCCCGCGCGAGGCGCGCATTCCGCATGCAAGCCCGTAAGCCTCAAAGGCGGGCCCGGCCGCTGCGCTTGCCGAATAGAATGAATCCCCCTTTTTCAGCACAATCTCGCCGTTTGTGCCCATGTCGACAAAAAGGCAGTTTTCGCCGGCATTTTCAATGCCCACGGCCATTAGGCCGGCGACGATGTCCGCCCCTATGAAGGCCGAAGCCGAAGGAAGGGTGCAAATCCGGAATTCGGAAAGCGATTCAAACAGGCCTTTCGATGAAAAATCTCTCGTTTCCAGAAAGGCCGGCTCAAAGGGGTATTTCCCCATTCCGGAGGCGTCTTCGCCGCAAAGGAAATGCAGCATTGCGGTGTTGCCGCTTATGGCGGCCTTTGAAAACCTGCCGTCCCATGGCAAAAGAAGCTCCTCCAGGGTCTTTAGAATCTCCTTTTGCATTGATAAGTTTGTGGGCTTCCCGTCCAGCCTTATGCGGTCCGGAACATTGTCGGCAAATTTTGCCTGTCCGTTTACCGCGCTTGCGGAATCGAGCACCCTCCCGTCGCCGTTGGAAAAAAGCGACGCTGCGACCGTCGTTGTGCCTATGTCCACCGCAACCGAGCATCCCCGGGTTTTCAGGGCCTCAAACGGGGCAAGGATTTCAAAGGACTTTTCCACACTTGCGGCCGCCTCCACGGACCTCGGCTCAACGATTACCGCAAGCGACCCGCTCAAAATTATGCTCTTGCAGGAGCGCACAGTCTCGCCGGGATGCCTCACTCGCGAGGCTTCCGCAACCCTGCCGCGCAAAAGCTTCACGGCACAGCCCCCGCACGCGCCGCGTTTGCCGCACGGGGAATGCAGGCCGACCCCCGCCTTTTCGCGAATCGCGTCAAACAGGTTTAAGCCTTCGCAGTCTTTGAGTTCAACTAGCATCCCCAAAATCCAGTATGCCTTTTCCCGCAGCGGCCCTCACCGATTTTCCCCGGGGCACAACCAGAAAGCGCCCATCCCACTCCGCGCGGAGGGCGGCCTTGAAAAATCGGTCGTCGGACTCTATTTTGCGGAATCCCCAGCCCATAAATTCCGCATGCCCCGCGCATTGGGCCTCGCACTTCGGGCATGGCAAAAACTCCGCGTAAAAATATGTGTCATACTCCTTGAACTGCTCAAAGAAGGCGTCGGAAAGCTCTTCCAGGATTTCCGGGTCGCCCGAGTATTTCTTCGAGTAGGACTCCATGTGGCTGTCATGCAAAGCCTTCGATGCCAGGAGGCCCCCGTCTATCCATCCAGGGCTAGCAAAATACGCGCGGGGGCAGTCCCTTTTCAGCTTTTCATAGGCTTCGGCCCCGCCCAAAAACATTGAGAGGCAGTCGTGCATGCGCGGAAGGACCAGGGCGCATGACGGCGACGAAAGCCCCAAAACCGCGTTCCCGCACAATCCGCACAGTAAAAGTATGCTCTCCGGAGCAGTTTTGGAGGCGGTGTCGTCTATCATTTTTTGAAGCTGCGCCCTCATCTTCAACGGCTCAAGGTGGAGGCCTATTTCAAAAAAATCCACGCTGAGCGGCGGACGCTCAAGGTCCGGCAGATACGCTTCAATCTCGCGCCTGAAAACGGAGCAGGAGATTATGCTGAAACCTGGCGCATGCGGGCGCATCGCATTCAAGCCACGAGTTTTTTCGCAAGCTCGACGGCCGAGGATGCGTCCGCCGAATACCCGTCGGCGCCGATTTCATCGGCGTACTCCTGCGTGATTGGCGCCCCGCCTACCATTATCTTGACGGGAAGGCCGCGCTTTCTGACTTCATCGATGACAACTTTCATATAATCCATGGTGGTGGTCAGAAGCGAGGACAGGCAGAGTATGTCCGCATCGTTATCCGCCACCGCATCCGCGAACGCCTGCGCCGAAACGTTTACGCCGAGGTCCACAACTTTGAAATTGGCGCCCTTTAGCATCATCGCCACAAGGTTCTTGCCTATGTCGTGCAGGTCGCCCTCGACCGTGCCGATAACGATGCTGCTGTCCGGCGCTATGCCCGCGGCCACCAATTCCGGCTCAAGTATTTCCATCGACGCCTTCATCGCCCTTGCCGCGATAAGCACTTCGGGGACAAAAATCTCGTTCGCCTTGAACCTGCGCCCGATATTGTCCATCGCCCCTATGAGGGATTCCAATATCCTGCCGGGCGCAGCGACACCCAAAAGCGATGCGGTAATCGCAGCCGCGTCCTTTCGTTTTCCGGATATTACCGAGAGCTCCAGTTGTTCCAGTTCCTTTTCCATGTTTGTCTCCGTTTTCCGCGTCATGCGGCGCATGTTTGCATGTTTTTTATATGTGTTCCAAGTTTTTCCGGGCGGGCCGGGGCGGGGTGCCGCTTCCGGCGGCCGCGGGCGAAAACCCGGCGGCGCTTGCTGCGGCCCCCCTCCGCCCACGGAGCGCAAAGCCGCAAAAGAAGCTGCGGAATCGCACTCCAGCCCGGCAAGCGGCGGGCCCGCGCTTCAAGCGCGCCTTTTTTCGTCCGAACTTAACTAAACTTAACTTATATAATGTCAAGCGTTTTTTCCCGAAAAAATCCGCCGCAAACTTAATGCGTTGACATTGAATAAAATTACCCAAATATACTGAAACTGTGCGATAAAGAATTTTATATCCACACAAAATGGACTTCAAAACAGAAAAACTTTTTAAGGCGCTCGACGCCAGAATCGTAAAAACCCAAGCATCAAAATCCGCCGAAATAGCGTCTTTTTACATCGACACGATAAATTCCGGAACCCTCCAAAAAGGCGAAAAGCTGCCCTCCATAAACGAAACGGCGCACTCCTGCAACATTGCCTGCGAGACGGTCAGGCGCGCCTATGCCGAGCTCAAGGCCAAGGGCCTCCTCACAGCCAGGCAGGGGAAGGCATTTTTCGTGGCGAAGTCGGCTTACAGGGAGAAGCCGAACGTATTCCTCATGTTCGACTCCGTCCACAACCCCTACAAAAGCCTCATATACCGCGGGATTCTGGACGGCGTGGGAAACGGGGCCACCCTTTATTTCTGCGCGCACGGCAGAAACGAAAACCTCTTCAAAACCCTGCTCAAAAACGCGCTCGGCAAATACGAATACTATGTGGTAATCCCGATGCGCGACAAGGCGCCGGTTGAAGCTCTCCGGAAGTTGAACCAAAAAAAGCTCATGCTTCTTGATATAGACGTCGATTTCAAGGCGAAGGCGTGCTCCAAAATAGTCCAAAACTTCGACGCGAACCTGATGCGAGCCCTCGACGGGCTGAAGCTTGAAAAGTACGAAGGCTGGGACTTCAGGTTTGTAAACGCCAGAAAAAACGGGCACCCGTCCGAAATCGGGCCAACCCTTGAGGCGTTTTGCACAAAAAGGCGCCTGAATTTCCTCAAATGCGGCGAAGTGCTGGAAGGCGACATACGGCGCAACACCGTTTGGTTTGTCATAGAAGACTCAGACCTGGTAAAACTGATGAAAGCCTCCAAAAGAAAGGGCCTGAAGCTCAAGAGAGACTATTCCGTACTTACCTATAACGACACCGACATGAAGCACATCATCGAAGGCGGCGTTTCAACAGTGTCCATAGACTTTTACGAAATGGGCTTAAAGACCGCAAAGCAAATTTTGAAATGGGACCCCGCCCTATCCGAAGTAATGGAAACCAGGCTCATCCCCGGAAACACAATATAAGCCCCTTCCCGAACATCCGCAGGCCGCATGCATAAAGGGGGCATGCCATACGCCCCACCCCGGCGCAGGGAGGAGCGCGGCAGTCTGAACCGTGCGGCCGGACCCCTGCCAGGCGGGGGCGGCGCGCAAACGGCGTCAGCGTTTCGCGCCAAGAACCTCGTTCAGGAAAGGCTTGCGCTCCAGATTTCTGTCAAACAGAAGCGGATAGTCGGTGCGGCCGCGCACCGGCCAGTTGTTCAGCCACGAATCGCCGTCGGACACGCCCCAGGCGGTCACCCGCGTTATCTTGTCCGAATGCTTCAAAAAGAGCCTGAAGAAGTCCGCCATGCGGGCGTTCCATTTCCCGGACACTTCCGCCGGAAGAGATTCCGCATACGGGTTGAGCTCCTCGCGGTAGGCGGCGTTTGTAGATATTTCGGCCCCCGAAGCCACGAACGGAAGCACCGACATGTCCCACTCGGTTATCATGACCTTCACGCCTGCGGCGGCAAACGCCTCTATGCTCTTTTCAAACTCCCCTATATCGGGATGCCCCATGCCCATGTGGGACTGCATGCCCACGGCGTCGATTCGCAATCCCCGGGATTTGAGGTTTTTAATTATCTCAACCACCCTTTCGCGCTTCGCCTTCCCGTCCATGCCGTAGTCGTTATAGTAAAGCTCTGCGGACGGGTCGGCCTCGCGCGCATAGCGGAAAGCCAGATACAGGAACTCCTCGCCCAGTATCTCGTAGAATTTGCTCTTGCGCCAGGAGCCGTCCCACTCGATAGCTTCGTTTACGACATCCCACCCCTTGACTGCGCCCCTGTAGCGCCCCATGACAGTCCGGATATGGTCGCGCATGCGCTTTTTGAGGGTCTGGGCGGAAACGTTGCGCCCCTCGGAATCCACGCAAAACCATTCGGGAAGTTGCGAATGCCAAATCAGGGTGTGCCCGATTATCTTCATCCGCCCCTTCCTTCCGAGCTCGACAAACGCGTCGGCCGGGCCGAAATTGTAGCGGTTCTCCTCCGGGTGTATGGACGCGGCCTTCATGCAGTTTTCCGCGACAACCGTGTTGAATTCGCGCATGGCAAGCTCCGCCGCCCGGCGGTCCGGCCCCGACACCTGCGCCTCGTTGAGGGCGGCGCCCACGAGGAACCTTCCCCTCAGCGCGTCCTTGAGCGGAATTTCGCGGGGCGCCGAAAACGCGCACCCGAAAGCCGACGCCGCAAGCAGCGCAAGCGTTATTTTCTTTCGACATGTTTTCATATGCTGCATTTTAATCCCCTTTCCACGGCCGCCCGCGGCAGGCGTCCGGGCGCGCATGTAAGCCGCAGATGCGGCCGCCGCGCAAAAATTTTCTGGCTCTCCCAATCAAATGTATGCCCGCAGCGAACGCCGCCGCATACGAAAGCCAAACCGGGGCGCCGCCGCGCGGGACTTTGCACGGAGCGCAGATAAAAATAGCGCACCCGCCGTGCCGCCGTCAAGGCATCGCCCCGCATTCCCCGAAACGGGGCCGTTTTTTCATAGGATTTACGCATCGGCCTGGCCCGTTATCACGGCGCCGCCGTCCGGAAGCATCCTGAGGCGCACTTCGCCGGACTGCGGAACGCGGATTTCCGCCCTTTCGCACTCGCCATCCTTTCCGTCCCTGAAAACCGCGGCGGCCTTGCCCGCCAGCATGGGGAGCCTCACGGTTATTTCAAGCGTCTCCCGCCCCGCGTTGACGGCCGCCACATACCATTTTTCGCCGTGCCTGCGCGCGATTACGGCATACTTTCCGGGGTAGCCCGCCACAAACTGCGTATCGTCCCAAAGGGTGGGTATGCCCTTAAGGAAATCCATGCAGATTTTCGGCGCGTCTGAAAGGTTGTTGGGCGCGATTGCCACCGCCTGAAAGGGGGACTGGAAAAGTATCGGAACGGCGAGTTCAAAGGCGTCCGTAGTGCGGCGCACGCTGCCCCCGTCGTTGCCCCGATTGAGGCGCCTGTTCATGAAGCCCCCGCCGAACTCCATGGAGCCGAGCGAATTTCTTATAAACGGGTGGAGGGCGGCGAAGCGGGACATCTCGTCGCAGGCCCACTGGCCGAAAACCAGGGCCTCGGACGCCACTACCGCCTCGCTTCCGACGTAATTCGGATACATGCGCTCCCATCCGCGCGGCATCGTGCACCCGTGGAAGTCCACCATCAGGCCGAAGTCGTCGGCGTCGCTCAGGATGGCCTCGTAGAGACGCATCGTCTCCTGCTTGTCCCCCCCGAAGAAGTCGACCTTTATGCCTTTGACCCCGATTTTGCCGAGCCAGCGCATCTCGCGCTTGCGCTCCACCGGGTCTGACATGATGCCGGTCGGGCTCTGCGTTATGTCGTTCCACCAGCCGGAGGAGCTGTACCACAAAAAGAGCCCCACGTTTTTCTTGGCCGCGTATCCGGCGAGCTCCTCCATCCTTTCGCGGCCGATATTCCTGTCCCAGTAGTTGTCGATGAGAACGTACTCGTAGCCCATTTCCGAAGCCAGGTCTATGAACTTCACCTGGTCTTTGAAATTGATGCTCGAATCCTGCCAGAGTATCCAGCTCCATGTGGAGCGGCCGGGGCGGTAGCTGTGAGCAGAGCTGAAGCGCGGACGGACGAGGTCCCAGGCGACCGTTGTCTCGACAATCGGCTTGAGGGTGTCGCCGACAGTTACGGTGCGCCACGGGGTCCGGGCCGGAAGCGCCATTGCAGGCTCTGCCGTGCCGTTTGAATTGTTTTCCGATGGGAGCGGGAATTCTATCTTAAAGAGGCCGTCCTTCCCCCCCTCGCCCAGCCGGGAGCCGCAATAGCCGCCCCCCACGCCCGTCTCGCCCACGAGCGCCCAGCCGCCGCCCACCCTGAATAGCGCCGGGAATACGAATCCGGCCCCGTTCGCAGACGGGGTTCCAAGCGGGCGGTCCGTCCAGTACGGGGTTTCGTAGCTCGGGGCCGTCCGCTTCCATCCCGTCATGGGGGCCATTTGGGACGAGAGGAATGTGGTTGTCCCTTCGGGGAAGTCAAATCCGGTGGCCTCGCTTTTTATGCGGATGCACGCCCTGTCTTCGGGGCGTGGAATGGCGTAGCAAAGCCCCAAGTCGTTGTCCCCGGCGCGAAGAACAACGTCCATGAGCCGCCCGTCCGCGTTTGCGAATGTGCATGTGAGCTCGTTTGCCCGGTGCCGGACTTTCGAGCGCTTTATGCGGTCCAGAGTGTAGGTCTCATCAATCTCGGAAGTTTTCGCCCCCTTGAAAACCAGGCCGGACGAGAAGTCGCCCATGTCGGAGTCGAAGCCAAGCGGCGACTTTTCGAGCATGGTCCTGCCCCCGTATGTCAGGCTGTAAAACGGCCTCCCCTCCTCCAGCCATACGGCCGCCTTAAGCTTCCCGTCGGGGCCCGAGACCTCGGCCTCCGCCCCGTGCATGCATGGCATAAGAAATGCCGCGACGGCTGCGGCAAAGAGCGCCCGGGCGCGGTTAAAGGGCGCCGCAAGCGGCTTTAATATGCAGTTTTCCATGCGAATTCCTCCTGTGTGATGCGTGTGTAAAAATTGAAAAGAAAGGGAATTTGACGGCGCCGGAACGCGCTCGCAAAACGCGCCAAATTCCCGCCAACCCGCGCTCGCCGGAAGTCCAAAGCGGCGCAGGGGGCGGAAAGGGGCGCCGAATGCAGAGCGCGGCCGGAAGCCGCCTTTCACCCTTTTCCCAACGTCCCCGGGACGCCTCCGGCAGGCGGATGCGCACCCGGGAAGAAAGCTGAAAATTTCCCTTAAAAATACTGGCGAGCCCACACAGCCCCGGAATCCGAAAAGCTCCAGAATCCCGCCCCCCGCGCGATGCGGCTCGCAGGATGCGGGGGGCAAAACTTTTAAGGCGGTGTCGCGGGAGGGCAGCCATATTCATATTTTCCGAATTTCCATGAAAAGCGCGCCATGCCGAAAGCCTGCGCCTGCAAAGCCTAGCGGCCTGCGGAGGCCCTGCTGCGGCCGCGCAATGCCGCAAGCAAGAGAGCAAGCGCGCCGAACGCTGCGGCAACCGCCGCCGGTTCGGGAACATAGGCATAGGTAAGCATGAGCTTCTTGGCCTCCTCGTCCACATAGACGTTGAAGAATTCGCCGTCCCCCTCGCCGAGCGTCCCGTTTTGCACAACCGACCCGTCGTGCATCACGGCATAGACGCGGCTTGTATCGAGGGATATGGACGCCCATCCGAGTTCCGTCGAAATCAGGCAGATATCGGCTGAAAAGCTGTCGGTTACATTGCGGAAGTCCAGAAGGACGAACCCGTCGATTTTAACCTCCTGCATTATATTTAGCCTGGACACGCCGCCGTCATCCAAATCGAAGCGCAAGAGCGACCCGGCCTTCACCGTATCGGAGGCCGCATCGTACACGTCGCTGAATGCGAGGCCCTCGGGGGAGTGGGTGTAAAAATGGTATGAATTGAAAACGCTGCCGCTTCCCTTTACGTGGAAAAGCCCGGCGGTCCCGCCTTTTACGACGCTGCCGACATTTACCTGCCCGCCGTAAGTCACGGTGTTTCCGCTGCCTGAAAATACGAAGGACGCAGTTCCGCCCCTCGACTGCTTCTCCGCCGGGGCGAGCTGCGTCAGGACATTTCCGTCGCCGTCAAGCACGGGATTGCCGTCCCCATCGACGACCTCCTCCATAGCCGTGTAGGTGCCTATGTTGAAATTTTTGTCCCACCAGGCCCCGTTTATGAGGACCTGGTTGTTGCTTCCGGCCACCTCGACGGAGAAGTCCCCGCCCGCCACGGCGCTTTGGGCTACGTTCAGGCTGCGAATCCACACCTTGTTGCCGTCGCCGCCGAACACCGCAGAGGCGGTCCCGCCCTGTATGTCCCTGACGCATCCGACTTGAAGCGAGTCGATATACACTTCGTTGCCGGAACCCGCGACCTCGAAGAGGGCCTCCCCTCCCGAGGGCGTGCGGTCGCCGTTTATCGAATAGCTCCCGTCGGGATTTTCGACCCTCTCGTAATGGTATCCGGCGTCGTCTTGCCAAAAGTTGCCGATGCCGACGCGCAGGTTGAAGGCGCCATGCTCCGTGCCGTCGTCGTAGGCCGCTAGGGAAGTCCCTTCCGCGATGGTGTTGCCGCCGATTAAAACGTGGCTTTTGTAGGTCGATTCGGAAACCAGGACATGGTTGTCGCGAATCCAGTTGCCTTCTGAATCGAACTGCGGCTCGCCGTCGTCCGCATAGCGGTTGTCGCCGAGGCCGAGGGTAATATTCCCTGCGGTCAGGACTGCCTTGCTGTCGGCGCTCTCGCTTTTTATGTGGAAGTAGTTGGTCCCGCCGTAAACGTAGCCGTTACCAAGCGTCCTGCCGAGAGAAAGATTGTACGCCACGTTGAACGCATTTCCCGTGCCCTCTATGACGGCCCCGAAATCCCCGCCGGAATGGTAGTCCTCAAAGCTCCACATGCCCGCTCCGCCAAAAGTTGCGTCATTCTTTACATAAAAAATGTTGTCGGAGCCCGACATGTGTATTTTTGCGGAGCCTCCCGCGACGCGGGTCTGCGCATAGATATTGCCGACAGCAGCCTCGCCCCTGAAGCCCGAAATGGCAAACACGGCCTCGCCTGCCTGGGAGGGCGCCCACCAGTCATTGAAAAACACCAGGTTTTTGTAGCCGTCCGAGGAGTTCCCGAGGTTAAATATTGCGTAGTCCCCGAGGGTGAGCGTCTTTTTCTGGAGAAGGTGCCCGGGATTGTCGGATGTGCCGATTGTGAGGTTGCCGGAGAGGTCTGCCACGGCGTTTTCAAAGAGGTAGCTTTGCATTCCGCCGCCGCCCATATTCAAGACGCCGGCAAATTCCGCATACTCGTACTCGTCGCCAACCACGTTCAGCTCCCTCACCCGTATGCCGGAAGCCGCAGTGTGCCCTTCAGGAGCCGCCTCGCCGAGGACCTCAAGCTTGCCGCCGGCTGCGACATTCAAAACCCCGCCTCCGCCATCCTCCAGCTCTCCCGAAGTGTCCTGGGTTACGCCCGTTGCGACTGACAAAACCCCGCCGCTTTTCACATTTATTGTAGAATTCCAAAGGCCGGCAATTTCCCATACCGACACTTCCCCGTCCACAAAGGCGGAAGAATCGTCCATCTTCAGGCGGGCGTGCCCGAAACTTTCCCACGGGAGCTCGGAGAGGGAGACATCCTTCCATGCGTCCCACTGGCCCAGTTCGGCTTCCGCCCTCCACTGCGTCCACTGGGAAAAATCGGAGAAGTCGGCATCCTGCTTTCCGATTATCCTCACCTGATCGTAGTCGGAAAAAACAGGCTCCTGGGAGTCCTGGCCCAAAGACGCAGCCGGGGGCAAAAGCAGCGCGGCGCAACCGAGGTTGACAAACAGTGTATTAAGCGGAGTTTTCATGATTGGTATTTTTTACTGGGTTTAATGTTTGCGGACGCGGAAAGGGGTGTTCCGGGCCGGCGCAGGTCAGAAAAAATCGGGGAGAAAAACGGCGGGCAAAGCCGCATACTGCAACCGGCCGCACAAAACGCCGGCACATGACGGAAGGGAAAAAACAAAAATACACCCGCTGCTGCGGGAAGCTTCCCGAAGGCCGATTCTAATTGGGGCATGTGCAGGCTTTTGTCCATCCGTCCTTAAAACGCGTTCTTTTTGAAAACTACCTCAGGATTCTATTGGGCTGCGGACGACATGCAAGACGTGGTTTTTCAAAAGCCCCGTTTTGCGGCGCCTTTAAAATTTATAATTTACTTATTTTTAGGAAGTTTTATGCGTAGTACAGTCAAGTAAATTACAAGAACCCGTCCCCCAGTCCGCGCTGCGGGATGCAATTAAAATCCGCACAAAAAACGCCCCTTAAACTTTCACTCAAGGCGTGAAAAATACATTAAATGCGCTCGAATAACCCTATGCTTATTTGCGGAAAAATTCCGCGCTAAAAGAGCGGGCGAAAAAAAAGCCCCCCCGAAATCGGGAGGGCCTTGAAAGGCTAAACGCGCATCAGGACGCGCGGTTTTTCCGGCGCGATGCCGCAAGCAAGAGAGCGAGCGCGCCGAACGCCGCGGCAACCGCCGCCGGTTCGGGAACGGCGGAATATCCGTATTCCGAGAAGTGGGAGGCCATGAACGAGAGCGTCTCGCCGTCATAGGTTGCGCCGGTTATATCGGACGCCTCGGCCCACTCACCGCCTTCCGACTTGTGGTAAATCGTAAAGTCGGAAAGCTTCAGAGAGGAGTCGTTTATAAAGAAGCTCAAGACCACGGTGTCGCCGTCCGACATGGCGATGTCGAAGGCGTACGCCTCAACCCTGTTGAAATCGGAGCCTATGGCCTCCTTGAGGGCGTCGGTAGTCGTGGTCACGGAGCTGACTGTCGCAAGGCCGCTGTTGAAAGCCATTGCAATCTTCGTATCGCCGGAGGCCCCGGCCAGATGCACGCGGCCGTTTTCCGCAACCGTTATGGCCTCGCCGGGAACGTCGATAGCCATCGACTGCGCCTCCGAAACGGTAAAGACGTTTCCGGAGAGCGAACCGCCGTAGGTCTTGGTCGCCCCGTAGTCGGTTATCCCGGCCGCCGAAACGGAATATTCCCCGGCGGCGAGCCCGCTTTTTGCGGCAAGGTTTATCGTGCCCGAGTTTGATAGGACAAGCCCGGCATTGGAGAGCGCGTTGTCGCCTGAAATCGTGAGGCCGAGCGCAGCGCCCGCAGCCACGTCGATTGCAGAAGCGCCGAGCGTGCCGTTTGCGTTCATCGTTCCCGCGCCCACGCTGAGCGAGCCGGTGAAGGCTGCCATTGAGGAGTTCACGGTGAGGATGCCGCCGCCCGACTTCGAGATTGAGGCGGTTGAGTCGCCGGAGGCGATGGAGTCGTACCCGGCCCGGCCGTCGCCTATCGTAAGCGAGGCGCCGTCTGAGACGTTGAACGAGGCGGACGCGGCCCTCGTGCCGCCGTAGTTTTCCAGATAGAGGAAGCCGCCGCGCGCGTCGGAAAGCCCGCCGGAGGCGTCTGAAGCGGAGTTACCCGAGACCAGGATGTCCCCGGTTGCGTTTATGGATATTCCGCTGCCCTCGACAAACACCGCGCCGCCCATGCCGTTTTTGACCGAATTGCCGGTGAACGACACGTCGGTCAGGGTGGTGGAGGCGCCGTCATTGTAGTTTCTCGCGTAGAGCGCGCCGCCCTGGGCCATGTTTTCAACTGCGGATTCCGCGCTGTTTCCGACAAACGAGACGTTTTCAATCACCATGGCGCCGTGGTAGTTTGCGACCGCCCCGCCGCGCGCCTTGTAGCCTTCGGCATAGGCCGAATTGCCCTCGAAAGACGAGCCGGATATCCGCACGTCGCCTCCGGAAATCGCGTATATCAGGCCGCCGCTCACGCCTTCGGAGGCGCGCGAGGAGTTGTTCAGAAACCTCGTGGAATCCACCGAAATGGAAACGCCGCCGCCTGCGTATGCGATGCCGCCGTAGATGTTGTGCCCGGAGGCCCCGGACGATACCTGGCGCGCCTCGTTGCCGGAGAATTCGCTGTTTGATATGCTGATTTTTCCTCCGCCTACGAGGCCGCTGTAAAGGGAGGTTCCCTCGCCCTCGACGCCGCTTGCCGATTCCGCGACGTTGTTTAGGAAGCGGGCGTTGTCAATGTTTACAACCGAAGCCGAGACGAGGCCGTTTTGCAGGCCCGTTGCGGCGTTGTCGGCCGTCTTGAGGTTGGAGGCCGTATTGCCGGAAAACGACACGTCCTTCAGGTTGAGGGTGGAAGACCCGGAAATCCCCGACCACACGCGGCCGTTTATGATGACGGCCCCGGCGCCGGAGAGGCTTATGCCGTCAAAGGACGACGACTCTACGGTGAATGTTGAGTTGTCAGAGAAGTTTATGAGGGATGTCGCAAACGGCTTGCCCTCGCCGTAAACCGGGCTTGAGACGTCGAACGTCCCGGAGATTCCCGAATAGTCAGCGTTGGTGAGCCTTATGTTTGAGGTGGAGTCGCCGGTGTATCCGCGCAGAATCTGCATGTTCGCATCCGCCGTCCCGACTATGCCGTCCAGAACGGCTTCAGATTTGAATATCTTTATCTTGTCGAATCCGGACACCTTCACGGGCGATGCGGCTGCATGCGTCCCGCCCGAGCTTCCCAGCACGAATGTGCGCTCGCCCGAGACCGTCGCGCCGTTTGCGCCGCCGCCGTATATTGTTCCCGCCACGGAGGCGCCGTCCTTGAGGACGACGGTCGTGCCGCCCTCCAGGGAGGAGTCCGCGCCGTTGCCGCCCCCATAGACGTCGCCGCCAACCGAGGCCCCGCCGGAAATCACGATTTTTGAGCCGCCCTTTACGAAGCTTGAAACAGAAAGGCCATCCGTCCCGGTCACGCGCTCGGTCAGGCCGCCGCCGTAAACGTTTGCGACCTCGCCGCCCGTTATGGAAATGTTCGTGCCGCCCATGACTCCGCCGCTTGCGCTACCGTAGCCGAAGGCCTCGTTCACGTAGGCGCCGCCATACACGTTCGTCACGCTGCCGCCGCTTATCTCGACGTTCGCGGAGCCGTAAACGTTGGAGATGGAGCCGTGCGAGGCGTCGTTGCCGTCGGAGGAATACCCCCCGCCGAACACGTAGCCCGCGTTTTCATCGGAGTTGAATATCCTGCCGCCGTCCACCTTTACGAGCGTGCTGCCGTAGATGTCCGAAGACTTCGCGCCGTCGCCCCACGAATGGTAGGCACCGCCGAACACGTAGCCGCCGCGGATGTCGGCGTTTTCTGAAATGGAGACAGACGAGACCACAGAGGAGAAGTCCGCCGCGTTCTTGTCGCCCACGTACGCGCTGCCGGTGGGTCCGGCATGCGAGCCGCCGACAACCACACCGTTTACCACCGCGCCGCCCGAAACCGCCACGCTTGTCGAGCCGAGTATCTGGGTTCCGGAGCCGGCCGTGTAGCCGCCGCCGTAAACGCTGTTGAATATCACGTCGTTATTTTCGCTCTTCTGCTTGGCGCTTGACACGGTTTCGCCGATTACAGCGTCGCCCGAGACGGTTATGCTCGAAGAGCCTGTCTCGGAGACGGCGTGGCCCTTGATTGTACCGTTATTGTCGTAAGTGAGGATGCTCCCGCCGAGGACGGAATTGCGCACCAGGCCGCCCGATATGCTTATTTCGGAAGAGCCGATTGAAACGCTCCCCTTTTCGGTGGCAAAGCTTCCGGCAACGATGTTATTCATGTCGCCGCCGGACATGTTTATCACGACCCTGTCGGCGGAAAACGATGTGTTTTCGTTCCCGAATTCGGACGCCCCGCCGTAAACGCCGTCCCTCCAGTAAACATTTTCCCCGGAGCCGGCTGAAACCGAGCCCCCCGTTATATCCACGCTGACGGTACCGTAGGACGCGGTTTCGTCGGAGAGGAGCTTTCCGCCGGCATAAAGGCTTCCCTGCACGTCGGTTTCACCTGTTATCGGGAGGTTGACATCCCCGGCCCAAACGGCTCCCGCAAACAGAGACGAGACGCCGCCAAGCATTATGGCTTTGTGTATTGTGGTATTTTTCATGGCTTTGAGGCCCCGCTATTGGCGAGACTCCAAGACTTATCCGCCGGAAGATAAGGCGTGTCAATAAATATCGTACTGCCTTGCATACAATCTGTTGCGCCCCCCGAGCCTCCCCGGATGCCGCCGGCTTCCGGCCCCGGTTCAAGGGGATTTGCAAAAGCTTGCGCAGGCGGGGGCAGTCCGCGGCGCGCCGGGCTAAAAAAAAGCCTTCCGGGGGATTTCCGGAAGGCCTTGCGGGGGAAGTATCCCCCATCCATTACCTATACCATTTACACAAATGCGCAAAAACGAGGGCCAGGGCCGAGAAAAACGCGGCGACTGCCATTGGCTCCGGGACGGCGACGCCCACGATGTGCCAGTTTTCGTCCAGAATCACGTCCCAGTCGGGGCGGCTGCCGTTCATGTCCTGAAACATGTCGAGAAATGCGTTTTTGATGTCGTCGGGGGAATCGTATCCCTCCATCACAATCGTTGAGTTTGCCCCGAGCTTCATGTAGTCCTCAAACGAGCCAATCCCATCCGAGCCAAGCATGATTGTGACGCCGGAATCCTTCGCAAACGTGAGCGAAGTGTTGTCGGCAATCTCCAGGATTCCGCCGTTTTCAAGCCCGATTGAGCCTCCGTGCAGCGTGGAATCCACACTCAGTTTTGCGGAAACGCCGCTTGAGCCGCCGTCCACCACAAAGCTCTCCCCCGCATCCAAGATAAGCCCCCCGTTTTGGGCGAAGTCTTCAACCGCGCCCCACTGGGCTTCAGCCCCGGTGAAATCCGCAGAGTATATGGTGCCGTCCCCCAGCATGATATTTTTGAGGACGGAGCTGGAGCTGTCAGACCTTATCAGGCTTACGCGGATGTCCGAGGCGCCAAAGCTTTCCCCGTTGAATGTGCTGCCGCGGAAGTCCAGCGAGTTTATCGAGTTGGAGTCGTTTCGCAGCATCTCTATATACAGGCCGCAAACGCCCGTTCCCGAAGCCTCGATTTTAAGATTCGTGAAATCGGCGCCGCTTATTTGCGCGTTCCTTATGGAAATGCCCGCAACCATCGAGAGGAAGCTTGAATTCTCGACCGATATGGCCGTCCCCGAAAAGTCCACATTTTCAAGCACGGAGGAATTTATTGACAGGCCGTATATATTCCCCAGGGAATTTGCGCTCACGCTTATTTGCATGTCCTCAAATGAAGTGCCGGAGACATGCGCCGTCCCCCTGCCGCCGCCTATTTGAAACCCCGATTCATTTGAGGCATTTATTAACAAAGAGTCAAAACTGCCGTTATTTACAGAATAGCCGGCGCCGACTGAAACGTGCGTGAACGAACCGGAAACCTCAATGTCGGAGGCCGCATAGTTTCCGTGGAATACCAGAGATTCGCCGCCGTCGCCGCGAATCGTTTCCGATTCGATGTCTTTATTTACCTCGTAGGCAAACAGGGCGCCCGGCAACAAGGCCGCTATCGGCAATAACTTTATTTTCATACGGCAAAACATAAAAACTAAAAAACACCTCTTTTAACGGAGGGCTAACCTAGTATTAGGAATACGGCGCCTGTTTTTATTTTTGCAAAATACTAATTATAAGCATATTGCCCGCAACAAGGCAAAGTGTTTGCAAAAGCCGCCGCCTGCGCGCCCCTCCGCCGTCCGGGCTTTCGGAATGCGCAAGGCGCGCATTTTTAACAAGTTTTAATAGAATCTTCAGTTTTGTCCTTGACATGTGTATTCCTAATACCATGGCAGACGAAAAAATATTACCGGAACACGCCCTCCTTGCCGGAACGGGGATTTCCCCGCTGGACGCGGCGCGGCTTGTCAGAAACATATTGGACATGCGCGGCGAAAACGCCTCCATGACGCCCATGCAGTTTTGCCGCAGGGTAATCGAGACGGGCGGGCGGCACCTGCGCGCGATGGAGGTTTCGCCCGAAGCCGGATTCCAGGCATATCTAAACTCCAAGTCCCACCTGCGCCCGGAGTCTTTCAGAGACGTGAGATACCTCGGGAAACGCCTGCTGAAATCCCGCCCCGACCTGGCCGGGAGGAACTTTTCCGAATTGTCCGTTTCAGACTGCGAAGCCTGGCTTTCGGCGGCCTTTCAGACCCCGCCGCAGTTCAACAAGGGCAGGACGATGCTCCACGGCATGTTTGAATTCGCCCTAAGGCGCGAGTGGTGCGACAGAAACCCGGTCAGGCTAGTGGAGCGCAAGAGGGTCGCCGAAGCGGAAATAAGGCCGCTCAGCCTGGAAGAGGCCAGGCGCATTCTGAATACGGCAAAGGCCCCCGAACACAGTGCCTGCGCGGCAGGGGCGGCGATTCTTGCCCTGGCCGGAGTGAGGCCCGGGGAGGTCCGACGCATGCGCTGGGGGGACATCGACCTTGAGGAGGAGTCCATAACGGTGCGCTCGCCGTGCTCAAAGACGGGGGGCGTGCGCCATGTCGAAATATGCCCCGCCCTGAAGCCTTTTCTGGAGGCGGGGCGCGCCATGCCGGACTCCCCCGTCTGCCCCCCGGGCTGGCGCAAGCGCTGGAAAAGCATACGCGACGAATCCGGATTCAAGGGCGCCTGGGTGCAGGACGTCCTCCGCCACACCTACGCGAGCCACCACGCAAAGCACTTTCGGGACCTCCCCCGACTCCAGCTCAACATGGGCCACCGCGACCAGACCCTTCTGCGCTCGCGCTACGTCAATATGTCCGGCATCTCCAAAGCCGACGCAAAACAGTTCTTCCACATGCGCCCCTCCCCGGCCGACGGATAAAAAAGAGCCCTCCGGAAAAATCTCCGGAAGGCGATAAAAAGAAGCCCCCGCAATTGAGTGCGCAGTCCGCGCAAGCCAGCCGGAGCATGGGCCAGTGCGCTAATTGCGCCTGCGCCGCGCGGCAAATGCGAGCGCGAGCGCGCCAAACGCCGCCGCGCAATGCGCAGGTTCCGGAACGGCGGCCCCGACAAAACCGGCCACGGATTCGGGAGACCATCCGGCCGCATTGCCGTCGGAATCTTTGAAGAGCTTCACAAACGCCTCACGGGCCTCCGAGTCGGTTGAATATCCCGACATGGCTATCGTCGCGCCGCTCCCAAGCGAAAACAGGTCCCCGGCGCCTTCCACGCCGCCTGAGGCGTCGAACACGATGCTTACGGCGTCCGAGAGGGTGAGGACTGAGCCGCTTTCAATTTCGATGACGGCCCCGTCCAGCAACTCTATCGTCCCCGCAAGGATTTCGGAATCCCCGGCAATTTTTGCGTTCACGCCGTTGACAGCCCCCCTTACGGTGAGCAGGTCGCCGCTCGAACGCATTGAAAGCCCGGCGATTGTTCCGTCCTGCATTATGACGTTTTTGGCGATGAAATCCCCATTCTTCCCGGACAGGTCCGCCCCGCGCAAATCGGCGTTTTCAAACGTTGCCGCCATTATATCCCCGAGCGAAAACTGGGACCCGGAAAAATCGGCATTCGCAAAATTCACGTTTTTGAAGGTCGAATTTCTGAACTGGGAATTTGCGAGAGACGCGTTGGAAAAATCGCTGTTTTCCACGGTCGCATTCTCGAAAAACGCGGCTTCGCTGCCGCCGTTTTCGGAGGAGAACCTCGCGCCGGAAAAGTCGGAGCCGGAAATTTTTGCCCCGTTGAAATTCCCGCCCATCTGTATCCCCGAGAAAGTCGCATTCCTGAAATTTACATTGTCTAGGACGGCATCCTGAAAGCTCGCGCTGACGCCGTAGGTATATTGGGTCTTGTAAAAGTTCGCGCCCTCGAAGCTCACGCCGGAAATGTTTGCGCCATAAAACTCGCAGTCGCCGAGCCCCATCCCGGCAAACGACCAGGACGGCCCCATTTCCAGATAGGAGAAGACGACTGCTTCGAGAGCCCCGTCCTTGTAGGATTTTGTCGAATAAATCTGCTCCGCAGAGAGGTTTTTTGCGGAGCTGAAGTTTACGCCCGTAATTTCGGCGTCCGTAAAAACGGCGCCCGCCAAATCTTTTCCGGACAAGTTTTCTCCGAACAGGTTTGCGCCCGTGTAATCCTGGGCGGCGGCGGTCAGCGCGAGGGAAAGAGACGACAGAGCGAACAAGCCGCCCACATATCCCAATTTCTTAAAGGCAAGTTTCATGATACTTATACTTAAAAAAAAAAAAAAATGGGCGCATCTCATTCAAGAAAAATCAGTTGCAGCCGGCGCAGCATCCGGCAGGCAGGCAGACAAACCGCCTCCCCCCGTCAAAAGCCGGGACGCGCAAGCGGGATTTGCGCAGGCCCCATAACCCCGGCGCAAATCCATGCGCGCAATCCGCCCGAAGCTCCCCCGCGCGCAAGCCCGAAAAAAGCCCCGCGCGCGGCACCGAGGCGCGGCGGGCCGCAGTCAAAATCCCCTTAAATGAAGCCCCCCCAAAAAAAAGCTCAGCCGCAGTGGCAGTCGTGCCCCCCGCAGCCGCCCTCATGGTGGTGGTGCCCGCATGCGAAGTCGGGGTCGGTAGCAAGCCTTCCGCAGGCGAAGTCCTCCGCAACCTTCCGGACATCGCCGGACGCGCCGCCTATCACCGATATGCCGAAAGAAGACAGGGCGTTCACAGCCCCTGCGCCGATGCCGCCGCATATGAGCGTCTCCACCCCGCTTTCGGCAAGGATGCCCGCGAGAGCCCCGTGGCCAGAACCACCGCTTGAAATGAGGGATTCCGACGCAACTTTGCCGTCCGCCACCTCGAATACGGCAAATTCCGGAGTGCGCCCGAAATGCTGAAATACCTGCCCGTTTTCCGATGTTATTGCAATTTTCATAATCAGTTTATCCAGATACCCGAGTACGCACATGCCGTCAAACCAAAAACGCCCGCCGGATTTTGCCGCGGGCGAACCCGGCTGCGGCATCCCCGCCTGCTTTCGCAGGGCCCCGCAAAAAACATCCGGACGGCGATGAAACGCGGGCAGCCTTCAGTCCGAGACCCTGGAATTTTGCGTCACAACGCCGTTATTCTGGCCCTTGAAATTTGCAACATCCAGACGGCCCACATCCACTTTTATTTTCTGGAACGCTTCGCAATGCTGGCACCTGACATAAAAAAGCGCGGTATGCGCAATGAAGGCTGAAATGTTTCCTGAAAAGATGCGGTCGGCCTCATCGGCAATCATTTTATCCACGTAATGCGACAAATTAATGTTTCTACGCACATATTTCTTTTCATTTTCCATGCAGCCCACTTATCCCTAAAAGTCTCAAATTTGCAACGAAAGAATTAAAAAATATTATAATATATGTATATATTGAGCATGCGAGGCACAATATATACACAAAAATTCCCGACGCCGCCAAAAACGCTGAAAGACGCCACCCAAAAGCCCCGCTCAGACGCGCCATTGCCCCCGCGCGGGAAGCGACATACACGGATTTTTTTCGATAGAATCCGAATTGAAAAACCGTCGGCAGGCGGGGGAAATTCCCGTTTGCAAATCCGCTCTGTCTGACGCACTTCCTGCCAGTCTTATACCCATAAATTTTCAAACTCCAAATAGCGCCCGCAAACTCCTCACCCCTCCTGCAGCCCTCTGAATCTGAATGCGCGAACTTACCCGCGAATATCCGCCCCCTTCGCAAAATCCGCGCCCCTTTCGCGGAGTTCGATTTTCAACATGCGGTTATTCAAGTAAAAACCATCGCAAGATGCGCATGACACCCGCCTTCCTCCTCCGCAAAGCCGACAAGACAGATGCGAAAAACCCGATACGAAACGGCAATAATCCAAGCACGCGCAATTTGCCCGTTTATCAATTTGCATTGCCCCGAAAAATACACGCTACCCTGTAAAAACAGGCAATCAAGAAAGCGCAGTCCACCCCGCCCATGCGGCGCGGAGCCATGCCGCCATGCATGGCCGCTTCGCCTTCCCCCGGAGGGTATGTGCCTAAGTTCTAAGAGCCCAAAACCGCCTGAAAAGCCCACGCATAGCCCGGAAATGGAACGTTTTTTTAGGAGACGGATGAGGCTCTCGGCTCCCTCCCGAGCGGTTTATAGTATAATAAAACCCAGGCGGTGTGGCGAGGCTTGAAATGCGCGGGCAAACTTTCGGCCAAAGCTGCGGAGCCCCCCTTTCAAAACCGCCAACCGCGCAAAAACAATGCAGGGGCTCTTCCGCCGCCCCACTTGAAATGGGCCTGAATTTTCCGACAGGCAACGCGAATCCCCGCAAAGGATTTGGCGGTAAAAAACGCCTTTTTCATGGGCCTTCGCGCGCGGCCGCAGGGGCAAAGACAGTGCGCGGGGAGGATGGGGCATCTTTTTTTATTTTTTTCTTGTCAAATGCGATTTGTTCCGTAGGTTTTCAAACTTTAACAATCGGCTGTGTCCCTATCGTCTAGCCCGGTTAGGACATAAGATTTTCATTCTTACGACCGGGGTTCGAATCCCCGTGGGGACGCCAGCCGATTATTCTTTTTAAGACCGCCCAAACATGGGCGGTCTTTCTTTCTACCCCCTTCCCCCACTGGCGCGGCTCGCCAATATGGCGAAAACAAGGCATTAAAAACCGGCTGCAAAAATTCCCGTATAGAAAAAAGAATAACCGCAAATGCCACCGCAAACATCGCAAACCTTGCCATGTTAGAGCTTGCGGAATATTCGGAGCATCCCATCCCCCCCCTGCGGCGGCTGCATCCGCGCCGCGCGGAAAAGATGGCGCTGCAACCCTTTTTCAAAGCCCTTGCAAGTCCGTCGCAGGGGCTTTTTTTTCAACCCGTCGCGCAATCGCGGGCGCAGAATTTTCCAGGCAGAAAAGAGATGCTTCACCCAGGAGCGTAAGACGGTTCTTTCCCAAACGTTCGGCTTTCTGGCAGACTGCCGCCCCGAGTGGCGATTTTTCCTCAAAGCAATCCCGTAAGTCTTCAACTGCCCGCAGCCTCCCCGTTTTGGCGACTTTCTGCGGCCCTCACGCTTCCTCAAGCCTCTTTTGTAAAATCGCGGACTTTCAGACGAATAGGTTGCAAACCCGCCCGAGCCGCCCTCTGCCGGAAAAGGCCGAAGCCGAACAGTTTCAGGATGCCATGCGCGCTTCTTTATATAAATAAAAACCTCGCAGACCTCCGAGGCGCGAAAGGCGCGGCGGCCTGACTTTTGGAGCCTTCCTCTTTTTAACGGCAGGGATTGGAATGGCGGGCGCGGAAAACAGAAAGGCCGAGGCGTTATTTTTGCCACAATGCGCGGGCGGTTTTCCGGAAACCCCGGGCAAAATCCGCATCGGCAAAACTCCCCATGCAGCGAAGCTACGAGCCTTCGCCGTCCCACATTTTCGCGGAATATTTTGCGGCGGAACCGTCAAATTGCCTTCGCAAACCATTGAGAAAACAAAGCGCATGAAATCGGGCAAGTCCTCAATTTCTACGCATTTACGGCTTGAATTTTCCGAACAAATACGCTTTCATATGTTTTATATTACAAACTACATTTCTTAAAACAAACACAAAAAAGATGGGGAAACGAAATATGTGGAGGACAATTCTATTGGGAATCCTCGCCGGCATTGCGCCCTGCCTGCGCGCGGCGCCCACGGCCGACGAGGCGGCGGCTTCGCGCGAGGCGGAAAAGATATATTCAAAAGAAAAGACGTTTGCCAACAGCGTCTCTTCTACATTTGCAAAATACGAGGCGTGGCGCGCGGAGGAAATTAAATTTTTGAACTCTTCCGGAATACGCTTCGGGGCATGGAGCGAGGGAAAGACTCCGGAGGGCTTTCCCAAATTCTCCTGCGAAATAGAGTCGCCCAAGGACGCGGCAATAGGGATAACGCTCTACCTTCCGGAGTTTTCCGAAATCCGCCTGAACGGGGAAAAAGTCGGCGAGAACACTTCAAACAGGCGCACGCCGGATCCGCGCATAGCGTCGCTCGCCCTCAAAGCCGGCAAAAACGACCTTTCAATATGCCTCACAAGACGCGTTGACGGGTTCCACTACGGCCCCTACTGCTCGCCCTACGCAGACCCCATAATCCGCCTCCGCGAACTTTTCCGCCGCGACTATCCCGAATACACGCGGCTGCTTGCAGGCGACACGAACCTGTATTTGAGCAACAATTACAGGGGCGAGCTTGAGCGCACCCTGGGGGAGCTGATTGAGCGATCCCTCTTTTCCGCGGGGAAGTTCGAGGAGAAGTGGAAGCGGATGGCCGAAGAAAACGTCCCGTCAAATTCCTCGGAATGGCTGGAGCTTTACTCGGAGATAATAGAAACCCGCGCCCTGGAGCTCGCGCTGAAGTTCGACGTGAAAAACCTCGGGGACGCCATCGGGCACCTCTCGAAAAAGTACCCGCGCAAATACCCTGAAAAGTACGCAAAAGAACTGGCGGACTGGGAGAAGGCCATGCCATCAATCATCGAAGCCCTGAAAGGCGGGGACGCAACCGGCGGCGGGAAGCTCGCAGCCTACCACGCCTTCGCGCGCGAGGCGCTGCTTGCTAACCCCCTTCTTGAAAAATACCGCAAAATCGTTTACGTTGTGCGCAAGCCAGGAACCCCCGAGGACGGCATGCCCACCAACTGGCAGACCCAGCAGATAATAAAGGAGCGTGAAAAATGGGGCGACGAAATATGGATAATGGACATAGCCGACCCCGAAGGCGCGCGCCTGCTTTTCAAATCGCCCGAAACGCCCGCCGTCACCGACCTGCGCATCGACTGGGACGCGAAGAAGCTGATGTTTTCCTCCATCGACTCCAAAAACCGCTGGCAGCTTTTTGAAATATCAAGCGACGGGACGGGGCTTAAAATGCTGACCCCGGGAATACACGACGGGGTCGACGCCTACGACGGCGCCTACCTGCCGAACGGCAAGATTGTGTTCTGCTACACGGCCTGCCACGCCGGTGTCCCCTGCAACATGGGCGTCGAGGACGTCTGCAACCTCTATGTAATGGATCCGGACGCGGGCTCGCCGGAAGCCGTCGACAAGTCCATACGCCAGCTCACCTTCGAGCAGGACGCCGACTGGCACCCGGCGGTTACAAACGACGGCCGAATAATGTACACCCGCTGGGAATACACCGACAACTCCCACTACTTCTCGCGCATACTCTTTACGATGAACCCCGACGGCACCGGGCAGAGCGCCCTCTACGGCTCGACAAGCTACTGGCCGAATTCCCTGTTCTTTTCAAAGCCCATCCCCGGGAGCAGCTCCAAGTTCCTCTCCCTCGTATCCGGGCACCACGGCGTCCGCAGGTCGGGCGAAATCCACCTCTTCGACACTTCGGCGGGGACCACCGGCGACGAGGGCCGGATACACAAGTTCCCGTCTTACGGGCGCAAATACGTCGCAAAAATAAAGGACGAGCTGGTCGATTCGTCATGGCCCCAGTTCCTCCACCCCTATCCGCTGAGCGAGGACTTCGTGATAGCCAGCGCCAGGACGCCCGAGCACGGCTGGAGGCTCTACCTCATAGACAAGTTCGACAACATGCTCGAGATTCAAAAGAGCGACAGGGGCGCGATATTTGAAGCCTCGCCTCTCGCCCCGCGCAAGAGGCCGCCCGTAATACCCGACAGGGTCGCGCCAAAGCTGAAGGAAAACCCCAGGCTCGACACCGGCTACGTGTTTTTGAACGACATCTACCAGGGCCCCGGCCTGGCCGGAGTGCCGCACGGCGAAGTCAAGTCGCTGCGCGTATTTGAATACAACTACGGGTACAGGCTTCTGGCCTCCCACGAGGCCGTCGGGCAGGAAGCCTCCTGGGACATGAAGCGCATACGCGGCACGGTTCCCGTTGAAAAGGACGGCTCGGCCATGTTTGAAGTCCCGGCGAACCGCCCGATTGCAATCCAGCCGCTTGACAAGGACGGCAAGGCCCTGGCCCTCATGCGCTCGTGGTTCGTCGTGATGCCCGGCGAAACCCAGAGCTGCGTCGGCTGCCACGAAACGCAGGGGACCGCCCCCGTCCAGGCGTCGGCCATGGCCTCCCGCAAGGCGCCCTCCAAAATCGCCGAATTCATGGGCCCCGTGCGCGGATTCTCTTTCGCCCGCGACGTGCAGCCGGTTCTCGACAAATACTGCGTCGGCTGCCACGACGGCTCAAAGGAAGGCGCCCCCAACCTTTCGCGCAGCCCCAAACCCGCCTGGAAAAACTTCTCCCGCGCCTACATGGCCCTCCATCCGCTGGTGCGCCGCTCGGGCCCCGAAAGCAACCAGAACATGCTTGTCCCGTCGGAGTTTTCGGCGAACACAAGCGAGCTTGTCCAAATGCTGAAGAAGGGCCACCACGGCGTGAATATGGACGCCGACGCATGGCGGATGCTCTACACGTGGATAGATTTGAACGTCCCCTACAACGGCACATGGAAGGAAATCCGCCCCGACGTTCCAAACGGCGGCGACCGGGAGCGCATGAAATTCCTCGCCCTCTACGCGAACCGCTTCGACGACCCCGAGAAGATAGAATGGGATCCGGGCCCGCAGAAGTTTGAAGCCCCCAAACCGCCCAAGACGCACCCGCAGCGCAAAGTCCTGGCAAAGGGATGGCCCTTCGGCCCCGAAGCCGCCGCGGAGATGGCAGGGCGCGAAAAGCTGCCGAAGGAAATATCCGTGGACCTCGGCAACGGGCAAAGCATGCGCTTTGCGCTCGTCCCCGCAGGCTCATTTGTGATGGGCTCCAACTCGCGCTTCTACGACGAGGGGCCGGCCGCCGCAGTGAAAGTCGAAAAGCCCTTCTACATGGCGGTGTTTGAGACGACAAACGCCCAATACGCGGCCTTCGACAAATCCCACAATTCGGGCTTCCTCGACCGCCACTGGAAAGACCACATAAACCAGGGCTACCCCGCCAACCTCCCCGAACAGCCCGTCGTGCGCGTCTCGTGGAAGGAGGCCAAGTCGTTCGCCGACTGGCTCTCCAAAAAGCACGGCATATCCGCCTCGCTCCCCACCGAAAGGCAGTGGGAATGGGCCGCGCGCGCCGGCTCCGACAGGGATTTCTGGTACGGCAACATCGGCGACGACTTTTCAAAATTTGAAAACCTCTCCGACCTCACCACCAAAAAATTCGCCGTAATGGGAGTGGACCCCCAGCCCATACACAACCCGTCCCCCGAAATGGCCTTCGTCCCCGCCGACCTGAATTTCGACGACGGGTCGCTGGTTTCGGCAAAGGTTGGCTCCTACGCCCCGAACGCATTCGGGCTTTACGACATGGGCGGCAACGTCGCCGAATGGAGCCTCGACGATTACAGCGAATCCCTCGGCGGCAAAAGGATTCCCGGCCGCAAAGTCGCAAGGGGCGGAAGCTGGCGCGACAGGCCCAAATTCGCGCCCGCAACCCTGCGCAGGGAATACCCCGAATGGCAGAAAGTCTATAACGTAGGCGTGCGCCTCGTCATAAACGACGCCGAAAAGGCGGCCGCCATATTCGGCGCAAAAGGCGAATAAAAACGCCTGAAAAGCGGCGGCCCCGGATTGCAGCATCCGGGGCCGCATTGTTTTTATGCAAGCTGCCGCGCAAAAATTCCTGCGCCCGGGATTTTCATGCCGGATGAAATCCAACGACCGCCCCACAAATTTCCCCAGAGCCTGCGGACGGCTTTAAGCAGCATATCAAAAAGGGCGGCGCAAATCCGCATCCCCCCTGCTGAAAAATCCAAAAAGCCGCCCATGCGTTTTCAAATGCAAAAACGGGATGCCCTTTACGGTTTCCCAAAAAGGGCGGATTTATTGGGCCGGGCGCCATTGCAGGCAATGCCATAAATCGGGGCTTCTTAAAAAATCATTCCCCGGTTTCCAAGAACCGAAGTTCGCAATAACCCCATCGGCAAGGCGTCCCGCCAGCGCCGGGCAAACACGCAAAGTGCACTTGACTCTTGAAAAGCGAAATTCCGTCTGCAATAATATCAACATGAAAACACTTGCAATAATCGCCCTCGCAATTTTCGCCGCTTTTGCCTGCATGATTGCCCTCTCTGGCAGGTATGAAATCGAAGTTTTGGGAAAATCCAGGGACGCCTGCCTGAGGCTGGACAAATGGACGGGGAAAGTAGAACTCCTCCCCATAGATTCGACAGTTTACAGGAAATGGGCCGAAACGGAAGGCCCGCGCGCTCGCCAAACTGCGGGCGAGTGAGACGGCGGCGGGAGGCGCAAGGGGGCTGGAAAAGCGTCCGGGGGCCCAACATTTGCGCAAAAAAAGCTCCAAGAGCCGCAGGATAGCGGCATGCGGGAGGCGAATGTAAATCCCCCCGCCTGATGCTCAAACCCGGCGGCTTATGCGCCGCTTGCAGCGCGTGCGGCCCCTATTTTATCTCGCCGTCCGGCCCCGCCTTGGTTCCCTTCTGGACGACGTTTCCGCGCGCGTCGGCGGGCCAGCCGAAGGCGCGGCATACGGCCTCCGCAAGCGCATCCGCCGACGCCGGGGCGCCCAACCCCGCCGGAAGGTCCGCCACGCCGAGGCCCTTCTCGCGCGCAAGGGCGCCGATGAAGGCGTTTTCAGAGCCGCCGTGCGCCCTGCAAAGAATCAGCTTGGGGCGCGCGGCGGAAGCCGAGATTCGCCCCACGGCCTCCCGGTAGGCTGCCCGCCATTCAGCCTCCCCGCCGGGTCTGGGCGGCGGCGGGGCGAACACCACCGCAGAGGGCGGAAGAAGGCTCAGGGCGTACCCGGAAATCCGCGCATAGTCCGGGTCGCAAACGGGCGTTGAAGTGTCGCAGTAGGATATGTTGGCCACGCTCGCAAGGCGTTCGCGGACGGCCTCCGCGGCATGCCTGGTTTCGCCCCCCAAAAACACTATGCGCTCGCCCTCCTCGGACTTCGTGTTGAAGCCGCGAAACAGTATGTATCCGGCCCCGCCCCATCCCGCAGCGTCCGGAGGGAATCCGGCCGGGGCTTTGCGCCCTCCGGGCATTCCCAGAGCCTCCAGGGCGGCCTTCGCCACGGCGTCGCCCTGAAACCTCTTTCCAGGCTCCCGGAAATGCACGCCGTCCCCGGCCCAGTTTTCCCCGGGATCCATGCCCTCCATGAGGCTTATGAAATCGACTATCGGGATGCCGCGCTCGCGCGAGATTTCAAAGAGGGCTTCGTCTGCGATTTTGCGCCCGTCCTTGAGCGGAGTGCGGGAAATGAGGAAGAGCTTCGCGCGCGGGAGCTTTGCGGAGATGAAGTCCAGCGCGTTTTCTATGTGCGCCTTGCGGGCGCGCCAGTCGGGCATATGGAGGTGGCCGCCGTTGTGAAACCCGACAGCGTCCCAGCGCCCCTGCTCGATGGCGAGGTTGAGGGCGAATATGTAGTCGGGGTCGCTTGCGCACATCGAAGACGACCACGCGGAGACGTTCACGCCGCTTGCGCCGAGCCTGGCGGCGGCGGCCTCCTTGAAGCCGTTTACGATAGAATCCCCCACGAGGAGCACGCGCGGGGACTTTTCGTCGCGGGCGTTGAAGGAGACGAACTCATTCCAGTCTATGTTTTCCTGCGGCCGTGGGGTCGGGTCGGCGGGCTCGAATTTTTTGTAAAGGGCGTCGGCTCCCTGCGAGGAGCAGACGGCTGCAAGCGACACCGCTGCGGCCAGAATCCGTGGCATAAATTTCATGCCCGAATCATCGCGCAGGCGCAGGCGCGTGTCAACCGGTTTGAGCCCATGCCGGAGGATTTTTTAAAAGGCTCGCCGAAAGGCCGGCGCGCCGGGGACCCGCGCCGGGCGGAAAGCGGCGCCCGGCTCAGGAGCCAGATTTTGCCATCTGGCGCTCGTAGAGGCCGCGGAAATATTCGCACCTTTCCATGAGCTCGGCGTGCGTGCCGAAATCTATTATGCGCCCCTCGCGGAACACTATGATTTTGTCGGCGTTTTTTATGGTGCTGAAGCGGTGGGCGATTATGAACACGGTCCTGCCGCGCATCAGGGTGTCGAGGGCCTGCTGGATGTAGGCCTCGCTGTTGGAGTCGAGCGCGGAAGTCGCCTCGTCGAGGAAGATTATCGGGGCGTCCTTGAGGAATACGCGGGCTATCGCAATCCTCTGCTTCTGGCCCCCGGAGAGCCTGTCGCCCCGCTCGCCGACTACCGTGTCGTAGCCGTTTTCCAGCTCGCGCACGAACTCGTCGGCGTAGGCCTTGCGCGCGGCCTCGAAAACTTCCGCGTCGGAGGCGCCGGGGCGGGCGAGGCGGATGTTTTCAAATATGGTGTCGTTGAAGAGGACGGGGTACTGGGGGACGGAGCCTATGTTGGCGTAGAGGTCCGCGAGGGCGACGTCGCGCAGGGGAATGCCGTCGAGGCGGATTTCGCCGGAGCACGGGTCGTAGAAGCGCATTGCAAGCTTTGCGAAGGTGCTCTTTCCCGCGCCGCTTTCCCCGACGAGCGCGCAGCTTGTGCCTGCGGGAATGCGGATTGAGGCGTCGGTAAGCACAGGCTTGTCCTTGTAGGAAAAATTCACATTCCGGAATTCGTAGGCGCCCGCAGCCCTGCCGAGCGCGACGGGGGAGGCGGCCTCGGGAACCGTCGTCTCGTAGTCGAGCACCTCGTTTATGCGGTCGATGAGCGGCATCGACTTTATGAAGTCGGAAGCCATGCGCATAATGCGCTTTATCGGGTCTATTATGAGGTAGAGGGTTATGCCGACTTCCGCAAACACCGCAAAGCCGATTTCAAGCTTGTAGATATACACGAACATCCCGGCTATCAGCACGGAGGCCAGAATCTCCATAAAAGGCTGCTGCATCAGCTCGTACTTGACGACCTTCAGGTTCAGCCTCTGGTAGTCCATGTTCATGCGCTCGAACTTTGAAATCTGCTGCCGCTGGAGGTTAAACACCCTCACCTCGTGCACGGCGTCGAGGTTTTCGTTGAAAAGCTGGGCGATTGAGCTCAGCTCTATCTGGGCCTGGCGGGAGTTGCGCTTGAGGCGCTTCCTTATGACCTGGACCGGCAGCACGCAGAACGGGGCCGCCAGTATGAACACCCCCAAAAACATGACCTTGCCCGTCGAATACGAAATCCAGACGAGGGCGCCTATGCCCCCCATGAGCTGGAAGAACTGCTTGAAAAATTCGGAGGAGAAGGTGAGGAATATCGCCTGCACCGAGGCGGTGTCGCCGCTAAGGCGCACAAGGAGGTCGCCCGTCGTGAACCTGTCGAAGAAGGCGACGGGGTAGCTTTGCACGCGCGCGAAGATGTCCTGCTTCATGCGCCGGAGGGAGTCTATGGAACAGTAGCTCATAAGGTACCCGCTTATGACACCTGCCAGGCCCCTGAACACGAATACGGCCGGCAGCAGCGCGGCAATCCCCAGCACCTGGGCTGTAGTGTAAACGGCGCCGTCCTCCGGCTCGAACACCGTCCTCAGCACCACCTTGACGATGTACGGCATAAGCCCGCTGGAAGCGCCGAATATGATTCCGAAAAATATGGCGACAACCAGATACCAGACGACCGGCCTGAAATACTTGAAATACCTTGTGAATTTTTCCATGTCAAAAAAACGTTATTCTTCAGCCCGCCAGAGCCCCCCACAGCACGACGCCCCAGACGAGGGCCGCGAACGCCAGGGCGAGGAATACGGCGGCGCTTGCCATGTCCTTGGCGCGCTTCGCCAGGGGGTGGAGGCCGGGGCTTGCGAGGTTTACGCACTCCTCGACGGCCGAGTTCAAAAGCTCGACTATCCAAAGCGCAAAGACCGAGCCAGCCAGCGCGCACTTCTCGATTGCGGGCACGTCCAAAAAAAGCGCAAGTATTAAAAGCGGGATTCCGGCTGCGACCTCCTGCCTGAAGGCCGCCTCCCCCCTGAATGCAGCGGCGAGGCCGTCAATGGAATACATGAACGCCCCCGCAAGGCGGCGGACGCCCCTGGACTTCTTTATTTCCGGAGGTCTGAACATGGCCCAATCCTAGCGCATGCGCACGGCGCCCGATTCCAGTTCGCGCAAAAAAGACGCGTACGCGTGGGCGACGCCGCTTTTTATGTCGTATTTCGGCCTCCAGCCGAACGAACGCAAAAGCGACGTGTCGGAGAGCTTTCGCGGCGTGCCGTCGGGCTTCGACTCGTCGCGGACTATGCGGCCGCGGTAGCCGACGGTTTCTGCCACTATTTCGGCAAGACGAGCTATCGAAACCTCCTCGCCGCTGCCGAGGTTCACCAGGTCCGGCGGGTTTTCCATGTTCAGGAGCGCAAGGCATGCGGAGGCGAGGTCGTCGACATGCAGGAACTCGCGCAGCGGCGAGCCGGTCCCCCACAGCACGACTTCGGAAGCCCCGGATTCCGCAGCCTCGTGAAACCTGCGGATGAGGGCGGGCAGGACGTGGGAGTTCTTCTCGTGGTAGTTGTCGCCCGGGCCGTAGAGGTTCGTCGGCATGGCGCTGTGGTAGCACAGGCCGTGCTGGCGCCTGTAAAATTCGCACATCTTAAGGCCCGCAATCTTCGCCACGGCGTAGGCTTCGTTCGTCTTTTCAAGCGGGCCCGAAAGGAGGGCGGACTCTGGGATGGGCTGGGGCGCCATCCGGGGGTAGATGCAGGTGCTGCCAAGGTAAAGAAGGCGCCCCACCCCTGCGCGGCGGGCCGCGCGTATGGTGTTGAGGGCTATTGCCAGGTTCACTTCGATGAAGTCCGCCGGATAGGCGTCGTTTGCGTATATTCCGCCGACCTTGGCGGCGGCGATGACGGCGACGTCCGGGCGCTCGGAGGAGAAAAAGTCCTCGACACGCCCCTGGTCTGTGAGGTCTAGTTCGGAATGCGGCCTCAGGGCGAGGTTTTCAAAGCCTCCGGCGCGGAGGGCGCGGACTATCGCCCCCCCGACCATGCCTTGGTGCCCCGCAACGTAAATTTTATCGCTCTTTTTCATATTTGAAAGCCGGGGCGCGCAACGCCAACGAGTGCGCGGACGCTTACGGCGGAATTTTGAAAAGGTATTTTCCGGGCGCGCCAAGTCAACCGTTTTCGCCCCGCCGCCGTCAGCGGTAGTTCTTGGGCAGCATCGCCACGAGCCCCTTTACGGATTCCGCGCAGTCCCTGCGGCATATGAGCGTCGCGTCCGGGGCGTGGACCACGATGAGGTCGCGGACTCCGACGAGGGCGGTCGCCCTGCCCGATTCGTCGAACACCACGCAGTCCTCGGAATCCTTCGCAAAGAGCTCCCCGCGCGCGACGTTTCCGTTTTCGTCCCTGGCGTAGTGGCGCTCCACGGCGCTCCACGAGCCAACGTCGTCCCAGGCGAAGCCGGCGGGCACCACCCAGGCGTTGTCGGCCTTTTCCATCACAGAAAAATCTATGCTTATCCGCTCCACGTCCGGATAGCACCGCGCCATGGCGCCCGCAAAATCCCCGCCATTTTCCGCGTCCGCGCGCATTTGCTCAAAAGCGGCCCCTATCGCCGGGGCGAAGCGGGAGACGGCGGAGACCACGCTTGAGACCTTCCACACGAATATTCCGGAATTCCAGTAAAATCCGCCGGACTCCAGATAGTAGGCGGCGCGAACGGCGCTGGGCTTTTCAAAAAACCGCGCCACCCTGCACGACGGCCTGCCCCCCCCGCCCAGCGGTTCGCCGCGCTTTATATAGCCGTATCCGGTGGAGGGGAAAGACGGCTCCACGCCGATTGTAACGAGCCTGTCGCCGCCCTCGGCAAGCTCGAATGCCTCAAGCACCGTCGCAGCGAAGGCGTCCTCGTCCGGAACCACATGGTCGGACGGGAGGACCGCGAAAGACGCGTCGCGCCCGGCCTCCCTCAGCGATATCCACGCGGCCCCGGCGGAGACGGCGGCGGTGGTGTCCCTCGGCAGGGGCTCGGAAATTATCCTGTCCGGAGGAAAATCCGGGCACGCCGCGCGGATTCCCTCCACCTGCTCGCGGTTTGTGACGATAAATATGTTGTCCTGCGGGACGACCCTTGCCGCGCGCCGCAGGGCCTGCTCCAGCAAACATCCGCCGGAGCCTGCAACGCTCCAGAGGTGTTTTGGCTTCGCGACGCGGCTGAGGGGCCAGAACCGCTCCCCGGCGCCGCCGGCCATTATCATCACATACCGATTCATGCAATCCATGCTGCAAAAATTCCCCGGCATGTCGAGCATTAAGCGCCCCACGCAGGCGAGGCGCGACCCGTGAGCAATCCCTGCAATTTATATTTGAATGAAAACGCCCCCGCAGGCGTCAAAACATACAATACGGCAACAGCCTTAAAAAATACATATCGATGAAAAACAACGCGCCCCGAGGCGCCCTCCCTGGAATTCCGGCAAAAACGGCGCTATTTGCCATATCGCTTGCGATGCGCCTGCTGTACATGACCCTGCGGGTAAAATCCTGCGACTGCTCAAAAAGCGCCCTGCGCGGCGGCGGGCGCACGGTGCTTCTCATATGGCACAACCGCATTTCCATAACCCCGTATATAAAGATGAAGTACCGCTTTTCAAAGCCCATATACGGCCTTGTCAGCGCGAGCAGAGACGGCGGGCTGCTGGCCCAGTTCTTCCGGTTTTTCGGCATTCCAAGCGAGCGGGGTTCGAGCTCCGAAAGCGGCGCGCGGGCTGCAATCGGCCTTATAAGGCGGCTCCGCGAAGGCTCCGACATCTGCATAACGCCCGACGGCCCTCGGGGGCCGAGATACCGGGCAAAGGACGGAGCGTTTTCAATATGCGACAAAGCGGGCGCAAAAATGGTGTTCATGCGCGCCGAATACAAGAGCTTCTGGAGCCTGAAGTCCTGGGACGGCTTCATGATTCCAAAACCGTTTTCGCGGGTCGAGCTCAGGGCCGAGGCGATACCTTCTTTTGCAGAATTTTCGAGGCTCGCCGAAAACCGAGGCATCAGCCGCGCGGAATACGCCTTTGAGCTTCTTGGCGGAGAAGCCTAGCCAAAAGACAGGCAAAAACGGCAATGCGCGGAGTTTTTACGCTCTGAAAAGCCCCGAGCGACGCCGGAACCACGCGCGGCAGGCTCCCTTCGGACGGAGCCCCGGTTCTCCGCATCGCCGGGGCGCAAAATTGCGCCTGCCCTGGGGGCATTCCCGCAGCAGGGCTCCATAAAACGCGGACGCCCCCGAGACGCCCCGCGCGGAAGTCAGCGCCCGCCGTCCGGCTCCGGATTTTCAGAAACGGCGTCCCCGCCGCTTTCTGAGGCGCAATCCTCCGGAAATTCCGGCCCTTTCACGGCGCGCCAGTAGGCCAGCGCGATATAGCCGTTCATGGCCTTGCGCGCCTCCTCGGGGCAGCTTTTGATTTTCGGATTGTAAAGCCTGCCCCGGTAGTAGATTGCGTAAGGGTTGGCGGGGGGAGCCGCGCGCGAGGCGGCGGCGAGGCTGTCGCCCCATGCCTTGTATTTGAAACCCCTGTCCGCCAGAAGCTCCACGAGCGTGGGCAGGATGTCCATGTGCGAGGCCGGCCCCGCGTCGCGCGCAAGGCCCGCCTCCTCTATCGGCTTTCCGGCAAATATGAGCGGGACGCACATGCGGTTTTCAAACTCCTCCCCGAGGTAGGGGGGATTGAGGCGCGCGGCATGGTCGCCTGTTATGATGAAGAGGGAGTCGGGGTGGCGGGCGCGCATGCGCGAGACGAAATCCCCTATGCGGCTGTCGGCGTACCACATGTGCTGGACGCAGTTTTCAAGCGGGGAATCTATCGGGTTCGGGCACCCCTCCGCCTTCAGGTCGACGTCGTAGGGCGGGTGGTTTGAGACGGTGAGAATCACGTTGAACGAAGGCTCGTCGAAGTCCCGACCGAGGATGTAGTTGAAAAACTCCCTGTCCGGAACGCCCCATTCGTGCTGGAAAAACTCGTCGCTTATTGCGTTTCCGCCGAGGCTTTCGGCAAACCCCATGCGGCGCGTGAATTTGCCGATATTGCACCAGTCGAGGGAGCTGGCCACAAAGAACCGGCTTTTGTAGCCCAGCCGCGAGAGCGCGTTGGCGATGGAAAAGTCCGCCGGGTAGTCCTCTATGCAGCCTGCCGAGAGCATCGCAAATGGGATGCCGCCCAGAATGCTCGTCACGCTGTCGACCGTGCATATCCCGGCCGAGAGCGCGTGCGAGGAGCGGAGGGAATTTCCAGCTATTTTCGCGGTCTGAGGCATGAGGTTGCGGCTGCGGTATTTTTCGTAGAGCGGCCAGGCGGAATGGCTTTCGGCAATTATCAGGAATATGTGGCGGGGCCTCGTCTTGAGCGGGCTGCCGGAAGCCTCGCGCTCGAGCGCGGAATCGAGGCTTTCAAAGTCTCCGCGAAATATGGTGTCTGCGAGCGACTTTATCTCGGAGCGGCTGGTGTCGAAAAAGTCGAGGGAATCGTCGAACGAAAGGAATTCAAAGTGGGTCTTCAGCTCGTGGCGCAGGCAGTAGGCCGAGTTCGGGACGAGGTTGTTCAGAAAAGCCGAATCCGAAACGACGGTCTCGCGCGAGGAGAGCGTATCGCCCTCTATCGCCGCCCCGCGCATGCAGAACGCAAAAAACGGGACGCAGACCGCAAGCGCCGCAACCCTCGCGCCCCAGTCCATGCGCACGCCCATCAGGCTGGTTTTCCTGAACACGTAATGGGTTGCGAAGTGCGAAAAGACGACAATCGCGAATATCCCAAGAAGTATCAGGAATATGGGGTACGTCTTTATTATCGTCATCATTATCGCGGAGAAATCGTCGTAGAATATCCCGAGAATCCACTGGTTGAACTGGCTTTTGTATTCCGCAAAAAACACCACGTTTGTGATGGCAAAAAACAGCGACAGGGCCAGTATGAAGGAAAAATACACGCCCTTCAGGACTTCAAAAATCTTGCGGTCCCCGAAAAACATCGCCGCAAACGAAAGCGCCGCCGCCGGCAGGGTGAGATAGGCTGCCGTCATCAGGTCGAACCTAAGCGAAAGCAGGGCCCATTCCGGGGTCACAAGGTGCAGCTTGTCCATCCCGAAAAATACGAGTATGGCCAGGCGCCCTAGAATATATATTAAGACCAGGGCTGCAAACAGTATGATGTCCCTTAAGAAATTCTTCATTTCGCGCGAGTTGTTTTTCAGTCCGTAAATTTTGTGCGGATGGGGCCCCGGAACGCCGCGGCTTTCCGGCAAAAGGATTACATAATTATAACTTTGAAGCTCCCGACAAGAATATTTGTCCGAAAAGACGCGCCTTCGCGCGCGGCCGCAGGAGTGAAGACAGTGCGCGGGGAGTGTGGGCCATCTTTTTTTATTTTTTTCTTGTCAAATGCGATTTGTTCCGTAGGTTTTCAAACTTTAACAATCGGCTGTGTCCCTATCGTCTAGCCCGGTTAGGACATAAGATTTTCATTCTTACGACCGGGGTTCGAATCCCCGTGGGGACGCCAGCCGATTATTCTTTTTAAGACCGCCCAAACATGGGCGGTCTTTCTTTCTACCCCCTTCCCCCACTGGCGCGGCTCGCCAATATGGCGGAAAACAAGTTATTGGGGGACTGGCGTAAATTAGAGTTACCCCCAAAAAATGAAAATGCGGATGGCGTTTCACGGGGCGGACATCTCTTTATAATACAAATTTTACAATAAAACCCGTTCCCACCAATTCCAATCAATGCGTTAGATTCTTTCCTCGGCATCAAAACACATGCAAATCCAGCGCGGCATTTTAAGTTCCGCCTGACAAATCCGCTTCGGAAAACAATCATGCCGCTTAGGGAAAAACGCGGGGCCGACATAGGTTGGAATGCCCCGGAAAAATTCCCAAAGCGCAAAACGCTGCCCCCTCCCCCAAAAGTTGCAAAGAAGCCTTTTCCCGCTTTTTAAAATATCGGGCAGGCCGACAATCCACCCGCGAGGCATCCCCAAAAAATAGCCTCCACCATACCGCCCTTTCGTATGATGCCCCCGCCCCCATTCAGCGGGCAAGCCGGGCAGCAAGCATTTGGCTAAATTTTCCAGTTTGGGAGGCCCCCGGCCAAAACGCCGGCATATTTTAAACTGCGCCCGCAAACGCCTTTTGCGTTTTTGGAATTACTCTCCCCCCTGCGGACGGCATGAGATTGCGCGCGCCCCTTGCGGACGGCAGGATGCGCAGGCAATGCAAAATAAAAAACCGCCGCCGAATGCCGGATTTTCCATTTATGAAAGGCAAAATCCGGCGCGGCTGCGGCATTTGGAACGGCGGGCGGCAAACAGCATTGCAGCCCGTCGGGAGAGGCGTTTAGGCCCTCCTTGATTTCCTGTAAAAAAGCGCCGCAAACAGGGCGAGGCACCCGAAAACAGCCGCGCATGACGAAGCTTCGGGGACGGTGCTCGTTATCCAAATCTGGTCCCCGCCTTCCCCGTGCCTGAGCTCCCAGGCCCAGCCGGAAAGTTCGGCGCCGGAAGAGTCGGATACGGTCAAATCCATATTGGCCAATGTAGCGGTAATAGTGCTGTCGGTTTCAAGAACCATGTATTCGTCGAGGCCGGAGAGGTCGCCTAAAAGTATGTTCAGGATGGAGCCGTCCGCAAAGACGACATTGCCGCCTGAAATGCTGAGGCTGCCGCTCCAGGACAGGGAGCCGGAAAACGTCATGGAGCTGCCGAGCGCAATGGATGCCTCCTCAAGTTTGAAGTTCCCGTCAAGCGCAAGCTCGCCCTTTGAATATATGACGCCCTTGAGCGTGTGCACTGTCGAGTCGCCCGAAATCGTAAGGCGGTTTGCGCTCTCGTTTGATATGGAGTACGCTTTGCCCGAAGCGGATTCCGCAGAGATGACGGACGAATTTTCCAGCCTTATGACAGTCGCAGGGTTATAGTAGGCGAGGCAGATTCCGGCGGCATAGCCGTTTCCGGAAGCCGATATTTTGACGTTTGAGAGGGTGCCGAAAACGCCTTCGTCGCTGAATATTCCTATCGTGTCGGTTCCGCCTGAAACTTCTATGGAGCTGTCGCTGATGCCGCCAATCTCTGCGTAGGAAAGGTTTATCCCGTAAACTGTTTTAGAGCCCGACACATTCATCGAGACGTTCTTCAGGTCTCCCATAGTGGAGTCGAAGGCGCTTATCCCATAGACCCTGGAAG
>URJJ01000023.1 GCA_900548185.1 uncultured Opitutales bacterium
TTGGGGTGTATGTCCACGGGGATGCCGCGGCCGTTGTCCTCAACGGAGCAGGAGCCGTCCGAGTGGACGGCGACCTTTATCGTCGTGCAGTATCCGGCCAGGGCCTCGTCGATTGAATTGTCCACTATTTCGAAGACGCAATGGTGCAGCCCCCTCTCGTGCGTGTCACCGATGTACATGTCGGGGCGTTTCCTGACGCCCTCCAGGCCTTCCAGCTTCTGGATTTTCGACGCATCGTAATTATCTATTTTTTTGATGTTTTCTGACATTTTATGCGTATGTGTTTCAGTTAAATTGACCTTCCCCCTCCCGCAAAAAATCCGCCCCCGGCGGGCCGCTCCGCCGGGGCTGTCCGCCCGGGTCCGCGCCCGAAAAACAAAAAGGCTTTCCCCACTTTGGGAAGGGTTATATATATACTATGCCGGCGCCGGGCGATTGCAACAAATAAACTCGGCAGTCCGTCATTTTTCCGCAGCGCGCCCGCCATGCAACACGCTGATTTAAAGCGGATTAAAAAATCCGAAAATCCGGCAAAAAAAGGCCGTCAAAAAAAGCGCGAATCCGGGGCTGAAGCCACCGCCCGCGCACCCCCCGCGAGGCCGTCAGGACGCTCCGCTTCCGGCAAGCATCCCAAACAGCAAAATAGCGGCGGCGAATGCGGCCGCGCACAGAATAGAAACCTTAAAGTTCGCCGGCAAACCGGGCTTTTTGGAAAGCCTCACCAAACGCCGGTCGAAGAAAAAAACGCGCCTCGCCCCGGCGCGTGGGCGCAGGGCCACGATACCGCCGTAAGCGGAAACCCCGCACGCCTCATACATCGCCCCGCCCGGGAGGGACGCCCCGTCGAGGTCGTAATAAAGGGCGATTAAGCTACGGCTTTTTGCGGAGTTTGCGAACGGGTAGCGCAGGCAAAACGTACCCCCGGGAGGCATGCAGACAGGAAACGGGTTCACCTCGCCAATCCCGTCAGGCGAAAAAGCCGCATCAAAGTCGCGCTCTAAAACTGCGGCAGTGCGCGCTCGCGCGCGCTCCACGAATCCGGCGCCCACGATTTTCAGCGTCTGTCCGCTTCTGTTCCAAAGCTCAAGCCGCGCCTCGGCAGGGGCCCCGTCCGCGCCGAATTCAAAATTGAGCGAAGCCTTGGGCTCGTACGAGGCCCTGCTCCTCCGCACGACCGCGAGGTTGAAAGCGGCGATAGCAAGTCCCGAAGCGACAAAGGCGGGAATGGCCGCCTTTATGCACACCTCCGAAACGCCCCCAGATGCGACCCCCAGGACAAAGGCGACAAACGAAACGGCAAAAACCGCCGTAAACACGCGGTAGGCCCTCCCCGCCCAAACTCCGCGCACCTGCGGCCCCTCATTCCCTGAAAAATCCGACATATAAAAAACAAAATAAGCCCGCTTATTTTTTTCAAGCCTTTTCCCCGGCCACATCAGACTCCCTCCCATCACAGGGGCCCGAGAAACACAAGCGCCAAAACGATTGCCGCAAGCACGGCGGCCGCCGCAAGCATGAGCTTGACGGGAAGCGGAAACCCCAGGCGCATGGAATATCTCTCAAGGCGCCGGAGCGGGATTATCATGCGCCTCACCCCGGGCGGGGGCTTCGGCAAAACTTCCTCATTCATGGGAAGCCTCTCCTCCCATACCAGCCATCCTGGAAAGGCCGACGAATCCACGTCGCAGTAAAGCGCGCAAATGGAATGCGCATCCGCGACCTCCGCAAATCCGTACCTTATGGAAACGACGCCTCCCCTGGGAAATGGCATCGGGAAGCGGTTCTGCCCTGCGCACGAATCCGGAGAGAACGCGTGCGCGGAATCGTGAGACGACGCAGCGCCCTCCCGCCTCCATTCCACAAATCCGGCCCCCAAAATCTCGGCGTCCCTTCCGCCGACGTTCTCAAGCTCCAAAACTGCCGCCACCGGGCGCCCGTCCCCTCCGGTCTCAAAGAAAACCCTCCGCTTCGGCGAAAAAATGCGGATTATCCATTTTGCAGCCACGCGCACCAGAACATCAACCAGAAGCAGCAAAGCTAAATACCAGCAGTCAGTGTCAATGACGCCGGCAAAAGCCAGGGCGGCACAGATGAAAGCGATTGCAAAAAAAATTACCTCAAGCGCAAAAACAACCTTCTCCGCCCGGGATTTGGGACGGGCGCAAAAACAGCTTGCGGGTTCGGATTTCATGGGTCTCAACATTGCCATATGAAATGCTTTTTTGAAAAAATACCAAGCCAAAAAATCCCAGAACTCCCCGCAACATCCATACATGAAGCGGCCATCAGTTACGCCGCAAGCAAATGAGCCGCCCCCTCTCCCCGAAGAACCCCTGCCCTGCCGTCGATACCCAAAAAAGCGCCTGACGAGCGGATTTTAAAATCATCCTCCCTGTCGCTTTTGCATTTGGCAAAGCCCGCCGAATATTGTGGTATGGTGCTTAGTAAACAGCATTGGGCAAAAGTTTTTATCCTGTAGCCGGAAATTCGGCCCTAGCTCTATGGTGATTTTGTGCAACAGTAAGTTCTGTGGAATTATCTCAGGTAGACACAGAATTTTCCAGCGTAAATCGCTGCGCAATTTCGGCAATAACGCTTTCTGTATAGAATGTAGTTTTTGAAGATTTGGAACTATTGGGATTAAGCTTTCGAGTAAAAGCGTATCTGGCATCCTTTTTTATCTCAGCCATAATCCCATTAAACTTCTTTCCCTGCTTAAAGTTCGGAACTTCCTTTTTGCACCTGGTGCACACATCGCGATATGAAAGGGGGAAGGATGAAACAAATCCTTCATCGTTCAACTTTACTTGAAGTTGTACGTTAGGATCATTTGTTATTCGAACCTTACTTACCTTCGCAAAACGTACATCAGCTTCATCTTTCGATGTGATTGCCACCAACAAATCGCTGTTCTTCATCTTTTTGACATTTTCCAAGTAGATGTCAAATCCTACGACAATCGTATCTTCAACACCTCTTGTGTCCAAGTCAGTAATAACATTGATGATCGACCCAATGAACTTCTTAGATTCCGAGGTCGATACATATTGGGCAGCTTTTTTCGTCAGGAAATCTTCTGGCTTAAAAGGTAACTTGAAGCCTAAAGGGAGAATAAACAGACCATCTTCCGCTAAGATATCCTTTGAAAAGTATTTTTTCATGAACTCCACATAGTTTAATGCAGCTTTGCAGTCAGCATAAAAATATATGGCTCTAATTGCTCGTTATAGTAGTGTACAATATTGTTTCTGTATTCTTCGATGAGTAACAGATTCTCTTTTATGGCAGTAAACGCTTTGGATTCTGTGGCGTTAATATGCTCATCTACATAGCTGATTGCCTTATCAATCGAAACGGTATGCCCATCGCCTGTGTAGATGGACTTTTTCTTTATGAACTTCTTGATATACGCTTTTAAGATCAGTTCCCATGCGTTCATCAAGAGCAAAGTTGTAGTTTCATAGCGGTATGAAATATTCGGTTTGTTATGAATTTCTATGGCGGCAAAATACGCAGAAATGGAGTTTTTCATAAGATTACTCTGCACCATCTTCCTCTTAGCCATAATATTCCTCTCTTAATGAAATGTATTCTCACTTACAACTCTTGGTACAATCTACCAGAATGGATAAAGTCGGCACACGATTGTAACACATCAGTTTCCGTGTTTTTACTACGCTTCATCTGTTTAATTGTGCATTCCCATACTATCAGGCATTTGATTTGCTTTGTTTGCAGTTCTGCTTTTACGACCGAATCACGCCGGACATTATCATCGAACTTCTTTTGCCAGAACTCTACACGGGATTTAGGCGTGTAGGCATACTTGCAACCCTGATGACGGTGCCAGAAACATCCATGCACAAATATTGCTGTATTATATTTACGGAGAAATATGTCCGGGTGACCTGGAATGTTTTTGGATGCAATCCGACAACGAAATCCCTGTGCAAACAGGAGCTTTCTCAAATAGATTTCCGGCTTTGTATCCTTTGATCGTATTGCTGCCATGTTTTTGCTTCGCTGTTCCGGGGATATAATGTCAGCCATCAGCACCCCTCAACTTCACGCACATAGGATACGAACTTGGACAACGACCAGATACGCTCCTGCCGATCTGCCGGATAATAGGAAATGTACGGACGAGGTACAACAAGGACAACATTTTCTGCCTGCATCTCATCCATCTGTGCCGGAGAAACGCCCTGCTGGAGTGTACACAGGTATTTTGGCATACCTCTCAGCCGGTCTGCTTCGTTAATAACCTGACGCCAACGGTCTTTACATGTAGTCTTTGCAGCAAGAGAAATCAGCTTGTCCGTGGGAAAGGTTGCATCGTTATATGCCTCCCGAGAGGGGAAAAGAAAGTCCGGTTTTTTATTGCCCTCTGTTATGGCTTGTGCTGCATAAATAATATCATTTCCATCAAATACGGCAGACAGATGATGTTCAAGGCTCTTTCCCGCCCGGCTCTTACGACGATTCAGCACCATGTTTGCCATAGTGATAAACTCATCAACCGTAGCAAATCCGCAGGAAATCTGCTCACCATAACGGGCGTGTTCGATTGCCCGGAACAGAGCATATTCCGTATTCGTCCATTCAATGATTTTTCGGTCAGGATTTGTCCTGATATATTCAAGATGATTATATACCCTGTTCTGAATATCTCTTGCCGCCGCAGACATCTCATTGGACGAAGGGAAATCCACTGCCAGAGTGCGGATGAACCCCTTAATTGCAATCTGCTCCTGTGTTTCGGGCAGAATACCGCCTCTGTCAATCAGGCGGTTTGTTTCTGTTGGGCTGATACCAAAAGCACTCAGGAACTGCTCAATATCGTCCTCTGTTTCAAGAAAGAACGCACTATACTGATCAGCATTCTGCCTTGTGAACACAAACAGCGCACCCGTCTGTTCCGGATTCAGAAACGGAAAATTACGACCAAATTTGGTAACTCTCAACTCATTTTTGCTGCTATAATATGTAAAACTGCTTTCAGTACGCAGATCGTTCTGCCACTGAATCTCTACTGTTCTTTTGAGGATGTTTTCATTTCCAAGCTCCTGAGAAAACATCATTTCCCTGGCAGACTTTGAAATCAGGATGCCACTTTGATGTCCACCAGTTGCACCGGAATCATTTGCGGAAAGAAATTTACAATATGCCTGCTGGCTGTTTAATACAGACTGAATCGCCTGAGCTGCATACCCATCAATCATCAGACTGCCATCCTTTCTCTACGGGATATTCCCTTACCATCTTACGCAGATTTTTAATAACAAGTTTTGCGACCTCGCTCATCAAAGGCACAACAACAGAGTTGCCAAACTGTTTATATGCCTGATTATCAGAGACAGGAATCTTAAAACTGTCCGGGAAGCCTTGGAGGCGGGCGCACTCTCTCGGTGTTAATCTTCTAGGATTTTTACCATCCTGAGCGATCAAAATTTCAGATCCGTCTTTGTAATACCTGGCACTGATAGTACGGCTGATACCATCAAGCGGGGCAATACCATAACCAAAACCGTTGCCAGCGGCCTTATGCTTTGCAGCGTAGTTTTGCAGATACACCCACAACTTATCGGAAAGAGTGTATTTATCACTAACATCGGATTCAAGAATATCTCTCATTACAGGAGCTTTTTCCGGCAAAGACAAGTCAAACTCAAATTCAATATTTTCACCGTAACGCTCCTTGTCAAATCCAACAATCACAATTCGCTCACGATGCTGAGGAACATAGACTTTTCCGTCAAGAATCTGGAAGAATACTTTGTAATTCAGCTCTTCCAATGATTCCCGGATAACCTTGAATGTATGGCCTCTGTCATGGCTACACAGATTTTTTACATTTTCGAGCATGAACGCCTTGGGGCGCTTTTCTTTCAGGATTCTGCAAACATCAAAGAACAATGTACCCTGTGTTTTATCTTCAAAACCGGTTGCCCGCCCCAGACTCTGCTTTTTGGAAACGCCAGCAATAGAAAAAGGCTGACACGGAAATCCCGCAACAAGAATGTCGTGATCAGGAATGTCTGCTGCATTTACTTTGGTAATATCACCGTCAGGTTGTTCACCAAAGTTTGCAAAATATGTTTCCTGACTGTACTTGTTCCACTCGTTTGAATACACGCAATGCCCACCAGCTCTTTCGTAGGCAATTCGCATCCCGCCTATTCCGGCAAACAGGTCAATAAAAGTATAGTCTGTTTCCTTGCGGGGAGGTTCCTTCTTATTTTTAACGAGAAACTGTCTGATTGCAACAGACAAACAATCCTGCATAGACTGTCCACTAAGCGCAGAATATTCACTCAATTCTTTATATATTGCATCATCTACACGGATGTGTACCTGTTTAGCCATATCAAAACCTCCGGCGGGAATATAGTGGTATCAATTTTTTCCCATTATAGCATATACAGCAGATTTTTCAAGTGGTCCGTGGAAAATACTATACCATATTTTTCCCCAAAGAACAAAAACCACCCGCAGGAGCTTGATGCTCCCACGGGCGGCGGTACGGTCAACTGTCCAGCGGCTTATACACGGTCACGGCTTTCGACTCTCTCAGCCGATTTTGTCCGGTATCTGCCAAAGAAATGCCACAGATTACTCCCACTCGATGGTCGAAGGCGGCTTCGAGGAGATGTCGAGGCAGACGCGGTTTACGCCCTTCACCTCGTTTATTATGCGGTTTGAAATCTTGGCGAGCAGGTCGTGCGGGATGTGGGCCCAGTCGGCCGTCATCGCGTCGAGGCTCTCCACAATCCTAAGCGCAATGACGTTGTCGTAGGTGCGCTCGTCGCCCATCACGCCGACGGTCTTTACAGGCAGGAATACCGCGAAGGCCTGCCACACTTTGCCGTAATAGCCGCTCGACTTCATCTCCTCTATGAGGATTGCGTCGGCCTCGCGCAGGACGTCGAGGCGCTTCTTCGTGATTTCCCCAACCACGCGCACGCCGAGTCCGGGCCCCGGGAAGGGGTGGCGCCAGAGGACGTCGTGGGCGAGCCCCAGCTCCTTGCCGAGCGCCCTCACCTCGTCCTTGAAAAGTTCGCGAAGGGGTTCGAGAAGCTTCAGCTTCATGCGCTTGGGGAGGCCTCCGACATTGTGGTGGCTCTTTATGAGGGAAGCCGGATTTCCGTCTATGGAGACGCTTTCAATCACGTCCGGATACAGGGTTCCCTGGGCGAGGAAGTCCACGTCGCCTATGCTCTTCACGGTCTTGTCAAAGACCTCCACAAAGGTTTTCCCGATAATCTTGCGCTTTCTTTCGGGATCGGTGACGCCCTTCAGCCTCTTCAGGAAAAGGGGCGCGGACTTCGCCGTTATCAGGCGCATCTTGAAATTGTTCTTGAAGAGGTTTTCGACGGACTGGCGCTCGTTTTTGCGCAGCAGGCCGTTATCGACAAACACGCACGTGAGCTGGTCGCCGATTGCCCTGTGTATGAGGGCCGCCGCGACGGAGGAGTCCACGCCGCCGCTCAGGCCGAGAATGACGCGCCTGTCGCCAACTGTCTTGCGGATGCTCTCGACCGACTTTTCGACGTAATCGGACATGTTCCAGTCGCCCGCGCACCCGCAGACGCCGAAGAGGAAGTTTTTGATTATCTCTACGCCGCCCTTGGTGTGGGCGACTTCCGGATGGAACTGCATCCCGTAAAATTTGCGCTTCCTGTTTTCAATGAGTGCGTATTCGGAATTTTCCGTGGCCGCGACGGCCCTGAAGCCCTCCGGAAGCTTTGCGAGGCGGTCGCCGTGCGAGTTCCAGACGGTCATGGGGCTGGAAATGCCCTTGAGGAGGTCGCATTCCGAATCGAACGAGAGTTTGCCGTGGCCGTACTCGCGCTGCTTGCTGGAAACCACTTCGCCGCCGAGCATCCTGCCCATGAGCTGGAGCCCGTAGCATATCCCCAAAACCGGAACGCCCAGCTCAAAGACTTTCGGGTCCGGGCGCGGCGACTTCGGCGAGAGGACGCTGGCCGGCCCGCCGGACAGGATGACGCCCATCAGGCCTTCGCCCTTCAGCTTTGAGGCCTTTGTGTTGTACGGCAGAATCTCCGAGTAAACCCCGCACTCGCGTATGCGGCGCGCGATAACCTGCGTGTACTGGGAGCCGAAGTCGAGGACAATTATTTTCTGATTCATCGTGGTTTTGTTTAGAATTTCAAGCGTCCGTTGCGGTAGCCGCAAACCGGGCACGCGGCCGAATCCCCCGGCGCGCGCGAGGTGTAGATTGACTCGCACTTCAGGCAGTGGTAGACGTTTTCGCGAAACATCTTCCGGTAGGGGCGGACGTACGCCCTGTCCCAGAAAAACGCAGCCGCGAGGAAGCCCCCGAGGATTGCGCATGTGAGAATCGCGAAATATAAAGCCATTGCCCGTCCTGCAAAAAAAACGCAAAACGCGCCCATGCGGACGCGTCGTTGCGGAATTTAAAAGCGGAAAGAACGCGATTTATTCCGCGGCGTCCGCAGCCTTTTCGGGCGCGGCTTCGGCGGTTTCGGCCGCCGCTTTTTTCGTCGCAGTCTTCTTGGCGGCCGCCTTTTTGGCGGTCTTTTTCGCAGCCTTCTTGGCGGCGGGCTTCTTGGCGGCCTTCTTGTAGCCCTCGTCGTCGGCTTCAATCAGCTCGATAAGGGCCATGTTGGCGGCGTCGCCGGCCCTGGGAACCAGCTTGTAGATGCGGGTGTAGCCCCCTGCGCGGGCGGCGAACTTCTGCGCCTTGCCGTCGAAGAGCTCGGCCACAGCCTTCGCGTCGCGGACGCGGGCGATTGCCAGGCGGCGGTAGTGCAGCTTGACTGCCGGGTCCTCGGCGGCGGCGGCGTTCTTTGCCAAGGTTATGATTTTCTCGGCGTAAGGACGCAGGGCCTTCGCGGAGGCTAGCGTTGTTTCAATTCTGTCGTGGCGGAAGAGGGCCGCGGAGAGCGACGCCATGATGGCGGCGCGGTGCTCCTTCTTTACGCCAAGGGTGTGTCTGTGCTTAGAGTGACGCATTTTAAATTACGGGTTGGAATTTTTTTACACGGAAGCCGAGTCGATGAGGCGCTCGTCTATCTTCATTCCGAGAGAGAGCCCAAGCTGCTCGAGCTTGCCCTTGATTTCGTTGAGGGACTTCTTGCCGAAATTGCGGTACTTGAGCATTTCCTGCTCCGACTTCATGGCCAGCTCCCCTACTGTCGTTATGTTCGCGTTGTTGAGGCAGTTCGCCGCGCGGACGGAGAGCTCGATTTCGTTGACGCTCATGTTGAGAAGCTTGCGCAGGCGGTTCTGCTCTTCGCTCACCTCGCGGCCGGCGGTCTCGAATTCGATGTCCTGGTCGGTCACCTTGTCGAACACGTCGATGTGGTGCTTGAGGATGACAGCGGCCTCCTTCATCGCCTCGTCGGGGGTGATGCAGCCGTTGGTCCATATTTCAACCGTGAGCTTGTCGAAGTCAGTCATCTGGCCGACGCGGGTCGGATCGACGGAGTACTTGACGAGCTCTATCGGGCTGAACAGCGAATCGACGGCTATGACGCCGATGGGCTGGTCGGGATACTTGTTCTCGTCGGCCGGGCGCCAGCCGCGGCCCTCGCAAATCTCAACTTCGGCAACGAAGCGGCGCTTGGAGTCCAGCGTGCAAATCACCTGTTCGGGATTCACAATCGTGATGTCGGCGTCGGGCTGGATGTCGGCCGCAGTGACGGGGCCTTCCCTTTCGACGTCTATCATCAGGCGCTTGGGCTCGCGGGCCTGGCTCTTGATTTTGATTTTCTTGAGGTTGAGGACTATGTCAGTCACGTCTTCGACAATGCCTTCGACGCTCTGGAATTCATGGTCCACGCCCTCAATCTTGATAGAGCTTATCGCGGCCCCTTCAATCGAACCCAAAAGAACGCGGCGCAAGGCGTTGCCTATCGTGTGCCCGAAGCCCGTTTCAAAGGGCTCGGCCACAAACTTTGCGTAGGTTTCCGTTGCTGTTGCCTCGTCTTTTACAAGACGCTTGGGCAATTCAAATTTTCCAAGGCGCTTTGCCATTTCAGTTCCTTTTGTTTGTTGGGGATTAGCGCGAGTAGTATTCGACGATCAGTTGCTCGTTGATGGTCTTGTCCATTTCGTCGCGTATCGGGAGGCGGTTTATCGTCCCCTTGAAGGCGCCGTCCACGCGTTCCATCCACGCGGGGGGAGTCCTGAGCTGGGATTCGTCGAGGCTGCGCTGGGCGAGCTGGCGGGAGCTAGACTTTTCGCGGACTTCGACGGTGTCGCCGGGCTTGCAGGCAAAGCTGGGAATGTCGACCTTCTTGCCGTTTACAATGACGTGGCCGTGGGTCACGAGCTGGCGGGAGGCCTTGCGGGTGCGGCCGAAGCCGAGCAGGTACACGATGTTGTCGAGGCGCAGCTCAAGCATCTGCATGAAAACTTCGCCCGTGACGCCGCCCTGGCGCTTGGCGCGCTCGAAAGTGAGGCGGAACTGCTTTTCGGTGAGGCCGTACATGAAGCGCAGCTTCTGCTTTTCATTCAGGCCCATCGAGTAGTCGGAAACGCGGCGGCGCAGGCGCGGGCCGTGGATGCCGGGCAGGTAGGGCTTGTTTGACATCGCCTTCTTCGCGGGGAAGAGCGCGGCGTTGAAGCGGCGGTTGATTCTGGTTGTTGGACCCGTATAACGAGACATGTTAAATTTCTCCTTAGTTTAAATTATACACGGCGGCGTTTGCGCGCGCGGCACCCGTTGTGCGGGACGGGGGTGACGTCGGCGATGGAAACGACCATGAACCCGAGCGCCTGGAGCGAGCGGATTGCGGCGTCGCGGCCCATGCCGGGGCCCTTGACCTTGACGGCGACTTCCTTCATGCCGTGGCTCATGGCGACCTTGCCCGCGTCCTGGGTGACGACCTGGGCGGCGTAGGCGGTGCTCTTTCTGGAGCCGCGGAAATTCATCTTGCCGGCGCTGGACCAACTGATGACGTTGCCCTGCTGGTCGGTGAAGGACACCTTCGTGTTGTTGAAGGTGGCGTTGATGCTGCAAATGCCGGTGTGGACATTCTTGCTGCCCTTGGCCTTGCGGACCTTGATTTCCCCGAGCTCTTCCCCGAGAAGATCCTTGGCGGTGGGCTGGGAGGGCTTTTCAGGTTCCTGTGCGGGGGCCTGCTCGGCGGGAGCCTGAACCGTTTCCTTTATTTCTTTTTCTTCGCTCATTTAAGTTCCTTAAATTGATGCTGAAAACTCGGCCTAGGCCTTCTGGCCGACGCCCACGGTCTTGCGCTTGCCCTTGCGGGTGCGCGCATTGGTGCTCGTGCGCTGCCCGCGGACGGGGAGGCCGCGCATGTGGCGCAGGCCGCGGTAGCTCTTGATGGCGGTGAGGCGCTTGAGGTTGGACATCACTTCGCGGCGCAGGTCGCCCTCGAGCTTGTACTGCTTTTCGGCGATCACGGTCATGATCTTGTTGATGTGCTCCTCGTTCAGGTCCTGAGCGCGCATTTCGGCGGGAATGGCGGCCGCCTCGCAAATTATCTTCGCGCGCTGCGGGCCAATCCCGTGGATGTACTGAAGCGCAAATTCCACGCGCTTGTTGTTTGGTATGTCAACTCCGAGTAGTCGTGCCATATTTTGTATATGTTAAAAGATTGGATATAATGGTTTTTTTTTGTGGTTTGAAAAGCTTTTTTTTCAAAACAATCCTATTTGCGGACGGTGAGGATTTCCGGCTCGCCGTCCGTAATCAGAATCGTGTGCTCAGAATGGCTGCTGGGCAGGCCGTCTGCGGTGTAAACCGTCCAGCCGTCAGCCCCCATCCGGATTTCAGGGCCGCCCATGGCGACCATGGGCTCGATTGCGAGCGTCATTCCGGGGCGCAGGACCGGCCCCGTTCCGGCGCGGCCGTAATTGGGAACCTCCGGCTCCTCGTGGAGCCTCTTTCCGACGCCGTGGCCGGTGAATTCGCGGATGACGGAATACCCCGCATCCTCCACAAACTTTTGTATCGAGGAGGAAATGTCCCCCACACGATTGCCGGCGAGGGCGTTGGAAATGCCAACATGCAAAGCCCTCTCCGTGGATTCGACCAGCCTCAGAACCTCCGGGGCGGCCTCGCCTATCACAACCGTGCGCGTATTGTCGCCCACGAAGCCCTGATAGACAACGCATACATCCATGCTAATGATATCTCCGCGCTTCAGGACCTTGTCCTTGGAGCCTATGCCGTGAATGATTTCGTCGTTTACCGACAAGCAGACATAGCCGGGATACCTCAAACTGCCACATTTATACTTGTAGGAAGCGCTCCGGCAGGAGTGCCCCTCCATTATTTTTTTGGCCGCCTGGTCGAGTTCCCAGGTGGATATGCCGTCGCGGGCCATTTGGCAGAGCTCGTCGAGCACCGTTGCGGCAATCACGCATGCATCGCGCATGACTTTTAAGTCTCGTTCGGATTTAATGGAAATCATGCGGCGCGCCGTCTATTTAAAGATTTTAATATTTTAAAGAACATGGTTTTTGGCGCGCGCGGTTCCGGGATGCGGGCCGCGCGCCTCCGTCGTATTACATTCTTGCGCGGACAACCCAGGAAACTATGCCTATGACAAGTATTATCAGAAGCGGAGTCCAGAGCGCCCACAGAGACTTTAGCTGCCGGGAATCGACGAGCTGCCTCGCCTCCCCCACGCTGCGCCCGCGGATGCGGCCCTTTTTGAGGAAGCCGTCGTAGTGGCGCTGCAAAAGGTAGGTTTCGACCTGCCTCATGGTGTCGAGAGCGACGCCCACCGCGATGAGGGCGCCGGTGCCGCCGAAGAAGTGCGCGATTTTCGGGGGTATGTTCCAGCGGGTCATGAGAAGCTGCGGCAGGATGGCGATAAACAGGAGGAATATCGATCCGGCCAGGGTCAGGCGGGTCATGACGTAGTCGAGGAACTTTGCCGTGGGCTCTCCCGGACGGACGCCCGGAATATAGCCGCCGTAGCGCTTGAGGTCGTCTGCTATCTGCAGGGGCTTGAACATTATCGAGACCCAGAAGTAGCTGAAAAGAAGTATCAGCAAGCCGTACAAAACGGTGTACGTGGTCGTGTCGAACTGCCCGAATATCTGCTGCGGGAAAAGCAGGAGGGCGCTCGCAAAGATTATCGGCATGACGCCCGCGTAGTTCACCTTGAGGGGAAGGTACGAGGACTGGCCGCCCATTATCTTGTTTCCGACCATGCGCTTCGCGTACTGGACCGGAATCTTGCGCACCGCCTGGATGACCGCTATGATTGCCGCCGTCACGCCGAAGAGCAGGGCCAGCATCACCACGGCCTGCGGGATGCCCACCATCGAGCCGCCGTCGGCGCCCACTGGGCGGTTGAACACCAGCATGTACGCGTTCTGGAAGGCTCCCGGAATGTCGGCCACGATGCCCACTGTTATGAGAATCGAAATGCCGTTTCCTATGCCCCTCTGCGTTATCTGCTCGCCGAGCCACATCATTATCATGCAGCCCGTTATCAGGAATATGACGGATGTGAGGAAGAACAGCGGGACGTTCGAGGCGACGACAATCGGCGCATATTCCGCAGGGTTGAACCCGGTGAAGAGCGTCTGGGGCTTCACGATTATCGCGTACATCATCAGTATGGCCTGGACGGCCGCAATGAGGATGGTAAGATACCTCGTGTACTGGGCTATCTTCTGCCTCCCCATCTCGCCCTCCTGCATGAGGCGGGCGAGGCTGGGTACGACCGCGCCCATGAGCTGCAGGATAATCGACGCGCTGATGTAGGGCATGATGCCCAGCGCGAAGACCGCGCCCTGCATCATGGCGCCGCCAGTGAACATGTTGTAGAGCCCTATCAGGCCGCCCCCGTCCGAGGAGGAGGAGGCGTAATAGGCCTGCAAAGGCGCCGGGTTGATGCCCGGAAGCGGTATTGCAGCGCCCACGCGAGCTATAAAAACAAGCCCCAGCGTCAGCATGATGCGCTGGCGCAGTTCCGGGATTTTAAAGCAGTTGGTGAAGGCGCTTAACATTTCTTGCCCTTCGCCAACATTAGGCGTTCAGGACGGCCTTGCCGCCCGCAGCCTCGATCTTCTTGACGGCGGATTCCGAGAACTTGTCCGCCTTTACGACGACCTTCTTTGTCAGCTTTCCGTTGCCGAGAATCTTTACGAGGGAGTCCTTTGCGCGGACGAGGCCCGCCTTCACGAGATCCTCCCTGGAGATTTCCTCCAGGCCGAGGCCCTCAAGGCAAGACACGTTTACGACCGCGTAGTCGACCGTGAAGTTGGCGTTGTTGAAGCCGCGGTGCGGGAGCTTGCGGTAGAGGGGCATCTGGCCGCCTTCAAAACCGGCGCGGACGCCGCCGCCGCTGCGGGCCTTCATGCCCTTGTGGCCCCTGCCGGAGGTGCGGCCGTGGCCGGAGCCTATGCCGCGCCCCTTGCGCTTGGTCGAGTGCTTTGCGCCCGCAGGATTGGAAAGTTTGCTCAAATTGCTCATTTTAAAAACTCCTTGATTAGCTTCTGAGGGCCGCGATGGCGTCGGCCGTGCGCAACTGGTGAAGAGCGCGCAGCGTGGCGTTTACCATGGCCATGTCGTTGTTGGAGCCGAGGCTCTTGGAGAGGACGTCCTTGACGCCCGCAGCCTCGAGAACCGCCCTGACGCCGCCGCCGGCGATGACGCCCGTACCGGGAGCCGCCGGGCGGAGCATGACCTTGCCGCCGTCAAAGGTGCCGACAACCTCGTGGGGTATCGTGGCGTCCTTGAGGGAGACGGGCTTCATGTTCTTGCGAGCGCGCTCCGTGGCCTTCTTGATGCAGTCGGGAACTTCCTTGGCCTTGCCGAAGCCGACCCCGACGAGGCCCTTGCCGTCGCCCAGCACCACGAGCGCCGAGAAGGTGAAGCGGCGACCGCCCTTCACCACCTTCGCGCAGCGGTTGATGTGCACGACTTTTTCGATGAATTCGGGAGCCGCAGCCTCTTCGCGCGGTCCCCTGCTGTTGTTTCTGAATTCTCTGCCCATTACGGTACTTTCGCAATTAGAAGTTTATGCCGGCCTCGCGAACCGCGTCCGCAAAGCTCTTGACGCAGCCGTGGTAGCGGCGCGAACCCCTGTCCAGGACGGCGGCGGAGATGCCCGCAGCCTTCATCTTGGCGCCCAGCTTCGAGCCGATTGCGACCGCCCCGGCCACGTTGGCCAGAACCTTTTCGCCGCCGAGCTCCTTGCTGAGGGAGCAGAGGGAAACGAGCGTCTTGCCGACAGTGTCGTCTATGCACTGCGCGGAGACGTGCCTGTTTGAAAAACGGACAACCAAACGCGGGCGTTCGGCGGTACCCGATATCCTGTTGCGCACGCGCCAGCGGCGCTTCTGTGCCAACATCTTTTTCTTTTCGAGTTTCATATATCAAAGTTCCTTGTTTAATTGAGGCCGGTATTAAGCGGTCTTCTTGCCTTCCTTCCTGCGGACGAACTCCCCGCGTATGCGGACGCCCTTGCCCTTGTAGGGCTCGACAGGGTAGAAGCTTTTGATATCTGCGGCCACCTGGCCGACCATGTGCTTGTCGGCGCCCGATATGGTGACCATCGGGCTGCGGTCCGGAAGTTCGCCCACGACGGCGGTCACGCCCTCGGGGAGGGTGTAGACGCACGGGTGCGCGTATCCGAGGGCGAGCGTCAGGACGTTGCCCTTGAGGTCCGCCTTGAAGCCGACGCCGTAGATTTCAAGAATCTTCTCGTAGCCCTTTTCCACGCCCTGGACCATGGCGCTTATTATGCTGCGCGCGGTGCCGTGCATGGCTCCGGAAAACCTGGAGTTGGAGGAGGGGGCGACATGGATGTGCCCGTCTTCCAGAGTGATTTTCACGGCGGGGGCGAACGTGCGCTCCAGCTTGCCCTTCGGGCCTTCAACCTTTACTGTGTAGCCTTCGACGGACGCCTTGACGCCCGCGGGAATGGCCACCGGAAGTTTACCAATTCTGCTCATGTGCTTTTCCTTACCAGACTTTGCAGATTAATTCGCCGCCGGCCTTGTTGGCGCGGCACTCTGCGTCGTTCATTACGCCGCGGGAGGTCGTGAGGATGGATATGCCCATGCCGCCGAGGACGCGCGGAATGTCCGAGCAGGAGTAGTACAGGCGGCGGCCGGGCTTGCTCACGCGCTCGATGGCCGTGATTGCCGGGACCTCTTTCGTGTACTTGAGGGCTATGTCAATCTTCTTGGACGCCTTTTCCCCGGAAACCTCGAAGGAGGCGATGTAGCCGCCTTCCTTGAGTATCCTTGCTATGCCTTCGCGGATCTTGGACCAGGAGGCCGAGCAGGAGGGCTTGCCGGCGGAGCTGGCGTTGCGGATGATTGTCAGAAAGTCTCCGATATTGTCGTGTGATGCCATGTCTTTAGTCTCCTATTACCAGGAAGCCTTCGTGACTCCGGGAATCTTGCCGTCGAGGGCGAGTTCGCGGAAGGTTATGCGGGAGAGCCCGAACTTGCGGATGTATGCGCGCGGGCGGCCCGTGATGGAGCAGCGGTTGCGCACGCGTATCGGGGACGAGTTGCGGGGAAGCTTGGACATCGCCTTCTGGGCGGCGAAGAACTCCTCGTCCGAAGAATTCGGGTTGGAGAGCACCTTCTTGAGCTCGGCCCTCTTCTCGGCGTACTTCGCAACGAGCTTCTGGCGCTTCAAATTTTTCTGTATTGACGATTTTTTTGCCATAATCTTACTTAGCCTCCGCGGTTGCAGCCTCTGCGTTGGGCTTGCGGAAGGGCATGCCCAAAAGCTTCAAAAGTTCGCGACCTTCGGCGTCGGTCTTGGCGGTCGTTACGATCGTTATGTCCATGCCGAGGTTCTTGCGGTTCGGGTCAACGGTGATTTCCGGGAATATCGTGTGGTCGGAAATGCCGAAGGAGTAGTTGCCGTGCCCGTCGAGGCGCGTGCCGACGCCGCGGAAGTCGCGGATGGAGGGCAGGACGATGTTGACGAACTTGTACATGAACTCCCACATCCGGGCGCCGCGCAGGGTCACCATGACGCCGTTGGGCTGCCCTTCGCGGAGCTTGAAGTTGGCTATGCTCTTGCGGGACTTCGTAACCACGGGCTGCTGGCCCGAGAGCTTCGCTATCTCCTTTACTACCTCCTGCACCCACTCCTTGGAGTTTTCGCTGCGGATGCCGGAGCTTATCACGATCTTCTCCAGATTCGGGACGTTGTGCGGGTTGTCGTGGCTGAGCGCCTTTTCGAGCGCCGGAACCACCTTTTCCGCATATATCTGTTTTAGTACGGGTGTATTGCTCATTTTGCTGTGCTGTTTCGCCGCTGCTTACGCCTGCTTCCTCTTGGAATCATAGCGCCCAGCCGGCATTACGTTTGAAATGTGAATCGCCTGCTCGCGCTCGACGACCGCCCCGTCGGGGTTCTTCTCGCTCTTGCGCTCGTGGTGCTTGCGCATGTTGACGCCCTCGACAATGACCTTCTGGACCTTCGGATAAACCGCCAGAACCTTGCCGCGCACGCCCTTGGACGCGCCAGTTATAACCACGACTTCTTCGCCTTTTTTGACGCTGCTTTTCATCTTACAAAACCTCCGGTGCGAGGGATACGATCTTCATGAAGTTCTTGGCGCGCAGTTCGCGTGCGACGGGCCCGAATATGCGGGTGCCCTTCGGGTTGCCCGCGTTGTCGAGAATCACGACCGCGTTCGAGTCGAAGCGGAGGTAGGAGCCGTCGGGGCGGCGGATGGGGGCCTTCGTGCGGACGATGACCGCCTTTGCCACGGTGCCCTTCTTGACTGCCGCGTCGGGGGTTGAGGACTTGATGGCCACCACGATTGTGTCGCCGACCTTGGCGGAGCGGCTAATCTGGCCCAGGCGGCGTATCATCATCGCCTCCTTGGCGCCGGTGTTGTCGGCCACGACCAGTTTTGTCTGCATCTGTATCATTGTGCGATCTCCTCTGCTATGCCGTTACGGGCGCCTTTTCTATGATGCGGACCACGCGGAAGCGCTTCATCTTGCTCAGGGGGCGGGTTTCGACAACCTCGACCTTGTCGCCGAGCGCGCATTCGCTCTTTTCGTCGTGGACGTGAATCACGGTCTTGCGGCGGATTTCCTTGTGGTAGAGCGGGTGAGGAACCTTGTAAAAGTAAGTTACCTTTATGCTCTTGTCCCCCGACAGCGACGTTACCACTCCGACGAGACTCTTGCGGGATTTTCTCTGTACTTCTGACATTGTTTGCCTCTCTTATTATCCGTTCTTCTGGGCTTTCACCGTCTCAAAACGCGCGATGTCGCGGCGCAGGACGCGGATGCGGCCCGTGTTTTCCACCTGGCCCGTTTTCTTGGTGATGTTGAGGTTGAGCAGTTCGTCGCGCATTTCGCGCAGTTTCTTGTCAAGCTCGGCAGCGGAAAGTTCTCTTATGTCTTTTGCTTTCATTCTTTTGTCTCCTAATTACAGGACTTCGACGCCTTCGCGCACGATGAAGCGGCAGTGGAAGGGAAGCTTACCGTCGGCAAGCCTCATGGCCTCGCGGGCCTGGGAGGCGGGAACGCCGGAAATTTCAAAGAGTATGACGCCGGGCTTGATGACCGCGCACCAGAATTCGACGCCGCCCTTGCCCTTGCCCATGCGGGTTTCGGCGGGCTTCTTTGTCACCGGCTTCTGCGGGAACACCCTCATCCACACCTTGCCCTTGCGCTTCAGGTACCTGTTGATGGCCACGCGGGCCGCCTCTAGCTGGGAGGCCGTGCAGCGGCCCCTGTCGAGGGCCTGTATGGCGTAGTCGCCGAAGGCGATCGAGTCGCCGCCCTTGGCGTCGCCGTAGATGCGCCCCTTGTGAACCTTGCGATACTTCGTCCTAGTTGGAAGTATGTTTGCCATTTTGAAATTCTTTCCTGTTTGAGATTAGAGAACGTCCTCGGGCTTCAGGCACAGCCAGCACTTGACGCCTATCTTTCCGTAGAGCGTGTGGGCTTCGGTGAAACCGTAGTCGATGTTTTCGCGGAGGGTCTGCAGGGGGATGCGCCCCTTGCGCTGCCATTCGGTGCGGGCGATTTCCGCGCCGCCGAGACGGCCCGATATCTGTATCTTCACGCCGAGGGCACCCATGGCCATGCAGGTGGCGATGGACTTCTTGATGGCGCGGCGGAAGGATATGCGGCGCTCGAGCTGGAGGGCGACGCTTTCGGCCACGAGGAACGCCACGAGGTCGGGCTTCTTCACCTCCTGGATGTCAACCAGGATGTCCTTGCCGATGAACTTCGCAAGGTCCGCCTTGAGCTGTTCGAGCAGGGCGCCCTTCTGGCCTATCACGACACCCGGACGGGCCGTGAAAATCTTGACGCGGATGCGCTGGCCCGCGCGCTCTATGAAGATGCGGGGAACCGACGCGCCCTTGAGCTTGTCGCGGAGAAATTCGCGGATGCGATAGTCTTCCTCCAGGAATTTGGAATAATCCGCCTTGTTCGCGAACCAGCGCGAATCCCAATCGCGGCGAACCGCCAGACGAAAACCTCTAGGATTTACTTTTTGTCCCATGTTGATATTTCTCCAAAATTACTTTTCGTCGCTGAGCACGATAGAGATGTGGCTCGTGCGCTTGCGAATGGGGTGCGCGCTGCCGCGGGCCACCGGGCGGAAACGCTTGAAGGCGATGCCCTGGTTGACCACAGCCGACTTCACCCTGAGCGAAGCGGCCGAAGCGCCGTTGTTGTTTTCCGCGTTTGCGATGGCGCTCTGGAGCGTCTTGGCGATGAGCGCCGCGCTCTTCCTGGGCACCAGCCTCAGGACCTCGAGAGCCTCCGCAGCATTACGCCCCTGGATTTCACGGGCGACTTCGCGCACCTTTTTGTCGGACATGCGCGCAAATTTTGTCAATGCTTTTACTTCCATCTTCGTATCTGTTTTAAATATTATCTTGTCACGCCGAATTCTACGCGGGCCCCCTCGGAGATTTCCGAGACGCCCACCGCCAAAGCGACGCTCCTTGCCATTGCCGAATCCACTATGAGGATTTCCGCGGGGTCGCCCCCCGGAACCTCGGCGAAGCAGCGCAGCCCGGGCCTGAGCCCGTCGCGCAAACCGCCGTTTAGGATTATGAGGTCCGCAGGGGCCGCCCTGTCTATCTTTTCGACGCGCAGCGCGCCCGCGGAAGGCCTCGCGGCCTCTGAGAGCATCCCTCCGGCGCAAAGCCCGGCCGCCGCGCCCGTGGAGAGCGCGAAAGCAGCCAGAAGCCTTGTGCCGAATCCGTACATGGTATTACTGGGCGGCCTTCTTGGTGTGGGGCTGGTGGCCCTTGAAGAAACGGGTCGGCGCAAATTCGCCGAGCTTGTGGCCCACCATGTTTTCCGTGACATAGACGGGGACGAACTTCTTGCCGTTATGGACGTTGAAGTTGAGGCCCACGAAGTCGGGGGTGATGGTGGAGCGGCGCGACCAGGTCTGGATGGGCTTGCGGGAATCGGTCTTGACGGCCTCGTCAACCTTTTCCATCAGGCTCTGGTCGGTAAACGGACCCTTTTTAATAGAACGTGACATAGTATTACCTCTTTACTTTCTTGCCGTTGCGCCTCAAAACGATCTGCGAATTGGAAGGCTTGCTCTTGATGCGTGTCGGGTAGCCCTTGGCGAGCTGGCCCCACGGCGAAACCGGATGGTCGCCGCCGGAAGTGCGGCCTTCGCCGCCGCCCTGCGGGTGGTCCACCGGGTTCATGGCAACGCCCCTGACGCGCGGCCTGCGGCCGAGCCAGCGGTTGCGGCCCGCCTTGCCGAGGCTCTGGTTGGAGTGCTCGGAGTTGCCGACGACGCCGATGGTGGCGCGGCACGACGCATTGATGAGGCGGATTTCGCCGCTGGGCATCTTGACCGTGGCGACTTCGCCTTCCACCGCCACGAGCTGGGCGCTGGAACCTGCGCCGCGGGCGAGCTGCGCGCCCTTGCCCGGCACCATCTCAATGGCGTGTATGCGGGTCGCGGGGGGGATGAACTTCAGCGGGAGGCACATTCCGACGGTGTATTCGTCCTGCCTTCCGGAAGTGGAAACGATTGCGTCGCCCTTCTTGAGGCCCTCGGGGGCCACAATGTAGCGGAGCTCGCCGTTTTCGTACTTGACGAGCGCGATGTAGGCTGTGCGGAACGGGTCGTACTCGATAGCCTGGACGGTCGCGGGAACGTCGAAGATGTCGCGCTTGAAGTCTATGCGGCGATAGAGCTTCTTGTGCCCGCCGCCGCGGCGGCGCGAAGTGATGCGGCCGTAGCAGTTGCGGCCCTTGGCGCGGTGCACGCTCTCGGTGAGGGAGCGTTCGGGGCGCTTGTTGTCAACTTCATTCCTGCTCAGCTCCAGAAATCTCTGGGCCGGAGTCAAAGGTCTTTTCTTGATGATAGCCATTTTCTGATGCCTTCCTTACGCGAGTTGTATGCTCTGGCCTTCCGCGAGGGTGACGACGGCCTTTTTCATGGCGCCCTTGACGCCCACCGACGCGCGGCGGACGCGGGAAACCTTGACCTTGCCCTTGACGTTTATGATGTTGACGCGCTTCACCTTTACCTTGAAGAACTTCTCGACGGCCTGCGCGATTTCGATGGCGCGGGCTTCGTCGGCAACTTCAAAGGTGTACTGGTTCGCGGCCTGGAGGTTCGCGGCCTTTTCGGTGACGCGGTAGCCCTTCAAAATCTTTTCGGGTGCGATGCTCATGTTGATTACTCCTTGTTGGCGCGTGCCAGAACGGTGTCGAAGCCCTTGCCGGACACGATTATGCGGTCGAAGCGGGTGAGGTCGAGGGCGTTGAGCTGCGCGGTCTCGCAGAACGCCACGCGGGCGATGTTGCGGGAGGCGAGCGCCACTTCCTCGGAGAACTGGTCGTCGACGAGGAGAACCTTGCCCTCGCCGAATATCTTGCCGATTACGGCGTCCATATCCTTGGTCTTCCTGCTGGGGGCGGCGAATTCCTCAATGAGGACGATGTTGCCGCCGGAGCACTTGTTGAAGAGGGCCCTGCGGAGGGCCAGGAGGCGGACCTTCTTGTTTATCTTCTGGGACCAGTCGCAGGGGGTCGGGCCGAACACTACGGCGCCTCCGCGGTGGATTACGCTCTTGAACGTGCCGTGGCGGGAGCGGCCGCCGCCCTTCTGCTTGAAAGGCTTCTTGCCGGTGCCGCTGACATGCCCGTAGTCGAGGGTGGAGGCGTTGCCCTGGCGGGCGTTGGCCTGGTAGGCCACGATGGTTTCCTTGAGCGCAAACACGCCCTTGTCGCCTTCGAATACAGGAATGTTTTCAAATTCCTTTTCAACGAAGCTACTTCCGTCTGACTTGTATACTTTTAGTTTCATCTGCGTAGACTCCGTAAATTAAGCGTTCTTGGCCTTCTTGGCGTTGCGCACCAAAACGATGTCGCCGTTTGCGCCGGGAATGCTGCCCTTGATGAGGAGGAGGTTCTTGTCCTCGAGAATCTTCACGATGGAGAGGTTCTGGGTTGTGCAGCGGGTCTGGCCCATGTGGCCGGGCATCTTCCTGCCCTTGTAAACGTGGCCCGGGGTCTGGCGGCAGCCGACGGAGCCGGGCCTGCGGTGCATCATGTGGCCGTGGGAAGCGGGCTGGCCCTGGAAATTGTGGCGCCTCATTACGCCCTGGAAGCCCTTGCCCTTGGTGGTTCCGATAATGTCGACCTTCTGGCCTTCGGAGAAGTTGGTGACCTTCAAAACGTCGCCAATCTTGAGTTCTGCGGGGCCTTCCGAACGGATTTCAACGAGTTCCGTGAGGGGTTCCAATCCCGCCTTTTTTAGGTGCCCAAGCTCGGGCTTTGACATGCGCGACTCTTTCTGCGCGCCGAAGCCTATCTGAACGGCGTTGTAGCCGTCGCTTTGAGCGGTTTTAACCTGAGTTACGGGGCAGGGGCCGGCTTCGACCACCGTGACAGCGACCAGTGCGTTGTCTGCGTCGAAAACCTGGGTCATGCCCAGTTTCTTGCCAATAAGTATTGTGCTCATTTTATATCTAAGAGGCAGGTGGAAGCTAAAATCCTGATTTTAAGGGTTTTTCGCCTCGGTTTTAACCTGCGTTAGGTGTTAGTCTTGTATGTATTTCTATCTCCTTTTACAAAAGGAAAGTGCAAATCCTGCCATCGGGGCCTTTTTTGTCAACAAGTTTTTTAAAAATTAAAAATTTTTTTTAAAATATTGGGAATTTTTTTGTCCGGAAAGATTTTTCCGGGAACTGCCGCGCATAAAATCCCCTTCCCTCACGCCCGCAAAACCGCCCCGGCGCCCATGCGGGGATGGATTCCCGGAAGCCTCCGGACCCATGGCCTGCGCCCTTGCCCTCCTCCGCCTGCGGCTGCTTTGCCGTTCAAAATAAAAGGCGTTTAAATCATTGAAAGAGCCCCAGAAACTCCATTGCAGTTTTTGCCTCCGCCCCGGCGCGCATTGAATTGCGGAATTGCCGGGAGAGAAAGCGTTTTTAGATCCCGATTCATTTTTTGGGTCGCTTAAATAACCCGTATCCGGGAAAAATTCAAATCCCTCAAACACTCTGCAATGCGCTGCCTCCCAATCCCCCGCATCCTTACCAATACTCGATTCGCCGATGCGAAGTATGCCGCCGCAGAATATAAATAAACTTAGCGGCAGTTTTGCCGCCTCTCTCAAACTGAACTGCCCGATACGCCCCATCGGAAACGCCTCTTCTCCGGGCATTCACCTGGCCGCCTTCCTCGCATTTTGCCAATATCCCGCACCCCGCATCGCGCAAAAAACCATCTCCAAACCGCACTAAAATCCGACGCAATGCGCAGCGCAGAAAAATTCCGGCAAAACCCGGCGGGAAAAGCCAGGCCCCATTATCAAAATCGCACATGCCTTTTGCCTAATACCGTTTCCCCTCCCCTATCGCGGCAAAAATGCAGCCCTGCTTCGCCGCCTGCCTGAATGATGAGTATGGCCAAAAGCCTGCTTTAAAAATTCCTCCGCACGAAATGCGGTACAGTTCCGCAGCAGTAGATTCCATTTTTTCCACGCAAAATTTTCTGCGGGCATTCTGGCGGAACATTTCCATGCAAAGCAATTTCAATAAAGCCATCCAGATAAAAGCCCGAAAACCGCACGGACTTTACAGGCGCTCCCAAATAGGAAGCTCCGGATTTTTTAAAATTTTTTAAAGCGCATGGCCTGAATCGCCCCCCAACGCGCACCAACAAATAGTCCAATAAAATTAAAGGGACTGACATAGATTGGAATTCCCCGAAAGAAACGAAAAAGCGGGCGGCGTTTGCGACAACCAAAGCGGGATTTTTCCTATCCTCGTAAAATTCAATTTCAGAATCCGCTTTCCGTTCCCTTATCTATGCCAGACCCAAATTAAAAGACGCATTTTCCGGCGCGGGCCGCACATGCGCGGCGGCGCCCTATGCGGGAAAGAAAAATGTGTCCCCGCTAAAAAATCCCGCCCGGGTGCCGAACATATCCCCCGGGCGCATCCGCAGCCTCTGCCTCCAGACAGCTATTTGTGCGGCGACTCTGCGGCCCGAGTCTGAAAAATTCCGAAAAGCGGAGGGGGACAAAGCAGGCTGGGCAAAAAAAACGCCGCCCCGCAACCGGGACGGCGAAAAACCTGACAAATTAAAAAAGTGCGCTCAGACTTGGCGGACAGCCAGCGCCGCATCCGAATCAGGCGCGCCTGCGGCGCACGGCCAGAGCGAGGGCCGCTGCGCCGAATATTGCCGCCCAGGCTGCGGGCTCCGGAACTCCCGGAGTGTAATTGTACGTAAGCTGCAACTCGTTATCCGCATATGAAATATCCCATGAAAGGCCGCCCTCGCCCATTATGACGCCGACCTTGGAAGACGGGTCCGCCGAAGAGCCTTCCAGAGTGGCCGCAATGGATTCCCAGCCCGAATCCGCCGAAATGAGGGCCACGGTGTAAACGCCGCTTCTATCGCCGACAAAGTCGGAGAGGTCCACAGTCATGTCCCCGCTGAAAAGCCCGAGGCTTGCCACATTCAGAGTGGAGAGACCGTCCGCGTCGGCAGCGAAGGCGAGGGTCGCGCTGTTGCCGTTTTCGGCGCGCAGGTTGAAAGACCCGTTGAACTGCACGCTGTGCCCGGAGCCTTCGATGCCGAAAGTAACTTTGCCGGAACCTGCAACCTTGCTGCCTATCCAGGCGTTGCTTCCGACAGTCATGGAATTGTTTCTGCCGCCTATTGTAAACGACACGTCGCCTCCGGTTAAATCGCTCCCCAGAAGGAAGAAATTCCCGGCGGTCTTTGTGAAGTTGAGGGAGTTGCCCTCGCCTGTAACATTGAAATCGGCGCTTCCGCCGCTTGAGTCCATAGCGAACCTGAAATAGCCTGCGACAGTGAAGTCGGCATTTCCCTTGACGTTGATCTCAGTGGTGCCCCCCCCAGCCGCGCGGACGTCCAGATTGTCCGCAAAGGTCGCGGACGATTTGGCCCCGGCGACGCCGCTCAAGTCCAGAAACAGCCTGTTTGTAGAATCCGCCGTGGCGGCGTTTGTATTTATGTAAGACGCCCCCGTGGCGGTGAATGAGTTCCCCGCACCGCTTATGGTCATGCCCGCAGAGCCCGATTTGAAGCCGGCGTCGGAAGCCACCTTGAAGTTCACGACGCTGAAATCGGAATACCCGCTGAGGCGCAGTTCGTTTGAAGCGTTTGAACCGGCCGTCTTTGAGGTGTCAATTTCAAATATCCAAAGCGAAGAAGCTCCGTTTAGCACGGCGCGATTTTCGGCTGAACCCGACATCTCGAATACGGAGCTTGAATTCATGCCGCCGCGCATCAATTTGAATTCTGAAAATACCCCTTCTGTGCCGGAATAGGTTACATGGTATGCGCTGTCGGCGTTGGTGTCTCCCCAGACAAGGCGAAATGGCGAGGAAAAGTTGCAGTCTTCAAAAATCCATTCCGAATTGCCGCCAGGATATGCGAAATTTGTCTCCGTAATTTCCTGCCCGGAATAGGTTCCGGGGGCGATGTCGGCAAAAAGCGCCCCAACGGCGGAAACCGCCAAGGCGGAAGCAATATATCTTCTATTCATATAAAAATATGTAAGGGCGAATCTGATTTCGGTCAAGCAAATTGCAAACGACCCCCGAATTTTTCCATTCTGCATCTGCGGCGGATTTGCCCGCAGCCCCCCCCCAGCCATGCGAAGCCTGAGCGATACATATGGGCGGCGCGCCTTTTTTATAAAATCCTTTCAAAAAAAAAAAAAAAAAACGCCTGCAATGCCGCCGCGAGGCAAGGCCGCAGATAAAACCTGCACTCCTGCCTCTCCCAACACTCTGCCCGGAAAAATCCGCCTTCAAGCCGCGAAAACAGCCGCAGCGCCTTGCCCTTTCAAATCGCAATCCCGGATTCCAGTGCATTTATCTGACTCTTCCCCCGCCCTTCCAGCTCCTTGCAGGATTTTGCCCGCGCACAGGGAAGGGATTGCGGCAGTTCCCCATTTTCTTGCATTCGCCATTGCGCCGCACATGCCCCGCAGAAATCCATCCGTTCCAGCTTTAGGGGGAAACCCCATCTGCGCAAATGCCGCCCCGGCGGAACAATCCGGCACTCTCAACAGCCCGCCGGGCCTGTCGCAAGCTCCCGGCTCCCGTGTATTTTCCGGACGGCATCCGGGCTTGTGCGAAACGGAACCGAAGCCATGCCCCCCGCCGCCGTTTTTCATATCCTCCCCCTTTTTCAAATACCCGGATTCAGTTATCGCCACAAGCCGTCCCGCTTCCCCCCCCCCCGGGTGCGCGCAAGCGGACAAAAAAAGGGCCGGACGCATGTCCGGCCCCAAAATCATTCGGCTTTCAGCAAGCTGCTAGATGTTGATTGTAATATCCACGCCCGCCGGGAGGTTGAGCTTCTTGAGCTCGTCAACCGTATTGACGGTGGGTTCGATTATGTCAATCAGACGCTTGTGCGTGCGGAGTTCAAACTGCTCCATGCTCTTCTTGTCGACGTGCACCGAGCGGTTCACGGTGAAACGCTCTATGCGGGTCGGCAGGGGAACGGGGCCCGATACTCGCGCGCCGGTTCTCTTGGCTGTTTCAACTATGTCTCCAGCGCTCTGGTCGACAGTGCGGAAGTCGTAACCCTTGAGCCTGATTCTAATTTTCTGTGTGGCCATTGTGGTAATTCCTTAATTAGCTTCTAGCTGCTTTGCGTGTCGATCCTTCGACAACCTGTTTTAAAACGTTGGCGGGAACCTGCTCGAAGTGGCTCGGCTCCATCGAGTACGAGGCGCGGCCGCTCGAGAGCGACCTGACGTCCGTCGCGTAACCGAACATGGTTTCGAGGGGAACGTTGGCCCTGATGTGGCAGAGGTTGCCCTTGGTTTCCATGCCCTGAATCTGCCCGCGGCGGCGGTTGATGTCGCCCATGACGTCGCCCTGGTACTCTTCGGGAGTAGTCACTTCGACCTTCATGATGGGTTCGAGCAGAACCGGATTGGCCTTCTTCATCGCATCCTTGAACGCGAATATGCCGGCCATCTTGAACGCCATTTCCGAAGAGTCGACTTCGTGGAAGGAGCCGAACACGAGGCGCACCTTCACGTCAACCACGGGGTATCCCGCGACGACGCCGTTTAGCATGGCCTCCTTGATGCCTTCTTCGGTGGGCTTTATGTATTCCTTGGGAATCACGCCGCCGACGATTTCGTTGAGGAATTCGTAGCCCTTGCCCTTTTCATTCGGCTCAAGCTTGATTTCGGCGTGGCCGTACTGGCCGCGGCCGCCGGACTGGCGGACGAACTTGCCGACGCCGTCTGCGGAACCGGTGATGGTTTCGCGGTAGGCGATCTGCGGCTTGCCGGCATCGGCGTCAACCTTGAACTCGCGGAAGAGGCGGTCGCGGATGATGTCGAGGTGGAGTTCGCCCATGCCCGCGATGAGGGTCTGGCCCGTTTCCGCGTCGGAGGAGACGACGAAAGTCGGGTCTTCTTCGGCGAGGCGCTGGAGGGCGATTGAGAGTTTTTCCTGGTCGGCCTTGGACTTGGGCTCGATGCTCATTGCGATAACCGGATCCGGGAACGTCGGGGGTTCCAGGCGGATTTCGTGGTCGCGCTCGCAGAGCGTGTCGCCGGTTATCAGCTCCTTGGAGCCGATGATGGCGCAGATGGAGCCGGAATAGGCCTCCTCGATGTCAACCTTGTCGCCCGCGCGCATCTGGACGAGGCGCGAGATGCGCTCCGTCTTGCGGGAACGCGGGTTGTAGAACGTCATGCCCTTCTTTACGCAGCCGCTGTAAACGCGGATGAATACGAGCTTTCCGATGAACGGGTCGGCCCAGAGCTTGAACGCGAGGGCGGTCGGGGGCGCGAAGTCGTCGGCGACGATTTCGAGCGACGGGGAGTCCTCGTCGTCCTCGGCGTACGCCTTGATCGGGGGCACGTCGATGGGGCTGGGGAGGTAGTCGACAACTGCGTCCAGAAGCATCTGCACGCCCTTGTTCTTGAGCGCGGAGCCCGGAATGACGCCGACGAACTGGCGGGTCATGGTGGCCTTGCGCACGCCGCGGCGTATTTCGTCGTCGGAGAAGTCTTCGACGCCGTCGAGGAACTTTTCCATGATTTCGTCGTCGAAGTCGGCGATGGCCTCGATGAGGGCGTGGCGGTACTCCTTGGCCTTTTCGAGCATGTCGGCCGGAATTTCGACCGTATTGTACTTCATGCCCTGCGGGTCGTTTTCGTCATAGACGTACGCAACCATCTGGATGAGGTCCACGAGGCCCTTGAAGTTGGCCTCCGCGCCAATCGGCAGATAGAGGGGGTGCGGGTTGCCGTTGAGCTTTTCCTTGATGTCGTTGACGGCCCCGTAGAAGTCGGCGCCGGTGCGGTCCATCTTGTTTATGAAGGCCAGGCGCGGGACGGAATACTTGTTCATCTGGCGCCATACGGTCTCGGACTGCGGCTGCACGCCGGCGACCGAGCAGAACGCGGCGATGGCGCCGTCGAGAACGCGCAGCGAGCGTTCGACTTCCGCCGTGAAGTCAACGTGTCCCGGAGTGTCGATGAGGTTGATCTGGTGATCGATGCCTGCGAACAGACCAACCTTGTTCTTCCAGTTGCACGAGATAGCCGACGAAGTTATCGTTATGCCGCGTTCGCGTTCCTGCTCCATCCAGTCTGTGACGGCGGTGCCTTCGTGCACTTCGCCGAGCTTGTGGACCATTCCGCTGTAAAACAAAATACGTTCCGAGCACGTCGTCTTGCCCGCGTCGATGTGCGCGGAGATGCCGATGTTTCTCGTGTATTCGAGGGGCTTCGCCCTGTTGGGGGAATTCTTTTCTGATAAAGCCATTTGGTTTGCTCTCTAGCTGAGGGTAATCACCAGCGCAGGTGCGCAAAGGCCTTGTTCGACTGGGCCATCTTGTGCACGTCTTCGCGCTTCTTTACGACGGAGCCCGTGTTGTTGTAGGCGTCCACTATTTCGGAAGCCATGGCCTCGGCCATGGGAACGCCCTTGCGGGCCTTCGCGGAGGCGATGAGCCAGCGGAAGGCGAGCGTCTGCTGGCGCTCGAAGGAAACTTCCACGGGAACCTGGTAGGTGGCCCCGCCGACGCGGCGGCTCTTCACTTCGAGCTTGGGGCGGATGTTTTCAAGCGCGCCCAGGAGGAGGTCGATGGGGTCGCCCTTCTCGAGCTTTTCGCTCACGCGCTCTATGGCCGAATAAACTATGCGTTCCGCAACCGACTTCTTGCCGCGTTCCATCACCATGTTGATGAGGTGGCTGACGAGGGCGCTCTGGTAGCGCGCGTCGGGAGTGCGTTCTCTCTTAACTGCTCTGTGTCTGCGTGACATTGATGTGTCTCCTAAAAATGCTTATTTCTTTGCAGCCTTCGGGCGCTTGACGCCGTACTTGGAGCGGCTGCGGCGGCGCTTTTCCACGCCCGTGCAGTCGAGAGCCCCGCGGACTATGTGGTAGCGGACGCCCGGAAGGTCCTTCACACGGCCGCCGCGGACCATTACAACGCTGTGTTCCTGGAGGGAGTGCCCTTCGTCGGGAATGTAGGCGATTACTTCATATCCGCTAGTCAGACGGACTTTCGCGACCTTTCTGATAGCCGAATTCGGCTTCTTGGGCGTGCGGGTCATCACCTGCACGCAGACGCCGCGCCTGAAAGGATTGGCCTTCAGTGCCGGCGCCTTCGTCTTGGATACGGCCTTTACACGCGGCCTGCGGACTAATTGATTAATAGTAGGCATAATTCTTAATCTTATATATAGAAAAACGGGGAATTTATATCTTGCCCTCCCGCTGGCAAGTTTAATTTTTGTTTTTTTGGAAAAAACCGGCCCCCGCGGCGCAGCGTTGCGCGCGGGGGCCGGGGCGTTTTAAGTTATTGCGCGTCCGCCCCGTGCGGGTGGGCGTGGGAATGCGCATGGGCGTCGCTTTCGTCGACGAAATAGTCGACGTTGCCGCCGTCCTCGCCATTGTCCGCCCTGACCTTTATCTTCCTGTAAGGGAGAAGGCCGGTGCCGGCGGGGATGAGGTTGCCCATTATGACGTTTTCCTTGAAGCCCTCGAGGTCGTCAACCTTGCCGAGCGTCGCGGCCTCCGTGAGGACGCGCGTGGTCTCCTGGAAGGAGGCGGCGCTGATGAAGCTCTCGGTTTCGAGGGACGCCTTCGTGATGCCCAGGAGAATCGGCTCGCCCTCAGCGGGCTTGCCGCCGGCCTCCTCGATGCGCCTGTTTTCCTCCATGAAGTCGTACTTGTCAACCTGCTGGCCCCAGAAGTAGTCGGAGTCGCCGGGGTCGGAAACGCGGACCTTGCGGAGCATGCGCGAAACGATGACCTCGATGTGCTTGTCGTTGATGGTGACGCCCTGGGAGCGGTAAACCTTCTGGATTTCGGAGATGAGGTACTCCTGCACCGCAGGGGCGCCGAGGATTTCGAGCATTTCGTTCGGGTCGGTGCTGCCTTCGGTGAGCGGCTGGCCCTTGCGAACTTCGTCGTCCGGGTGGACGGTGATGTGCTTTCCGTGCGGGATGAGGTGCTCTTCGGCGCCCTCCTCGCTCTTCTTGTCGTAGGATTCGCGCGGAATGACCTTGAGGAGCTTCTTGCCCCTGCGGGTCGGGCCGAACTTCACGATGCCGTCAATCTTCGACATTTCCGCCGACTCGCGCGGCTTGCGGGCCTCGAACAGCTCCGCGACGCGCGGCAGGCCGCCGGTGATGTCGTGGGTCTTGGCCGCAGAGCGCGGGGTCTTGGCGAGGAACGCGCCCGCCTTGATGGGGCTGCCGTCCACGACGGCCACCTGTGCGCCGGTCGGGATGGCGTAAGTCTTTATGGGATGCTCGTCGCCCTTGTTGGCGTACACGGCTATCGTCGGGTTGAGGTCCTCCTTGTGGTCCACGACGGTCGTCGCGTGGCGGCCGGTCGAGGGGTCGAGGTCGCTCTTGACGGTGACGCCGGGAATCATGTCGACAAACTTCACGATGCCGCCGACTTCCGAGAGAATCGGGATGTTGTGCGGGTCCCACTGGCAGAGGAGGTCGCCCTTGCGTATCGCAGCCCCGTCCTGGAACATGACGACTGCGCCGGCAACCATCTTGTAGTCCTCCAGCTCCCTGCCCTCTGCGTCCACGATTGAGACCTTGCCGGTCTTGCCAAGCACGACGTTGACGCCCTCGGAAATCGGCACGGGGCGGAGGTTTTCGTACTTCACAAAGCCGTCGTTATGAACGCGGATTTCGGGGGCCTTCGTCGATTGCGCGATGCCGCCGACGTGGAAGGTTCTCATGGTGAGCTGCGTGCCGGGCTCGCCGATGGACTGCGCAGCAATGATGCCGACTGCCGTGCCGCGCTCGACGAGCTTCTGCGTCGAGGGGTCGATTCCGTAGGCCCGGGCGCATATGGCGTTGCGCTTGAGGTGCGTGAGCGGGCTCATGACCTTGACGCGCTCCACGCCGCTGTCGACGATTTTCCTGGCGGCGTCCTCGCTTATCATCTCGCCGCTTCGCACGAGCACTTCGCTCGGGTTCTGCGGGTTTTTGATGTCGAGGGAGGAGCAGCGGCCGACAATGCGGTCGAAGAGGGGCACCATCTCGTCGTCGCCGTCGTAGATGGACTCCTTCCAGATGCCGTCGCGGTTGCCGTCGTCGTCCTCGGTGATGATGACGTCCATTGCCACGTCGCAGAGCTTTCTCGTCATGTAGCCGGCGTCAGCGGTCTTAAGCGCAGTGTCAGCCAGGCCCTTGCGGGCGCCGTGGGTCGAGATGAAGTATTCAAGGACGCTCAGGCCCTCGCGAAACGATGAGAGAATCGGGCGCTCGATGATTTCGCCGTTGGGCTTTGCCATGAGGCCGCGGGCCCCGCAGAGCTGGCGCACCTGGGCCTTGTTGCCTCGGGCGCCGGAGTCCATGAGCACGTAAACCGGGTTTATGTACTGGCGGCCGTCGGCGCTGCGCGGCTTCGGGGTCGAAAGGTTCTGGAAGGCCTTCTTTGCTATGGCGTCGGTTGCGACGTTCCATATGTCGATGACCTTGTTGGAGCGCTCGTCCTTCGTTATCGTGCCGCGCAGGTATTCCTTTTCGACCTCCTTGACGCGGTTGCGGGCGTCCTTGACGATTCCAACCTTCTCGGAGGGGATGTCCATGTCGCCGATACCGATGGATATGCCGGCGAGGGTCGCCGTGCGGAAGCCGAGCGCCTTGAGGGAGTCAAGCACGGGCGCGGAGTCGCGCTTGCCGCAGATTTTGAAGGTGTTGAGGATGAGGTCCCCGAGCTTGCCCTTGGCGACCTGGAAGTTCACAAACCCCATTTCCCTCGGCCATATCGTGTTGAATATGACGCGCCCGACCGTCGTGCGGATTATCTTCTTTTCGGAGTTGCCGAATATGGTCTTGCGGCCGAAGTCGGGGTTTACGAAGTCTATCCAGTCGTGCCAGTGCAGGAGCCCTTCGGCCTTGGCGTACTCGACCTCCTTGACGGAGCTCATGAGCGGCACGGGGCGCACCTGCACGTCCCTGCCGCCGCGCTTGACGGTGAGCGGCTGGGCCTTTTCGGCCGGCTCGTAGGTTAGGAAGTACACGCCCAGAACGATGTCCTGGGAGGGCGTCAGAATCGGCTTGCCCGAGGAGGGCGAGAAGATGTTGTTTGAGGCGAGCATCAGGAGCTTTGCCTCCATTATGGCCTCCAGCGAAAGCGGGACGTGGACCGCCATCTGGTCGCCGTCGAAGTCGGCGTTGAACGCGGCGCAGACGAGCGGGTGCAGCCTTATCGCGTCGCCCTCGATGAGGACGGGCTCGAACGCCTGGATGGAGAGCCTGTGCAGGGTCGGCGCGCGGTTCAGGAACACGGGGTGCCCCTCCGTGACCTCCTCGAGGATGTCCCAGACTTCCGGCGAGCGCTTTTCAATCATCTTGCGCGCCGAGCGGACGGTGTGCACGAAGCCCAGCTCCTTCAGGCGGCGTATGATGAAAGGCTCGAAGAGGACGAGGGCCATCTTCTTGGGGAGGCCGCACTGGTGAAGCTTGAGGTGCGGGCCGATGACGATAACGGAGCGGCCGGAGTAGTCGACGCGCTTGCCGAGTAGGTTCTGGCGGAAGCGGCCCTGCTTGCCCTTGAGCATGTCGGAAATGGACTTGAGGGCGCGGTTTCCGGCACCGGTGACGGGGCGGCCGTGGCGGCCGTTGTCAAAGAGGGCGTCGACGGACTCCTGCAACATGCGCTTCTCGTTGTGAATAATCACATCGGGAGTCTTCATGTGCATGAGGCTCTTCAGGCGGTTGTTGCGGTTTATGACGCGCCTGTAAAGGTCGTTGAGGTCGCTCGTGGCGAAGCGTCCGCCCTCCAGGGGGACGAGCGGGCGCAGGTCCGGCGGGATGACGGGGAGGGCCTCGAGAATCATCCACTCGGGGCGCGTGCCGCTGTCGATGAAGCCCTGTATGAGCTTGAGGCGCTTTGCGAGCTTCTTTTTTATCTGCTTGGAGCGCGTCGCCTTCATCTGCTCCTCAAGCTCGGTGGCGAGCTTCGGGAGGTTGAGGTTGCGCAGCAGGTCGCGGATTGCCTCCGCGCCCATCTTGGCCTCGAACTCGCTGCCCGCGTCGATTTCCTTCTGGTACTCCTCGTCCGTCAGGAACTGCATGTATTCAAGCGAGGTGTTCTTCGGGTCGGTCACCACGTACTTCTCGTAGTAGATGACGCTCTCCAGGGCCTTGGCGGTCATGTCGAGCACCAGGCCGAGGCGGCTGGGCATGCTCTTTAGAAACCATATGTGGGCGACGGGAACCGCCAGCTCGATATGGCCCATGCGCTCGCGGCGCACGCGGCTAGTGGTGACTTCCACGCCGCAGCGGTCGCAGACCTGGTCCTTGAAGCGTATGCGCTTGTACTTGCCGCAGGCGCACTCGTAGTCGCGCATCGGGCCGAATATCCTCTGGCAGAACAGGCCGCCCGGCTCGGGCTTGAAGGTGCGGTAGTTGATGGTCTCGGGGTTCTTGACTTCGCCGCGCGACCACGAGCGTATCGTGTCCGGCGAGGCGAGGCCTATCGAGACGCAGTCGAAGCCCGCGTCCTTCGTGATGCCCATGACCTCGCGCATTTGCGCGGTCGAGTTTTCGACAGATGCTGATTTTTCTTCCAAATTTTCCATAGACATCCCTCCTATTCTTCGTCGTCGCGGCTGCGCGGTTTAACGTCGAGGCAAAGGCCCTGCATTTCCTTCATCAACACGTTGAAGGACTGCGGCGTGCCCGCCTGAAGCGAGTTGTCGCCCTTGACGAGCTGCTCGTAAATCTTGGTCCTGCCCTGGACGTCGTCGCTCTTGACGGTGAGAAGCTCCTGGAGCGTGTAGGCCGCGCCGTAGGCTTCGAGCGCCCACACTTCCATTTCGCCGAAGCGCTGGCCGCCGTACTGGGCCTTGCCGCCCAGCGGCTGCTGGGTTATGAGGCTGTACGGGCCGACTGCGCGGGCGTGAATCTTGTCGGCGACGAGGTGGTTTAGCTTCATCATGTAGATGTAGCCGACGACGATATCCTGGTCGAAATACTCGCCTGTGAGGCCGTCCAGAAGCCTGCACTTGCCGCTTTCGGGCAGCTTGGCCTCCCTGAGGTAGCCGCGTATGCGCTCCTCGCTTATGCCGTCGAAAATCGGGGTTGCGATTTTGAAGCCGAGCTTTTTGCAGGCCCACCCGAGGTGGGTTTCCAGAACCTGGCCGACGTTCATTCGGGAGGGAACGCCGAGGGGGTTGAGGCAGATTTCAACGGGCGTGCCGTCCTCGAGGTACGGCATGTCCTCCTCGGGGACTATGCGCGAAACGACGCCCTTGTTGCCGTGGCGGCCCGCCATCTTGTCGCCGACCTGTATCTTGCGCTTGGCCGCGATGTAAACCTTGACGTTCTTTATGACGCTCTGCTCGGAAGTCGAGCCGCTGCGGACCGCGTCCTCCTTGCGCCTGCACTCCTTGTCAACCTCGTCGAAGCGGCGCTGGTGGGCCTCGATAATCTCCATTATCTTGATGCGCACGGGCGACGGGTCGATGTCGATGTTCTTGGAAATGGCCGACAGGCGGCGCAGAAGGGTCTTTGTAATCTTGCGGTTGGCGGGGATTATGACTTCGCCCGTCTGCGAATTGCGGACGTCGAGCGGAATCTTTTCGCCGAGGAGGACGTTGGAGAGAGCCTCGGTGAGCTCGTCCTTCAGCTTGTCGGTCTGTTCGCGGTACTCCTCGCGTATCTTGCGGATCTGGCGGTTCTGGTCGCTCTCGCTCATCTTCTCGTCTTCGCCGTCGATCTTCGTGGAGACCTTGACGTCCATGACGATGCCCTGGGTGCCGGAGGGCACGAGCAGTGAGGTGTCCTTCACGTCGGCGGCCTTTTCGCCGAATATGGCGCGCAGGAGCTTTTCTTCCGGAGCCAGTTCCGTCTCGCTCTTGGGGGTGATTTTGCCCACGAGTATGTCGCCGGGCTTGACTTCCGCGCCGACGCGTATGACGCCGTTGCGGTCGAGATTCTTGAGGGCCTCCTCGCCGACGTTGGGGATGTCAACCGTGATTTCTTCGGGGCCGAGCTTCGTGTCGCGCGCGGTCACCTCGAATTCCTCAATGTGGATGGAGGTGAAAACGTCGTTTTTGATGAGCTTTTCAGAGAGGAGTATGGCGTCCTCAAAGTTGTACCCGTTCCAGGGCATGAAGGCCACCAGCACGTTTTTGCCGAGCGCCAGCTCGCCGTCCTCGGTGGCCGCGCCGTCTGCCAGCACGTCCCCCAGGCGGACCTTCTGGCCCTTTGCCACGACGGGCTTCTGGTTGAAGCAGGTTGCGGCGTTCGAGCGCATGAACTTGCGCAGCTCGTAAACATAGACTCCCTTGTCCGGGTCGGCCTTGTACTTGCCCTCGCTCTTCTTGGGGAGCTTTCCGTCGGGGGTCACGATTATGTGCGTGGCATCGACGCTCGCCACTACGCCGTCGCCGTCCGCCACGAGCACGGTCTTCGAGTCGCGCGCCACGCGGTCCTCAATGCCGGTGCCCACGAGCGGGGCCTGGGTAGTCAGAAGCGGCACGCCCTGGCGCTGCATGTTCGAGCCCATGAGCGCGCGGTTGGCGTCGTCGTGTTCCAGGAAGGGAATGAGGCCCGCCGCCACGGAGACGAGCTGCTTGGGGCTGACGTCCATGTAGTCGACCTCGGAGGGGTCGGCTTCAAAAACCTCGTCACCCCTGCGCGCGGTGACGCGGCCGACGAACTTGCCGTCCTTCACCTCGGAGTTTGCCTGGGCGATGACCTTGCCCTCCTCGGCGTCGGCCGAGAGGTACTCTATCTTGTCCGTGACCTTCCCGTTTTCGACCCTGCGGTAGGGAGTTTCGATAAAGCCGAACTCGTTTATGCGGGCGTAGGATGAGAGGGAGTTTATGAGGCCGATGTTCGGGCCTTCAGGCGTTTCAATCGGGCAGATTCTCCCGTAGTGGGAGGGGTGCACGTCGCGGACTTCAAAGCCCGCGCGCTCGCGGCTCAGGCCGCCCTGGCCGAGGGCCGAGAGACGGCGCTTGTGGGTGAGCTCCGAAAGGGGGTTTATCTGGTCCATGAACTGCGAGAGCTGGTTCCTGGCAAAGAAGTCGCGGATGACCGTCGTCATGGCCTTCGCGTTTATGAGGCGCGAGGGGTTCGGGGTTTCCATCGGCTGCTGCTCGGTCATGTTCATGCGCTCGCGTATAATCTTTTCCATGCGGGCGAGGCCGATGCGGCACTGGTTGGCCAGAAGCTCGCCGGCCGTGCGTATGCGGCGGCTGGAGAGGTTGTCGATGTCGTCGATTATTCCGTCGCCGCGCTTTAGGCGGCAGAGGTACTTGGTGCCCTCGACGATGTCCTCGCTGGTTACGACGCGCTGTTCGAGGGGGGTGTTGAGCCCGAGCTTCTGGTTGAGCTTGAAGCGGCCCACCTTGCCCAGGTCGTAGCGCTTCGGGTCCTGCATGGTGCGGCGCAAAAGCGACGTGGCGCTCTGGAGGTTGACAGGTTCGCCGGGGCGAAGCTGCTTGTAGATGATTTTGAGGGCGTCGTCCCTGTTGCGGGCCGGGTCCTTTTTCATCGCGCGAACGATGGCGCCCTCGTCGACCGTGGTGTCGATGACCTTGAACTCCTCAATCTTGGCGTCCTTGAACTCCTGGACGGCGGTCTTTGTGAGGGTTTCGTACTGCTTGAGGAGCACCTTGCCCTTGGCCGGATCGGTGACGGGCTCGGCGAGCACGTAGTTTGAAATTGTTTCAAGCGAGAGCGCGCGCTTTACGCTCATGTCCTCCACGTCGTAGAAGAGCTTCATGAGGTCCTGGTCGGAGGAGTGGCCGAGGGCCCTGAGGAGGGTGGTTATGAGGAACTTTCTGCGGCGGCGACGGCGGTCGATATAGACGTACAACAGGTCGTTCTGGTCGAACTGCACCTCTATCCACGTGCCGCGGTCGGGAATGACGCGGAAGGAGTAAAGGGTTTTGCCGGAGGTGTGCATGGACTCCTCAAAGCATATGCCGGGGCTTCGGTGCAACTGGCTTACTATGACGCGCTCGGCGCCATTTACGATGAACGATCCGCGCGTCGTCATCATGTTGAGCTCGCCCATGTAGATTTCGGCGTCCTGGGAGCGGTCCTCTTCCGTCAGGCGCAGGGTGACGTAGAGCTTTACGGCGTAGGTGGTGCTCTCCTTTATGCATTCGACCTCGGTCTTATCCGGGCCCTGCACCCTGTATGATACGTACTCGAGCTTCGTCTTGCCGTCGTAGCTCTCTATCGGAAAAACTTCGCTGAACACGGCGTGCAGGCCTATCATATCCCTCTTGGAAGGCGGCACGTCCTTTTGCAGAAAATCGGCGTAGGATTTCACCTGATTCTCAATGAGATTAGGAAGGGGTATTATCTCCCTCAGTTTTCCAAAGTTCTTTCGCTCAGACATATTTTTCGGAATTTGTGTAATTTGCCGACTGCGGATTGCGCGCGCTCCGTTTGTGCGGACTTTTTATAAACGGAAAAAACGGACAGCAGAGCCCCCGCAAGAGGGGGCCCCGCTTTCCGTGAAAAGGATTGACGATATGTTCGCCAAAAGCTTACTTGATCTTGACCGTGGCGCCGGCGTCCTTGAGCTTCTTTTCGATCTCGGCCGCTTCTTCCTTGGTGACGCCTTCCTTGATGGTCTTGGGGGCGCCTTCGACAAGCTCCTTGGCTTCCTTGAGGCCCAGGCCCGTGATGGCGCGGACTTCCTTGATGACGTTGATCTTGCTGGCTCCGCCGTTTTCGAGGATGACGTCGAAGGCGGTCTGCTCTTCAGCCGCCGCCGCCGGGCCCGCCGCAACTGCGACTGCCGCAACCGGAGCCGACGCGGTCACGCCCCATTTTTCTTCGAGCTCCTTGACGAGAGCGGCTGCTTCCAGAACGGTCAGGCCGCTGAGGAATTCGATTACCTGTTCTTTTGTTATGTCTGCCATGATGTTTTTTCTCCTTGAACGGTTAGCGCACTTTCGTGTCGTTTAAGGGGATTCCCCCTAACCTTGTTCCTTGTTGATTTTTACGCCCCGCGCCGGGCATGGAAACGCGGCGGGGGCAAATTGCTGAATTTATCAGGCCTCGGCGGGAGCCGCGGCGCCCTCCTCCTTTTCGCTCTTGGCCTTGAGGACGTTGAGTATGCCCTGCGCGGAGGCGATGAGGAAGAGGCTGAGCATCTGGGAACGCATGCCCGCGAGGTTCGGAAGCTTGCTGAGGGCCTCGATTTCGTCCTTGTTGAGGAGCTTCTTGTCGAGGACTGCAACCTTGACGTCGGCGCGGTCGCGGCTCTTGAGGAAGTCGACGATGGCCTTGGCAACTTCGGTCACCGCGTCGCCGCCGCTGACTATCGCCGTCGGGCCTTCCAGGAATTCCGAGAAGTCCGGGAGCTCGCGCTCCTTGGCTGCGATGTTCAAAATCGAGTTCTTCACGACGTGGTATTCCGCGCCTACCGCCCTCAGGGCTGCCCTGAATTCGGCTGCGGCGGCAACTGTGACGCCCGTGAAATTCATCAAAAACACGAAGTCGGACGCGGAGATGCGCGCTATCGCTTCGTCAACGAGATACTGTTTTTCCGGTCTCATGTGGTGGTGTCTCCTTATTCTCCGACTTCGCTCAGGGCGATCTTCACCGACGGGCTCATAGTCGAGCTCAGCGCCGCGGACTTCACGAGCTTGGTCTTGACGGCTTCGGGCTTGGCGGCCACGAGGCTGTGCATGGCAGCCCTTGCGTTCTCCTCGAGCTTTTCGGCGGAGAAGCTGCGCTTGCCGATGACTATCGCCAGGTTGGCGGTCTTGTCCATCTTGAATTCGACGCGGCCCGCCTTGACTTCGGCTATGGCCGACTCCACGTCGTCTGTCACCGTGCCGCTCTTCGGGTTGGGCATGAGGCCCCTGGGGCCGAGGACGCGCGCAGCCTTGCGCACTTCCTTCATGGCGGAAGTCGTGGAGATGGCGACGTCGAAGTCCATCCATCCGCCCTCAATCTTCTTGAGGATGTCGTCAAGGCCCGCGAAATCGGCGCCGGCCTTGAGGGCCGCTTCGGCGTTCTCGGTGAACACCACCACGCGGACGGTCTTGCCGCTGCCGTTGGGGAGGCGGACCGTGCCGCGAACCATCTGGTTCGACTGCTTCGGGTCCACCGCGAGTTTGAAGGAAAGTTCGACGGTTTCGTCGAATTTCGCCTTGGGCATGCTTTCGAGCGTCTTTACGGCGTCGGAGAGGGACTTGGCTTCCGCCCCGCCCTTTTCGGCCGCGCTCCTGTATCTTTTGCTTCTTTTAACCATGACTGTCTAGTCTCCTGCGATTGCAGTGCGGTTTCGGTTGTTCCGGAGGGCCTCCCTCCGCGCGGGAAAACCGTCGTCCCGCGAATTGAATTCTTTGAGCCCCGGAGGGCGGGAAAAGCGCGCCCGCGCGGAAAAACCGCCGGGCGCGCAGCAAATCAGTCAACAATTTCGATTCCCATGGAGCGGGCGGTGCCGGCAATGATTTTTGCGGCGGCAGCGTCGTCGATGGAGTTCATGTCCTTCTGCTTCAGCTTGACGATTTCGGCAATCTGGGCCTTGGTGACCTTGCCCACCTTGTCGGTGTTCGGCTTGGCGGAAGCGGTCGCGATTCCGGCGGCCTTCTTCAGGAGGACGGCGGCGGGGGGCGACTTGAGGATGAAAGTGAAGGACTTGTCCTGGTAAACCGTGATAACCACGGGGAGGATCATGCCGTTCTGGTCCTTGGTGCGGGCGTTGAATTCCTTGCAGAATCCCATGATGTTCACGCCGGCGGCGCCGAGGGCGGGACCCACCGGGGGAGCCGGATTGGCGGCGCCGGCGGGGAGCTGCAGCTTGATCTGCTTAACTATTTTCTTAGCCATTTCGTATTTCCTTTAATATTTTCTTAGACACTTTACGAGGCGTGCGTAATAAAAAATCCTAGTCTTCCAGGCGCGAAGCCTGGCTGTATTCCAGCTCTACCGGGGTGAAGCGGCCGAATATCGAAACGCTCACCTTCAGCTTGCCCTTCTCCGGATCGACCTCCTCGATGACTCCCGAGAGGTTGAGGAAGGGTCCGTCCGTAATCTTGACCTGCTCGCCGACGGCGAAGTCCACCTTCGGGCGGACGACGCCCTTGGCCTTTTCAATCTGCGCGAACATTTCGTCCACTTCGCGCCTGCGCAGTGGAGTGGGCTTGTCGCCGCCCATGAAATTGATGACGCCGTTTGCGCGCCTTACAAAATACCATCCGGCTTCGAGGAAGTTTTCGTCCTCGTCGTACAGCTTCATGCGCACGAATATGTAGCCGGGGTAGAGCTTGCGCTGGCGGGTCGTGGTCTTGCCGCCCTTGACTTCCGAGACGGTCTCGGTCGGCATCAGGATGTCGTCCTTGGAAATGAGGTCGCCCATGTCCTCAAGATCGATGAGCATCTTCAGGGATTCCACGGCCTTGTTTTCCATGTTGGAGCGGACCTGCACCGCGTACCACTTCTTAAGATCGGTTTCGGACGACATATCGGTATCCCTCCGGAATTAGTTTCCGCTCGCGAATTCGGTGCAGAGGCTCACCACGTTATAAATCGAAAAGTCGGCGACGGCAACGAAGGCGCCGAGGAGCAGTATGGCCACAAAAACGACCACCATCGAAGACCTTATCTCCTTTGCATTAGGCCAGTTGGCTTTCTTGAGCTCAACCTTGGTCTCCTTGTAGAACTGCCTTACTTTTGCGAACGGATTAGCCATGTCTGTTATATTTATGCTGCGCTGACTTAAAAAAGATGGCAGGGGCGGAGGGACTCGAACCCCCAACACACGGTTTTGGAGACCGTTGCTCTACCAATTGAACTACACCCCTGTGGTGCAAAAAAAATAAAAAAAATTCCGCACCGGAAGCCGCAGACGGCGGCTTCCGGCACAAAATTCAAAAATCCCCCTTAGGAGATGACTTCGCTTATGCGGCCCGCGCCGATGGTGCGGCCGCCTTCGCGGATTGCAAAACGCTGGCCGGCTTCCATCGCGATGGGCTTCTGCAGCTCGATGTTGATGGAGATGTTGTCGCCGGGCATGACCATTTCGACGCCTTCAGGAAGCGTGCAGGTGCCGGTGACGTCAGCCGTGCCGAAGTAGAACTGCGGACGGTAGTTCGTGAAAAACGGCGTGTGGCGGCCGCCTTCGTCCTTGGTGAGGACGTAGATTTCAGCCTTGGCCTTGGTGTGGGGCTTGATGGTGCCCGGCTTGGCGATAACGTGGCCGCGCTGAACCTGGTTCTTTTCGATGCCGCGCAGGAGGAGGCCGACATTGTCGCCCGCCTGGCCCTGGTCGAGGAGCTTGCGGAACATTTCGACGCCGGTGATGGTCGTCTTCATCGTGTCGCCGAGGCCGACGATTTCAACTTCTTCGCCGACTTTCACAACGCCGCGTTCGATACGGCCCGTCGCGACGGTGCCGCGGCCGGTGATGGAGAACACGTCTTCGACGCTCATCATGAAGGGCTTGTCGACGGGGCGTTCCGGTTCGGGAATTTCCGAGTCGATGGCGTCCATGAGCTGGCCGATGGAGTTGACGCCGAATTCGACGCCTTCGAGGGCCTGCGTGGCGGAGCCGCGGATTATCTTGATGTTGTCGCCGTCGTACTGGTACTTGTTGAGGAGGTCGCGGACTTCCATTTCAACGAGTTCGAGAAGTTCCGGGTCGTCGAGAAGGTCGCACTTGTTGAGGAAGACGACGATCTGGGGAACGCCGACCTGGCGGGCCAGAAGTATGTGCTCGCGGGTCTGGGGCATCGGGCCGTCAGCGGCGGAAACGACGAGGATTGCGCCGTCCATCTGGGCAGCGCCCGTAATCATGTTCTTGACGAAGTCGGCGTGGCCGGGGCAGTCGACGTGCGCGTAGTGGCGCTTTTCCGTTTCGTATTCAACGTGGGCAACCGCGATGGTAACCGTCTTGGTTGCGTCACGAACCGTGCCGCCCTTGGCGATGTCCTGGTAGGACTTCAACTGGGCGAGGCCCTTGCCAGCCTGAACCGCGAGAATGGCGGTCGTGAGCGTGGTTTTGCCGTGGTCGATATGGCCGATGGTGCCGACGTTGACGTGCGGCTTCGTTCTTACGAATGATTCTTTCGACATGATTTTTCTCTTTTTGGATTGATTACTTCAAATGGAGCCCCAGAGCGGACTTGAACCGCCGACCCCGTCCTTACCAAGGACGTGCTCTACCACTGAGCTACCGGGGCAGACAACTGAAATGCGCCGAACACGCCGACGTTTTTCAATATAAAGGGCAAAAAATTGAACAAACCTATATGGCTCGTCAACGTTTTTTTTCAAAATTTTCGATTTTTCGGAAAGCCGCACCGTTTTGCCGGTTTTTTTGCATGAAAACCCGGCGGTTTGGCAAAAATCGAAGCGAAGAAACGCCCGCAAAAAACAGATACTGAAAAGAGCCTCCGGACGGGAGCCTTACATGCGCGACTGGTACCGCCTGGCGAGCTCCGCCCACGCCCCCGCCCGCGGATTCGACTCCGCGAGCGCAAACTGCCGCCTGGCCTCGGCGCTGTCGCCGGAAGCGAAGGCGAGCACCCCCAGATGGTAGGCCGCCTCGGCGGAATACACACCGGCCGACTGGTTCGCGGCGAGGGATTCAAGCGCCGCCTTCCCGGCCTCCAGACCGCCCGCCTTCAGCAGGCTCATGGCGTTGCCGAGCGCCGCCCTGCCGTAGAGGGAGCCGCCCTTCAGATAGTCGGCCGCCGTTTCATAAAGTTTCGCGGCGTCCGAAAACTTGCCCTCCTTATAGAGGACGTCCGCATTCTGGACGAGCGCAATGCCGGCGGCGGGAGTGTTTACATTTGCGGCGGCAAACTGGTTCTTTGCGTCAAAAGAATCGGCCGCGGCAAATTCGGAGGCCACCGCCTCGCGCTGGCTGGAAACGTAGAACTTCCACGCGTTGGAGCCCAGAACGAACGCAAACGCAAGCACTATGAGGCTGAGAATGAAGTTCTTGTTGCGCCTCCAGTAAAGCCAGGCCTTGTCCTCAAACTCGAGCCCCTCGAAATCCTCGTCCAATATGACGGTCTTGCGCTCGTCGGCCGACGGCGCATTGGGGTCGGAAACCTTCAAAACGCTCCCGCCCGTGACGGCGCTGAATTCGTTTGCGAAAACCGGCTTGTTCTTCGCCTGGTGCGGACCCCTGTTCTTCTTCTCGGCCATAGGAAAATCACTCTTTTAAATTCTAAAATTGTGGAAATTTACACATATGAACGTGCGAATCAAGCCATATTTCAAACAAATTGGACGCCTGAATCCCGGATTTATCGCGCCAAATCCTCCGCCCTCTCCGTCTGCGACTCGCAATGCCGCGCGGCACAGAAAGTGCGGAACTTTCCTCCGAATATTCTGCATGACATCGGGCGGCATCCGGCGGGGGCGCCCTAACTTTTTTAATATACTCCGGACAAAATGGAAAAGAGAGAGCGCGCGATTGCGGAGCAGAAAGCGGACTTTGCGGCAAAATTCTTTTTATTGAAAGGAAAGGGAATGCAATAGCCGTCCGAGCTCGGGCGGTGCGGGGCGCATCACGATGCGGAAGCATCGGAGTTCCAGGGGCTATGCCGTTTGAACGGTAGTTTCTTGAATCACCTCTTGATTGGACTTTGCGAGCTATTGCCGAATGGCAATGCGTCAGGGGAAGGCAATAGCCGCCCGAGCCCGGGCGGCGCAGGTCGCATCACGATGCGAAAGCATCGGAGGTCCAGGGGCTATGCCGTTTGAACGGTGGTTTCTTGAATCAACTCCTGATTGGACTTTGCGAGCGATTGCCGGATGGCAATGCGTCAGGAAAATGCAATAGCCGCCCGGACTCGGGCGGCGCAGGTCGACACACGATGCGGAAGCATCGAAGGTCCAGGGGCTACGCCGTTTGAACGGCGGTTTCTCGAATCGCCTTTTGATTGGATTTTGCGAGCTATTGCCGAATGGCAATGCGTCAGGAAAATGCAATAGCCGCCCGGACTCGGGCGGCGCAGGTCGACACACGATGCG
>URJJ01000024.1 GCA_900548185.1 uncultured Opitutales bacterium
TGCCAAGCTTCGGCACGGCAGCCGCCGCGCCTCTCCCAGTACATACGCATTGCCAAAGGCAATTGCTCGCACCCGACAATCCCGAGGGAAAATCCCAACAGCCGCGGATTCGCCGCGCTCTCGCCTGATTTGCAAAACTCAGTTTGCAGTGGAAATTCAGCATGGCAAAAACAAAGCCGCATAGGCTTCACCTCTCCGCAATCGGCGCACAAAAATGCAAACGGAAACTTTGCGCCCGATAGGCGCGCCCCCCATGCGGCACAAATTTTGCGGGGCGATAAAAAATTCAAGCGGCCTATTTTTTGCGGCGCCGCCCAATAAAATTGGGCGAAAAATCAGGCGGGATATTTCCCGCATAATTCTATGGAAACATTCGGAATGCTAAGCCCGGTTTTGCGCGGCGGCATCTAATGCAAGCGGATAGCAAAAAATATTTATTGATACAATCTAACCTAAAAAATGAGCGACTCCGGCCGCAAAATTAAAGGCGGATTCCGCAATGAAATGCGATTGCAAAAAAACAATCCCGCCATGCCCGCCAATCGCGGCGCAGTAATTTTATCTTTAATTTCTCTCGGGGCATTCTAGTCTGTGCCTGTCCCTTTTTTATTACGCATGCGCATGGGCGCCCGGCATGGCATCCCATGCGGAAAAATCAAACATGGAGCTAAATATGGAAAAGCAGACAAAGACAATCAGGCTCGTCTATCCGCAATGGCAGGGCGGAAATATCGCCCATTGGATAACGGAAGTGAAAGACCCCGAACTGGCATCCAGGGGATATTATCTCGGCGCGCATCTGTTGAACTTTCTCGCTCCGCACAACGGCCAGGAAACATTCACCGTCCCCGTGGCAACCGAAATTTCGGAGCGGAAAATTACAGACGGAGTTATGGACAAGGAGGCCATCGTTTCGCAGACCAAAGCGGCCCTGGATATTCTGCGCGCACAGGCCCCCGACAAGATAGTGACGCTTGGCGGGGACTGCTCGGCAAGCGTTGCGCCTTTCACCTTCCTTGCCGAACGCAACGAAGGCGACTTGGCGATGGTCTGGATTGACGCGCACCCGGACATTACGCTGCCCGGCGATGCATATCCGGGCTACCATGCAATGGCGCTGGCGGCTTGCATGGGCGAGGGCGACAGGCAAATAATTTCGGAACTGCCCGCCCGGATTCCGCCCTCCAAAATCCTGATTGTCGGCCTGCGCGATTGGGAGCGCGATGAAATCAAGGCGCGGCAGAAAGAATACGGCATAAGGCATCTGTCGCCCGAGGACGTGCGGGAGGACAGCCATGCGGTGCGGGAATGGCTGGAATCGTGCGGGGCTTCAAAAGTCGTGGTGCATTTTGATTTGGACGCGCTCGACCCGGCGGAAATCGTCGCCGCAGTCGGCACAGTTCCCAATGGGATGAAAATGGCAGAAGCAGTGCGCGTGATAAACGACATAGCGCAGGAAAAGGAAATAGCAGGGCTGACCGTCGCCGAACCGATGCCGCGCACGGCAATGCGCCTCAAAGAGATGCTTAGCCAGTTGCCTCTGCTTAAATAAAACGCTTCTGCGGAGCGGCAGCCCGCAGAACGCCCTGCCGGTTTGCGCAAAGGCTTGAGGGAAAAGGTTCCGCCCCCTTTTCCCCGGTTTTCTTTTCCCGAAAATAATAGCCGCTCTTCACATTTCTATCCCAACGGCTTGCCCGGATAAGAAAAGCTATGCGGACTTAAGCTTCCGCTATGGCTGCTGACTGCTGCGCTAAAATGTGGAATCTCTTCCAATCTTCACAGTTTAAAAGAGCCGCGCCTCTCATACAGGCTTGCCGGCAAAGTCTGAAGCATGCAAGCGCGGCGGCAGATGAAACCGGCGCCACATTCATGTTTTTCAAAGATTGGGCGCGCGATAAAATTTGGAAAACAGCATCTCCGCCATTCATCCGCGCCCCGGGAAAAACCTGTTGGGTTGAAACGCAATCCGCACAGAATGCGGAAAGCATACGGATGCGCAGCCACGCCGCCCAAGCGCGCCCCCGCAAAAAGCCAAACGCCTCATGCAATGCAAAAGAAAGCGGGAAAAATTTATAGGGATAACGAATTTTAAGCTTTGGATATGGGCTTAAAAGTGGAGATTTCGGCAGATAAAAAGGCATTGGAACGGATTTGCCGCCCCGTATTTGGGCTGAAATTTTCGCGCAGGTTCCGCATATGAAGGAAGATTCTAAAGCGCATTTAATCATGCCCCGGTTTTCGGCCTTCCCCCCTCAATGTGCGCGCAGGCTTGGGAGCGGAAAGTTCCCGCATGGATTTGCAAACAGTTTAAATCGGAGGGCGATACAGTTTCTTCTGCGGTGCGGCGGCGCCCATAGTGGCGGGCGGGAATCCGCATGAATTTCAAAGCCCACATAAGCCGCACTGGCGTACTTTTATTTTCCAATGCGAAACTTCCCGGCTGGTACTGCGCAAGAAAAAATCCGAGAGGGCTCGGGCGCAGAAAAGCCGCGCGGCCTGCGGCCAAAGCTCATACGATGTCAGTTTCCGCGCGCAGCCAGCGCTCCATTTTTTCAAGCAGCGCCGGCGCCGCCGACGCGCCGGCGCCAATTTCAGAAAGCGGAGTGGCTATTATTTTCGAGAACGCTTCGGCATCCCCCGCGCCGAGCGAGCGGAAGAAAGACTCCCTTGCCGGATAGCCCTCCGAGCGCGCGAAAAGATATAGGAATTTCAGCCTCGCGCACGCCCCGTCGCCCCCTGCGGCCAGCGCGTCAAAGGCGGAAGAGACGGCCGAGAAGAGGGCCCCGAAACTTTCGAGATAGCGCGAGTTGCGCAGCACGCATTTTGAAATTTCGCAGGCGTGCAAAAAGGCGTCGTAATCCGCGCCGATGGCCGTGCGCCTCTTTGAGATTTCAAAATCCCTGATAAAAAACATGTCGGACATTTTCGCCTTATCCGCGGCAAAGACCGCCTCGTCGAAAAAGTCAGGAAGCGGGGAGGCTTTTTTTAAAGAGACCCTCCTGCACGCCGCCACCAGCCCAAATTCCGGGGAAAGAAGCCTGTAATGCGCAGTGCTCTCGCCGCGCACCGACTTTTCGAGGACCACAGCCGGAATTTCGCAGTCCACGCCTCAGCGCCCCCCGGAGGAAATTCCGCCGCCCTCCGCGCAGCCGCCCGGACCCTTTGGCTCCCATGCCGGCACGACCGCGCCGAACGAAACGATGAGCTTCATGGCGTCTGATATGGACATGTCCAGATGCCTCACTTCCGAGGCAGGCACCATCATGAGAAATCCGCTTGTCGGGTTCGGCGTCGTCGGGACAAACACGTTCACGACCTCCTCTCCGGTGACGGCCTGTATCTCACCGCGCCCGTCGCTTGTAAGAAAGCCGACCGAGTAGATTCCCGCGCGCGGGAACTCGATGAGGACCGCGCTCTGGAAAACGGCCTTCTTCTGTTTTGAAAAGGTGTCGACAATCTGCTTTACGGTCTTGTAAATCGTGTTTGCGAGCGGGATTTTGGAAATCACGGCCTCCGAGAGCCCTATGGCGATGCGCCCGAAAAGAAAACTCGAAAAATACCCTATGAGCGTGATGAAAGCCAGGACGACAAGCGTCGAAAAGGTGTTCATCACCCCCTTGCCGAAAGCCGAATCCAGAAAGGCGGAGTCGAGGCTCCCGAATACCGGCACAAATATAAGCTCCGTGACAGGCGCCCCCAGCGTGCGCACGAGCCACATTATGAGAAACACCGTGACAGTTATCGGGAGGACGACAAAGACCCCCGCCAAAAGCGAATTTCTGAGAGACTTTAGCATTTTTTCAAGCATTGAAATGGAAGACCGGCCTGCGGAAGGCCGCCCTGATTATCCCGAGGGCCTCGGCTTCCGCCGCCCGCATTTTTGCGGCGTCCTCCGGGGCTATATCGTCCACGCCCGCCAGATGGAGCATGCCGTGGGCGACATAGAGGCAAAGCTCCTCGTCCGGGGTGTTGGAATACCTTGCGGCCATGTCCAGGGCCCGCTCCGCGCTCACGCATATTTCCCCGGCAAACCCGTCCGCAGGGTCCCCCTCGAAGGTGATGACATCCGTGCGCGTCGGGTCCGACAAAAATTCGGCGTGAATGCCCGCGATTTGCCCGTCGTCCATGACGGCCACCGAAAGCGTCCCCGCAGGCGCGCGCAAGCGGGCGGGCAGGCGCTCGTCAAGAACCCTGACAAGCCGCGCGAGGCGCTCCCGCCTGAAAGACACAAGCGAGCTCATGTTGCACGACTGTACTTCCCTCGGGGTGTTCAAAACATGTCCTCCACCCTTTTCAGGGAATCCGCGACGTCGGCCTCGTCCACCCTGGGATTGATTTCAAGGGTGAATATCTGCGAGGCCGGGTCGAAATATTTCTTCACTAGCGAAAAGTCTATCGAGCCCTTCCCTATGCCGCGATGGTCGCGGCACGAGTCCGTGCAGTCGTGCAGGTGCCACCCGCAGACGAGGCCGCGCAGCGAGTCGAGGAAAGCCTCCAGGTCTATGACCCCGCGCAGGCTTTTTATCTGCGCGTGCCCGATGTCTATCCAGGCCCGGACGTTGGAGAGCGACGAACACTCCCGCGCGAAATCCGCAAACATCGTGTCAAACGGCAGCTCCGCGAATCCGTCGCGGTTTTCCACGCCTATCAAGACCCCCTTCTCGGAAAACTTTTCGTTTGCAAGCTTCAGGTTTTCCATGATGCGCCCGTGCGCCGCGGCGGCCTTGCGCTCCGCCCCCGCCACAAATTTCCGCAGGGACGATGCGTACGCGGCACCGGCGTCCACCAGTTTTTTTTCGGCATCGGCGGCTCCGCCTTCCAGTGCCCCCTCCCCTTCCGCGTTCCCGGCGCGCGCAGCCTCCACGGCTTCGCGGGCCTCGCGGAGCCTTTCAAAGCGCGAAAGCAGCCCGCCGACGGGATTGAAAAAGAAGTACGACAGCGCCCCCGAATGCATCACCATGCGCCCCGCCCCGACGGACTCGGCCAGGGCGAGCGTGTTGAGCGTGTGGCGCATCCAAAGGTCGGATTCGCGCCGCGAAGACGTTGCGGGCGAAAACAGGTTCGGGGCCGGCGCCTGGGCGAAGGGCGGAACCGGGCAGAAATTGTGGAGGGAGGCGACCTTTACCACGCCCTCCCCCGCCGCGCGCATTATGCCGTCCACCATTCCCACCGTGGTCGAATGCCCTAGCTCCACGTACTTAAAGCCGTACTCGGCCGCCTTGCACATCATCTCGTATCCGTCGGAGATGCGGCGGTGGAAATAGCTTGTGGAAAGCGTTATGACGGGGTCTTGTGCCATGTTTTCAAAGGAAACCCATTCGCCCCCCAAAAATCAACAATATACTTGGCCTGCGGGAAGCGGAGCGGGCCTGTGCGAGGCGCGGGAACCCCTGTATCGGAACATTTTGCATCCCATAAAGTTGCAAACTACGGATTCGCCGCCCCGCCGCGCCCGCAGGCTGAAATTACGATTACGTTTATGTCTGCCGGGGAGACGCCCGATATTCTGGAGGCCTGCCCCACCGTCGATGGCCTGAACTTCGCAAGCTTCTGCGCAGCTTCGATGCGCAGGCCCTTCAGCTTCATGTAGTCCGTATTCTCAGGGATTTTAACGTTTTCAAGGCGGTCCATTTTCGCTATCTGCCGGAGTTCGCGCTCCAGGTATCCGCCGTATATCACGCGGTAGAGAATCTCCTCCCGCGCCCCGTCCGAAAGCTCCCCGAAGCCCTCCGGCATGGGGCCGGAATAGCCCTCCCCTTCGCGCTTCAGCGCGGCGCCCTCGCGGGAATTTTCCAGCGCGGCGGTCCATTTGGCGACGTCCGCGGCCTTTTTTGCGATTTTTGCGGCCCGGCCTTCTCCCAAAAGCCCGTACTTTTTGGCATGGGCAAAGAGGCGTATTTCCGCGCTCGAATGGTTGAGCAGGAGGCGGTATTCGGCGCGGCTTGTGAACATGCGGTAGGGTTCCTGCGTTCCCTTTGTCACCAGGTCGTCGATGAGGACGCCGATGTAGCTTTCGTGGCGCCGGAGGACGAGCGGCTCAAGGCCGAGGACGGACGCCGCCGCGTTTATGCCCGCGACGAGCCCCTGCCCCGCCGCCTCCTCGTAGCCGCTGGTGCCGTTTATCTGCCCGGCGCAGAAAAGGCCGGCGACAACCCGCGATTCGAGCGTAGCAAAAAGCTGCGTCGGGGGCGCGTAGTCGTACTCCACCGCGTAGGCGGGGCGGGCGACCCTGGCGTTTTCCAGGCCGGGGACGGTGCGGATTATCTCAAGCTGCACGTCAAGCGGCATGGAGGTGGAAAGGCCGTTTATGTACCACTCGTCGCAGAAGCGCCCCTCCGGCTCCAGAAAAAGCCTGTGGCCCTCCTTGCCCGCGAACCTCACCACCTTGTCCTCTATGCTCGGGCAGTAGCGCGGTCCCACCCCCTCTATTTTGCCGCCGTACATGGCGGATTTTTTCAAATTTGCGCGGATGACCTCGGCGGTGCGCCCGTTTGTGGAGGTTTCGTAGCAGGCCGCCTGGTTTTTGCCGAACCCTTCAAAACCGGCCCAGTTCGACTGTTCCACGTGGAACAGCCCCCCCTCGCGCGTGTCGTAGAACGCGAAGAGCCGGGGTTCCGGATCGCCCTTCTGGACGGCGCACTTTGAAAAGTCTATCGAGGAGCCCAGGATGCGCGCCGGAGTCCCGGTCTTGAGCCTTCCGAGCTCTATTCCGCACTCCCTCAGGCTTCCGGAGAGCAGTTTTGAGGAAAAGTCCCCCATCCTGCCGCCTTCCGATGTCTCGTGGCCCACATACAGGAGGCCGCGCAGGAAGGTGCCGGTCGTGATTACGACCCTTTCCGAGTAAAACGACGCGCCCAGGACCGTGCTCACCCCGCGGACGCGGCCGTCCGACACGATGAGGCCGGAAACCTCCGCCTGAAAGAGGTCCAGGTTCGGCTGGCGCTCAAGGACGCTTTTCATGCGGAACTGGTACGCCTTTTTGTCGCACTGGGCGCGGGGCGCGCGGACGGCGGGCCCCTTGGAGGCGTTGAGCACCCTGAACTGGATGCCCGTGGCGTCGGCGTTCAGGGCCATTTCGCCGCCCAGAGCGTCTATCTCGCGCACGATATGCCCCTTGGCGAGGCCGCCTATCGCGGGATTGCAGCTCATCTGCGCAACCGTGTCCAAGTTTCCGGTGAGAAGCAGAGTCGGCACGCCCATGCGGGCGGAAGCGAGGGCCGCCTCCACCCCGGCATGCCCCGCGCCGCAGACAATCACTCCGTATGGTTCCTTTTCGCCCAATTTAAGCATCCGCCAAATCTTGCACACGGGAAGACGCTTTCAAGCATAAATTTGCATGCAAAATGCGCGTAAAAGCGGACGCCCCTTCCCGCGTCCAAAAGCACTCTCTGAAATAATCAAAAAAATCAGGCCGCATTTCGCGGTGCATTCCGCCGACACTCACCCTCCGCGTAGAGTTTCAATTCAGAATCCGTTTTCTTATCTGCGCCAGACCCAGCGCAAAAAGTCCGGCAAAAAAACCTGGCGGGAAATTTCAGGGAAAAAACAGAGGGAGCACAGACAGGAAACAAATCATAAAAAAGGCCAAAAAATATTCTCCGGCTCCAAAAAACTGGCAATCTCATTCGTTTGAGAATTTACCAAAACGACCTCGCCCAAGCAAGGATATGAAAAACGAGAAAAACGACCTTTAAAGGGCATTTTTTAGTCTTTTTCCAAATTAAAAAAGCGAAAAAATGCAATTTTTGGCGAATAGCCCCCCCTATCCGACAAAAAAAATGAAAAGAAAGAGGCAAAAGCACAAACAGAGTTCCGCGCACGCAAGGCACTAGGATAAAAAAAAGAAAACAAGGCAAAAAGCCCCGCGAGCACTAGAGCCATATGTTCCACATGGAACATTTCACGCCCGCGAGGTAGCGTTAGAGGCGTACGCGGCGATAGAAGGCGCGTTGAGCCGCAGCGCGAAGCTGCACCAGCGCATGCTCGTGGCCCGTGCGTTTTCGGAATATGCCCTTGCCGGAGGGTTTCCCGATGCGCGCGGGCGTTTTTTGGAGATGGTGGACGGATTTGAGAAGCTTCGCGGGGCGGACGGGTTTTTCCCCGCAGAGGGGAACGCCTCCATGCGCGAAAACGCCCTCATGATGAGCCTTTTTGCCAGGGCCGCGGCCCTTGGGGCAGATGGGTACGCAGACGCCCTGTGGAAGCTTTCGGAGGCCGTAAGGGAAAAGATGGACGAAAAGAGCATCACCCCGGCCCTGCTCCGTTTCGCAGGCGGCCGCAGCGGAAGGTCCGAGGCCGCGGCGCTCGACTGCGCTCTCCTCATAAGGGGATGGCTGGACGCCTATTTCGCAACGGGGGAAGGGGAGTACCTCCGGCTGGCGGCAAAGACTTTCGACAAGTTCGACTCCGAGTTCGGGGACCCGTCAACCGGGGCCTGGTTCGGCAATTCCTCAGGGTCGACCTTTTCCGAATCACTGCGCTACCGCGACTCCTCCGACGGGGACTGGCCCTCCGGAATAGGGGAGGGCGCCCAGGCAATCGCCGACATGTCCGCCATGCGCGGCGAACAGCCCGAACGGCTCTTCCGCATCCTCTCGCCCGCAAACGCGGCGTTTTTCGCATTCAAGTTCCCGGAGCGGGCCTCGCTGAAGCTCTCCATGTTTGAAAACCCGATGCTGCTCATAAAACAGCAAAAAACCCCGCCAAACGGCGGGGCTTTCGGGCGGCCCTAGTAGCGGTATATGTCGCTCTTGTAAGGCCCCTCGACCGGAACCCCGATATACTCGGCCTGCTCCTTTGTGAGCGTCGTAAGATGCGCGCCTATCCTTTCAAGATGAAGGCGCGCAACCTCCTCGTCCAGACGCTTGGGAAGCGTGTACACCCGGTTCTCGTACTTGCCGCGGTTCTTCCAGAGGTCTATCTGCGCAAGCGTCTGGTTCGCAAAGGAATTGCTCATCACAAACGACGGATGACCCGTCGCGCACCCAAGATTCACCAGCCGGCCCTCCGCCAAAAGATAGAGGCTCTTCCCACCGGGAAACGTGTACTTGTCCACCTGCGGCTTTATGCGCAACCGCTCTATGCCTAGTCTCCGACCCCGCAAAAAGGCAAAAACTGCGCCAAAATATCCCGAAAATCACAAAGGCCGGGGCCCCACAAAAACAAAAAGGGCTGCCATAGATTATAACGCCCCTAAAAAACGAAAAATCAGGCGGCGTTTCGCGGCAGATCAGGCGGACATTCCCTCACCGTGTAAAATTCCATCCCCCCCAAGCCGCTTTCCTTTCCCTTGCCGATGCCAGGCCCCCAAAAAAATAGGATGCCGCATTTCAGCCTGCGATAGCCAAGCTTTATCTTTAACGCATTTTTCCCTCCAAAATCCGAAACTTGCCGCAGAAATTGGATAACGGGTAAAATCGGGAATGACAGGAAAAATCTGTCATATGAAAAATGGGGCAGGGCGAACCCCTTAGCCAGATTCCGCAAGAACAGGTTTACAAAGCCTGCATGAATGCCCGCAGAAAATGCCGGCCCAAACATAATGCGCCTATATGGAAAAATCAAATGGCGCAATTTAAGAGGCGGGCGCAGGCGGGAATTCCCCCCGCGCAATCGGATTTCGCGGGAAACACCGTCTCCATTTTCGCATTTGTATAATGCAAAAATAGATGAAGCCTTTTTGAGAAAACTCGGCGGAACTTTCCATTTACACGTTAGAAATTTGACGGCAAAATTCATCCACTCCAGCCAGTCTGGGGTAAAAATGAATGCGGGAATAAAAACAGCCTTCCCGCATGCCACACATCATTCAGTTTTTCTGCGATGCCAGAAGCATGGGAAGGCATTCTTATAAAAATACAATATATTGAATACAAATTAGTTATATAAAAAAGAATGGACTGGCATAGATTGAAATTTCCCGAAAGAAATGAAAAATCAGGCGGTATTTCGCGGCAGGCTGGTCGGGATTTTTTCTCATCGCACAAAATTTCATTCCAGAATCCGCTTTCAGTGTCCTTATCCATGTCAGGCTCAAAATTAAAATTGTAAACATAAGTCCCCTTCGTTCCAAAAGGTTTGATAAGCCGCAAAAACCCGCCAGAAGTCGCTAAAATAGGAATGCTGCGAGCGGTTTAAGTTTTCGGGATTGATTTGAGAAAACATCGCCGTCCGGTCCGATAATCTGTAAAAAAATCGAATGTTTTAGGAAAAAACAGGACTTGGCGCGGAAAATAATATTGGCCGCTTGCGCAAGACGGACTGCCCGTAATTGCGTTACGTGAGATGCTGGAATATATCCAAATATCAAGCCCTTTTCCTTCAAATGTTCGATTCTTTTCCTCAAACCTTCGCGATGCGATACACCTCTTTAGCCATATTCTTTGCTCCGTTATCAAAAGGGGAGGGGAGTATTCCGAAAAAATTTATGAGAGGCGATGTCGTTTTGCAGACGGTCGGAACAAGGCTTCATAAAAAATACATTTTCCCCACTGCAACTTTTATCCGCAAATGAAATATTTTTGGAAATAGTACGAATAACAATATCCCAAAAGGGGTGAAAAATCGCACAATGCCGTTTCATGGATTGGACGGATTCTGTATTCCTTCCCATAAAGAAATTCCACCGCAAAATACAAATTTAATTTCCCCCAATCTGCCCATTCAAAAGCCCGAACAATGGGAAAGACGAATAATCCTAAGAAAACCGACAAGCGGACGCGCGCGCCTTGCAAGCAGAAAGCTGCCCGCAATTTTTACAATGAGGCGCAATCGCGGAATTGGAGGAGCGACTGGGGATAGGTAAGAATCAATCTGTTAAATTTCCATCGCAAAAATAAAATCCGCCGCTTTTAGACATACTTAAAAATCCGCACACATTTCGCCTTAACCTTCCCGGCTTCCTTCGGCGGCGCCCGCGCCATGCGAGAATAAAGGCAATGCAATTCGATGCGTTATAACTTCATGCCCGGTTCTTTTTCCATCAGACAAGGCGCTATTTTACAGAAAAAATTTTAAAAAATAATGTGGAGAAAACTCCTCAAAATTTCACTTCATCTCCCGGCGCCGGGCAAAAATTTTCCAAGCTCAATTTAGGAAAACAAGCCGCCCCAAGTCATCAATCACTTCACTATCTTCTACGTCGCTTTCTGCTGCGCAAAATTTCCAATCCCGCATTTTAAAAGAGTCTGAAACAGGTGATAAAAGGGATTGTGATTCCGGGAACTGAATTTTTAGTAAAGATGGCAAACCCGCATGGCTTGCCGCGAAATGCCGCCTGTTTTTTAGTTTCTTCCGTGGCATTGCAATCCGTTTAAGTCCCAATAAAAATTGGCCGGGATTTGAATGTCCGGAGCAAAAAAAAGCGCCCCGAGAAGGGGCGCAAATCGACGGAATCTGAAGCAAAGGGGCTATTCGTCCTTCTTCTCTTCAGGCTCGATGATTGACGTGGCTTCGGATTTCTCCTCAATGTAGGCTTCGCCCTCGTCAACCGAAGGCACGTCCGGCGCAATTTCCGGCTCGCCTTCAGCCTGAATCTGCGCGTTTTCGGCTTCCGCAGCGTCGATTTCTTCCGCCTCGCTGCGGCGCGGCTTTTCGGAAATGATGGGTTCATCCTCCACGCCGAGCACTATGGATTCCGCGTCGGAAGCTATCGTCTTTGAAGACTTTTCCTTGGGGCGCGGCAGGCGCGGATTGGCCTGAAGCGTCGAATCCGCGTACTCAACCACGTAGCCTTCCGAAATGAGCCACAAAAGTTCGTTTGAAACGTCTTTTAATTTTGAAACTGTCTCCTGGCTGAGTTCCGGAACAGGCTCGAGGGCGACCGGCGCCGAAACTTCCCCGCCTTCGCTCTGCTTTTTGTGCTCCTCGGCGAGCGGGGCCGCCTTGGAAGCGCCCTTCGGGGCCTTGAGGCCGAGGTATAGGTAGGGCAGGTCGGCGGCTTTCACGGCCTGGTTTGCCGTGATGAAGTCGAATATCTTCTGCGGGAGGTCGGAGAGAGAGTCGCCTTCGAGGAGGAACTTGCGCTTCACAGCGCTCACAAACGCAAAGCCCTTGCTGCCGCGCTTGTAAATTGTAAACCCGGCCCTGCGGAGCCTGCCGCGGAGATTGTTTGCCGTGATTATCGGGAAGCGCTTCTGCTTGGACCATGCCGCCTCGAGATTGCGCCTTATGCGCGACGAGAACGGGAGCTTTGAAATGTCGGCGCCGTGCATGCGTACCTGCTCGTAGGTCTTTACGAGTTCGCCGCCCTTCTGCTCGACTATGTATGCGCAGGCGGCTTCGCGGGTTTCAAAGACGGTTTCGGAGTCCTTTAGCCTGTAAACCTCGCGCTTTTTCATAAGTTCCAGCCATTCCGCGATTTTTTCTTCGTCACGCACGGTCTCTATCGAAGCGAGGAACTTTTCATAAGGCATATTCGGATACTTCTGCGCGTGGTATTCGCGGATGTATTCGCCGTACTTGTGCCAGTTGGGGGCGCCGAGAAGGTCTCCGCTTAGCGAGCACCTGTTGACGACCTGGAAGGCTCCCTTGGGGGCTTCCGCCTCAACTTCGGCCTTTTCAAAAAGTTCGCCCATCCAATGGTCAACCGCGCATTTTTTCGCCTCTTCCTCCGTTTCAAAGGGAAGGTTCATGGGCTGGGCGCAGTAAAGTGGCTTCGTGACGCCGTCCGCTTCGGGAAGATTTTTTGCAAGAATCACAAACCTTTCGGGCTTTTCAAGGACGAGCTCGGCTATGTCGAAAAGCTGGTAGGTGCGCTTGAGGTGCTTCATCACGTCGGCAAGCTTTGCAAACGGGGCGTCTTCGGGATAGAAGAGGACTTCCATTGTGAAGACGAAGGGCGCCTTCTTGAGCGGGGGCTTGCGGAATCCGCCCTTTTGGCCCTGCTGGCGTTCGCCAGGTTTGCCTTCGCCGCGCCCGTCGGGCCTGCGGGGGCGCCTGTCCGACTTGGAAAAATCGCGGTCGGCCGGGCGGCGGAATTCGCGCTTTCTGAATTCCCCGTCCGCGCGGTCCCTGAATTCGCGCTTTTTAAACGGCCTGCCGCCTTCGCCCCTGGGCTCGAACTTTCCCGTGTTCGTGCTGGGCGACCACGCAGTCGAAAACTCGAGGTTTGCGAGCTCGCTGAGGTCTATTGGCTGGTTTTTGGGTGTGTGTTTATCGTCGGACATTTTATTGTTGATTTGCTTGTAATTTGAAGCTTACAGATTTTGTGAATACTTCAAACTGTTTTTTCATATTTTTAAGCCGAACCCCCGTTCATCCGCGCGCTGCGGAACGTATTTTGAGGCACGAATCGATGAGCCCTTCGAGCTCCGACAGGGGAAGCTGCGTGGCGGAATCCGATATTGCCTTTTCCGGCTCCGGATGCGTCTCTATAAAAAGCCCGTCCGCCCCGGCCGCGACGGCGGAGCGCGCGAGGAGGCTGACATACCTGCGCTCTCCGGAACTCACGCCGTCCCCGGCGCCCGGAAGCTGCACGGAATGCGTGGCGTCGAGAATCACCGGGCACGAATTTTCCGCCATTATCGCAAACGAGCGCATGTCGACTACGAGGTTCTGGTAGCCGAACGAAGCTCCGCGCTCAGTCTGCCATATTTCCGCAGCCCCCGAATCGCGGAGCTTTGAGACCACATACTTCATTTCGTACGGGGAAAGGAACTGGCCCTTTTTGACATTCACGGCCCTGCCGGTCTTTGCGGCAGCCGCGAGAAGGTCGGTCTGGCGGCAGAGAAAGGCGGGTATCTGAAGGGCGTCGCAGACTTCCCCCACGGGGGCGCACTGCGACGGCTCGTGGACGTCGGTTATGACTTTTAGCCCGAACTCCCGGCGGACGCCTGAGAGTATCTTCAGGCCCTCTTCCATGCCGGTGCCGCGCTGGCTTTTAACGCTGGTGCGGTTCGCCTTGTCAAAGCTCCCCTTGAAAAGCACAACGAGGCTGTCCCTGAATTTTTCAGCGACCGAAGCCACGCGCTCGGCCACGCGAAAGCTCAGCGTGCTGCTTTCGAGGGAGCAGGGGCCCGCTATTAGCAAAAATTTGTCATTTTTAAAAATCATCTTTTATATCGATAGCATGTTTGCAGGAAAAAGCCAATTATATAAAGCCCGGCTGAAAAATCGCGCAATGCCGCGGCAAACCCCGGACTCTCAAACCGCCAGCCGGGGCTTCACAACCCCTTCGACCACGGTTTCCGCCCCCCGAAATATTTGAAATGAAGCAGGCGTTTGCCTTCGTAGTTCAAATCCCCGAAAAAATCGTCCAGCTTCATTTCGGCGTCCGGAAAAATTCCGGAGTCCGCAAGCCCGCCCTCAAGCTCGCCGCCCTTGAAATATATGACGCCGTTTTCGAGAGTGCCGGCCTTTCCGGGACGGATGGATTTTTTCACGAAATCGAGGAACATCGGCAGCGCGCAGACGCTCCTTCCCGTCGCATAGTCGAACTTCTCCTTCGTCTCCTCGATTCTCGCATGCCTTGCACAGGCGTTTTCAAGGCCGAGCGAAACCGCCATGTCCGCTATTGCGGCAATTTTCTTGCCGACACCGTCGAACATCGAAATTTCCGCCTGCGGCCACGCTATCGCCATGACTATCCCGGGAAGCCCGCCCCCGGTTCCAACGTCGGCTATCCTGGCGCCCGGAGCCGGAGTGAAGAATTTCGATATGGAAAGGCAAAACGCGACATGCCTGTAAGCTATGTCGTCCTCGTCCTTTCTCGATATAAGGTTTACGCGGGAATTGGTTTCCTTGAGAAGCGAGGCGAAAAGCAGGAGCTTTTCCCTGACAAACGGAGAAAGTTCCGGAAACTTCGCAAAAATTTCTTCAATGGGGCGCATAACAGCCTGCAAATCGATATGAAAACGCGCATTTTACGCGCCTGGACTTCCTAAAACCGGATTTCTTTGCAAAATCCACCCTTAAAAAATCGAAACGCCGCCCAATCAGGCAAATATTTCACCCTTCAAAAAGAAATTGGCTATCTCGCGCTCCGCCGATTCCGCGCTGTCGGAGGCGTGGGCGATGTTGCGGCGCATATCCTCGCCGAAGTCGCCGCGGATGGTGCCCTTTTCGGCCTTCGCAGAATCCGTGGGGCCAAGCATTTCGCGCGCCCTCGAAATCGCGTTTTCGGCCTGGAGAATGCATATTACCACGTTCCCGCTCGTCATGAATTCGACGATTTTCGGAAAGTACGGCTGGTCAACGAGGTGGGCATAGTGGCGCCTCAGGATTTCCTCGTCAAGGCGCGCCATTTTGCACGCGGCCAAATCGAATCCGTTTTTGAGGAACCTGTCCAGAATTTCGCCCTCCAGTTTTTTTTGGACGCAGTCCGGCTTGAATATGATAAGCGTTCTTTCCATGTATTTTGGGGTTTGTGGATTTATATTTTTTTGCCTGTCTTAATTTCTCCCACCAAAGCGCCGTTTTTTCAAGCAAAAACGCCCCGGAAATGCCTTGTTTAAAAGCGTTTCAGCGCCAAACCCGGCTTTGGAAGAGCGCATCTGCGAAAAAGCGCGCGATAAGCGGATAAAAACAAACGCCCTAAAGCCTCTGTCAACAAACTGACAACAACATGAAAATACCCTCCGCACAATTTCGCAACAAGACAGGATTTTCCACCAAGGCGCCGAAACCCATCGGAAAGGCGGGGAGTTGTTGATTTTGAAAAAAAGCCTATTGCGCTTTTATAAAGCAATTTGCAAAGTTATGCACATATTGTCAGCCAATATGGAATATATAAGAGATTTTAATTTGTTTTTATCTATATATAAATTCCACACCCGCCCAAAGGCCCTGAAACCTGGCGCCCCTTACAAATGCAGAACCTTAAACGGGGGCTTTTATTTCGCCAAAGCCGTTTTGCGCAAGGTTCCAATCCCATTGGCGCGCCTTTTTCAATTTTGCTTTTTATGAGACTTTAAAGAAAGCGTGAAAGCGGGCGGAGTTCCCATTTTAAAGCCAAGTTTAGCGCCTGTGCAAGATTTCGGGACGGGCGTATGGCTTAAAACAAAAAACCCCGCCTTGAAAGCGGGGTTTGAGCATTTTTTCCTTGCGGTTAGCGGTTTTCGTAACGCTGCCTGAGCATATTGTTGAAAGCGGAAATCTTGCGCTTGCGGCGCTTCACTTCGCAGGGCTTTTCAAAGTACCTCTTCTGGCGCACGTCGCGGATGATGCCTTCGCGGTCTATCTTCTTCTTGAGACGACGCAGGGCCTTTTCCATCGCTTCACCTTTGCGCATTCTTACTTCTACTGGCATGACTTTTTCACCACCTTCCGCTTCAAAAAATAAAAACCTTTTCCAATTTTGAAAAAGGGATGATGAGTTTCCGCTTTTTTGCGGCGCGCGTCAAGCATTTTAATTCGCCCATTGCCGCGGAAAAATTTTTTTACGAAATATGTTGCCTTTGAAATGCGTTTAGAAGATTAGGTATTCCCCGAACATGAAGTATATTTTTATCACAGGCGGCGTAGTTTCTTCGCTGGGCAAAGGGCTGACTTCCGGCGCGCTCGGGGCGCTTTTGGAGACCCGCGGGCTGAAGGTCAGAATCCAGAAATTCGACCCGTACCTCAACGTGGACCCCGGCACCATGAGCCCGTTCCAGCACGGCGAAGTGTACGTGCTCGACGACGGGGCGGAAACCGACCTCGACCTTGGGCACTACGAGCGCTTTACAAGCGGGGTCCTCAGCCGCTTCAACAACCTCACTTCCGGACAGGTGTACGAATCCGTCATCCAGAAGGAGCGGAGGGGGGACTACCTCGGGAAGACCGTGCAGGTCATTCCCCACGTCACAAACGAGATAAAGGCCAGGCTCTACGAGGCAAGCAGGGATGTTGACGTGCTCATAACGGAGCTTGGCGGAACCACCGGGGACATCGAGGGGCTCCCGTTTTTGGAGGCCCTCAGGCAGTTTTCCCTGGAAGTTGGCAAGGAGAACGTGCTTTTCATACACGTTACCCTCATACCCTACCTGAAGGCCGCCGGCGAGCTAAAGACGAAGCCCTCCCAGCAGAGCGTCGCAAAGCTCCGCGAAATAGGCATACAGCCGGACATACTCGTGTGCCGCACCGAGCACCCGATAACCCCCGACATGCGCCAGAAGCTTTCGATGTTCTGCAACGTCGAGCTCAAAGCCGTGATAGAGGAGCAGGACGTTGAAACCTCGATATACGAGCTTCCGATGGCGCTGGCTTCCGAAGGCATGGACCAGCTCGTGGTCGACAAGCTCCGCATACAGGCCCAGCCCAGCGACATGTCCAACTGGAACGACATCGTCCGCAAGATAAAATTTCCCAAAAAGCACGCGAAAATCGCTGTTGTAGGCAAGTATATAGACCTTCAGGACGCGTACAAATCCATATACGAGGCTCTGGCACACGCCGGCATAGGCAACGACTGCAAGGTCGACATACTCAGGGTTGATTCCGAGGACATCGAGCGCGACGGCGCCGAACAGTACCTGAAGGGCGTGGGCGGCATACTGATACCCGGCGGATTCGGCGACCGCGGGATAGAGGGCAAAATCCTCGCGGCAAAGTACGCCCGCGAAAACGGGATACCGTATTTTGGCATATGCCTTGGCATGCAGATTTTGGTAATAGAGTACGCCAGGAACGTTCTGGGCCTCGAAGGGGCAAATTCCATGGAGTTTGACCCCGATACACGCTTCCCCGTAATTTCAATGATGGAGGAGCAGAAGCACCTCGTGGACAAGGGCGCCACCATGCGTCTGGGCGCGTACCGCTGCGAGCTTTCGGAGGGGTCCCTCGCCTTTGAAGCCTACGGCAAAAAGGAGATAAGCGAACGCCACCGCCACCGCTATGAATTCAACAACGACTACCGCGAACAGCTTTTGAAGTCGGGCCTGAGAATAGGCGGCATCAATAAGAAGCGCGATCTCGTGGAGATAGCGGAGGTTCCGAACCATCCGTGGATGGTGGGTGTGCAGTTCCATCCGGAATTCAAGTCAAAGCCGCTGGTCCCGCATCCGCTCTTTATGGAATTTGTAAAAAATTCCGTTAGAAAAGACTGATTTTAAGCGTTTTTTCATTTGAAAGGCTCCGTGCGGCATTTGTCTTGCGGAGCCTTTTTCATGCATTTGCAGAAACCCTCCCGGAACTTGCATGGATTTTTTTATGGCTCTGGCGCAGATGAGGGAAGGGGAGGCGGATTCTTAAATGAAATTTTATGCGGATGAGGAAAGCCCGCCCGGCCTGCCGCGAAACGCCGCGCGCTTTTCGTTTCTTTCCGGGCATTCTAATCTATTCTAAGTGCATTTTTATTGTGCGGCGGTTAAATTGGCTTGCGCGGCGCTTTTTGGCATTGCCTGAAATGATTTGGGCGGAGGCATCCCGTCTGCCGGCACAATTCTTTTCCGCCTGAAAATGGGAGCGAAGCCGGTTCCCTCCGTTGTCCTGCGCGGCTTTAAGTTGAGATTCAGTCCGGCATTTGCCGCCGCTTTAAGCGCCCGGCTTTGCCGCAGCCAGCAACTCTGGCGGCCCGGATGCCCCTGGCGCATTTTATTTCAAATACGCCTTGCAAAGGGGCTTCCGGGAGACGGCCGGAATTTTCCCGGGCATTGCGCGCCGCGCTTTCAGTCTTCAATTTCCAGTAAAAACGGCTGCTGGGCCCGGATTACGGCGCGGTTTTCCAAAGTTTTTAAGGCTTTTTCCGCGTCTGAAAACGCGTCGGGAATGAGCGCGGAGCGTATTTTTGCAAACGGCGTCCCCGAATACGAGAGCGAAACAAGCATTTCCCCTATGGTGGGGTTTGCCGGATACTGCTCGACTTCGGCGTCTTTGGCCGACTCCATTCCGGCTTCTCTGGCGCAGATTTCAAGCGCGCTCGAAAGGCCGCCTATTTCGTCGAAAAGCCCCGTCCCCTCGACGGCGGAGGCCAGCCAAACGCGCCCTTCGGCGAGCTTTTGCACCTCTTTTGCGGGCATTTTCCGGCCGGAGGCCACAGTGTCTATGAATTTTTCGTAAGTGGCGTCAACGAGCCTTTGGATTGCCGCCTCCTCCTCGGCGTTTAGGGGCCTTGAAAACGAATCCATGTCGGCGAATTTTGAAGTGCGCACGCCGTCGAATGTAATCCCGAAGCCGGATGCGAGCTTTCCCCCGGAAAGCTTCATGCCGAAAACGCCTATTGAACCGGTCAGCGTGTTTTGCTGGGACACTATTTTGGTCGCGGCCGACGCAATCCAGTACGCCCCGCTTGCGGCCGAAGCCCCGAACGAGGCGACGACCGGCTTCTCTGCGGCCAGAAGCTCGATTTCGCGGCGTATCTGCTCGCTTGCGTATGCGCTTCCGCCGGGGCTGTCTATGCGCAGCACAACTCCCCTTATCCCGTCGTCGTCGCGCAGCGAGCGTATGAGCGGGCAGTAGAATTCTGACGACACCGCGCCGGATTCCCGCGCGAACCCGTCCACGATTTCGCCCGAAAGGTAGAGGATTGCTATGGCGTCGCCCAATCTTGGCTTTGCGCCGCCGAACGCGTTTTGCTCCGCAGGGTAGGACAGGAGGTCGGTCTGGCGGAATGAGCCGATGGACGGGTCGTCGCCTGCGATTTCCGACATTTTCGATATGAATTCGTCGCGGTATGCGGCGACGTCGGCAAACCCCGCCTTCACGGCCTCTTCAGCCGTCATTATTCCCTTTTTGTCCGCAGCCGCTTCCAGGTCTTCCAGCGGGATTTCGCGTGCTGACGAAATTTTTTCGAGGATGTTGCGCCAAATTCCGGAGGCTATTTCGGCTGCGGCCTCCCTGCTTTCCGGCGACATTTTGTCGGAGGTGAAGGTTTCGCCGAAGCTCTTGTATTTCCCAGCCTTTATGACTTGCGCGTCCACGCCGTACTTTTTCAGGGCGTTGCCGAGAAAAACGCCGTTTAGCGCCACGCCCCTGAACTCGAAGTCGCTCATGGGGTTTATGAAAATCTCGGTCGCGGCGCTTGCCAGATAGTAGTCCTTGAGCGTCGGGTTTTCGAGATAGGCGAACACCGGCTTTGCGGACTCCCTGAAATATTCCAGATGCGCCCGGAGCTCCGAAGCCTGCGCGAGCGTCGTGCCGGAGCCCGAAAACGAGCCTTTGAGGATTATGCCTGAAACCGCGTCGTCGGAGGCCGCCTCAATTATTCTGGAGCATGCGTCGTATATGCTGAGGCCCTTTCCTCCGTCGAGGAGCAGGGCGGAAAACCTGTCCGTGGAAGTTGGCGCCTCCGCGATTGGGGCGGAGAGGTCGACTACCAGAAAGCCGCCTGAAAACGGGGCCTGTTCGGCGCGCCTTGCGCCGTTTATCGCCGTTGAAATCCCCGCGAGGCTTGAAACGAAAAATATGATGGCCGACGCCGCGCATCCGCACCCGGCGGCCATTCCGCAGCAGCTTGCCAGAACCTGCCTTATAAAATTCATATGCTGTGGCCTTTCGGCATGGGTTTTTGTTTTTTTGGAAGAATCAGAGCTTGTAGCGCTTCACCTGCCTCCGGCCCGTCTCATTTTCATACCACTGGGCGCAGGCGTCCGGGACCTTCATTTCAAGCAGCAGCTCGCTGAAGGGCGACGAGGGGGTTTTCACCTTGTCGGCCAGGCACGACATGTCGAGGGTAAAGTCGCGCCTTTCGGGAAGCGAGGCGCGCTCTATGTGCTTTTCGGGGTCGAGGCCGAAAAATTCGCATATGCCGACGCCCGCTTCGTAGTAGGAAAGGGAGTCCAGGCCGCAGTAGTGGTATATCCCGCTTATGTTTGGGCGTTCGGCGAGCTCCACGAGCAGATCGGCGAGCCGCCCGGCCGAGAGGAAGCGCTTGATTTCGTTGTCGTTTAGCCTTATTTTCCGGCCCTGGGCCCATGTGGAGAAGAGCTTTTCGTTGAAGGAGCGCCTGCCGCTCGGGCCGTTGCCGCACACGTGAGAAATTCTGAGGACAACCGACAGCGGGGCCGCGTATTTCAGCACGGCCTTTTCCGCCAGAAGCTTGGTCTGCCCGTACAGGTTTGCGGGGGAGGGCACGTCGGTATTTTTGTACGGGGCTGCCGTGCCGTCGAACACCATGTCGGTTGAAAGGTGTATGAGCCTTGCGCTCACATGGTTTGCGAGCTGCGCGAGGCGCTCCGGCATGACGGCGTTCATGAGGTTCGCCCGCGCGGGGTCGGCGTCGACTTCAAGCGGGCGGGACATGGCCGCGCAGTTTACGATGGCGTCGGGAAAGCGGTCTATGACGAGCCTCTCCAGCGCGCGCGTGTCGGTGAGGTCCGTCCTCACGACTTCGACCCCGGCCGGAGCCGCAAAATCCGACGAATTGCAAAGGGCCGCGACCTTGTGCCCGCGCCTTACCGCCGACTCGACAAAATTGGACCCCACCAGTCCCGAGGCCCCCGTACAAATTATCTGCATGGCAAAAATGATTGTACAATTTATCTGAACTTGCAAATAATAAATTCGACGCGATAATCACGGCCCAAGTATGAAAATTGAAAATGTAGTAAGGCCTTCGGTTCTCAAGCAGCCGGTTTACCAGGCGGGGAAGCCGATAGAGTACGTGGCGCGCGAATTCGGGCTCGACCCGGACGGGATACTCAAGATGGCGTCGAACGAAAACCCCCTCGGCCCCTCGCCCAAGGCTGTCGAGGCGGTCTCAAAGGCCCTCGGCGGCCTCAATTACTACCCCGACGGTGGCTGCTACGACCTCGGCCGCAAGGTGGCGGCCCGCATGGGGCTCAGCCCCTCGCAGCTCGTGTTCGGCAACGGCTCAAACGAGGTGATAGAGCTTGTCGCCCACGCCCTGCTGAACCCCGGAGACAACGCCGTTTTCGGCGTGCATTCCTTCATCGTCTACAAGCTTTCCACCCTCCTCATGGGCGCGGAGTGCAGGGAGGTTCCCATGCCCGGGCTGAGGTACGACTTCCAGATGCTCCTCGACGCCGTCGACGAAAAGACCAAGGTGGTTTTCGTCGCAAACCCGAACAACCCCACCGGCACCGTCGCGGGGCAGAAGGAGATTGAGGAATTCGTCCGCGCGCTTCCCGAAGGGGTCGTTTTCTGCTACGACGAAGCCTACTGCGACTTCCAGGACGAGCAGGTCGACATCCGCGGCCTGATAGCCGAGGGCCGGCCCGCGATAGGCCTGCGCACCTTCTCAAAAATCTACGGCCTTGCGGGGCTCCGCGCGGGCTACGGATACTGCACGGAGGAGCTGGCCGCCCTCATAAACCGCGTGCGCGAGCCTTTCAACATGAATTCCCTCGCCCAGGTGGGCGCCGCCGCCGCGCTTGACGACTTTGAATTCTACGAAAAAAGCCGGGCCGTCAACAAGGCCGGGCGCGCCCAGATTGAAAAGCGCTTCGGGGAGCTCGGCCTCGAATACATTTCCGAGGGCGGGAACTTCATCATGGTGAAGGTTCCCGACGCCCTTAAAAAGTTTGACGCGCTCCAGCGCGCCGGCGTAATCGTGCGCCCGAACGTGGGCTACGGCCTGCCCGACTGGCTGCGCATCACCATCGGGACGGAGGCTGAAAACGACCGCTTCCTCTCGGAGTTCTCCCGGCTTTTGTAGGGAAAGATGCCCTCTCCGCTTGCAGGCCTCGCAATAGGCGCCGGCGTCGCGTCGCTTTCGTTTGCGGCAAACGCGGTGTTTGTCGCGGTTTCCTACTCGGTGGGCGCATTGCGCTTTGAGGCGGCCGGCGGGGCGCAGAAGAAGGGCCTCGGGCGTTTGGAGCTGAGGATTCTGGAGAGGTCCAGAAAGGTGGGCGCCTTCTGCGTTCTCGGGATACGGCTCTTTTTGATGCTTGCGGTCTTCGGCATATTCAAAAGCCTGACTTCGGCCCTCGCCCTCGCGGGAATCGACGCCGGGTTCTGGATTTCGTGCGCCTGCGCCGGCCTGTCTGTCGCGGGGGCGCTGTTTGTCCAGTACGCGTTCTGCGACCTCCCCGTTGCGGCCCGCTCCGCCCGCAGCCCCGCGCCGACTTTGCGCCGCTTTTCGAGGCCCTTCATGCTTTTTTACGTGGCCGCCTGGCCGTTTGAGGCCATGGCGCGCGCGCTGGCCGCGAAGGTGTTCGGCAGGAAGATTTCCGAGGAGGGGGCTTCGTTCGACCACATAGACGTGCTTGTAAAGCTCGGCGCGGAGGAGGAGGAGTCCGACGAGCTCACGCCCTACACCAAGAAGCTCGTCCGCAATTCGATACGCCTCGCCGAACTCGACATCACAGACGTCATGGTCCCCCGCAACGCGGTAAAGTATTTCGACATACGCGACTCGGCGGGGGAGAACCTGGAGCTCGCCAGGGAGTGCGGCCACACGCGCTACCCGCTCTGCGACGGCAACCTGGACAACTGCCTGGGCATAGTCCACATAAAGGACATTTTCCGCGCCATGAACTCCGGCGGCTCCCCCGACCTCATGGCCCTCAAGCGCGGCATAATCCGCGTGAAGCACGACGACTCGCTTCTGGACGCGCTCTCGAAACTGCGCAAGTACGAGCTGCATATGGCCTTTGTCGAGGACGAGTTCGGCGGCATCATCGGCATCCTCACGCTCGACGGCATCCTTGAGGAAATCGTGGGCCAGATAAAGGAGGAGTACGACGACCAGTCCAATTCAATCATCCGCACGGGCAAAAACACGTACAAAGTTTCCGGGCTTGCGGCCATACACAACGTGGAGGACTTTCTTGATGTCGATTTTTCCAACGACGAGGTGAGCACTTTCGGCGGCCTCGTCACCCAGATGCTCGGGCGTTTCCCCGAAAAGGGCGAGAAGCTTTTCCTGCCCGAAATCGGCATGCGCATAACGGTGGACGATGTTGCGGCGCGCAGGGTTGTGGAGTGCTCTGTCGAGCTGGTGAGCCGGGCGGATGCAAAGCCCCGGCCGTGACGCAGCGCGCAGCATTATTGGCTTGAAAAAGCCGGAACTGCCCCATAGTGTGGATGTAATTTATGAACGGGGGCATTCCAAGAGGGGGCGTTTTGTTTGAGGCGGAAGTCTGCTGCTCCCGCGGATTTGCCGCCTGCCGCGCCGCAGCGCGGGAATTTCTTCTTGGGCGCGGCTTCCGCGCAGCCTCGGAAAATCCGGACGCCGCCGAATTTGAATTTTTTCCCGACCCCTCCGGCGAAAGCCCGGGGGAAGCGCGGACAATGGGGGTTTCGTTTTCCGGAAATTGCGCAAGGGTTTACTGCAAGTTGGGGGGCATCCCGCGCGAAATTTCCGCCGGATTTTTGGAGAGCGAATTTTTCGGGCTCGTCGGGGCGGTCTCAATCGCGGCCTCCAGTCTGAGGGCGGACATCCCCTGCCGCGACGCCGGCGCCTGCCGGGCTGCGGCCTGGAGCTTTCTCTCCCGGCGGGGCTACGCGATTGCAAGGGACTGCGAAAGCCTTGCGGAGTTTGAATACCGCGCGCCGCTTCTGCGAAAGTTTTCCAAAAATCCCGAGTTTGCTTCGCGCCGGATTGGAATCGCGTTTGACGGGCGCCGCGCCGCAATCTATTGCCTGCCATGCTCGGAAAACCTTTGCGGCTGCCGTTTGGAGGCGGAGTTTTCGGGGCTTGCGGGAGCTGTTGAAGTGGCGGCGGCGGGCCTTGGCCCTGCGGCTTCCCCGGCGGGGAGGCGCGCGGCGGGCTGCGGCGTTTTGTCCTGCCTTCTCTTTTTTATTTTTGCGATTGCAGCCTCCATATATTTCGCCGCGCCGGAAAATTTTTCATACTTTCGCCGCGCCGACCCTTCCGGCCCCGCAATCGCGGACTTGCCGCGTCCGCCTGAAAACGGCGCGGCGGCCGATGTGATGCTTGTCCCGGTTGCCGGCTTCCCCGCGAAGCTCGCCAACGGGATGGCGGAATGCCTTTCAAAAGATTTGAATTTGAATGTGAAAGTGGGGGAGCCGATGCCGTTTCCGGAGGGTTCCTACAATCCGTCGCGCCGCCAGTATCGCGCGGAGGCTTTCAGCGGCCCGCTTCTCTCCCACACTGCCGCCGCCCGGGACGCCGAGTGGAACACATTTCGCATAGCTTTGGTTGAAAGCGACATATATATGGACTCCGCCCCCGGCCTGCGGTTCGTTTTCAGCGCCTATTCCCCGTCCGGCTGCATGACGCTGGGGACGGCCAGAATGAAATTCAGAGCCTCGGAGGGTTTTTACAGGCAGAGGATTTTCAAGATTTTGAAGCGCGGGATAGGCAGGGCACACCTGCGAAAGCTCCAAGTTGACGACAAAAAGAGCCTCATGCGCAAAGATGTGTCGGGCCTCGAGGATTTGGACGAGATGGGGTTTGAGTTCTGAAAAGCCGAAACCCGCTTCATTCAAAATATAGCGCCATATGAAAAAGCTGAAGATACTATTAAATCCGTTTGAAAAAATCGCCGGATGGCCCGCTCTCTTTTGGGGCCTCCTTTCCATACCCGTATTTGCGTGGATTTTCGTCTTTTCAAACTTCCGGAGTTCGGGGGGCATGGCGGGTTTGTCGTGGTATGGCGAAATGGTTTTGTTGGCGCTCATCCCGTGGATTTTGCTTTCGGCGGCTTACTTCGCGCTCGGCCGCGCGTTTTCGCGGGCGAAAATTTCTTTTTTTGCCGTTTCTGCCGTCCTGCCCCTGGCGTCTGCGGACTGCGGCTCTGCGCTGCTTTTCCCTTGCCGCGGGGCCGAAGCAATGGGCAGGGCGGTCCATGCCGATTCAAACGCCGGTTTTTATGAAATTGCAAACCGGCGGGTTTCAAGCGGCCTTCCCGAAACTTTCAAAAGAGACTTGGCCGGGGATGGTTCCGCTTCGGGGATGCCGGAAGCCGGCGGCGACGGGCCCGCAGCAGGGCTTTTCTTTTCCGCCATCTCATCCGGATGCTCCTGGCGCACTGAGGGCGAGATGCCGAAGGCGGTGCTTTCTATCCGGCCGGGTGCTGCGGGGGGAATGTTTTTTGCGGCGCTGGAGGATGGCGGGGGTATGGACTGCGCCATTTATGAAATAAGGGAGGTCCGCTTTTCCAAGGGGGCTGCGGAAATCCTGATGGATGGGGGCGCGAAGCTTTTCCTGCATCCCTCCGGGGATGGCGGGAAGTCTTTCGATTGCATTCAGGCGGACTTTCGTGAGGGCGAAAACAGGCGCGCCGTGTTCGGCATGGTTCTGTCGGGGGATTCGCGCGCCAGCCGGCGCGGGGACGATTTCTATGAGGGCTTTCTTGATATGGGGGGCGGCGCGCGCGAAAAGATGTCCCTTCGCATGAATTCGGGAAATGGAGGCTGGGGGATTTTTGAAATCGCCTGCGCCGCCATTTCAGATTCCCCGGTGCGCATCCGGCGCGTGTCGTATATCACTGGCGCGGCGCCCGCTTTCAAGTTCGGCTTTTCCGCCCCGAAGGCCGGGCGCGTGGAGGCCGAGGCGGAAATGGTAAAAAACGTAAGGATGCGCGGCAGGCTGGAATTCGGCGGCGCATCCCGGCCGTTTGAGCTTTCCCGCCGCGTAAAGGGGCGTGAGGCTAAAGAGGCTCCGTTCCCGCGCGGCGCTGCGGAACTTTCATCGAGCGCCGCCGCCGGCCTGGCCGACCCCGAGCTTCCGCTTTTTGTCGCATGGGCGTCCCTGGGCGTTTCGGGGGAGGCTTTGGACGCGGGCGCCCTTTCTGCGGCGTTCGGCGGGCCGGAGTTCTTCCGGGCGGTGTTTTCGGGCATGGACGGGGCGGAGGCCGACGCCTTCCGGGCCCCCTATCCCGGAATGGAGCCGGTCCGGATATTTGCGAAGGCCGCGTCGGTCTCGTCGGACGGCAAAACAGTTTCCGTATCATTCTGCCACCCGGACCCTGCAATCGCCGCGCGGGTTGCAAACCTCTCGGCCGGAGAGCTTGTTCGGGTTTTTGACGCGCCGCCCGGGGGCGCGGTTTTGAAGGTCGAAGCCCCGGCGAAGGTTCCGGAATGGTCAGTGTACCGCTAGCTTCCGGGCCTGCGGCGGATTTTTTTGAAAAGCCGCCGGGGGTGCGGGGCAGTACGCGGGGGAGCTAAGTTCCTGCCCCGCATGGGCAAATTCCATTGCAAAATCCGCCTTCCGACCCCTTTCCCGCGCGCGGCCCAAAAATTTTTTTATTGTGGTGGACAGAATTTTCGCCGACGCTATTGTCGAATAAAAATCAGTTTTTAAGGACAAACAAAGCGTTAAAGATATGGCAAAAAAGATTACAGGGGCCCCTGAGGCGGGCGGCGACAAGGCTCTCGAATTCGCGCTCAGCGCGGTGAACAAGCAGTTTGGCGAGGGTTCGCTCATAAGGCTGGGCGACGCCACGAAAATGAATGTGGAAACCGTCAGCACGGGGTCGATTGCAATCGACCTGGCCCTCGGCGTGGGCGGTCTTCCGCGCGGCAGGATATGCGAAATTTACGGCCCGGAATCGTCGGGCAAGACCACGCTTTGCCTCTCCGTGATTGCGGAGGCCCAGAAGCGCGGCGGGACGGCCGTTTTCATCGACGTCGAGCACGCGCTGGACCCGCGCTACGCCAAAGTCGTCGGCGTTGACCTCGACAACCTCATGGTCTCCCAGCCTGAATGCGGTGAGGACGCCCTCAATATCGCAGAAACCCTCATCCGCAGCGGGGCCATCGACGTCATCGTCATCGACTCCGTCGCCGCCCTCGTCTCCAAGACCGAGCTCGACGGCCAGTTCGGCGACAGCACCGTCGGGCTCCAGGCCCGCATGATGAGCCAGGCCATGCGCCGCCTGACGGCCGCCATCAACAGGACTTCCTGCATCTGCATTTTCACAAACCAGATTCGCGAAAAGATAGGCGTCATGTTCGGAAGCCCCGAGACCACCCCCGGCGGCCGCGCGCTCAAGTTCTTCGCAACCATTCGCATGGACATCCGCAGGATAGGCCAGATAAAGGACACCTCCGGCAAGGTCGTCGGCAACCGCACGAAGGTCAAGGTCGTAAAAAACAAGGTGGCCCCGCCCTTTACGGAATGCGAATTCGACATCATGTATAACGAGGGCATTTCGCGCACCGGAAGCCTGATAGATCTCGGCATCGAAAACAAGATTCTGGAAAAGAAGGGCGCGTGGATTTCCTATAACGGCGAGCTCATAGGCCAGGGCAGGGAGTCTGCGAAGTCATACCTCATGCAGAACCCCGAAGTGGCGGAGAAGATTCACCGCGAAATCATGGACAAGGTGAAGGTCGTCGGCGGTTCCGCGCTGGGGGAGGCAAAGTCCTCCGCCTCGGGCGGCGACGACGCGCAGGCGTCCGCCGAGGATTAGGCAGACCGCTTTTGGTTTTCGCGGAGGCTCCGGGCTCTTGCCCCGGGGCCTTTTTTGCGTGTTTTTTGGCGTCATCTTTCCGCCCGGATTATGAATTTTCCAAAAGGAGGGCCCGAAGTTTTCTGGCGCGCATCCATCGTCATGCGGGGCGCCAATCCGCCCGCAGACCCTTTGTTTTTTTGTCTGACATAGATAAGGGAGCGGAAAGCGGATTGGTGGGGGAATTTGCGCGGAGAGGAAAAATTCCGCCTGAGCCGCCGCCTGGTTTTTCGTTTTTTTCGGGGCATTATAATCTGCGCCAGTCCCTTATTTTTTAAGGATTTCGGAGCTTTTTATGGTTTCCCATAACCTTCAGGCCCGCATCAATTTTATGCGTCGCATTGCAGCCGGGGCGGATAAGATGCTCCCGGCGGGATTCCCTCCTCTCCGCTTCTTCCGCAGCATTCCGGGATTTTGGCTGAAGGCAGGGGCGCGGGCCGGAAAGGGGGGAGGCGATTTTGCAGTGGATGCCGCAGTCGGGATGAAAGTCCCGCAGGGGGATGCCTGAAGCGGCCTTAGCGCCCATTTCGGGGTAAACTTACTGTCCGTTTCGCCGGGGGAAAACCTCCGGCTCCGGACGGCTTTTCCGGGCGCTTTGCAGGCGGATTAGCCGTCATATGGCAGGGGCTGCCGCGTTTGATTGCGTTTCCCGGACGGATTTCAGAGGCTTTGCAGCAGGGTTTGCGCTGCGGCGAGTATGTCTTCGGTGTCGGCAAGCCTTCCCCTGCCGCACGTGCCGCACGCGAGCGGGCCGTCGCCGGGCTCCACGAAGGCCGCGCCGCGCCCCTTCAGGGTTTCGATATTTGCGCGCACGGCCGGGTGGGCGTACATGGCGTCGTTCATGGCGGGCGCTATCAGCATCTTTGCGCGCGATGCCAGGCAGGTGGAGGAGAGCAGGTCCGGGGCGAGGCCGTTTGCGAGGTTGCCTATGGTGTTCGCCGTGGCCGGGGCCACAATTATGAGTTCGGCGAACTCCGCAAGCGAAATGTGCTCGGGTTTCCAGCCGGGGATTTTTTCCCACATGTCAACCCCGACGGGATTGCGCGTGAGGGTCGAAAACACTCGCTCGGAAATGATTTTTGTGGCGTTTTTTGTCATTACAGTGCGCACGTCCGCCCCGAGTTTTGTCATGCGCGAGGCGAGCTCGGCCGCCTTGTAAGCCGCGATTGAACTGCACACCCCCAGGACTATCCGCCTTCCGGAGAACGCCCCGCCTTCGCCCGCATCTGAAATTCCGCCCATGTGAAACCTTTCTGGATAGAGAATTTGCGCCCGGCCGGAATAGTCAAGCCGCAATGTCGCCGGAACCGCCCGCGAGCGATTGTAATTGAAAAACTGCGGGGATTGTGCGAGATTTCAGCCCATATGGCAGGTTTCAGGGCGTATTTTGAGGATTTGAAGGGGGCGGCTCCCGGCGGGAAGATTCGGCTTTCTCCGGAGGAGAGCAGGCATTTGTGCGGCGCGCTCAGGGCGAGAAAGGGCGACATCGCGGACGTTTTCGACCTCGGCGGGGCCGTCATGCGCTGCGAGGTCGAGGCGGCTTCCGCCCGCTGCGCCGAACTCCGCGCCCTGGAAGCCCTGCGCCCCGGGAGGGCCGGCGGCGGCGCGGTGCTTGCCCAGTGTATGCCGAAGGGCGGGGTTTTTGAGGACATCATTTCGGCGTCCGTCCAGATTGGGGTCCGCAAAATAGTCCCCGTGATTTCCGAGAGGTGCGTCGTCCGCCTTTCCGGGGCGGAGGCGGAAGCGAAGGCCGCAAAGTGGCGGGCGAGGATTGTTGAATCTGTAAAGCAGTCGGCCAATTTCGATTTCCCTGAAATCTGCGCTCCGCTTTCATTTGCAGGATTCATGGCTTCCGCAGGGGAAGTTCTGGGGCGGGATTGCGTTAGAATCGTGGCATCTTTGGATGCGGAAAGCCCGCGCCCGCTGCTTTCGGCATTGGAGGCGGAAGCTGCGTCGTCCCCGTCGGCATGCGTGCTGGTGGGGCCGGAGGGGGACCTCTCGCCGGAGGAGTACGCGTCGGCTTACGCGGCCGGATTCGCCCCCGCGTCGCTGGGCGGATGCGTCATGAAAAGCGGCGTTGCGGCCTGCTTTTCCATGTCGGTCTGCGCCGCATTTTTTGCCGCAAGGGAGGGGCCGTCGGCAGGCGGGAGGGGAATCCGGCAATAATTTTGGCACTTTTATCTTTTGGGCCTGTCTCTTTTTGTCAGAAGCTGCGCCCGACTGCGCGGCTAAGCGTGTGCCTTGGGGGTCTTTCGATGGGAATTCCGTTTTTTCAGTTTGAAATCTGCGCGCTGCGGGGGGGAATCAGGCCGCCCTGCGCGGCCGGTCTGCGCCCGGCGCCGTTTGCAAGGCTATGAACCGCCTCCGCAAGCTGCTGGCGGCCGTGTTTGCCGCGCTCAGCGTGTATTTTGCGTACGTCGCCTACACGAACAGGGATTCCGCGCGGGAAGGCCCCGGCGGGCGGCGGTGCTCCGAGGAGTGGGGCCGCGGCGCGCTCGCCGCAGCGAGGAAGTGCGACAAGCTGATATATTTTTCCGTATCCGGCGCGCCTCTGCGCAAAATGTCCGGGAGGACAAAGGCGATACTTCAGAGCCACTTCATCTCAACCGAGCTCAATCCCGCCGCATATCCGGCCGACTATGAGGCCCTGCGCCGGATTTTCGCCCGCTCCAGCGCGCCGGGGGAAGCTTCGGCCGGCATACTCTCCCCAAGGGGGTTTCCCATTTCCATATGGGCCTCGCCGTCCGGGGGGGCGGGCGGCGAAGTCCTCGATTTGCGGCGGCTTTCGGGCGCGCTGACCGCTTATGCGAAAAACAGGGCCGAGGTCAAGAGCGGCATAAGGATAGCCGTGCGCATATCAGGCTCCGACCCGAGGCTGACCGACATCCCGAATTTCTTTACAGGAGGCGGCGCGGGGCTTGCCGAGCTTGCGAACCTGCGCATATTTTTCGCGGCCGGAAACTGGCGCGATTCCGCGGCGCTTCTCACGGAAAACGCGAGGCTTGCCGCCAGGCTTTCCCAGCATGAAAACCCTGCCGCCCGCGAGGTAGCGTTAGAGGCGTACGCGGCGATAGAAGGCGCGTTGAGCCGCAGCGCGAAGCTGCACCAGCGCATGCTCGTGGCCCGTGCGTTTTCGGAATATGCCCTTGCCGGAGGGTTTCCCGATGCGCGCGGGCGTTTTTTGGAGATGGTGGACGGATTTGAGAAGCTTCGCGGGGCGGACGGGTTTTTCCCCGCAGAGGGGAACGCCTCCATGCGCGAAAACGCCCTCATGATGAGCCTTTTTGCCAGGGCCGCGGCCCTTGGGGCAGATGGGTACGCAGACGCCCTGTGGAAGCTTTCGGAGGCCGTAAGGGAAAAGATGGACGAAAAGAGCATCACCCCGGCCCTGCTCCGTTTCGCAGGCGGCCGCAGCGGAAGGTCCGAGGCCGCGGCGCTCGACTGCGCTCTCCTCATAAGGGGATGGCTGGACGCCTATTTCGCAACGGGGGAAGGGGAGTACCTCCGGCTGGCGGCAAAGACTTTCGACAAGTTCGACTCCGAGTTCGGGGACCCGTCAACCGGGGCCTGGTTCGGCAATTCCTCAGGGTCGACCTTTTCCGAATCACTGCGCTACCGCGACTCCTCCGACGGGGACTGGCCCTCCGGAATAGGGGAGGGCGCCCAGGCAATCGCCGACATGTCCGCCATGCGCGGCGAACAGCCCGAACGGCTCTTCCGCATCCTCTCGCCCGCAAACGCGGCGTTTTTCGCATTCAAGTTCCCGGAGCGGGCCTCGCTGAAGCTCTCCATGTTTGAAAACCCGATGCTGCTCATAAAACAGCAAAAAACCCCGCCAAACGGCGGGGCTTTCGGGCGGCCCTAGTAGCGGTATATGTCGCTCTTGTAAGGCCCCTCGACCGGAACCCCGATATACTCGGCCTGCTCCTTTGTGAGCGTCGTAAGATGCGCGCCTATCCTTTCAAGATGAAGGCGCGCAACCTCCTCGTCCAGACGCTTGGGAAGCGTGTACACCCGGTTCTCGTACTTGCCGCGGTTCTTCCAGAGGTCTATCTGCGCAAGCGTCTGGTTCGCAAAGGAATTGCTCATCACAAACGACGGATGACCCGTCGCGCACCCAAGATTCACCAGCCGGCCCTCCGCCAAAAGATAGAGGCTCTTCCCACCGGGAAACGTGTACTTGTCCACCTGCGGCTTTATGCGCAACCGCTCTATGCCCGGAAACGTCTCGAGCTTGTGGACTTCAATTTCGTTGTCGAAGTGCCCTATGTTGCAGACTATGGCCTGGTCGCGCATCTTCTGCATGTGCTCGATTGTTATAATCTTGCAGTTGCCGGTTGTGGTGACGTAGATGTCGGCCACTCCCAGGGTTTCCTCGACAGTCACCACGCGGTAGCCCTCCATTGCGGCCTGGAGCGCGCATATGGGGTCCACTTCTGTCACCATTATTGTGGCGCCGAGGCCCTTGAGCGCCTGGACGCACCCCTTGCCGACGTCGCCGTATCCGCAAACTACTGCGACCTTGCCTGCTATCATGACGTCGGTTGCGCGCTTTATCCCGTCCACGAGGGATTCGCGGCAGCCGTAGAGGTTGTCGAACTTGCTCTTTGTGACGGAGTCGTTGACGTTGATTGCGGGGAAGAGCAGGCGCCCCTCCTCGACCATGCGGTAAAGCCTGTGCACGCCCGTCGTGGTCTCTTCCGAGACCCCCTTCATTTCGGCGGCAACCTTGTGCCAGTGGCTGGCGTCCTCCGCGTGGACGCGCTTTAGAAGCGCCTTTATGACCTCCTCCTCATGGCTTTCGCTCGGGGAGTCCACCCACTTGGAGCCGTTTTCAAGCTCCACGCCCTTGTGGATGAGCAGCGTAGCGTCCCCGCCGTCGTCCACGATTAGCTGGGGGCCGCTGCCGTCGGGCCATGTGAGGGCGCGGTAGGTGCAGTCCCAGTATTCTTCGAGCGTCTCGCCCTTCCAGGCGAAAACCGGGGTTCCGCCTTTTGCGATTGCCGCAGCGGCGTGGTCCTGCGTCGAGAATATGTTGCAGCTCGCCCAGCGGACGTCGGCCCCGAGGCTCTTGAGGGTCTCGATGAGCACCGCCGTCTGGATTGTCATGTGCAGCGAGCCGCTTATGCGCACGCCCTTGAGGGGCTGTTCGGGCGAGTACTTTTTGCGTATTGCCATGAGGCCGGGCATTTCGTGCTCGGCCACGTCCAGCTCCCTGCGCCCGAAGTCGGCCAGGGAAATGTCGGCCACCTTGTAGTCTTTGAATTCGCTCATGGCCCGTCAGCTCATTTTTGCGGCGGCCTTGAGTTCGGCGGCCTTGTCGGTGTTTTCCCACGGGAGGTCCTTCTTTGTGAAGTGGCCGTAGTTCGTGGTTTTCCTGTAAATGGGGGCGAGGAGGCCGAGCTGGCTTATGATGTCGGCCGGCTTGAAGGAGAACACCTTCTTCACCGCCTCCACGAGCTTTTCCTCGGGAACCCTGCCGGTTCCGAAGGTTTCGATTGCAATGGAAAGCGGATGCGGGTAGCCGATGGCGTATGCGGCCTGTATTTCGCAGGAGTCGGCGAGGCCGGCTGCGACGATGTTCTTTGCCACCCAGCGGCACATGTATGCCGCCGAGCGGTCGACCTTGGAGGGGTCCTTGCCGGAGAAGGCCCCGCCGCCGTGGCGCCCCATGCCGCCGTAGGAGTCGACGATTATCTTGCGCCCGGTAAGACCGGAGTCGCCCTGGGGGCCGCCCACTACGAACTTGCCCGTGGGGTTTATCAGAAACTGCGTCCCGGAGTCTATCAGCTTTTTGGGCAGCACCTTCCTTATGATTTTTTCGACCATGTACTTTTCAATTTCGTCATGGCTTGCGTCCGCGGAGTGCTGCGTGGATATAACGACGTTTTCGATGCGCGCCGGCTTGCCGTCCCTGTATTCGACGGCCACCTGGCTTTTGCAGTCGGGGCGCAGCCACTTGGGGCCCTTGCCCTTGCGCTGCTTTGCAAGCTCCGTAAGTATCCTGTGGGCGAACATGACCGGGGCGGGCATGAGCTCGGGGGTTTCGTTTGTGGCGTAGCCGAACATTATGCCCTGGTCGCCCGCGCCCTGCTCGGCGGTCTTTTTGCCCTTCGCCTTGCGCGCATCGACGCCCTGGGCTATGTCGGGCGACTGCTTGGTGAGGAGGTTTGTCACGAAAACCTTGTCGGCGTGGAACACGTCGTCGTCGTTTGTGTATCCGATTTCGCGTATCGCCTGGCGCACTATCTTTTCGTAGTCGAGCACGGCCTTTGTGGTGATTTCGCCGGCGAGGACGACGCAGTTGCTCTTTACGAGCGTCTCGCAGGCCACGCGGCTCGCCGGATCCTGTTCGAGGCAGGCGTCGAGCACGCTGTCTGAAATGTAGTCGGCCACTTTGTCTGGGTGGCCTTCGCCAACCGATTCTGATGAGAATACGTAGTTTTTCATATTATGGTTTTTTGTAAAATTGGCGGCGCGCGCCCGGGAAGCCCGGACGCGCCCGATGTAATAATAATCCGAACTTTCTATCAGGCCGGAAATTTTTGTAAAGTAAAATAGAGCGGCCCCGCCTGGCGGCGCGTCAGCTTCCGGGCGTCCCGTCCCGTCCGCCGCGCAGCTCGGGGGCCAGCATTTCCTCCATCCCGAGGCCCGTTGCCTTTTTTATGTCGGAAAAGACCCCGAACATCGCGGCCGCCGTCACCAGCATGCAGGGCGCCAGCACGGCCAGGTACGAAACCCAGGTCATTTTGCCCACCTGCGCGTTGAATTCCGCGCCGCTCGACGGTCCCGTGAATATGCTTTTTGCCAGAAAGAACTGTATGGCGGCGCTCAGGAAAAACGACACCGCAACGAGGACGGTCGCCTTTTTGAAGGCCGACGCGATGCCCGCCTCCGAGCCGCGCTCGCGGGCCCGGGCGGCCACGAGGTCCACGTCAAGCAGGGCGTCGTTGAAAAGCAGGGCGCGCGCGAGGGGCTTTTTCGTGAATGCAGAAGCGAGCACCGCAAGCCCCAGCGCTGCGGGCACCCCGGCCTCCTTTGCTATCATCCATTCGCGCGACAGCTCGAACAGGCCGACGGTGCCTGTCAGCAGCACGTTCAGCACGCCGAACAGGGAGAATATGTTCCACCTGCGCCTCGAAAGCAGGTCCCACAGCCCGTAAGCCATCGGGAAGGACAGGGCGGCCGCGAAAAACCATACGGGCTTCACGGCGCCCTCCGCAACCGCCCCGGACGCCTCCAGCCACTTTTCGGCCTTTGTCAGTATCAGGGCGGGCAGCACGATGTTCAGGCCGAGGTTGAGCCAGAAGCTCTCCCGCTTCGCTTCGCGTTTTTGCCGTGGCATTTCCTATTCGGGCTTTTCGGTGTGGTAGAGGGAGAGCTTGCCGTGGTCTGCGAGCTTTTTGAGGCGTTCGGAGCCCGGCAGCCGCCCCGCGACCCGCTTGTAGGATTCGCGGTGGAATACGATGAAGCATTCGGATTTCGACATGGCCTCCGAAAATTCCGCGTCGTCCAGATAGCGGCTCTCATGCTTTTCCCGCTCGCGGTTGAAGCCGAAGGCCTGCTCCTCCGTCGGGCCCTTGTAAACGCTTATCACGCGCCCCAGCCATACGGGAAGGTCCTGGGCCTCGTTGTAGCATTCGGACGCTATGATTTTCGCCTCGGGAGAGGCTTTCTGCATGATTATTTTTGCAAACTCCTCGGTGTCCGGGCGCTGGAGGTGGCTCCCGAGCGGGTTGAAGCAGAAGAGAAACAGCGCTATCGCCGCAAACAGTGAAAACGTTCCCGCGTGCGGCCTGCGCTTCAGTATGAAGTACAGCGTCACGAGCGAGCCGCACAGCAGGAATATCCCGAGCGCCCCAAAGCATATCATGGCGCTTTCCGGGTTCAGAATCTTTCCCTTTGCCGAAAAGTGGGCAAAGAGCGGCACAACGGCGACTGCGGCCGCGAGCCCGAGGCCGACGAGGGTGTACGCCTCGGGGCGGAGCCTGTATTTTTCGGGGGCGTCCCACACCTTTGCAAGCAGCCTTCCCACAATCACCGCAAGCGCCGGGTATATCGGCAGTATGTACGGCAGCAGCTTGGACTTGGAAATCGAGAAAAACAGCAGCACAAAGGCTATCCACACGCACAGGAATATGAATTCCGGATTGGACGCCTTAAGCTTCGCCCATCCGCCCGCCGCGGCGTTTCGCACTGCCCTGGGCAGCAGGACTATCCACGGGATGAACCCCACTGGCGCGAAGGCGAAGAAAAACCAGAACGGCTGGTAGCGGTGGCTCGTCTCGGCGTCGAGGTAGCGGAGGAAGTGCTCGTTTATGAAGTAGTACCAGGCGAAGCCCTGGCCCTCGGGATTCTTTGAAAACATCCCTTCGGCGCCTTCGAGCGGCGGGTTTGCGGCCGCCGCCAGAACGTGCCACGGAACGGCTATTGCGGCGAATACCGCAAGCCCTGCGGCCCACCATGCAAGGTCGCTTTTCCTGACAGACCTCAGCGAGGAAACCGGGCCGGTCAGCATGAGGTACAGGAAGGCCACGCACCCGGGAATCAGGATTCCTATGAGGCCCTTTGTCATTACCGCCAGCGCGGAAAACGCGAACGCCGAAATCCAGAACGCCCCCCTCTTTGCCGCGCTCTCCCTCTCCCGCCAGGCGAGCATGAACGAAAATAGCGCGCCGGTTATGAATACGGAAACTGTCATGTCGAGGGTTATGATGTTGCCCATCGCGTAGTAAAAGAGCGTCGTGGCGAGCACCGCCGCAGAAAACAGGCCGGCTTTGCGCCCGTACGTCCACGCCGCCGCCAGGTAGGTCAGCACGATTCCCAACACCGCCATCGCCGAATTTGGCAGCCTGAGCGACATCCTGTTTACTCCGAACGCCTCGATGGAGGTGGCCTGCATCCAGTAAAATAGCGGCGGCTTGTAGAAGTACTGGACGCCGTTTAGGCGAGGCGTCACCCAGTCCCCGGTCTCTGCCATTTCCCTGGGGATTTCGCTGTACCTGCCCTCGTCGGGGCTGGCCAGGGGGCGCGTGAATGACAGCGAGAAGTAAAACGCCATGCAGAGGATGGCGATGATTGCGACGTCGGCCAGGCGCGGACGTCCTTTGCGGGGGGATGGCAGGGTTTCCATATTAGAAGTCTTTGCGCCGTTATGAAGCGCATTTTCGACACTACTATATGGAGGCCCCGCCTTTGCTCCGCAAGATATAATATATTAAAATCGCCTGCTAAAAAGCATGGGCGCGGAAGCCCCGCCCGTCCCCGCCGCGCGGAAAAAATGGCGACGCCGCTCCTCCACTGCATTTTTGCGGCTTTGGCCCAGGGAGGCTTCCGCCTTGGGCGGGCCTTTCCGCGCGCTGCCCGCCCGGGCGGAAAGTTTTAAGCTCCGGCCCGGCCCGCTTGCGCTGCGCGGAATTTTTCCGGTATCGCTCCTGCGGGCAAAATCCGGCCTCAGGGCTTTTTGCGCCCGGCAATATCGCGCAATCCCGGGCGGCCCGCCGTTTAAAGCTCCGCCGTTTGGGGCGTTCGGGCGCGCGCGGTTCGCTTGTGCAAAAAAAAGCGCCTCCCCCTGGGGAAGGCGCAGGTTTTTCGTCGGAGCCGCTCAGACGTTCTGGGCAATCATGGCGTCGGCCACCTTCTTGAAGCCGGCGATGTTTGCGCCGTTTACGAGGTTGCCGGGGGTGCCCACCTCTTCCGCCGCTTCCGCCGCGTTCTTGTGGATGGCGCGCATGATGTTGTGGAGCTTTTCGTCAACCTCCTCGCGCGACCAGCCGAGGCGTATTGCGTTCTGGGACATTTCGAGGCCGGAAGTGGCGACGCCGCCCGCGTTCGCGGCCTTGGCCGGGCCGTAGTGTATGCCGCTTTCGACGTAGAGCTTTATCGCATCGTTTGTCGAGGGCATGTTCGCGCCTTCTGAAACGCACATGCAGCCGTTTTCAAGCAGCGCCTTCGCGTCGGCCAGCTCGATTTCGTTCTGCGTTGCGGAGGGCATGGCGATGTCGGCCTTCACGAGGCCCCACGGGCGCTTGCCCTCTGCGTATTTGGCGTTCTTGAAGGTCTTGACGTATTCGCTCATCCTGCCGCGCCTGTTGTTCTTGAGGTCCATGACAAACGCGAGCTTTTCGGCGTCGAAGCCGTCCTCGTCGATGACGGTGCCGTTGGAGTCGGACATCGAAAGGGGCTTTGCGCCGCACTGGATGAGCTTTTCAACGGTGTACTGGGCGACGTTGCCGGAGCCCGAAACCAGGACGCGCTTGCCTTCGAGGGTGTCGTTCTTTGTCGCGAGCATTTCCTGCGCGAAATAGACGTTGCCGTAGCCCGTCGCTTCCGGGCGAATGAGGGAGCCGCCCCAGGAGAGGCCCTTGCCGGTGAGCACGCTGTCGTAGGAGTTCCTTATCCTCTTGTACTGGCCGAAGAGGAAGCCGATTTCGCGCCCGCCGACGCCTATGTCGCCCGCAGGGATGTCGGTGTCCGGGCCGATGTGGCGCTGGAGCTCGGTCATGAAGCTGCGGCAGAACGAGCGCACCTCGTTGTCGGACTTGCCCTTGGGGTCGAAGTCCGAGCCGCCCTTGCCGCCGCCCATCGGGAGCGTGGTGAGGGAGTTCTTGAACACCTGCTCAAAGCCGAGGAACTTGAGTATGCCGAGGTTGACGGAGGGGTGGAAGCGCAGGCCGCCCTTGTAGGGGCCGATGGCGCTGTTGAACTGGACGCGGTAGCCCTGGTTTACGTGAAGGACGCCCTTGTCGTCGAACCACGGCACCTGGAAGAGTATGACCCTCTCCGGGACCACCATTCTTTCGAGCACCTTGTTTTCCTCGTATTTCTTGTCCTTTTCGAGTATGAGGCTCAAAGAGGATAGGACTTCTTCGGCCGCCTGGAGGAATTCCTTTTCCCAGGGCTGCTTCCTGTTGAGGTCTTCCAAGACCCTTGCTACGTAGCTGTTCATATTCTTATATAATAATGGTTTGGATGTTTTCGCCTGTTGCGATTGACGGTGGAGCTTCCCGCAAGGGGTCTGCTTAGTCAAAATTTTTTTTCTGCGGCCTTCAAATTTGTGCCTGAAAGTTACATTTTTGTATAAATTGGGCGCATTTTTGGGGGCTTTTTCCGGGCGTGCGGGGGAATTCCGGACTCTTGGCGCTTGACGCGGGGGCGCATTTTGGCGAATATCCATACAAATACGGCGCGCCGCGCCATTTTCGCGCTTGCCGCGCATATTTTGCGCCAGGCGGAACCCTGCGGGGGCGCGCCGTGTCAAAAACTCTTCAAGATATGCAGCACAAAGGACTCACCTACACCTTGAGCGCGATATTCGTGCTCGCAGTAATGATGGCCATAATCGCGTTCAGCCTAAGCCCGGCCGCCAGGGTTGTGAGGCTTGAAAGCTACCCGTCCGGGGCCATCGTCAGTATCGACGGCGAACCCATAGGAAAGACGCCGCTTTTGCTCGACGAGGTATTCTTCAAAAGGCGCGGGGTCGACTACGAGGGGGCGCCGCTTTTGCGCATCTTCTATCCGTCCCCCGAGGGGATCCTGCTATCGGGCGACGGCTCTCAGATGCTCCTTTCCTTCTCCCTCCCGACGAGGGCGGGGTCCGTTCCGGAAATCTTTGAAACAACCGGGAGCGCGGCTACCGAAACCCCGCAGAAAGTCGGCGCATTTTTGTCGTTTTCCGATTCCGACAGAATTATCGTCGCCTTCGATTACGCCAAGATGCCGCGCCTCGACTTTGAAACCAAGGCTTTGGCCGACGCCATAGTATTCGCCCCCGCCTCTGACGCCGTGGGCCTTCAGGAGATGGGCGAATACAAGTCTTTTAAAATCGCCCAGCCTTCGTCGGTGCGCATTGCCGCCCCCGCGAAAAAGGCCCCTGCCGGGGGACAGGCAAAGTAGCCCGCCCGGGGGGGGCGCACTTTTCGCCGCCTTGGCTTTACCGCGTTCCGAAAACATTGCGGCGGCCGCCCCTCCGGGGAGTGCGGGTAGCGTATGCGCCGCGCCAAACAGTCCGCCCGGGCATGTCCCCGAAGTGTTCGTCCCCGCGAATGTAGGCCGATAAAAATGCTTGAAAGGCGCGCCCCGCCATACAGACTCTCTATCCGTTGATGCGGCTGGTCCGCGTCCCGCCGTCAGGGGCGGATTTTTAACACTCACAAAAAAGGCGTGGAAATTATGAGGATTTTTCTGGCAATTCTGGCCGCAGCTATCGCGGCCGAACCGCTGTTTGCGGCCAGGGCGAAGGAGCCTGTCGTGATAACAAACTGCCGCGCCTTCGCCGCGCGCAGCGATTCGCTCAGCCGCACCGCCATCGCCGGACGCTTCTGCGACTCCGTCCAGGGCGATTGCGACGACGTAAACAAGGTGGGCTTCAACCAGGTCGTGTCCGTCTCCGGCCTTGGCCGCAACGGGGGCGCGATTTTTGAAATGCGCGCATTCTACCCCGACGGGGCCTCCTATCCCTATTGGCTGAAGGTTGTCCAGCCGCGCGAAACCGGCGCGCCGTGCGAACTGTGGGCTTCCTCCTCCCCGGATTTCGGCCGTGGCACCTACGCAGTCGCAGTCTCCGACGCGGACAAGGCCGGCTTCTACTCCGTCTTTGCGGAGGCCGCCTGCGCCCCCGGGGTCGTGCCCGAAATTTTGTATTCCCTCGGCTTTGCGGACATCCCCGACGGGGCCTTGAGAGCAAGGGATGCCGAGCTTTTAAAAGTGCTGGAAGCCGTCCTCGGCGGCAGCGAGGGCTATACGTCCGAATTTGCAGCCTCCGCCGAATGGTCCGACCCGCAAAAGCGCGCTTCAGCCCTGGCCGAGCTGCGCGACTACATCATTGAAAACGCCCGCTATTCGGGTATCGACGGCTCAATGGCCCCCGGCCCCCGCGAATTTGCCGACAGCCTCCGCCGCGCTTCGGACGCTTGCATGGCCCGCGCTTCCGCTGCGGGGCGCGCCGGGCTCTGCTCGGTTTACGCACTCGACAACGCCTCGTTTGAAAAGGCCGCAAGCCTCGGTGTCGGCCGACGCCCGGCCCCATGCGCCGCCCCCTGCGCTTCAGACGCCCCCGCGCCCGCCCGCCGCGTGCATCATGTGCGCTCAAGCGTTCTCAAAAACCGCCCCCTGCATTTGGCCCCCCGCTAAACATAAACGTTCCGTTTAATCTAAGATGCTTGCGCATCTTGAAACGGTGTGCGCCGCCCGAGTCCGGGCGGCTATGGGTTTATCTTTCCGCATTGCCCGGCGGCAATGGCTGGGTGGAGACAATCAAAAGTGTATTTTATAGTCTTTTTTAATAAGTAAACGTTCCGTTTAATCTAAGACCAACGTTTCGTTGGATCTAAGATGCTTGCGCATCTTGATACGGCGTGCGCCGCCCGAGTCCGAGCGGCTGTGAGTTTGTCTTACGCATTGCCTGGCGGCAATGGCTGGGTGGAGACAATCAAGAGTATGGTTGGGTTAGTATAATCTAGAGTAGATTTGATTGTCTTTTTTTGGGGGGTGGCATAGACAGGGGGACGGAAAGCGGATTGGGGGAGATGAAATTTTGCCCGGAGAGGGAATGCCCGATTAAGTTGCCGCGCAACGCCGCCTGATTTTTCCTCTATTTTGCGGCACTCTAATCTATGTCAGTCCCTTTTTTCATTCGCTTTTTGTGGGGCTTCAATCCGGGGCGGTTTCGCGTTTTTTATATCTTGAGCCGGGTTTGTCTGAGGGGCGGGTTCTTTGACGGCGCGTTTTCGGGGCGGGCTTAAAGGGTGTTTATGCCGTCTTTAAATGTCGGGTATTTCAGCCTGCTTACAAGTTCGCTTTTCATGCGGTTCGTGTCCCCGTAGTACGACGACATTCCGATTGTGATGAAGTCGTTTGTAAGCGGGCTCTTCATCCCGGTCAGCCGCGAAAACGCTTCAAATGCGGAGGCTGCCAGGCGTATCGCGCCTGCCGGCATGGTCCGGGGGCGCGGGAGGCGCCACTTGTCGCAGGCCGCGTCCAGAAATTCGCGCAGGGTCTGTATGCCGTCGTCGCCGATGTGGTATATTCCGCAGATGCCGGGCTTGCGGACGGCCGCCTTTGTCGCGGAGAGGAAGTCGCATATTGAAACGAGGTGGATGTAATTCGGCTTTTTCCAGATGCCGAGCATCCGCCATTTCGCAAAAAAGCGGGCCGCGTCAATCATGAGTATGCCGCGCCCGTAAACCATGCCCAGGCGCAGCGAGACCCCCTCAAATTTGAATTTTTCGGCAAACTTGAAAAGCTCCCTCTCCTCTTCGAGCCGCGTGCGCGCATGGACGGATTCGGGGGAGGCGTCCAGCCTTCCCCGCGCGGGGTTTTGCGGGGTCGTTTCCCCCTCAACGTGCGGAAAACTTATCAGGACCACCCTTTTTACCCCCGCCTTCGATGCGGCTTCGAGGAGGTTTTTGAAATACTGCGCGTTTGTCACGGGGAGGAACTTTTCCGGATTTGCCATGAAAAGGACGCCCGCAAAATGCACAATGCAGTCTATGTTGCGGAAAGCCCCCTCCAGCGTTTCGGGGCGGCCGAGGTCGATTTGGGCAGTTTCCACGTTTTCCATGTTTTCAAGCCCCGCGCGGAGCCCCTTCTTGTGGATGCCAAGCCTCAGCCCGTCCCCGTCTCTTGCCATGCTTTGCGCGAGGATGCCTCCCAGATTTCCCGCAGCCCCCGTTATGAATGTGCGTCCCATTTGGGGGAAATTAAAGCGGGCCCGTCTGCGCGGTTCAACTGTAATTTCAGCCCTGCTGTCGGGATTTTTTTGCGGGCGCCCCTTGCCGCGCGCGGCTCCACCCCGCGCCGGGGGCATGTTTCCGCGCACGCCAGGCAGCCGGTTCCGGATTTGTCTGCGGCAGTGGGGCGCGCCCCGGGGAATGCGGCGCCCATTTTGCGCATGGGGCGGCTGCCCGCAAAATCCGGGGTTCTCGACGGGGCTGTCTCTTATACACATCTGACGCTGCCGACGAAGCTAGAAGTGTAGATC
>URJJ01000025.1 GCA_900548185.1 uncultured Opitutales bacterium
TAGCTTCGTCGGCAGCGTCAGATGTGTATAAGAGACAGGGATAATATGGCGGCGGGGTGCGGCATGTGCGTTTTTCGCGTTTTTTCAGGCGCCCCGAGGGGCGCCGGTTGGGCCGCGCGCCGCCTTCTCCGCCCCGTTCATGGGCGCGGCGCGGCGTTTGGATTTGCTGAAGCCTCGCATGGCCGAAATTTTATATGACCAGATTGTATATAATCCGCCTCCACTCAAGCGAAATATCGGCGCGGGCCCGCGTTTTTTAACCCCGTGGCCCCCGGCGGGGCGCGGGGCTTTTTTACTTGCGCTTTAGCGCGGAAAATAGGACATTTGCCGCATTTGAATCACGCGGGCGCGCGCGGCCCTTGGGGCGCCCTCCCGCACAGCCGGTTCCAATATGGAAAGCATCGCAGACAGAATCATAGCGGGCGGCTCGGTGTCCTTTGAGGAGGCCGCCGAACTCATCTCATCCGCGGACCCCGCGCCGCTTTGCGCCGAGGCCGACAGGGTCCGCGCGCACTTCTTCAAAAACAGGCTGGAAACCTGCTCCATAATAAACGCCCGCTCCGGCCGCTGTCCCGAAAACTGCAAATGGTGCGCCCAGTCTGCGCACAACAGCACGGGGGCGGCCGTCTATCCGCTCATGCCCGCAGAGGGGATTCTGGAGGGGGCCGAGGCTTCCGACGCCGCCGGGGTGAGGCGCTTCAGCGTGGTCACCAGCGGCCGGGCCCTGTCGGACGCCGACGTGGACGCCCTGTGCGCCGCCTACCGCATGATGCGCGAAAAGACCCGCCTCGGCCTGTGCGGCTCGCTCGGGCTTCTCACAAAGCCCCAGCTCATGCGCCTGCGCGACGCTGGGATGACGCGCTACCACTGCAACCTCGAGACGGCCCCGTCGTTTTTCCCAAGCCTCTGCACAACCCACACCATCGCCGACAAGCTGCGCACCATATCCTGGGCGCGGGAGTGCGGCCTTGAAATCTGCTCCGGCGGGATTATCGGCATGGGCGAGAGCGCGAGGCAGAGGGCCGAGCTTGCCTGCGCCCTGCGCGACGCAGGTGCATCGTCCATTCCCGTAAACCTCTTAAACCCGATAAAGGGCACCCCCCTCGAGGGCGCCGCCCCGCTTTCAGGCGGCGAGATACTGGCGGCCTTTGCTGTGTTCAGGCTCGTGAACCCGCGCGCCCAGATACGCTTTGCCGGCGGGCGCTCGCTGATGGCGGGCCTCCAGAGGCGGGCCCTGAAAAGCGGGGTGAGCGCGGCGATAGTCGGCGACATGCTCACGACGCTCGGGGCGTCGCTCAAGGACGACTTTGAAATGTTTTCGGAGATGGGGTATGAGTATTGACGAGCTTTTGAGCTTCGACAGGGAGCACGTCTGGCATCCCTACACGTCTGCCGTGGACCCCCTTCCCGTGTATCCGGTGGAGTCGGCGCGCGGGGCCCGCATAAGGCTCATGGACGGCAGGGAGCTTGTGGACGGCATGTCGTCCTGGTGGGCCGTCGTGCACGGCTACAATAATCCCGAGATAAATGCGGCGGTTTCCGCCCAGCTTGAAAAGATGAGCCACGTCATGTTCGGCGGGCTGACCCACGAGCCGGCAGTCGAGCTTGCGGAGCGGCTCATCGGCATGCTTCCGGCGCCGCTTTCCCGCGTGTTTTTCTGCGACAGCGGCTCGGTGGCGGTCGAGGTCGCCATGAAGATGGCCCTCCAGTACTGGAATTCGCTGGGCTTCCCCCGCAAGACCAGGTTCGCCACGATACTGCGCGGCTACCACGGCGACACCTGGAACGCAATGTCGGTGTGCGACCCCGTGACGGGGATGCACTCGGTCTTTTCCGGCGCCCTGCGCCCGCAGGTTTTCACCGACAGCCCCCGCACCGCATTCGACGGCGTATGGGACCCCTCCGACCTCTCCAGCCTGCGCGCGGCGCTTGAATCCGGCTCGGACGAAATCGCGGCCCTGATACTTGAGCCGATTGTGCAGGGGGCCGGGGCCATGCGCTTCTACCACCCGGAATTTCTCAGGGGGGCGCGCGCGCTTTGCGACGAGTTCGGCGTCCTCCTCATCGCCGACGAAATCGCGACCGGATTCGGCCGCACCGGCGAGATGTTCGCCTGCTCCCACGCGGGCGTCTGCCCCGACATAATGTGCCTGGGAAAGGCCATAACAGGGGGCTACATGAGCTTTGCCGCCACAGTCTGCACTTCCGCAGTCGCCGCTGCGGCGTCGTCGGGGCCTGCGGGGGTATTCATGCACGGGCCCACATTCATGGCAAACCCCCTCGCGTGCGCGGCGGCCAACGCGAGCCTCGCGATAGCCTCGCGCCCGGGCTACCTCGACGAAGTGCGCAGGATTGAGTCTCTCATGAAGGGCAGCCTCGTGCGCGCAAGGAATTTCAAGCAGGTTTCGGACGTGCGCGTGCTCGGCGCGATAGGCGTAATAGAGACGAAAAAGCCCGTGGACATGGCCGTCATGCAGGCCGAATTTGTGAAGAGGGGCGTGTGGATAAGGCCGTTTGGGCGGCTGGTGTACCTCATGCCGCCTTTTATTGTTTCGGACGGCGAGCTGGAGAAGCTCTGCGACGCGGCCGTGGGGGCCGTTATGGAGGTGTGCGCCGGTGAATGAGGAGCTTGAGAGGCTGAAGGCTGCGGGCATGTACCGCGAGCTGCGCGTTTCGCGGCCCGACGGGGCGAGGGTTTTTGCAGGGGGGCGCGCGCGGCTCAACTTCGCCTCGAACGACTATCTGGGGATTTCCGCGCGCGCGGACATGCAGGCGGAGTTCCTCGAAAGCCTTTCCGAAAATCAGGATTTTCTCTTCGGCAGCGGCGGCTCCCGCCTGCTTTCCGGCAACCATCCCGCCTACGAGCGGGCCGAGGCCGAGATAGGGGCGCGCTTCGGCGGGGCCTGCCTGATGTTCGGCAGCGGCTACCACGCAAACACCGGGATACTCCCCGCCCTCGCCGGCAGGGGCGACCTCATCCTGGCCGACAGGCTGGCGCACGCCAGCATAATAGACGCCCTGAGGCTTTCCGAGGCCAGGTGGATGCGCTTCGCCCACAACGACGCAGGGCACCTCCGGCGGCTCCTCTCGCAGAACCGGGCCAAATTCGGCAGGGTTTTTGTCGCGACCGAGAGCGTGTTCAGCATGGACGGCGACCGCGCGCCGCTGGGTGAGCTTGCGGATCTCTGCGACGAGTTCGGCGCAATGCTCTATGTCGACGAGGCCCACGGCTTCGGCGTGTTCGGCGAAAACGGGCTTGGCCTTTGCGAGGCGGAGGGGCTGCTGGGGCGCGCCGCGTATGTCATGTGCACTCTCGGCAAGGCCCTCGCGGGCGAGGGCGCTTTCGTCATATGCTCCGAGGACGACAAGAAACTCCTCGTGAACCGCTCAAGGCCGCTTATATTCACGACTTCCATGCCGCCTGTCAACGTCATGTGGACCCTTTTTGCCTTCCGCAAGATGCTCGGCATGCGCGCCGAGAGGGCGAGGCTCAAGTCCCTGTGGGGGTCTTTCAGGTCCGCGTGCGCCGCAGAGGGGGTGGAAATCCTCGGCGACACCCAGATTGCCCCGGCTCCGGTAGGCTCGGCCGTCCGCGCCGGAGAGGTTTCGGCGGAGCTCGCGCGCGAGGGGGTATGGGCCCCGTGCGTCCGCCCCCCGACGGTTCCCGCGAACTCCTCGCGGATACGCTTTTCCCTGACGAACGCCATGGCTGGGGACGATGTCGCGTTTTGCGCCTCGGCCCTCGCCCGGGCATTGAAAAAACTATGAAGATTTCATGGATAAAAAAGGGGGCCTCGGACAGGCTCGTGATATTTTTCGGCGGGTTCGCCTGCGATGAAAACCTGCTCTCGGGCCTGGATTTCGGAGACTTCGACGTGGCCATGCTGTACGACTATTCGTCGCTCGACTTCGACCCGCCCCGCGAGCTTTTCGGATATTTTGAAACCCACACCGTCGCATGGTCTTTCGGCGTGTGGGCGGCCGACTATTTCATGGACAGGCTTCCCGCCTCCAAGACGCGCACGGCCCTTTGCGGCTCGCCGTTTCCGGTTGACGACGCCCGCGGCATTCCGTCTGCGGTGTTTTCGGCCACGCTCGAAAATTTTTCGGAAGAGGGCCGGGAAAAGTTTCTGGCCCGCGTATTCGGCCCGGCGAACATGAAAAAGTGCGCAGGGCTGGCCCCCCGCAGGGACGCCGCCCGGTGCAGGGAGGAGCTCGCCTCGCTGGCGGCGGCCTTCCCGGCTTTCAGCGCATCCCCCGACAACTGGACGCGCGCGATAGCCGCCAAGGGGGACAGGATATTCCCCCTCAAAAACATGCGCGCCGCATGGGGCGGGGTCTTGGAGACGGTCTCCGGGGAGCATTTTCCCGCCGCCCTTCTCGCAGGCGGCATCTGGAAGCTCTTCAGAAATTCGCCGGATGTCGGCAGGTCTTTTGAAAAGTCGTTCGGGGAGTACGGGAAGGCCGCGCGCGTCCAGAGGCGGATAGCCTCGCGCCTCGCCGCCCTCACCGCAAAGAGGATTTCCGCGCCTGACGTGAAAAACGTCCTCGAAATCGGGGTTGGCACGGGGTTTCTCACCTCAGAGCTCGCGCCGCGCCTCAGGGGGGCCAAGTGGCACCTGAACGACTTGAGCCGCCGCTCGCTGGACTACGCCCGCACTTTCATAGAGGGGCCCGCGCCGGACTTCATCGAGGGCGACGCCCAGATACAGGACCTGCCGTCGGGCATGGACCTCATCGTTTCGGCCTCGTGCTTCCAGTGGTTCGAGAGCCTGGACGGATTTTTTGAAAAGCTCGCCGCGTCTTGCGCCCCGGGGGCTGTCATGGCGTTTTCAACGTTCCTGCCGGACAACTTCCGCGAGCTGCGCTCCCTGTGCGGCAAGGGCCTCAACTACGTCGGAATCGTCGGCGTTGAGTCGCTTTTAAACCGCGCCGGCTTCGAGCTTTTGTGCGCGGAGGCGGAAACCATAAAGCTCGACTTCGACACCCCGGAGGACGTTCTGCGCCACCTGCGCTCAACCGGCGTCAAGGGGACGTTCGCCGAGTTCTGGACCCCCGCAAAGCTGAGGAACTTCTCGCGCCAGTACCGCGAATTCTTCCCCGGCGAAAAGGGCGTGACCCTCACATACCGCCCGGCCTACTTCATTTCCAAATTCGTGGGCGCGCGCGGCGCGGAGGGGGCGGCGGAATGAGCGCGCATTTCGTAAGCGGAATCGACACCTCGTGCGGCAAGACCTTCGTGACGGGGGCGCTCGCCCGGCGCGCGGCGGAGTCGGGACTTCGGGTCGCCACGCAGAAGTTCGTCCAGACGGGCTGCGCGGGGGTGTCGGAGGATATCGAGGCCCACCGCGCCGCAATGGGCGTCCCTCTGCTGCCCGAGGACGAGGACGGGACGACGTGCCCGTACGTATTCGCCTTCCCCGCCTCCCCGCATCTTGCCGCGCGCATGGAGGGCGTTGAAATCGACCCTGAAAGGATTGCCCGCTGCACTGAAATTCTTGAATCCCGCTACGACGAGGTTTTCATCGAGGGCGCGGGCGGCCTGATGGTCCCCGTGACGGAGGACATGCTCACGATAGACTATGTGGCCATGCGCTCCCTGCCGCTCATCCTGGTTGCAAGCGCGAAGCTCGGAAGCATAAACCATGCGCTGCTCAGCATCGACGCGTGCCTTTCGCGCGGCGTAAGGATTGAAAGGATAGTCTATAACGACTATCCCGCGGAGGACCCGCGACTCTCTGCGGAGACTGCGGCCTACATCGAGCGCTACGCCGCCGCGCGCTGCCCGGGCTGCGCCTTCGAGCGCCTGTGATGCGCCCCTGGCGGTCCGCCGGTTTTTCAGGCCGCCCCGCCGCCGTCTGCCGGGGCATTGTCGAAACGCCTGGAATAGGACGAGTAGTCCTTGCGGGCGCGGCGGTAGCCGGGGTCGTCGAATAGGGGGCTTGATATTATGTGGTCTGCGGTGGAGCGGTTGCAGCAAAGCACTATGTTTTCCACGCCTGCGAGGCGCGTCAGAGCCTTTACGTCGGTGTCGTGCGGCTGCATCGTCATCGGGTCTGTGAAGAAGAACAGGTAGTCCAGCTTGCCCTCAACCATGCGGGCGCCCATTTGCTGGTCCCCGCCGAGGGGGCCGGATTTCAGCAGGGTTATGTCCCATTCCTCGTCCGGATGCTTTTTTTCGAGGGCTTCGCGTATCAGCCTGCCGGTGGTCCCCGTGCAGTAGAATTTGTGCCCGGCCAGCCGCTCGGAATTCCACACGACCCACTCGAGCAGATCCTGCTTCATGCCGTCGTGGGCAACCAGCCCTATGTTTCTGACGGTTTTTCTTGCCATAAATGCATTGCGGCGGCATGCGGCTTGCCGCGCGTTTTCCGCTCCGGCGCCGCCCGCCGGAATCTGTATCGTAAAAAAGTCAGAGCAGGTTCAGCTTTTTGAACATTTCCGCATAAATTGCCGCTTTTTGGGCCAGCGGCTTCGGGTAGGCGCGCGATGAGGAGGGCATTCTGAAAAGCAGTAGCTTCCTGCCTGAAAATTCAAATTCGGAGGCATCGCCGATTTTCGGGGCTGCGGCGCCGGAGATGGCCGCGAAGGTTTCGAGGGCCTTTTGTCCGGTTACAGCCACTGCCCGGCAGCGGGGGATTTTCGGGAGGACCGCCGCGAGGTCGAGCCTTTCTGCGACTTCCAGAAATTTGTCGGAGGCGTTGCCGTTTGTCCTGACCACTGCCCTGGCCGTGTCGCCTACGGCTATCCCCTTTTCGGTGAGAAAGGCCCTGATTGCGTCCGCGTCAAAGCCCTTCCCCCCGGGGAGGACAAAACGGTTTGGGTCGTTGAAAAATGCGATTCCGAAAATCCGCCACATGTCGTTTATGGGGTTCGGGTAGTAGAAGTCCATGCACCACTTTGAGCGCGGCGGCGGAAAGCTGCCCAGCATTAAAAGCTCGGCGGCAGGCGGCAGAAACGGTTCCAGGGCGTGTCTTTCCATATGGCGCAGCGTGAGGATTTCAGAATGCGTTGATTTTCGGAATTTGGGGAAAATGATGCCGTTTTCCGCCCGCCTTACAAAGAAAAAATGTCCGCGTTTTCGTTTCTTTCTGCGCATTTCAAGATGTGCCGGTTCCAAAATCTTTTTGCCGGGATATTCAGCCTTTCCGGCCTGCCGCATTGCGGGATTTTGAATGCGGGGCGGGTATTCGCGTTTTTGCGGAGCTTCCCGCAGCCGTGCCGCCCGTGGGGGTTCGCTTTTTTAGAATATTCCTATGCCTGGGCAGGGCGGGTGGCAAGTCTCATCGGCGCATGTCGATTTTACTGAAAAAATTTGAGGACCCGCCGAAGCCCGCCAGAATCCGCCGAAAGCCGCCGAAGCATGGAGGCTGCGGGCGGTTTGAGCTTTCGGGTTTGGTTTTGAGGGGAAAATCGCCCTCCGGGCCGGTAATCTGCAAAAAGTCGGGCGTTTGAGGAAAAAACAGGGCTTGGCTGAGAAAATAATACCGTCTGCCATGATAATGGGCCTAGCCCGCAGCCGCGTTCCGCAAGATGCGGGAATATCCAAATATCGAGCCATTTTCCTTAAAGCGTTCGATTCTTCCCCTCAAAGCTTGCAGCGCGATACACTGCGGCCTTTTTCGGATGCGGCGTACTTGCATGCCTGCGGGGAAGGGGGAGAGGGGGCCTGGACTGCGAACCCGCCTGTTTTGCGCGGCGAGCATTCTTGACTGTCGGCGGTTCTTCGCGGGATTTATTTCTAAAATGAAAGGAACCCGGCCCCGTCCGCCTCAAAGCGGATTGGCATATTTTTCAGCCCTTATTCGTGCATTTAGCCCGCATGTATTTCCCGCAAAAAAAAACGCGGGAAAAATCCCCGCGTTTTGAATTTTTTTAAAGCCGCGTCTCAGCGCTTCTTCTCGGGGAGTTCCCCGCGATTTGCCACGAGCAGTATGGCCCTGTCGAGAGCCGTCTTTGCCTTGTCGTTCGCCTTGGCCTTGAGGGCTTCGAGCTTCTTGTTCGTGCCTTCGATGTCGGCGACGCGCTTGGATATCTGGTTTGCCACCGGAACAATGCGGCCAATCAGGTAGTCATTGTTCTGGGTTATCGCAATTTCTGCGAGGCCGACGAGGTTGTCATCCATGCCCATCTGTTCTAGAACCCAGCAGCAGTCTCCGCGCTCGACGTTCTTTTCGAGGAATTCCATGACCAAGGGAAGGCCCTCGTAAACGCCGCGGCAGGCGATGAGCCTGAGGGCCGCCCTGTCCTTGTTCTTGGCATTGTCGAGGATGAACTTGTCTATGGCCTTGTCGGCGGGCATCGCAGCTATCGCGTTTTCGGCCCAGTTGCGAACCTTGTTCTTGTCGTCCACAGGGTTTTTGAGGATGTCGAACACGGCCTTGGCGGAGGCTTCGCCGCCGACAGTCGAGAGGGAGTAGCATGCGGCCATCTGGACGCAGTCTTCGGTGCCTTCCTTGCCGGCTTCAATCATGAAGTTCACGGCTTCCTTGCCCTTGCAGCCGGCGAGCGAGGTGAGAACCCACGCCTTCGTCGGGTTTTCGCTGTTTTTGAAGCGGTTCCTGAACTGGGAAATCAGGCCGGGCTGCTTTTCCAGCACGTACGGGGCGACGAGGACGAAGGCCCTGTCGCAGCCGTTGGATATGGCCTTGGAGGCCAGCTCCTTGGAGGGCTTTTTCGAAAACTGGTCGTAGAAGGAGGCGAATTCGAGAACCTGCCATGTGCCGCCCTGCTTGTTGGCGGCGTTGACGATGTTCTTGTCCTTGGCCTTCTTTGCCTTGTTTACGAAGTCGACGCTGTCTCCGCGCTCTGCGAGCGAGTTGACGAGGCCGGAAACCAGGGCGCTGTCCTTCTGGGAGGTCACGCGGGCCGTGAGTATCTTCGAAGCCTTGGGCGACGAGTTCTTTTCAAGGGCCATGCGGGCGGCGTCCTGAATGTCCTTGTCCTTGTCGGAAAGGAGCTTTTCGAGCGTCGAAAGCGACTCTTCCCCGCCGGTCATTTGCAGGAGGGAGATGAGGAAAACCTTCTCGGTCTTTTCCTTGGCTTTTGAAAGCTCGGCGCAGACGGCCTTCGAGAAGTCCACCCTGTCCTTGCTGTCGGGGGCGCCGGCCTTGGAGGCGGCGGCAACCGCCTCTCCGGCCTTCTTATAATTGCGTTCGTAGGCCCCGAAGTCGCCCTTTTCGGCGTTCAGGCCCTTCACGGCCTCCGAAACGATTTCGGAGTAGTTTTCCGCGAAGCAGACGCCGGCGGCCAGCGCCGCCAGCACGGCTATGCTTTTCTTTGCGAATGTCATGTGTTGAGGCCTTTCCTGTTAAGCTCCGAGGTAGTAGGGTGCGCGGCGCGGGCGGCTCACCATGGAGTTCGCCTGTTCGTCGCCGATTATGGCTTCCTTCTTCGGATCCCAGTTTATGGTCCTGTTGAGACGCAGCGCCATTGCCGAGAGGTGGCATATGGTCGCAGTGCGGTGCCCGATTTCCGCAGTGCATATCGGGTCGCGGCCGGTCTTTATGGCTTCGAGCCAGTCGTTGTGGTGGCTGGTGACGGGATGCAGGCGGACGGTGCCGCTTTTCATCGCGCTCCTGGCCAGTTCCGGCGGGTCGGAGTAAATCTTGTTGCCGCGGCTCACCCTGACTTCGCCCTTGGTGCCGACAAAGCGTATCATCTGGCCTTTGGTGCCGCCGTTGAAGCTTCCCGGGGGGTTGACGTAAACGCGCGGGCCGTTTTCATACTGGTAGAAGCGGCAGGGCGCGCCGTCGGTGCCCTGCGGGCAGAACATCGTCGGGCCGGAATCGTCCATGCCGAGGGCCCACTGGATGATGTCGAAGTGGTGCGCTCCCCAGTCGCCCTCCTTGCGTTCGCCGTATTCCCAGAACCTGCGCCAGCCGCCGCCGAAGTTGCCCTTGACGCGCTCGGAGTTGTACGGGCGCCACGGGGTCGCGCCGAGCCACTTGTCGTAATGGAATCCGTCGGGAATCGGCTCTTCGGGAAGCTCCATCGGGGGCGGGAATTCGCCGATGCCGGTGTAGATTTCCTTGATTTCGCCGATGAGGCCGTTGCGGACTATCTGCGCGGCCTGGCGGAACTGCCATTCGGAGCGCTGCTGCGAGCCGACCTGAAGGATGCCCTTGTTGCGCTTTACGGCGTCGGAGAGTATCCTGCCCTCTTCGATGGTGAGGGTGAGGGGCTTTTCGCAATAGACGGCCTTGCCGCGGTTGATGGCGTAAAGGGCCTGGGCGACGTGCCAGTGGTCGGGCGTGGCCACAACCACCGCGTCGATGTCGTCGCGGTCGATAAGTTCCTGGTAGTCGATATACTTGTCGCAGCCCTTGTAGTCCGTGAGGTTGTTGCGGCGCGCGGAACGCGCTTCAACGTCCTTCTGGACGCGGTTCAGAACGGTTTCGTTCACGTCGCAGACTGCGATAACCTGCGTTTCGGCCCTGTCGGCAAACGAGTTCCTGTGCCCGTTGGACTGCAGGCCGTTGCCGACCACGCCGACGTTTATCCTGTTGCTTGGCGCTACCGTCTTGCCTTTTCCCAAGGCGCTCGACGGAATGAGCGTGGGCATGAATACGCCCGCCGCCGCGGCACCAGCCGCCTTCGCCAAGAAGTTCCTTCTTGATATTTTACTCATACAATGATTCCCCCTATATTTTATGTTGATGCCAAAAGGAGCGAATAAATCGTACCTTTCGGCAAAGACTTAAAGACAATTCCCGCCAAAACGGCGGATATAGAAAGTTTTTAGATTTCCCACTATGCTCCGCAGTTTGCGTCTTGTCAATAGAATTTCTGCGGCGAATAAGAACAGCACAATATAGTACCCTTTTTGCGGCCTGGCGGCGCGCGCCGGGCCGTTGGGCCGGGCTGGGGGAGCGCTTCCGCCTCATTGAGCGGGCCCGCGCGGCGGCGGACGGCCTGCGCCGCAGCGGGAGCATGCCGCTTTGGAGTGGCTCTGCGCGGACTTTCCGCGCGTCGGGGCGCCGGGCTTTTCGCAAAAAAAACGCGCGGCGTACCGCGCGGTTTTCTTGAGATTTGCGGGATGCCCCCCGAACTACTTTAAGTAGGTGCTGCCCTTCAGAACCCTGTTATAGTGCGCCAGCATCTTGACACCCTCGCGCGGCTTTATCTTGTCGGCCTTTATGGCAGCGTCCACGGCCTTTTTCATGAGGCGGGAGAGTATTTCATCCTTGTACTGTATCTGCGGCAGGACGTCCGAGATGGTCGAGCCGTCTATGGCCTCCTCGACATAGAAGCCGTCCTCCTCGTCGTCCTCCAAAAACACGTGGACTTCGTCGACGCGGCCGAAGAGGTTGTGCTGGTCGCCCATTATGTCCTGGTACGCCCCGACGAGGAACACGCCTACGTAGTAGGTCTCGTTTTTGCCCAGCGAATGCAGGGGGAGGGTGTCGCGCTCGTCCTCCAGGTCTATGAATTTGTTTATCTTGCCGTCGGAGTCGCAGGTTATGTCGACTATTGTGGTGTTCACGTCGGGCTTTTCGTCGAGCCTCTGGATGGGGACTACGGGGAAGAGCTGCTTTAGCGCCCAGTGGTCGAGAAGCGACTGGAAGACGGAGAAGTTGCCTATGTACTGGGCGGCGAGCACCTCCTCCAGCTTCTCAAGGTCCTCGGGGATGTTTGCGGAGCCCGAGATGTCGGCCTTGACGTCGCGGCAGACGGCCCAGAACAGGTTTTCGGCGAGGGCCTTGTCCTCCAGCTTCAGTATGCCGTGGGTGAACAGGGTGTGGGCCTCCTTTTTCAGCTCGCTTGCGTCTAGGAAGCGCTCAAGGCTGGAGGAGTAGGACTTCTTTTCGTCCAGTATGTGCGCGAGGTCCTTTATAACCTGGTGGGAGTTCTTTTTGACTGTCAGGTTCTTTGCGTCCGGGGTCTTCTGAATGGTGTCGAAAACCTCCAGGACGAGTATCGAGTGCGGGGCCACCACGGCCCGGCCGCTTTCGGTTATGATGTTGGGATGCGGCGCGTCGGCCGAATCGCAGACGCTCTTTATGCCGTAAACTATCGCGCGGGCGTATTCTTCGAGGGAGTAGTTTGTGGAGGAGTCGTAGTTTGAGCGCGAGCCGTCGTAGTCTATGCCTAGCCCTCCGCCGCAGTCTATGTAGCGGACGTTGAAGCCCATGCGGTGGAATTCGCAGTAGTAGCGCGCGGCTTCGGCCACGGCGTTTTTTATTGTGGCGATGTTGGGGACTTGGCTTCCCACGTGGAAGTGGATGAGCTTTACCGCCTCCTTCATGCGCGCCCTTTTGAACTTTGCGAGCGCCTGGACTATCTCCGTCGGGAACAGCCCGAACTTCGCGTTCTCGCCGACCGACGAGGCCCACATGCCCTCGCCCGAGATTCCAAGTTTCACCCTGATTCCGATGTTGGGGACGACCCCCTCCTTCTGGGCCAGCCTTATTACGTCGTCCACGTCGGAGAGCTGCTCTATTACTATGAACACCTTCTTGCCGAGCTTGACGCCGTTGAGGGCGAGCTGTATGTATTCCAAATCCTTGTAGCCGTTGCAGATGAGGAGCGACTCCGGGTCGTCGTGCATGGCCAGGGCCAGCATCAGCTCAGCCTTGCTTCCGGCCTCTATGCCGTAGTGGTACTTCCTGCCCTCGTCCAGAATTTCCTCGACCACCTCCCGGAGCTGGTTTGTCTTTATCGGGAACACCCCCCGGTAGCGGCCCGCGTAGTCCTCCTCCTCTATGGCGGTCTGGAATGCCTCGTTGAGGCGCTTGACGCGCGCGTGCAGCAGGTCCTGTATGCGTATCGTAAGCGGCGGCTTGAGGCCCATTGACTTGGCCTCCTTCACCACTTCCGCCAGGTCTATCGAGCGGTCGTCGCAAAACGGGCGCACCTGCATGGTTCCCTTTTTCGAGACGGAGAAATGCCCCATGCCCCAGTTGGGAATGCCGTAGAGCCTTTCGGAATCCTTTGTCGTCCAGCCCATAGTTCAAACCCTCCTTGCCGGCAGCCCGGCGGCGGCCATGGCGTCCTTGGCCTGGCTTATAGTGTAGGTTCCGAAGTGGAATATCGAGGCCGCCAGCACCGCGCTTGCGTGCCCGAGGTTCACGGCGTCGACCATGTGGGATAGGTTTCCGGCCCCGCCGGAGGCTATCACCGGGATTTGCACCGCGTCGCTGACGGCGCGGGTGAGGGGGATGTCGTAGCCGTCCTTCGTGCCGTCGGAGTCCATGGAAGTGAGCAGTATTTCGCCCGCGCCGCGCCTTTCGACCTCCCGGGCCCACTCGACCGCGTCGAGCCGGGTCCTGTTGCGGCCTCCGTGGGTGTAGACGTTCCAGCCGCCGGAGTCCTCGCGCTTGGCGTCGATTGCGACCACTATGCACTGGTTCCCGAATTTTGCGGACGCCTTTGAAACGAGGTCCGGGTCGGTTATGGCCGAGGTGTTCAGCGACACCTTGTCGGCTCCGGCGTTGAGCATCGCGCGGATGTCGTCGAGCGTGCGCAGGCCGCCGCCCACCGTCAGGGGCATGAAGCACTCGGAGGCCGTGCGCTCCACGACTTCGCGCATGATTGCGCGGCCGTCGCTCGAGGCTGTGATGTCCAGAAACACAAGCTCGTCGGCCCCCTGGGCCTCGTACGCCTTTGCCTGCTCCACGGGGTCTCCCGCGTCGACGAGGTTAACGAAATTGACGCCTTTTACTACGCGCCCGTTGTGGACGTCCAGGCAGGGGATTATTCTTACGCTAAGCATCTGATTTGAAATCTGGGTCCAGTTCGAGGGTTTCGCCCGGGTTCAGCGTCATCTCGCCGAGGTTTGAAGGGGTTTCGTCGTTGAGCCATATGGTGAAGCGGATGGGGGCGGACGGGGGCTCGGGGCACACCCACTGCCACCTGCCGATTTCCAGCATCTGCATGGGCGAGCCTTTGGAGGGGTCTAGCCCCCCGCCGTCGCCGCGCAGAAACGGGCGGTTGCCTATTCCGAGGAAGGCGTTTGCAGACACGGCGGTGTCTCCGGGGCGCGCCGGGCGGGGCTTCTTTGTTTCGGGTATCTCGCCGGAGGGAAAGAGCGCCGCCTGGCCCTTTGCCCCCTCCAGCTCCTCAACGTATTTTTCGACTCCCGGGGATACCTCGCGCATGGTTTCGGATGCGTCGAGCTCGTCCGCGGTTTCGGGCGATGACGCGCCCCCGGGGGAGCAGGTTCCCTGCTTGAGGCAGACGGGGGATTCCACCCCGTCGTATTCCGCAGGGGCGTCGCCTGTCCGGTTCTTTTCTATGAAGCGCGAGACCACCGAGCGGGTGGAAAACGCCTGGGAGTTGGAAAGGGCCTTCTCTATCATCCCCGACCAGTTCGGGAGCGGCTTTGAGGGGGCTGCGTTTTCGCTCTCCCCTCCGGCGCCGGGCTCCGTTTCGGGGGATTCGCGGGGGGCTTCCGCCTCCTCCGGGTGCGCCCCGCCTGCCGCGTCTGCGGCTGCGGGTTCCGGGAGGTCTGCGTTTTCGGGGGCTTCGGCCCGCCCTTCGACGTCTGCCGCCCGCCCGTCGCCGCCCATCGCGGAGCGGATTTCGGAAATCAGGCTCTCAATCTTTTCCTTAAGGTCAGCCACTTCGGCGCGGAGCGCATCGGGGTTTTGGGACGACGCTTCGGCCCGGAAGGCGTCGAATTCCCTCCTGAGGGCCTCAATCTCCGGATTCTTCCCCTCCAGCGCGTCGAGGCGCGCGCACATCTGGGACATGCCCTCCTGCGAGGCGAAGAGGTTTTTTGCAGTTTCCTGGGAGCGCGACTTTTCAGCGGCAAGCTCCGCACCCAGGCCCTGCATTGCTCCGCGCGCGGCGCGGATTGCGTCTGCCTGCTCGGCGAGCGAGCTGCGGAGCGCGCGCAGGTCTGCCGATGCCGCTGCGACCTGCTCGCGGGCCTGCTCGCCGTCGCGCATGGCGCCTATCTGGGCGATTCTTACCTGCGCCCGGTACTGGAGGGCGAGCGGGAGGGCGACGAGGGCCATCGCCGCCGCCACAAGGGCCGCGAGCGAAGCCGCCTGCCACGCCTGCATGGGCTCTTCCCGCGCGACGTTTGGCAGGGATATGAGAAGGACCGCCAGGAACATCAGGGCGTCGGCGGCGTACAGGGGCCATGTGGGGATTTTTTTCTGCATTTTTCAGCCTTTTTTGAAATTCCTGCCGCCGGGGGAGCGGTGCGCTATCCCCGAGGGAGCTCCAGGTAGCCGGCCTTGCGGCAGACCTTTGACATGGTCCTTGCGGCGCGCCTTGCGGCGGCCTCCGAGCCGCGCTTAAGCACTGCTTCGAGGTATCCCTTGTCCTTCATCAGCTCCTCGTATTTCGCCCTTATCGGGTCGAATTTAGCAATGACTGCGTCCGCCACCGCCTTTTTGAAGGCCCCGTACTGGCTTCCGGAAAATTCCGCCTCTATTTCGGCAGCCGTCCTGCCGGAGACTGCGCCCATGATGTTTATGAGGTTTGTGACGCCCTTCTTTTCTTCGCAGGCCCTGACTTCGCTCCCGGAGTCGGTGACGGCCGACATTATCTTTTTGCGCAGCTCGTCGGGGGTGTCTATGATGTAGAGCGAGCCAAGCGAGTTTTTGTCGGACTTCGACATCTTAGCCTCGGGGTTCTGGAGGCTCATTATGCGCGCCCCCGTCTGGGGGATGTGGGCCTCCGGCAGCTTGAAAGTGGGCGAATAGGCATTGTTGAACTTTGCGGCGAGGTCGCGGGCTAGCTCCAGATGCTGCTTCTGGTCCTCCCCGACTGGCACGAGGTCGGCGTTGTAAATCAGAATGTCGGCCGCCATGAGGACGGGGTAGAAGAGGAGGCCGGAGCCTATGGAGGCGTCGGAGGAGCCCGACTCCGCCAGCCTTCTGGACTTGTCCTTGAACTGCGTCATGCGCTCGAGCTGGCCGACCGGGCAGAGGCATGCCAGTATCCATGTGAGCTCGGCGTGGCCGGGCACCGCGCTTTGCAGGAACAGGCTGCACTTTTCGGGGTCGAGCCCGCAGGCGAGGTACTGGGCGGCGCACATGTAAGTGTTGCGGCGCAGCTCCGCCGGGACGTACGGCATCGTTATTGCGTGCATGTCAACTATCCCGAAATAGCATTCGTGGGAGCCCTGCATTTCGACCCACTGGCGCACGGCCCCTATGTAGTTGCCAAGGTGCAGCTTGCCCGTCGGCTGCGCGCATGTTAAAACGACTTTTCTGTTTGCGGATGCGTTTTCCATCTTTACCGGCGCGATATTTGGCCAATACTTTGGCGGTTTCAACTTTAAACTTGTGCGCCCCACTGATTTTGCGGCCCCGGCTATCCGCATTCCCCGGCGCGGCGGCCGGGTTCATTTTATGCTTTAAAGCGGGCCGCTTATGCCGTTTATTCCATCTTAAAAATGCAGGACGAACCGCTTTTCAGGCTAAATTCCAAGTTCCGGCCCTCCGGGGACCAGCCGCAGGCCATAGGCGCGCTGTGCGCGAGCATATCGTCCGGCGCGAAATACCAGACGCTTGTCGGCGTTACCGGATCCGGCAAGACCTTCACCATGGCGAATGTCATAGCCGCTATGAACCGCCCCGCGCTCATAATTTCCCACAACAAGACCCTCGCCGCCCAGCTCTATGCCGAATTCAAGGAGTTCTTCCCGGACAACGCCGTCGAATATTTCGTAAGCTACTACGACTACTACCAGCCCGAGGCCTACATCCCGCAGACGGACACCTACATCGAAAAGGATTCCGCCATAAACGACGAGATTGAAAAGCTGCGCATATCCGCCGCAAGCTCTCTCGTGAGCCGCCGCGACGTGATTGTGATTGCGTCGGTCTCCTGCATATACGGCCTCGGCTCCCCCGACGATTTCCGCGAGATGATGGTGCCCCTCAGGCCGGGGCTTGAAATGGAGCGTTCGGAGTTCGTCGAAAAGCTGGTGAAGATAAGGTATTCGAGAAACGACGTCGCCTTCGAGCGCGGGGCCTTCCGCGTGCGCGGGGACACCGTAGACGTGTTTCCCGCGTACCTGGACACCGCCCTGCGCGTCGAGTTTTTCGGCGACGAGATAGACGCCGTAAAAAAGATGGACCCCCTTACCGGCGAGACCCTCGGCCGCCTCAAGCGCTTCGACCTCTACCCCGCGACGAGCTTCGTCACGCCGCGCGACAGGATAGAGGCGGCAATCCCCCTCATACGCGGCGAGATGGAGGAGCAGGTCGCCCGCTTCGAGTCGGAGGGAAGGCTGCTTGAGGCCCAGCGCATAAAGATGCGGACGCAGGAGGACATCGAGCTTTTGCAGGAGACGGGATTTTGCACCGGAATCGAGAACTATTCGCGCCAGATAGGCGGAAGGGCCCCGGGCTCGCGGCCGTGGTGCCTGCTCGACTTCTTCCCGAAAGACTCCCTGCTTTTCATCGACGAAAGCCACGTGACAGTCCCGCAGATACGCGGCATGTATCTGGGCGACAAGTCCCGCAAGGAGAGGCTCGTCCACTACGGCTTCCGCCTGCCCAGCGCCCTCGACAACCGCCCGCTCAAGCCCGGGGAGTTCGAGGCCCTGACCGGCCAGACCGTGTTCGTCTCCGCCACCCCCGCCGAATACGAGCTTTCGGTTTCCTCCGCCGTGGCCGAGCAGGTGATACGCCCTACGGGGCTTCTGGACCCCGAGATGCTGGTCCGGCCGATAAAGGGGCAGGTCGAGGACTGCATCTCGGAAATCAAGGCCGCCGCCTCCCGGGGCGAGCGCGTGTTTGTCACGGCGCTTACAAAGAGGATGAGCGAGCAGATAGCCGAATACCTGCGCGAAAGCGGCGTAAAGACCGAGTACCTCCACTCCGACATAGACGCCATCGAGCGCGTGGAGATTCTGCGGAGGCTGCGCAAGGGCAATTTCGACGCGCTCGTGGGGGTGAACCTCCTGCGCGAGGGCCTGGATGTTCCGGAGGTGTCGCTGGTGTGCATACTGGACGCCGACAAGGAGGGTTTTTTGAGGAGCGCCACGAGCCTCATACAGACGGCGGGGCGGGCGGCGCGCCACGTTTCGGGGCGCGTCATCCTTTACGCCGACGAAATGACGAAGTCGCTGCGCGAGGCGGTGGGCGTGTGCGAGCGGCGCAGGGCCGCCCAAAAGAGGTATAACGAGCTCCACGGCATAACCCCGCGCGGCGTTTCAAAGCCCATAATGGACCCCCTCGTAGTCCAGGAGGAAAAGTCGTCGCCCGCCCCTGCGGGAGCGGACGAGGCGAGGGAGCTTGTTGCGGAGCTCCAGGGCGAAATGCTCGCGGCGGCGGAGCGGCTGGAATTCGAGCGGGCGGCCATGCTGCGCGACCAGATAAAGGCGCTCAAAAAAAAGTTCGGCTGAGCCGGGGTTCTGCGTTTGACGTTCTGATTTTTCCCGCAGCGCGGGGCGGCCCGGCCCCGGGGGAGGAACCCGGGCGGGGCCTCGCGGGGCGTGCGCGTCCGGGCGTTGCGGGCCTGCCGTGCGCGGCATGAGATTTTTGCCTCCGCCTCCCCCGGCGGATGCGGCCCGGATGCCGGAGCTTTTCCGTTTCCCCCCCTCGGCTGCGTCCGGACGCCGGGCTTCGTTTCGCTCCGGGTTTCTCAGCGCCCCTTCCTGGGCGCGTCAGGCCCGGACGGCGTTTTGCCCGGACTTCTCGCACATGGACGCGGCGGCCGCAAAGAGGCTGCAATAGCCCATGAGCTCGCAGCTCTCCTCGAAAAATTCCCCCTCTTTGAGCGGGATTTCATGCTCGAACAGGTATCCTGCCACAAGCAGGGCGCCGGCCGCCGCTATGAACCGCCCGTTGGAGGACTTCAAAAACTCAAGCGAGGCTTTCAGATACTTCCCGAACCTTGCGGCGGCGAAAACCGCAATGGCGGCAAAGCCCGCAATCAGTACCGCGTGCCTCCCGGCTCCGTACAGCATGAATTCGGCGGCGGCGGGAAGGCCCATCTTGTCAAAATCGACTTCGCGCAGTATGAAGGCGTATGCAAGGAGCGTGAAAAATACGGGAATAAGCGGCGCCGCCCCGTCCCCGGAGGGCGCTTTAAGCGAGCGCCATGACGCAGCGGCGAATGCCGCCAGGCAGAGGACGAGCACTGCGGACTGGAGGACTTCAAGTATACCGGATTCCGAATACACCGGCGAAGTCTTTCCGAAGGCGAACACCAGAACGGCGCTTGCGGCTATGGCCGCAGCCGACAGGGCGAATGCGGATATTATTTTGATTTTTGCGGATTTTTGCATGGAGTGCGCCTTGTTTTTTCAGGTTTTGTGCTGCAAAAAAAAGGCCCGGAGCGTGCCGGGCCCTTTCGTTTCAAATATGCGTTTTTTATGGAGCCGGTCAGCTCTGGCCGTCCCCTTCCCCTTCCAGGTTGGGCTTCTGCCCGCGCCCCTCGGGGGAGCCCCCGACCGCGCGGACGAGGGATATTACGGCCCTGAACTGGTCCGCCCTGAGGCGTATGCGCTCGCGCTCGTTGGTGAGGGCGAGGCGCTGGGCGTCGGTGTATTCAAAGTAGTCGATTGCGCCGCGGTCGAGCTTTTCGCGGGTGAGCTTTTCCACCATTTTGGCGGCCTTGGCGGCCTCCTCGGCGGCGGAGTACTCCTTCCTGAGGTTCTTTATGGAAGAGAGCGCGTTTTCGGTTTCGTATATTGCGTTCAAAACGGCCGCCTTGTACTCTTCCGATATGCGCATGTGCTCGGCCAGGGCCATGTCGTACTGCGCCATGAGCATGCCGGCCTGGAATATGGGCATGTAGATTTTGGGGCTCACGCCCCAGGCGAGGGAGCCGGAATTTATGAGGGTGTCGACGTCGCCTGAGGCCAGGTCGAGCGACGAGGTTATCTGGACTGTCGGGAAGAATGCGGACTTCGCCGCCCCGATGCGGTAGTTTGCCGCGAACACCCTGCGCTCCGCCGCCGCTATGTCCGGGCGCCTTTCGAGGAGCTCGGATGGTACGACGTGCGGGATTTTGGGAAGCGTCTCGGGTATGCGTGCGGCAGACGGGGCAAAGCGCGCCGGGATTGTCCCGGAGAGGTAGGCCAGGTAGTTCGAGGTGGAGTCGCGCGTGCCGACCACCGCCGCCATCTGGGCCTGCGCCTCAAAGTAGAGCTGCCGCGCGCGCATGAGGTCGAGCTCGGAGCTGTAATTGGCCTTGAGGCGCTCCTCCTCGATTTTCATCTGGGCCTCGCGCGTGCGCACGGTCTCCCCGAGAAGCTCGATTTCGGAATTGTACTGGAGTATCGAAAAGTACGCGGCCGCGGCTTCCGCCTCTATCATGAGCATTGTGTTCTCGTAGGCGGCAAACAGGGCCTGCGCCTCGGCGGTGTCGGATGCCAGGAGGGCCTGCACCCTGCCGAAGAAGTCGAGGTCCCACGTCAGGCCGAGCCCTATGCGGTAGTCCTCGTAGGTTCCTCGGTAGGAGGTTTCGTTCTTCGAGGTGCCTGTCTTTGTCCAGCTCGCGTTGGCGTTCGCCCACGGGTATAGCTCCGACTCCGTCATGCGGGCCTGCTGGCGCGCCCTTTCAACCGTGTAAAACGCCGACTTGAGGTCGGGGTTGTTGGCGCGGCAGGCCTCCATTATGGCGTTGAGGGCGGGGTCGGAGAATATTTCCCACCATTTGCCCTTGGGGAGGTCGTCGGAGGGGGCCGCAGTCTTCCAGAGGCCTTCTGCGTACTTGAAGTCCTTCATGGCGTCGGCCTTTGCGTTGAGCGGGGTTTCGGGCACCTCGTAGTCGGGCTCCATAGTGCATGCGCCCACCAGCGACGCCGCGGCTGCGGCGAGGGCCGCGCGCGCAATTCCGAGCGCCGCCTTCCCGCGCACTGTCTTTTTTTCAAACTTTTCCATCATAAATAAAAAACTCGCAGTTAAAAATTGAAAACGGCCGCCCCGCGGAAATCCCGCAGGGCGGCGCAGGGGCGCGTCAGGCCCGCCCGCCGTCCTCCAGCCTGGGCTTGCCGAACATGCGCCTTATCGAATAGTAGAACACCGGGGTGAACATGCACCCGAACACCGTCACGCCTATCATTCCGAAGAAGACCGACGTTCCGAGCGCCTGCCTCAGCTCCGAGCCTGCGCCCGTTGCAAACGCGAGCGGAACCACGCCGAGGATGAAGGCGAGCGAAGTCATGAGAATGGGTCTCAGCCTGTTCTGCGAGGCGTGCGTGACGCTCGAGACCAGCTCCTCGCCCTTCATCTCGCGCTGGTGGGCGAACTCGACAATCAAAATGGCGTTCTTGCAGGCGAGGCCTATCAGCACGACGAACCCTATCTGGGTCATGATGTTGTTGTCCATGCCCCTGAAGTGGACGCCCATGATTGCAAACAAGAGCACAAGCGGCACCACAAGCACCACCGCAAGCGGCAGCGTCACGCTCTCGTACAGGGCGGCCAGAATGAGGAACACGAACACCACGCACATGGCAAACACCACCATCGCAGTGTTGCCGGTGAGCTTCTCCTGGTAGGCGATGTCGGTCCATTCGATGCCCATGCCGTGCGGCAGCTCGCGCGCGGCCAGCTCCTCTATTGCCGTTATGGCCTGGCCCGTGCTGTACCCCGGGGCGAGGTTGCCCTGGATTTCGGCGGCGGGGTAGAGGTTGTAGCGCATTGTAACGTCCGGCCCGATTATGCGGCGGATGTTGGCGACGGAGCCGAGGGGCACGTTAACGCCCTCGGAATTTGGGACGTATATGTTGTAGATGTCCTTTATGTCCTTGCGCGAGCTGCCCTCGGCCTGCGCCACGACGCGGTACACGCGGCCGATGATGTTGAAGTCGTTGACGTAAACCGAGCCCAGGTTGAACTGGAGGGCGTTGAATATCGACGAAATCGGTACGTTAAGCATCTGCGCGCGGTCGCGGTCTATGTCCGCGTAAAGCTGCGGGTTGGATACGCGGTAGGTGGTGAAGGCGACGGATACGGGGTCCAGCTCGGAAGTGGCCTTGGAGGCCATGAGGCGCGTGTATTCCTGTATCTTGTCGAGGCCAAGGTTCATCCTGTCCTCAACGTAGAACTTGAAGTCGCCGCCGGTGCCCAGCCCGTTTACAGGCGGGGGCGCCAGCACGAACGAAACGGCCTCGGGTATCTCCTTGGAGAGTATCGCGTTTGCCTGCATCAGTATCTTCGCGGCGCTTGCGCCCTTCTTCTGGCGCAAAGCCTGGTCCTCCAGGGTGAGGAACACCGCGCCGCAGTTCGAGGAGCGCGCGTGCGTGGCCCCGTTCAGGCCCGCCACTGCGATGGTGAACTTCACGCCGTCTATCCCGTTCATGAGTTCCGCCGCGCGGCGCACCACCTTCTGGGTGCGGTCGAAGGAGGCCCCGTCGGGGAGCTGTATCGCGGAGAACAGGTAGCCGGTGTCCTGCTTGGGGATGAAGCCCTTTGGCGTGTTCTGGAAGAACCACACCGTGCCGGCCAGCAGGCCGCCGTAAACTATGAACACGATGACAGCCAGGCGCGTCAGGCGCGCGACCAGGCTGCCGTATGCCGACGCTATCCGGTTGAATACGGCGTTAAAGCCCCTGAAAAACCATCCGAAAATGCCGTCCCATATGCGCGTGAAAAGGTCCTTCTTTTCATGCTCGTCCTTGAGGAACAGGGCGCAGAGGGCGGGGGAGAGCGTCAGGGAAACTATGCCGGAAAATATGGTGGACGCCGCTATGGTCATTGCGAACTGGCGGTAGAACTGGCCGGATATGCCCTCTATGAAGGCCGTCGGCACGAACACGGCGCTGAGCACCAGCACTATGGCTATCAGTGCGCCCTGGACCTGCGTCATCGCCTTCTTTGTGGCCTCGCGCACGGGCAGGCCGTCGCGCATGTTGCGCTCCACGTTCTCCACGACGACGATTGCGTCGTCAACCACGATGCCAATCGCAAGCACCAGGCCGAAGAGGCTGAGGTTGTTCAGGGAAAATCCGAAGGCGTACATCATTGCGAACGTGCCTATGAGCGAAACCGGTATCGCAAACAGCGGGATGACTGCGGCTCGCCAGTTCTGGAGGAACACCATGACGACGAATACGACGAGGATTATGGCCTCGAATATCGTGTGGTAGACAGCATTGATGGACTCGGAAATGTATTCGGTCATGTCGAGGCCAATCGTGTAGTCGACGCCCTGCGGGAAGTCCTTTTTCATGAGCTCAAGCTCGGCGCGGATGCGCTTTGCCGTGTCGACTGCGTTGGAGCCGGGGAGCTGGTAGGCGGCGAGCGCGATGGAGTCCGAGTTGTTCAGGTAGGACTCGTCCGAATAGGTGTAGGCGCCTAACTCTATGCGGGCTATGTCCTTGAGCCTTATCACCTTGCGGTCCGGCATGTACTTTACGATAATGTTGCCGAACTGGTCTTCCGAAGAGAGCCTGCCCTGCGCGTTTATGATTAGCTCGTACGCCGCGCCGGTCTCCATCGGCGGCTGGTTGAGCTTGCCTGCCGCCACCTGCTTGTTCTGCTCGCGCAGCGCGGCCACGACCTGGTCGGGGGTGAGCTTGAAGAAGTTCAGGCGGTCCGGGTCCATCCAGATGCGCATGCTGTACTCCTTGGAGCCGAAGATGTTGAACTCGCCGACGCCCTCGACGCGCGCGAGGCGGTCCTTCATCTGCGTTATCGCGTAGTTTGTCAGGTAGAGCTTGTCGCGGCTGCCGTCGGGCGAGATGAGGTTCGCAAACAGAATCATGTCCGGCGAGCGCTTGTTGACGGTTACGCCTATGTTGCGCACCTCCTCGGGAAGGCGGGGCTCGGCGCGGTTTACCCTGTTTTGGACGAGAATCTGGCTCTTGTCCACATCGGCGCCGGTCTTGAATGTGACGGTTATCGAAAGGGAGCCGTCTGAGGAGCACTGGCTCTGCATGTAGAGCATGTCCTCGACGCCGTTAATCTCCTGCTCGATGGGGGCCGCGACGGTGTCCATGATGACTTCCGGCGAGGCGCCCGGATAGTTTGCGGAAACGACCACCGACGGCGGCACGATTTCCGGGTACTGGGTGACGGGCAGCCTGAAGTATCCGACCGCGCCGACCAGCACTATTATGATTGATATGACTGACGCGAAAATCGGCCGGTCAATGAAAAAATGCGAGAACTTCATGTTTGTCTAACCCGTTTACTTTTGGGCGGAACCGGCGGCCGCCTCCGGGGCCGGAGCGGGGCTCTGGCCCTTTTCAACCGGCGTCACGACCGTTCCGGGAACCGCGCGCTGGATGCCGTTTACCACGATTCTTTCGTTCCCGTTGAGTCCCTTTTCGACGACCTGCATGTTCCCGTGCAGCTCGCCGGGAATCACGGGCACGGAAACGACCTTGTTGTTGTCGCCCACCACCAGCACGTAGCGGCTCACGAGGTCTGTGCCTATCGCGGCCTCCGGGACGAGCAGCTTTTCAGTCGGCTCCTGACTCTTTAAGAAGACCTTGCCCATTATGCCGGGGATTATCATGTCGTCGTCGTTTTTAAATTCGGCGCGCAGCTCGAAATTTCCTGTGTCGGTGTTGTTTGAGACGTATGTGAGCATGCCCTCGTGCGAGGGGGAGGTCTCGTCCAGAAGCTGCATCCTGACCGTGGGGCCCGTGTGCTTTTCCCTGTCGATTTTCTTGAACAGGCCGCTTCTGTTGTAGCGGAGCACGTCGCGCTCGCTTATGAAAAAGTCTGCGTAAACGATGTCGCGGGATACGATGGAGGCAAGCGGCGTTCCGGTGCCCGCCGTGACGAGGTTGCCTGCGTCGATTTCGCGCTTTGACATGTAGCCGGATACGGGGGCCTTTATCGTGGTGAATTCGAGGTTCAGTTGGGCCTCCCTGAGCTTTGCCTGGGCGCTCATGAGCATGGCTTCCGCCGCCAGAAGCTCGCATTTGCGCGTCTCCAGAAGCTCGACGGATATGGCGTTTGTCTTTATCAGCTCCTCGGCCCTGGCGAGGTTGCTCTTCGCGAGCACTATGCGGCTTTCGCACTCCTTTATGGAAGCCTCGCACTCCTTGACCACCGCCTCAAACGGGCGCGGGTCTATTATGAACAGGGGCTGGCCCTCCTTGACGTATTCGCCGTCCTTGAAAAGCCTCTTTTCGAGGTATCCGCTGACGCGGGCGTGTATCTGCACGACGTTTTCGCCGAAGAACCTTGCCGTGTACTGGTCCCAGACCTCCACCATCCTCTTTTGGGGAAGGGCCACTTCCACAACGGGCGCCCCGCCCTTTGCGGGCTGGGCGGTGTCGGTTTTTGCGCAGCCCGAAAAGAGGGCTGCGGCCGCCAGGACGGCAGTTTGTGCGAATGAGATTTTGTTCATCGTAGTCATTTTATTTCAAAATTTTGTCAACGTTTTCGGATATGAGCTCGCCGAACATTTCCACGTCGGAATCGTCCAGGCGCTCCCTGCCGTTGAGGATTAAAAATGCGGTTTTGCAGGATGTGAGGGCGGTGTTCATCGCTATGAGCGAAATCGCCATGAGGGAGAGCTTTACAGGCGTAAGTTTTCGGCCCGTCGCCACATCGATGAGGGCTATGAACGCCTCGTGCATGGGTTTGAAGCCGCCGCTGAAAACTATGTTGAAAGCCTCGGTGGGGAAGGCTTCCTCGCGGCGTATCATAAGGTGGAAGTTTTTGAAATTTGGGTCGTTATAGATGCAGTGGTGGAGCAGCAGGAATTTTTTTATGAGCCTTCTTGCCTCATCGGGGCGGCGGTTTTCGGATTTTAAAAAGGCGTCGATTTCCGCATATATCGGGGTGAATTTCTCCTCGAATTTGGAGACGATTATCTTTATGATATTAAGATACATCTCCCTCTTGCCGCCGAAGTGGTAGTTTATCGCGGCGTGGTTTACGCCGGCTTTCTTTGCGATTTCGCGGGTTCTTGCGCCGTCGACGGAGCGCAGGGCAAACTCTTCCAGCGCCGCCTCTATTATGGCGCGCCTGGTCTGTCCGGCGCATTGCGGCTTCTGGACGGCATCCTGAAAGTCTTTTCCTGATTGAACCATTTGATTTAACCAGATGGTTAAATCGTTCTTTTCAGTCAAGAAAATTTCTTTAAAAGAGCCGCATTTTTTTAGTGGCGGAGCGGATTTTAGGGATATGTGGGGCATTTTTTGCCCTGAGTTGTCCGGGGGCGGGGTTGAAAAAAAATGGCGAAAAGGGCTTGACTTGGGATGAAAAAACTCCACTTTAGGCGTCTTATAAACACCAAAATTGTCCGGTGGTGTAATGGTAGCACAAAAGATTCTGGCTCTTTTTGTTGGGGTTCGAGTCCCTACCGGACAACCATTTCAAAAGACCGCGCTTCATGCGCGGTTTTTTGTTACGCCGCCTGGGGGACGAGAACCCCCAGGGGTTCGACCTCGAAAGGCGTAGACTTCATATATTGCGCAAAATCTAATAAACAGCCAGCAATTGCCGTCAGGCAATGCGTGAGATGAACTCACAGCCGCCCGGATCCGGGCGGCGCGCGCCGTACCAAGATGCGCAAGCATCTTAGATCCAACGGAACGTTGGTGCGCGGGCATCTTGGATTAAACGTTCCGTTTATAAACGGAACATTTACAGAATGCTTATTTATAAAAAGAGACTGGCGAATACCTCTTCAACTATCTCCGCCTAACACACGCTCCTGATTGTACCTACCCAGCAATTGCCGCCAGGCAATGCGTAAGACAAACTCACAGCCGCCCGGACCCGGGCGGCGCACGCCGTACCAAGATGCGTGAGCATCTTAGATCCAACGGAACGTTGGCGGAACGTTGGTTTCTTCTTTACAATAGTGGATGTAGGGGGGTAAATTTTGAACCGATTTTGGCGCTTTTGGCGCCGGAAAGAACATGATGGGAAAATTGTTATGAAGAACAGAGTATGCAGTTTTGGCGCCGGGATTTTGGCGCTGCTTTTTGCCGCCTCCGCCGGATGGGCATCCGAATGCGGGGTGGCGGCCGTTTCTGCGTCGGCTGGACAGTCCTCGGCGCGCAACGCGTTTGACGGCTCGGCGGGGTCTTTTTGGGCCGTCTCCAAGTCCGAGGCGTCTTCGCCCCAGTGGCTGATGTTTACGCTCCAGAATCCGGGCGATGTAAACGGGATTGAAATATCGTCCTCGGACCTCTCGGTGCGCGACGCGGCGGAGGGGCTGCGCGTCTTTGTTACTTACGACCCGATGAATCCGGGCGACCCCGTCCGCTTTGACGCTTCCGGCGGCGACGGGAAAATTTCTCTTTCCTTTGCGCCCAAGTACGGCGCGCATGTGAGGCTGGAGTTCGATTCCGCGAAAATCTCAAAGCCATTTTCGATTTCCGAAATAAGGGCCTTTGCCGCCGACAAAAAGGAGGCTTCCGCCTCGGGGGGCGACAGGCCGTACATGGATGCGGACATGCCTCTCGACGCCAGGGTCGAGGCCCTGCTTTCCGTGATGACCCCCGCCGACAAAATGGAGCTGATACGCGAGGGGTGGGGGATTCCCGGCATTCCCAAGCTCGGGGTTCCCGCCATCACCAAGGTCGAGGCCGTGCACGGATTTTCATACGGAAGCGGGGCGACCATATTCCCGCAGGCCATCGCTATGGGGGCTACGTGGGACAAGGGGCTTGTCGAGGAAGTCGGAATCGCCGTCGGCGACGAGACCGTTGCGGCGGGCACGAAGCAGGCGTGGTCGCCCGTTCTGGACGTGACCCAGGACGCCCGCTGGGGCAGGTGCGAGGAGACTTTCGGCGAGGACCCGGTTCTCGTCTCCGAGCTGGGCGGGGCGTGGATAAAGGGCTACCAGTCGAGGGGCCTGTGGACCACCCCCAAGCACTTCGGGGGCCACGGCGCGCCGCTCGGCGGCAGGGATTCCCACGACATCGGACTTTCGGAGCGCGAGATGCGCGAGGTGCATCTGGTCCCCTTCAGGCACGCCATAAAAAATTACGACTGCCAGTCGGTCATGATGGCCTACTCCGACTATCTCGGCGAGCCGGTTGCAAAGAGCAGGGAGCTTCTGAAGGGCATTCTGCGCGACGAATGGGGCTTCGACGGCTTCATAGTAAGCGACTGCGGCGCAATCAGCAACATGACGGACAAGAAGCACTACACCGCGCGGGACAAGGTTGAGGCCGCGAACCTGGCCCTCGCCGCCGGAATCGCCACCAACTGCGGCGACACCTACAACGACAAGGCCGTAATCGAGGCCGCAAAGGACGGGCGCATCGACCCCGAAAATCTGGATTTCGTCTGCCGCACCATGCTTAAAACCATGTTCCGTGCGGGGCTTTTCGAGGCCGAGCCGCTCAAGAAGCTCGACTGGAACAGGGTTTATCCCGGCTGGAACACTCCCGAGCACAGGGAGCTGGCCCGCAGGGCCGCGCGCGAGTCGATTGTAATGCTGAAAAACGAGGGGGGCCTGCTTCCGCTCGGCGCCTCCGCCAAAAAAATCGCGGTTATAGGCCCCGGCGCCGACGACCTCCAGCCCGGCGACTACACGCCGAAACTTCGCCCGGGGCAGCTCAAAAGCGTGCTCTCCGGCATAAGGGAGGCTGCGGGGGGCTCTGCGGAAGTCGTTTATGAAAAGGGGTGCAGCTTCACCGGCGATGCGGATTTGGACATAGCGAAGGCAGTGGCCGCCGCAAAGGATTCCGACGTCGCCGTCCTCGTCCTCGGCGACTGCTCCACAAGCGAGGCCATAAACAACGTGAAAAAAACAAGCGGCGAAAACAACGACTGGTCCTCGCTCATCCTTCCCGGCCGCCAGCAGGAGCTTTTGGAGGCCGTGTGCGGGACCGGAAAGCCCGTCGTGCTCGTCCTTCAGGCGGGCAGGCCCTACGACCTGTCCTACGCGTCCGAAAAGTGCGGCGCGATACTCGTAAACTGGCTTCCCGGGCAGGAGGGCGGCCCGGCCACTGCCGACGTCCTCTTCGGAAAGTACAATCCGGCGGGCCGCCTGCCGATGACCTTCCCGCGCTCCGTGTCGCAGCTTCCCCTGTACTACAACTTCAAGACTTCCGGGAGGCGCTACAACTATGTCGACATGCCTTTCACGCCGCTTTACCGCTTCGGCTACGGCCTGAGCTATACGACGTTTGAATATTCCGGCCTCAAGGCGGAGGCGGCTGCGGACGGGAGTCTGGAGGTGTCTGTGACGGTCAAAAACACCGGAGGGCTTGCGGGCGACGAGGTGGTCCAGCTCTACCTCACCGACATGTACGCGAGCGTCAAGACCAGGGTCATGGAGCTAAAGGATTTTGAGCGCGTGCACCTGAAGCCCGGCGAGTCCAGGACGGTGAAATTCTCCCTGACGCCCTACCAGCTCTCGCTTCTGAACGAGAATATGGACCGCGTGGTGGAGCCCGGCCTCTTCAAGGTGTCGGTGGGCGGGTCCAGCCCGGTTTTCAAGGCCGAAAACAGGATAAAGGACAGCGTGGGCTACGAGGGCGCCTCACAGGGCCTCACCGCGTCTGTGGACTATCCGAACGCCTTTGCCGCGGATTTTGAAATAAGGATACTGGGCGTCGAGGAAAACATGGCAAAGAATGCAAAGACCGTTTCCGTGGCCGTCAAAAATGCGGGGAACCTGACCGACGCCGGACGCATTTCAATGTACGTCGACGGCAGGCGGACGGGCGAGACCCGCCACTTCGAGCTGGATCCGGGCGGCGAAAAGGTGGTGCGCTTCAATATCGGCCCGGGGGAATTCAAGTCGCTTGTCTTTGCCACCAAACACAAGGCGGCCTCTTTGGATTCCGGCTCGGGCAAATAGCGCGCCCTGCCTGCGTCCTTTCGCTGCGGGCCCCCGATTCGGGGGCCCGTTTTTTATGGTTCATGGGGCTTGATTTGCGCCGCTTCCCTGCGGCCGCAGGGAAGCGGCGCCGCGCGCCGGGGCGGATTGCCGGCCGGCCTTTTAATGTTGCTTGGGGGTGGATGAAGCGTTTATTGTGAAATTATGAACCATTTTCGGATTGCGTATTCAGCCCTTTTTGCCGCCGCCTTTGCCGCGCCCCAGGTTCCGTGCCGGGCTTCAGATTCCAACATGCCGGACGGCGTGCGCTGGGAGAATCCGGTGACGGGAAGGAAGCTGGAGGCCTCGGCTTTTGCGGCCCGCGTTTCAAACCTCGATTTTCTGGACTTCAGCGGGATGCGGGCAGGAAAGGCGGACGGCGTATTTGCCGGGGAGAGGTTCATGATAGTCCCCGAGCTTTATTTCGCATCCCCCGACGGCAGGAGCCCCGCGAAATTTTCCTACACGTTCTCGCTCGAAAGGCCGGGAAAGGGGAGCCGGGAGCTAGACCGGGGCGCATTTGAAATTTCCGACCCCGGCGCCTTCGACGCGGCCGCCCTCCCGTTCGCCTTCCGCTGCTCATTCCCTCCGGACGACCCGGGCGGGGAGGCCACATTTGCGCTTGAGGTGCGGGATTCCTCCGGGGGGCGCGCGTCCCGCTGCGAAGTCCGCCTGAAGGTTTCGCCGTGGAAGGGCGGCCCTGGGGAAGTCTCCGGGCCGGGCGAGGCAGACGCCCTCCTTCGCTCCTACGCGCTCGACCAGAATCCGGAGACGCTTTACCGTATCTTCAAAAGCGGCCACATGGAAATCGGGGAGCCGGGCAGGGTGTCCTACAACATCCTCTACATCTTTGAAAACGCATTCTGCCGCCACCCCTTCCTCGTCGACGCGCTGGCGCGGGAGTTCCCTGACGCTTCCGAGAGGGTGCGCAAAAAGACCATGGCGCTCTTTGAGGCCCTGGGGCGGTCCGGGGAGCTGGGGGAAATTGGCGGTGAGGAGGCCGCGTGGCTCGAGGCGTTCCGAGGGGCGCTGGAGCCCAAGCCCGACCCGTATTCGGAATTCTCGCCGCTTGCGCTCGACGCGCTTTGGGGCGAATTTTTCGCCACGGGAAGCATGCGCCCGGTGAGGAGGATTCTGGAATACCTCAGGTTCAGGGACGACTTCTTCGCCGCGGCGGCGTTCCAAAACGGCGAGCTTGCCGAAAAGCCCTCGGAGGAAACCTACGCGGGGGCGGACAACTATAGAATCGCCTTCTGGAGCCTGTACATCCACACGGCCTTCCCGCTCTTTGCGGACTATCTTGAGTGGCTCTCCGAAAACGAGTGGGACGCCGGGAAAAAGAAGGCGTTTCTGGAGGCTCTGGACGTCGGCCGGTGGGCTGCCGAAAACTTCTGAACGTCCGCCGGAGCCAACCCGCTACCGCTTGGCGGCCCAGCTTTCGGCGGCCTTTTTCCAGCTTTTCAAATATTCCTCCCGGTCCGGCCTCTCCGGCTTTGCTATGCGGGAGGCTGCGTCGTCGAAATCCGGTTCGGGGGATTGGAGGCCGCCCCCGGGCACGTCGATTTTTGCGAGCCATGCTATCGAATTAAGGATGAGCTTCCGGCAGTCGCCGTTCATGAGAATCCAGGGCGAATGCCCGCCCGTAAAGCCCATGCCGCGCCGCCCGCCGGGGCCTTCCGAAAGCCACAGGATGGTTTCCGCCCGCCCCATGTCAGCCCTCACCTGCGCGTTGCCCGAGTGCGGGCCGAACGGGCGCAGGCGGGCCTCGTCCGGAGGGACGGCGGTTAGGATGGGAAAGATTTTTGCGGAAGGGTCGAAGCGCATGTTGAAATGCCATTCGTCCCGGATTTCAAAGGGCTTCGCCCCCCTCGATGCGGGGTGGCCGGCGGAGACTTCAAAGTCCGCCTTCCAGAAAGGGTTCACGGACCATCCGCGCTCGAACGCCCCGCCGGCGCACTTCTTTATGAGGCGCTCCAGCTCCCCGCCCTGGGCTTCGAGGGCGTAGTGGAAAAACGCCATTGCGGTTCCCGAGTCCGACAGCTTTTCCAGTTCCGCCTCCGCGCCCTCCAGCGGATGGTGCGGGCCGCCCTCGCACACGAATACCGCCGCATCCGCCCCGCGCAGGGCGCCGAGCCCCGAGCCCTTCTCAAGCTTTGTTATTTCGACTTCCGCTTCCCCGTGCAGCGCGTTTTCGAGCGCGTCGGCGATGATTTCGCACATGAGCGCGTTTTCATGCTCGCCCCACGCGTGCACGGAGTCGCCCCACGCAAGGACTATCTTTTTTGCTCCGCCGGCCGCGCCGGGGGCCGCACATGCGGCGGCGAGCGCCAGGAGGGCCGGGATTTTTGCAAAGAAAGGCTTCATTTGCGCCAAAACTACATGCATGGCGCGCCCTTTCAAGGCGAAAGCGCCGCAGGGGCTGTGCGTTTGCGCGGTTTTTACGATAGAATTGCAATGAAACTCGAAAGGAACGGAAATGTTTGACGAAAAGCTGATGGACGCGTTCGCGCTCAGGCGGACGAATTATGCCATAAATTGCGAATCGGCCGTCGGAGCCGAAAGGGTGCGCGAAATTGTCGGCGCGGCGGTGCGCTTTGCGCCGTCGGCCTTCAACAGCCGCAGCGCAAGGTGTGTGCTGCTGTTCGGGGAAAGCCATGCGGCGTTTTGGGATATAGTTATGTCCGCCCTGCGGGCGAAGCTCCCTGCGGACAGGTTTGGACCGTCCGAGAAGAAGGTGTCGGGCTTTGCTGCGGGATTCGGCACGGCGCTGTTTTTCGACGACTCGTCCGTGACGGAGAGGTTCGCCCGCGACTATCCGTCGTATTCGGAAAATTTCGACGCCTGGGCCGGCCAGGCCAACGGCATGCTGCAATTCATGGTCTGGACGGCGCTGTGCAACGAGGGCCTCGGCGCCAGTCTCCAGCACTATAACCCGCTCATAGACGGCGCGGTCCGCGCGCGCTTCGGGCTGCCTGAAAGCTGGAGGCTCCTGGCCCAGATGCCGTTCGGCCGCCCGTCGGCGCCCCCTGCGCCAAGGGATTGCGGAGGCGCCGGGGAGCATGTGAGGGTATTCCGATAGGCCGCGCGCCAAAGGAAGCGGATTTGCCTTGCGCGCCCGGGGGGAATTCCGCCAGAATACCCTTGGGTTTTTTACATTTTAAAAGCGTTTTAAGGGATTCTCATGAGGGATTTTGAATTTTTTGCCCCGACCAGGGTGGTGTTCGGCCGCGGCGCGGAGCTGAAGGTGGGCGGGCTCATTCGCGAGCGCGGGTGCGGCAGGGCGCTGATACATTTCGGGAGCCGGAGGGTCGCCGATTCGGGGCTTTTGGGGCGCGTCGAAAAGTCCTTGAAAGATGCCGGCGTGGATTTTGTGAGCCTGGGCGGCGTTGTTCCTAACCCGAGGCTCTCCAAGGTGCGCGAGGGCATAGCCCTCGGGCGCGAAGCCGGGGCCGACTTCATCCTGGCAGTCGGGGGCGGAAGCGTCATAGACTCCTCGAAAGCCATAGCCTACGGCCTTGCCAACGACTGCGACGTGTGGGACTTCTATTCCGGAAAGGCCAGGCCCCGGGCATGCCTGCCCGTCGGCGCGGTGCTCACGATAGCGGCCGCGGGCAGCGAGATGAGCGAGTCGAGCGTAATCACAAACGAGGAGGGCTGGCTCAAGCGCGGGTGCAGCAGCGACCTTTCAAGGTGCGCGTTTGCCGCGATGAACCCGGAGCTCACCCTGTCCCTTCCCGTTTACCAGACGATGTGCGGGTGCGCGGACATTATAATGCACACGCTTGAGCGCTACTTTGTAAGGGGAGGGAATTCCGAACTTCTGGACTCGTTTGCGGAGGGCCTCGTCCGCACTGTCATGCGCGCCGCGCGCACCCTCTGCGCTGTGCCCGGCGACTATTGCGCCCGCGCCGAAGTCATGTGGGCCGGGGCGATGTCCCACAACGGCGTGACCGGCGACCGCTTCATCGGGGACTGGGCCTGCCACCAGCTTGAGCACGAACTAAGCGGCATGTTCGACGTCCCGCACGGCGCGGGGCTCGCGGCCGTATGGGGCTCCTGGGCGCGCCATGTGTGTCCCGCAGACCCCGCCCGCTTCGCAAAGTTTGCCGTAAACGCCATGGGGTGCGCCTGCGACTTCCGCTCGGCGGAAAAAACCGCGATGGAGGGAATATCCGCAATGGAGGGCTTTTTCGAGTCCGTGGGGCTTCCGACTTCGATTTCAAAGCTGGGCCTGAAGCTATCGGACGCCGACATAGCCAGGCTCGCTCGCAAGTGCAGCTTCGAGGGCACGCGGACGGTGGGGCGGTTCATGCCGCTTGACGAGGCGGCCATGCGCGCCGTCTATGCGGGGGCGAGGTAGCCGTTTCGGCCGCCGCTTTCCGCTTCCCGGGCCGGGCTCCTGCGCGGCGTGGGGTTTTGCTGTCTCCGGGGCGCGCCTCCTAAGCCCCTCCGCCTGCCTTGCGGGCGGTTTTTGCATAAATTTAACATTTGCCGTTTTTTATTTAACATGCTGGAAGGCATTGGTTTGGGCAGGGAAATCCAGCCGCCCGCATTAAGGTCTGGGGCGGCGAATACGATAATCGTTTACAAAAAAAATCTTTCCCATAGCGTCTGTGGGAATTGTTTTTTTTCAAAAACCGAACCTCATTTTGAAAATGGCTGCAAAATCGGAAACCCAAAGGGCCTGGGACGGATTCGTGCCGGGAAAATGGACTGGCGAAGTCGATGTCGTTGACTTTGTAAGGCTCAACTACGCCCCCTACGAGGGCGACGCTTCCTTCCTGGAGGGGCCGACGCCGCGCACGCGCGAGCTGTGGGCGGAAGTGATGGGCCTTATGAAGGCTGAAATTGAAAACGGCGGCCTGCTTGCAGCCGACGTTTCGACGCCATCTGGAATCGACACCCACGCGGCCGGATATATCGACCGGTCAAGGGAGCTGATTGTGGGGCTCCAGACCGACGCGCCCCTCAAGCGCGCCATAATGCCCGCCGGCGGCTACCGCATGGTGCACGCCTCCTGCGAAGCCTACGGCCTCGAAGAAGACGCGAAGGTCAGGGAGATTTTCACAAAGCACCGCAAGACGCACAACGAGGCCGTGTTTCAGGCCTACACCCCCGAAATCCTCGCGGCCCGCAAGAGCGCAATCATAACCGGCCTGCCCGACGCCTACGGCCGTGGCCGCATAATAGGCGACTACCGGCGCCTGGCCCTCTACGGCCTTGACTTCCTCATAGCCGACAAAAAGGCCCAGAAGGCGTCTTCCGACCATTCCGCAATGGATTCGGACACGATACGCGAGCGCGAGGAGCTGTCCGAACAGATTCTCGCGCTGGAGGCAGTCGGGCGCATGGCGGCCTCTTACGGGTTTGACGTTTCAAGGCCGGCCGAGAATTTCAGGGAGGCGGTGCAGTGGACCTACTTCGCCTACCTCGCCGCGATAAAGGACCAAAACGGCGCCGCGATGTCCCTCGGGCGCGTGAGCACCTTCCTCGACGTCTATGCGGAGCGCGACCTTGCACGCGGCCTGATTTCGGAGTCCGAGGCGCAGGAGATAATGGACCACTTTGTGATGAAGCTGCGCATGGTGCGCTTCCTGCGCACGCCCGAATACAACGACCTTTTCAGCGGCGACCCCGTGTGGGTCACCGAGTCCGTGGGCGGCATGGGCTCCGACGGGCGCACGCTCGTCACCAAAAATTCGTTCAGGATGCTCCACACCCTGTCGAACCTCGGCCCCGCGCCCGAGCCGAACCTCACCGTGCTCTGGTCCGTCGGCCTGCCGGACGGCTTCAAGGATTTCTGCGCGCGCACGTCGATTGCGACCTCCGCCGTGCAGTATGAAAACGACGACCTCATGCGCCCGCTTTTCGGCGACGACTATGGCATCGCCTGCTGCGTATCCCCCATGATAATCGGCAAAGAGATGCAGTTCTTCGGCGCCCGGGCAAACCTCGCAAAGGCCCTGCTTTACGCCATAAACGGCGGCGTGGACGAGAGGACGTTCGCGAAGGTGGTGGAGGGGCTGGAGCCCGTCAGGTCGGAAGTGCTGGAGTATTCGGAGGTCTTTGCCAGGTTCGACGCCATGATGGACTGGCTCGCCCGCACCTATGTGAGCGCCCTCAACATAATACACTTCATGCACGACAAGTACTACTACGAAAAGGCTCAGCTCGCCTTTATGGACAAGGACGTCGTGCGCAAGCTCGGCTGCGGCATCGCGGGCTTTTCCGTGGTGGTCGATTCGCTTTCTGCCATAAAGTACGCCCGCGTCCGCCCCGTGCGCAACGCGGACGGGATAGCCGTCGGCTTCGACATCGAGGGGGACTTCCCGAAATACGGGAATAACGACGACCGCGTGGACGAGATAGCCACGGACCTCGTCAAGCGGTTCATGGACAAGATACGCAGGCTTCCCGCCTACCGCGGCGCGGTTCCCACCCAGTCAATCCTTACCATCACCTCCAACGTGGTTTACGGAAAAAAGACGGGCGACACCCCCGACGGCCGCAAGGCCGGGGTCCCGTTCGCGCCGGGCGCAAACCCATTCCACGGCCGCGACGAGCGCGGCGCGCTGGCGTCGCTTTGCTCCGTGGCAAAGCTCCCGTTCGAGCACGCAAAGGACGGCATTTCAAACACCTTCTCCATACTGCCGGATTCTCTCGGCAAGTCAGAGGGCGAGCGCGTGGCGAACCTGCGCGGCCTCCTCGACGGGTACATGTCGAAGCTCGGCCAGCATCTGAACGTGAACGTCCTCGACCGCTCCGTGCTGCTTGACGCCATGGAGCATCCCGAAAACTACCCGCAGCTCACCATCCGCGTGTCGGGCTACGCCGTGAATTTCGTAAAACTCACGCGCCAGCAGCAGATGGACGTAGTCTCCAGAACATTCCACGAGAGCTTCTAGGGCCGGCGGGCCATGCCAGTAAAAGGCAGAATCCATTCGGTTGAAACCGCCGGGGCGCTCGACGGCCCCGGGATGCGCTATGTGCTTTTTATGAGCGGCTGCCCGTTTAGGTGCAAGTTCTGCCACAACCCCGACACATGGGCGTCGGGGTGCGCGCACGAAAAATCGGCCGGGGAGGTGCTGGAAGACGTCTTGAAGTACGAGCCGTTTTTCAAGTACACCGGCGGCGGCGTGACGGCGTCGGGCGGGGAGCCGACCCTCCAGGCGGAGTTTCTCCTGGAGCTTTTTAAGATGCTGAAAGGCCGCGGAATCCACACCGCTCTCGACACGTGCGGGCATTGCGCCCTCTCGCGGGATGTCCGGGAGCTTCTGGATTTTACCGACCTTGTCATGCTCGACATAAAGCACCTCGACCCGGTTTTGCACGGGGAGCTCACCGGGCGGGACAACTCACTTGTAATGGCCTTTCTCGGCCTACTTGAGCGCATGGGCAAGCGCACCTGGATACGCGCCGTGCTGGTGCCCGGCCTGACGGATTCGGCGGGGTATGCCGCACGCCTTGCGGAGTTTGTCTCCGGATTCAGGTGCGTTGAAAAAACCGAAATCCTGCCGTACCACGACATGGGGCGCGCCAAGTGGGAGGCGATGGGCATGCGCTACCCGATGGGGGGCGCAAAACCCGTCTCCCGCGCCGCTGCGGAGGCTTTCAGGGCGGAGTTTGAAAGGCTGGGGCTAAACACCTCGCTCCAGGGCTAGCCGCCCCCTGCGCATGGGAGTTTTTTGCGCGTAATCCACTGTGGCGCGGCCTGCGGGGAGCGTTTGCGGGGAGGCGGCGTTTTTCCGATGCGCCCGGGCGGAAATTGTTTTGCAAATGCGTCCCTTTTCCCCTGTCATGGCGGAAAATCGGGATAGGCGCCCGAGCCGGCCCGCATTTTGGCGTTTCGCCTGCGCGCTGCGCTTTGGAAGGACAACTCTTATGGCTTTGGGAAAAATAAGGAACGTTTGCGTTTACTGCGGCTCCGCCGCCGGGGACGACCCGGCCTACGCGCGCGCCGCCAGGGAAATGGGGATTGAAATCGCAAGGAGGGGCATGGGCCTCGTCTACGGCGGCGGCAGCGTCGGGCTCATGGGGATTGTCGCCGACTCCGCCCTTGAGGCCGGCGGGCGCGTGGTGGGCGTCATACCCCGCCAGTTTGTGAGGGAAGTGGTGCATACGGGGCTCACGGAGCTGGTAAGGGTGGACTCTATGGGCGAGCGCAAGCGCGTGATGCTTGAAATGGGCGACGCATTTATCGCCCTCCCCGGGGGTTACGGCACTTTCGACGAGATAACGGAGGCCATCGTCCTCTTGCAGTTGGGAGCCATGTCGTCGCCTTGCGGCTTTTTGGATACGCTCGGTTTTTACCGCAAATTTTTCGACTTTCTGGACCATGCCGAGCGCGGGGGCTTCATCTCGAAAATACACCGGGATATGGCGCTGGTCGCCGGCGAGCCGGCTGGGCTTTTGGACATGCTGGAAGCCTACGAGCGCCCGGACGAGCCCCTGTGGTGGGACGAGGGCCTGGCTTAGCGCAGGCGGGCGCCCGCGCCTTTTTTTTTGGGGAGGCTCTTCAGGTTTCCGCAGGGCGGGGCGGATTTTTTAATGGAATTTGCCTTTGCCGCCCCGGGGTTGCGGCGTCCCATTGCTTTTTGCGTTGCCTTTGGCGGGGGAGCGGTTTGAATCCGTTTCAAGTCGCGCCCGATTTCCGGGCGTGCTGCAAAGGAGTGGATTGTGTCGCTTTCAAGGAGGGATTTTCTCAAGTCGGCGTGCGCTGTCGGGGCCGCCATGCTGTCCGGGGCCTCGGCAGCGGGGGGCGGGCGTCGCGCAGGCGGCGTTCCGGACTCCTTCAGGCCCTTCAAATCGGGGTACGTCCCTCCCGCCTTTTCGGACTTTATAGGCTGTTCGCACGTCGCGGGCAGGTACCGGCTTTCGGACGCCCCGTTTCTGGAGGAGGGATGCCGCAGGCTCGCCCGGATGGGCTTTAAAAACGTGAAGCTCTGGGCGGATTCCCCGGAAACCTCGTATCCCTCCGGCGCGCCGTGGAACCTCGGCGAATTCCCGTCGTACAGGGATGTGGTGTCGCACCCGCGCTTCCGGTCGGCTCTCGGTGAGCCATTTGAAACCGTCGCGCTGGAGCTGGGTTTCGCCCGCTCCCCACGCGGCTTCGGGGGCGACTTCGCCAGATTTTCCGAAGCCGACTGTGAGGAGGAGGCGCGGCAGTCGGAGGGGCTGGCCTCCTACCTGCTGCGCGAATACGCGGATAGAGAAATCACGTTCATCCTCCAGAACTGGGAGGGGGACTGGCTGCTGCGGCGCACCTTCGACCCCTCGTGGGAATCCTCCCCGCCTCCGGATTTGGACCTGCGGGCAAAGGGGATGGCCCGGTGGCTTTCCGCCAGGCAGGCCGGGGTTGACACGGCCCGCGCGTCCGTTCCCGGCTCGAAATGTTCCGTATTCCATGCCGTCGAGGCAAACCGGGTGCTGTGCGCGGATTCGGGCGTGCCGTGCGTGGCGTCCCACGTGCTTCCGGAAGTCGAATGCGACATGGTTTCATGGTCGGCCTACGACGGCATGGCGGCCGAAAAAAAGAGCGCCGCAGCCACTGCCGGGGGCGTCGCGCGGGGCATTGAAATTCTGCGCAAAAACTGCCGCGCGCGCCTGCGCGACGGCGGGGGGAATCCGTATGTTTATATCGGCGAATTCGGCCTGCCTGAAAACGAGCGCGCCTTTCCGAGGGAGGTCCTGCGCGAAATATATGACGGCTTCTTTGCCGCGTGCTTTTTTCTGGGCCTGCCCAAGGCGTTTTACTGGCAGCTCTACTGCAACGAGGCGGCTGCGGATGCGTCAGTTCTGATGCGCCCCGGCGACGCGTGCAGGGGCTTTTGGCTCGTGCGCCCCGACGGCTCGCCGGGGGAAGCCGCCCGCATGTTTGCCGAAATCGCGTCCGGGCGGCGCGGCGCGTGAGGCCCTTATGGATTCGTGCGCCCGCCATGTGCGCTCGGCTGGCGTCTGCTCGGCCTTTCGCGCCATGTTCCGCGTGCCGGGATTCGGGGGGATGCGCGCCCGCGCTTTTAAATGCGGGCCGGGGCGTCCGGCGGCCTTTTATCGGGGATATGTCAGTTAAAACAACGGGAGGGTTTCAATGCAAAATCCTCTTTTATTTTGGAAAACCCGCCGCAGCCTTTGCGGAACGGGAATCATCCGGTTGCCGTTTTTTCCGGGCTTTATAAGTCGGGCGCGCCCTTTGGTCCGCTTTTTTGTGCGCGGGCCCCTGTGGCGATTTGGGGGGAGTGCGGCGGGCGGACGCCTTTCAGGGAGGGACTCTGTGCTGCGCATCGTATGCGCATTTTTTTTCGCGGATTCCTGGCGTGCGGTGGGCGCATTTATCCGGCGCGGGGAACGGCGCTCCCGTGGCCGCCCGTCCTGCGGCTTCTCAAATCCGATTCAGCGGCGGCAATGCGGGATTTTTTATAAAAATGAAAATAATTCTTGATTTCATCTGAATAATGGCATACTAGTACCACTATTCTATTAAGCGAAACCATGCCGTCCCGCCTGCTCAACATATCGGAGGCCTCCCTCATCGCCCTGCACGCCATGCGCCACATCGCCGACGCGGGCGAGCCGGTTTCGTGCGCCCGCATCGCGGAGGCCACCCGCGCTTCGCGCAGCCACCTTTCAAAAGTGCTGCGCAAGCTCGTAGTGGAGGGGAGGCTGTCCGTGTGCCGAGGCCCCCGGGGGGGCTTCTACCTCACCCCGGAGCAGGGGCGCCAGACTTTCATGGACGTGTTTGAAATTTTCGAGGGCCCGTGCAGGGCCTCCGCGTGCGCCATGTCGAAAGGGCCGTGCGGCAGGGGGGACTGCATATTCGGGGGCCTCCTATCCGAGATAAACGGGCGCTTTGAACGCTATTTCAAGTCAACCAGAATATCAAAACCCAAAAACAAAGCAAGGAATAGACAGATATGAAAAAAACAGTATGCTCCGTGTGCGGCTATGTATTTGAAGGCGACGACATTCCCGACGTCTGCCCGCAGTGCAAGGCGCCCAAGTCCAAGTTTGTAGTGCGCGAACAGTCGGAGGGCCTCGTGTGGGCCGACGAGCACCGCATAGGCGTTGCCAAGGACCTCGACCCCGAAATCGTAGAGGGTCTCCGCGCCAATTTTACCGGCGAATGCACGGAAGTCGGGATGTACCTTGCCATGAGCAGGCAGGCCGACCGCGAGGGATACCCCGAAGTCGCGGAAGCCTACAAGAGGATAGCCTTTGAGGAGGCGGAACACGCGGCCAAGTTTGCCGAGCTTCTGGGCGAAGTGGTCGTCCCCTGCACCAAGACAAACCTTGAGATGCGCGTCGCCGCAGAGCACGGCGCCACGGAGGGCAAGCTGATGATTGCAAAGAAGGCAAAGCAGCTCGGCTATGACGCCGTCCATGACACGGTCCATGAAATGTGCAAGGACGAGGCCCGCCACGGCTCCGCATTCCAGGGCCTTTTGAACAGGTATTTCAAGAAATAAATTGCTATGCGACGGGGCCCCGTCCGGAACTTTCCGGAGGGGCCTTTTTTTTTGTGGAATTGCAGTTTCCCATCCCGGCGTGCTCTGGTCTGCGGCTGCGGAAATCTTTTTGCTGGATTTTTTTTGGGGGGCGGTTTTGCGCATAAAAAATGCCGCTTCGGGGGGCTTTACACGGGATGTATAATATGCGGTATTGCAATATGCCGAAAGGCTGTCAGTCCGATAGATAAGAGATGTTTCCCCTGTACATAACAGCGGCTTCCGTCGCATTCCTGCATTCCCTGGCAAATCCGAGCCACTACATGCCGTTTGTCGCGCTCGGCAAGGCGAGGGGCTGGGGGATTTGGCGCACCGCTTCCGCCGCAGCGCTGTGCGGGCTGGGCCATGTTCTCGGCTTCGCCGCGGTGGCCGCCGTTGGCTTTGCGCTCGGGCGGGGCCTGGACCTTTTCAGGGCGTTTGCAGAGCACGGGGAGTTTTACGCGGGCCTTGCCTTCCTACTGTTCGGCCTGGGATACTTTGCCTACGGGCTTTGGGCGGGGCTTTCGCTGTCTCTTATACACATCTCCGAGCCCACGAGACCCTAAGACATCTCGTA
>URJJ01000026.1 GCA_900548185.1 uncultured Opitutales bacterium
TTCTAGCTTCGTCGGCAGCGTCAGATGTGTATAAGAGACAGCCGAAAACCTCCCGAGGGACGCGCCTCAGCACAATGCCGGGCAGCGAGACCGAAAACAGTATCACGCATAAAAACAGGGCCGCGTCGGCAAGACCCATTTTGAAGTCCGTCCGGCGCGGCGGCCGCATGGATTTCAGCCGTGCAAAGCACGCCAGGCACGCCGCAATCCACAAGGCGGCGACAACGGCTGCGAGAAACGGCGCGGCAAGCCCCGTCATTCCACTCCGCCTTCGAGGCTGTAAACGCGCCTCCCGCCGACGTACGTTTCAAGGACGCGCCCGCGGAGCCTTTTGCCGAGCCACGGCGAATTCCGCGAACGGGAAAACGTGCGGCCATAGACGTATTCGGCGTTCCCGTCGATGAGCGCAAAGTCCGCCGGGGCCCCGGCGGACAGGGTGCCGGCGTCAAACCCCATCAGGCGCGCGGGGTTCAGGCACATCAGCTCAACGAGCCTGCCAAGCCCCATGGCCCCGCCCAGCACGAGCGTTTCGTAGCAGACGCTGAAGGCGGTTTCAAATCCGGTTATGCCGAAGGCCGCGTAGTCGAACTCCTTGTCCTTGTCGTTTACCGAATGGGGGGCGTGGTCGGTTGCGATGACGTCGATAGTCCCGTCGCAAAGGCCGCGAATTATGGACTGGCGGTCCTCCTCCGAGCGCAGGGGCGGATTCATTTTGGCGTTGGTGTCAAATCCGGCCACGGCCGCGTCGGTGAGGGCGATATGGTGGGGGGTGGCCTCTGCGGAAACCCTTATGCCTCGGAGCTTGGCGCGCCTCAGAACGTCAACCGAATAGGCGCTTGAAATGTGCTGCATGTGGACGCGCGCGCCGGTATAGTGGGAAAGGATGACGTTTCGCGCCACGATGAGGTCCTCGCCTGCGGCCGGCCATCCGGCAAGTCCGAGCCTGCACGACCACTCGCCCTCGTGCACCTGCCCCTTGGAGGTCATCGACGCCTCCTGGCAGTGGTCCATGACAAGCAGGCCGAACATGTCGGCGTATTCGAGGGCCCGGCGCATGAGGTCGTTGTTTTGCACGCAGCCGCCATCGTCGGTAATCGCCACGACGCCCGCCTTTTTGAGAGAGCCTATCGGCGCGAGCTTCTGCCCCGCCCTGCCCTCGGTGATGCAGCCAGTCTGGTAAACCCTGACCCTGGCGCTCTGCTTCACAAGCTCGTCGATGAGCTTGACTGTCGCCGTATTGTCGACCGGAGGGGTCGTGTTGGGCATTGCCACAACGCTAGTTATCCCCCCGGCCGCCGCAGCGGCCGTCCCGGTTGCGATGGTCTCCTTTGATGTCTGGCCGGGCTCGCGCAGGTGCGCATGGATGTCCACGATGCCGGGTATCAGGATTTTTCCGGAGGCGTCCACCGTTTCCGCGCCTCGGGGGGCGGAAGCCGAAAAGACGCCGTTTTCCACAAACAGGTCGCCAACCCCGTCAATCCCGTTTGCGGGGTCGACGATGCGCGCGTTTTTAAAAATCAGATTCTTCATGCGAAAGCCTCCCGTCTCTTTGCCGCAGCCAGGCACAGGTGCAGGACCGCCATGCGCACAGCCACGCCGTTTGTGACCTGCTCAAGGATGACCGAGCGGCCGGAGTCCGCCAGGTACGTGTCAAGCTCAACCCCCCTGTTTATCGGCCCCGGGTGCATTATTATGGCCCCCGGCTTGAGCCATTCCTCACGCAGCCGATTTATGCCGAACATGTTCGCGTATTCGGAGACGGACGGAAAATGGTTCGCCCCCTGGCGCTCGTGCTGTATCCTAAGCAGCATCACTGCGTCGGCGTCCCCGACCGCCTCCCGGGCGTCGAAGCATATGCGCGCCCCGAGCTTTTCAAATTCGCGCGGTATGAGTGTCGCGGGGCCGGACAGGGTGACTTCGGCCCCCTGCATTTTAAGGCAGCGTATGTTGGAGCGCGCTACGCGGCTGAAAAGTATGTCGCCGAGGATTGTAACCTTTTTGCCGCGCAGGTCGCGGCCGAAGCGCTCGCGCATGGTGAAGGAATCCAGGAGGGCCTGTGTCGGATGCGCGTGGGCGCCGTCGCCGGCGTTCACGACGGGTATGGAGAGCCTTTCTGCCAGATACTGGGCGGCCCCCGCCGCGCTGTGGCGGATTATTATCATGTCGGCCGTTATGGCCTCCAGGTTTTTTGCGGTGTCCTTCAGCGTTTCGCCCTTGGTGATGGACGAGGCCGAAGAGGCTATCGAAATCACGTTCGCCCCAAGCCTGTGGGCCGCCATTTCAAACGACGTGCGCGTGCGCGTGCTGGGCTCTAGGAAGAGGTTTACGATGGTGCGCCCCCCCTGAGTCGGAAGCTTGCCGATTTTCGAGACGATGCTCTCCTTGAACACCCCCGCAAGCTCCATTATTTCCTCAACCTCCCAAAGCGACAAATCCTCTATGCAGGTCAAATCCTTGCGAGACCATTTGAAACCCTTAAGAAACTCTTCTGATGCCATATCGTGCTGCCTCCGCGCAATCCCCCGGCCGCGCGCGCGGCGGGCGCAAAAGCCCCGGGGATTTCGCAACTGTTTTAGGAAGGTTTTTATCCCGCCCCCCACCCAAGTCAAGAGTATTTCCCAAATGCTCGCGCCGGGCGCCCCGAATGCCGCGCGGACGCAAAAAGGCCCGGCCGGGAAAACCGGCTCGGGCCTTCGCAGCAGAAGCGGCGGGCGCTACTTCATGAGGCTCACCTCGTGAATGCTCCAGTAGCCCCCCTGGGCCTTGGTGTTCACGATGCAGATAGCCTTCAGGTTCTGCGGCTTTTCAAACTCGATGACATCCTTGCCGTTTTCCTTGCCGTATTTGACGGCGAGCTTTCGCATGTTGTCCATGCTGTCGCCGCCAAACACCATGGGGGCCTGCACGCGGTCGCCGCCGGACGAGCCGAGCAGAAGCTCGACGCCCTTGAGGGTCTCGGCCTTGGGCAGCTCGAACATGACGCCCATTCCGGGAGTGCGCGAACCGGAGGAATCCCAGCGGGTGCCGATGTCGCCGTCGAATGCGTTTTTGAGGTTGCCGTTGTTGTGGGTGGCCTTCCCCTTTATGCCGTTTTTGAAGGTCGAAACCTGGGAGTCGCCGAAATTGGGCATCTCAATCATGTTTATGAGGTTGCGCTCCATGTCGTTCGAGGCGGTCTGGGATATGTACTTTATCATCGGGGACTCGCGCATGTTGTTGAGCTTCAGGATGGAAACCATCGTGGCGCGTATCTTTGCCTTGTTCGCCCCGTCGGCCTTTTCAAGTTTTTTCAGGGATTCAAAGGCGTTTTCGTTCGTCCAGTTCCCGAATTCGCGAAGAGCCTCGTTCTTGAACCCGGCCATGTAGGCCGAAGCCAGGAACTCTGCCGCGTCGGCACCTCCGTAGGGGGCCGCAAAACGCAGGAAAAAGCCCTTTGTTTTGGCGTCCTTTGCGAGGTTGTACTGCGCGACCGCAGCCTTGAACATTTCGGGGGTGCATGCTACGCGCGACGCGCCAACCATCAGCCTCTGGGCGGCGGAAACCACCGGGGCGTCCTTGAAGCCGGGGTACATTCCGGCGACCTTTACAAACACGTCGGAACTCTTGGCCTGGGCCGTGCCGAGGGCCTTGAGGGCCTGGACCTTCGAGGCGGGGTCCCCGTCTGCTACCTCCTTGAGGAGGACGTCCATGGCCGAGGACGAATCGAGGTTGTCGAGGGCGGCTGCCACGAGCGACTGGACTTCGGGCGAGCCGTTCTGCGCCGCTGCGTTGAGCTTCACGACCTTGTTTTCGGCGGGAATGGCCGTTATGTAATAGGCCGCGCGCTTTGCCGCGCGCTTGTCGTAGAGGGGCGCGAAGGAGAGAAGCTTTGCGTAATCCTTGTCGCTTCCCATCTTGGAGGCGGCGTTGGTGACAGCTTCAGCCAGGTCCGAAGACTTGGGCGAAAGCTTTATGATTTCGTCATACCCCTCGCCGCGCGCGGTCAGCGCCTCGACCATCAGAACCTGGAGCGGCTCGTCGAGCGAGGCCAGCGAAAGAAACGCCGGTATCTTGACGCTCTTGTTGCGCTTTACGACGTCGATTGCGGCGATAGTGAAGTCCGCAGAGGCCGGGGCCGGAGCCTTTCCGCGCCTCACGAGGTTCGCGTAGGCGGCAATCTTGACTCCAAGAAGGGCGTTCTTGTCGTTTAATATCTCCGAACATACGCCGTCCATGACAGCCGGCTTGGCCTTTGCGGCCGCAGTGAAGAGGGCTTCGGCGAGCGACTGCTTGAGTGCGCCGTCAGAGGCCTTTTTATAGGCTTCAAAGAGAGCCTTTACCGCGGGGTCCCCGCCAAGGCGCGAAAGCGCGTTCATAGATGCGTAGGTCATCTGGGAATCCCTGAAGCCGGACGACATCTGGGCCTTCATGGCGGCGAGGATTTCGGCCCCGCCCTCGCCCCTGTACCCGAGGGCCGTCACGGCCCCGGCGGCCACGTAGCCGCACTTGGACTTGGCGAGCTTCAAAAGGGCGTCCTTTGCGGACTTGTCCTCGGAAACGCCTATCGCGGTTACAAGCCTGTCAATCCAGGGCTTGTTTTCGGCCTTGGCGCAGTTCTTTACGACAATTTCCGCCACGGCGTTTGCGGAATTCTGGATGCCGCAGATTTCAAGCGTCTGGGCGAGAAGCAGCTTGTAGCGCTGGTTCCCGGCCAGCGACTGGAGCTCGGAGACCGCCTTCTTTTCGATTTCGGCGGCCTGGGCCCTGTCTGCGGTGCCGGTCCTGTAAACGGAATAGATGTAGTGTTCGAGCGGGCGCTCGCCCTCGCCCCAGTTGTAGGAGCGCATCTTTTCCATGTTGGCTGTTATTTCCGCCGCCGTGAGCTTGTCGGAGTTTGACTGGGCGAACGCCTGGAGCGAAGCCAGAAGGCAGAGTGAAAGCAATAGTTTCTTCATCTGAAATAATTCTCCCTTTTTGTTAGCAGACGGCCCACTGGCCGCGTTCGGTGCGCGAGAGGAACCTGTCGGCCTCGGCGTCGTTTACGAACTTTTCCTTCCGCCAGTCCCATTCGAGGCTGCGGCCGAGATTGTGGGCGATGTTGCCCAGAATGCACACCGAGCAGCTAGAGTGCCCAACTTCTACGGGCGCTGCGAGGGGAGTCCCGTTTAGCACGGCGCTGAAGAAGTTGTCGCGGTGGTTTTCGGCGTCGAGAAGGGCGATGTCGCCGTCCTGCTGGCGCGAGGATGCAAAGTGGGCCTTGTCGGACCAGAACCCGTCGCGCGAAGCCGCTATTATGGCTTCGGTGCCGACGAACGTCAAGCCGCCGCCGATGTAGCGGGGAGCCTTGGGGTGGTCGCCCTTGTACATGGGCACGCCGTTTTCCATGACGTACTTGTACTGGCGCCAGTAATTGTGGCCGGGAAGGTCGCCCTTGTCGGAAACCTCGATGTACTTCGGGCCCTTGCCGTCCATTCCGAGGCCCCACATGGCGATGTCAAACTGGTGCGCCCCCCAGTCAGCCTGCGAGCCGTTTCCGTAGTCGAGGTGGTGGCGCCAGGAGTTCCATCCGTGGTCGTAGGGCCTGGCGGGATTGAACTTGGGCAGGAGCTGGCTGGAATAGGGGTTGAGGGCGGAAGGCCCGCACCACATGTCCCAGTCGATTCCTTCGGGCAGCGGCTCCTCCTTGAAGTTGCGGGGCGTCGCGTTGCCGGGGCTGACCCCGACCCAGACCTCCTTGATTTCGCCCGCGTAGCCGTTTCGCACAAGCTGGGCGGCGCGCTTGAAAGACGGCGTGCAGCGCTGCTGGGAGCCCACCTGGAACGGAACGCCCGTGCGCTTGACAGCCTCCACAACCCTGCGGCCCTCCTCTATCGTGAAAGTGAGGGGCTTTTCGCAGTACACGGCCTTGCCGGCGTTCGCCGCGGCGATGGCGGGAATCGCGTGCCAGTGGTCGGGGGTCGCGATGAGAACCGCGTCGATTGACGGGTCGGCCAGAAGCTCGCGGAAATCGCCGTAAGTCCTGACTTCGGGCCCAGCGGCGCCGCGCTTTTTGTAGCCGTCTTCAATGCGGGACTTCTGGTAGTCGCGGCGAGCCTTGTCGACGTCGCAGACCGCGACGATGCGGCACTGGTCATTGTGTATCATGCCGCCTATGTGGCCGTCTGCCATCTTGCCGCAGCCGATGACGCCCAGGTTGATTCTCCCGTTTGACGACACGCAGTTGCGCGCAAACAGGTTCGACGCAAGCAGAATGCCCGCCCCGCCGAGGGCCGCCCCCTTGAGGAACTCCCTTCTTGAATATGTTTTTTTCATTTTGCGATATCTAGTGCGTTGTTTGTTGAAAGCGTGAATTCGCGACGAAAAGTTCCTCCCAGAACACACCCCGGCGGATACCGGCAAAAACGCCAAACTTGCGCCGGAGCTTCCCCATCGAAAAGACGCTTGAAGTAAATAAAGGTCTAAAATACCCATCCGCTCCTGCAAATCAAGTTTTTTATAAGACAGTAAAAACGAGGCGCCGTTCCATAAAAATCGGCCACATGCAAATATGCGCACCTCACCCCACTACGCCGCCCGGCTTGGGAAAAATCCCGCACGAAACGGAAAGGCGCCCGCCGGACGCGCTCCGGAAACGCAGCGCACGCGCGGCGCAAAAAAGGGCCCGCATTCAAAAAAATACGCCGAGGCACATAAATCACATAAAAAATAAAATATTCCGCCCGAATAGAGAACTATAAAAGCACAATAAATGCGCATTAAAAGGCTAAAAAAAAGATTGAGCGATACCCCTGTGGAGCTATCAACAAGCGGATATTCGCCGGTCAATCCAAGCGCGGCCTTCCCAGTCGACATTCGGAATCTTTATATATTTTTCCAATAAAAAAAGCCCAAGTGTGCCCCCCTGCATAAAAATCTCGCATCGCATTCGCAGGCTTTGCGGAAGCCCAACCGTAAAAAATGCTCCGCAAAGTTCCGCATTAAATCGTCCCAAGTTTGGAGAAAAACGACCTAAGCCATGATTGCGATACAAATGCTACATAAAATCATAACTACCGATTTATAAGCAATTTTTGAAATATTTAATTGTAAAAAGAAAATTACGCCAATTTACTTTGAACCCATGAAAAAAGAAATCACACCGAGTGATACAGGCAACGTATATGTAAGACGCGGCATAACGCTTTCCCCGTTTGTTGACGAGACCGCCTCCCGCGAATCAAAGCGCCTCTTTTCGGGGAATTATTCAGCTTTTGTGGCACATGCCATCCTCTTTTACGTCCACGGGCAAAAATGCCAGTCAGACGACAAGGTGAGCGTCGATATAGACAATGTAAACACCACGCAGTCGGGGGCGGGAAACAGCCAGACTGTGGTAAACAGCCGTTCATAAATACCCGGCTTTGTCTGTCCGTCCGTCCGCCACTCCCTACCACCCACCGCGCGGACAATGGATATTGGAGTTTATGCCAAGACTTCCCCCGTTTGTTTGAATTGAAAAATACGACAAACGGGACAAGGGGGATTTTGCGGTTTTAAAACCGTTTTTTTTATGCCCCCGCGTTGCCGCAGTTATAATCCCAAATGCCCGGCAATTTGTGGAAACTGCTCAAGCGGTACAAATCTCCAAACCCCACAAAATTAGCGGCGTTAAAATCACACATGACGCCCTGCGCCATTTATTTGCAACCTGCCATTTGAGCCGTTGCCGGGCCGCCGACAAGACCGCCCTCTTAATGCGCCGCATCCCCACTCAGCAGCTTTGGAGCGCCTATCTTGATGAATAAACTTCCGAGGGCGAGGGGCGGGAATACTTTTCAATCGTCCCTTCGGCGGAATAACGTCTAATCATCCTCGAAATATTAGAAACAAAAAGCGTTGCTTCCTATCGATTGGAAGCAACGCATTGAGACAAGAGCAGGCCGGGACTTCAAAGCCCCAGCTTGCGCCGGATGTATTCGCTGCGGCTTTCTTCGCCGCGCATTTCATCGAGTTTTGCAAGCTCTGCCGGTGAGAACATGATTCCAACCACCTTGCGCTTTTCACCAAATTTAGCTTTGCGCCCTTGCCCGGCGCGTTTGCCGCCCCGCATTTCGTTCCCCAGCATCGAATTGATGTATATTGCGCGCGTTGCCGCGCTATTCCTGTGCCCGGTCTCTTCGAGCCACTTCGGGTAATTTTCCGCGTCAATCTCAACAAGGTCAATCGTCAATCCGTATTCCCGCTCGGCAATCTCGGCGAGTCGGAGCATTTCCCGGTGGTGTTCTGCCGCCGTCATAGGCTCGCCCGGACGGAACATTTCAAGGGTGGCATCGTCCTTGTAAACTGGAGTCGCGAGGCTCCCAAGAGTCGGGCGTATTGCCCGGGCCCTTTCGATTTCTTTGCGGAAGTTGTATTCGATTATGGTTTTTACTTTCTCATCCATGGTAAAGCTTCCCGTTTAACGAAGTTCAATATCTTCATATGAATATAGCACTCCAATGTTCTTCGTTTCAAGAACGTAATAGGCGTGGAATCCTCCTTACGAAATGCGGGCATCTATTTCTTTTTGCAGGTCGCTGCGGTTGGTGTAGTTGTACTCAATCGCAAACGAGCCGGCGTTCTTCTTGAAATAGAGCACCGCGTTGAAATAATGGCGGTTGTTCTTCTTTGAGCTGTTGAGGATATTTTCGATGTTGTTCATTGTGTTGTCTTTCTGATTTTTATTTGTTGAGTGAGGCTCTTTAAAACAGAAAGGAAGCGGGCCTTGCGGCCCGCCTGTCAAGTTTTTAGCTTGACATAAACAAGACGATTATTTCTATAACCGCCTTAACGATTATCAAAACGATTGCGACCGATTTGATTCTCATCTTTGCACCTCCTTTCTGTGAGGTCGCCCCGCCGACTACCCACGGCGGGGTTTTTTTGACCTGTTAAAGAGCTTTTTTATGTCCGCATGCGGCGGACAAACTTTACCGTTCCCTTGCCCGTCGAATCCGAAGGTCGCGGACGGAGGCTTTCGCAAAATCCGTTCCGTACCCGCCGGGTTCCGGATACGGGGTGGAACTTTCCCGCCCCCAAGAGCGAAGCCCGAATCACAAAGGGAAGCTGCATGGATGCGCCCGAAACCGGACGCACCCGCCCCTACCTCCGAAAATCGGCAGACGCAACAGCCCCATCCCCCGATCCAAACCGTAATTTTATTGAAAAAACCCCAGCCCATACATTTATTGGTTTAAGATTGCATGACAGCCGAATTTGCATTGCGATGCGTCAGAATCCCGTCGCTCGAACTCTCGCGCAGGTTCCGGGATGCGCCGCGCTTTATGCCCCTGTGCGCCGCGTGCCCGAATTTCGGGCGCCAATGGTCGTGCCCGCCTTACGAAACGGATGAAACCCGCTTCGAGGCCCCGGGCTTGGAATGCGCGGTTATCGACGCGGAAGTGCCAACGGAAGGCTGGACGGTTCCGGACGGGTGCGACCCGGCCGCATTTTCCAAAAAGATGCTGGACCGCGTCCGCCTCAGGCTCGACGCGATGCTGATAAAGGCGGAATCGGAAATGCCGGCCGCAGCGTTTTTTGCCGGGTCGTGCGCCAACTGCCCGCTTCCGGAATGCGCGCGCATATCGGGCGCGCCGTGCCCGAGGCCCAGCTTTATGCGCCGTTCGCTCGAATCGTGCGGGTTTGACGTGGAAGCTGTCGTGCGGGAACTCTTTTTTGCAAAGCTGGAATGGGCGGAAGGCGGAAAGCTTCCGCGCGCGTTCCACCTTGTCTCATGCCTCCTGTTCAGTCGGGGAACGCCGCTTCCCCATTTCTTGCAGCCCGCAGCCGAAGCGGAATCAATCAAAAAAACCACCGCTAAAATAACTGCCCCCGCAAACGCAAACCCCGGGGGGAGCGCAACGGATTTTTGAGGCTTAAAAAATCTGCAAAAACTTTTAAAGGCGGCTTCCGCTTTAGCCCTCTGCGACAGCGCGGGGGCGTTTCCGGCGGCAAAGAAATATCGCAGGCAAATCGCACGCGGGAAAGCTCCCGAAAAAAACAAGACGGTATTTTCAAAAAAAGAAGCGGCTTATCCGTATTGCGAGGCGGAAATCGGATTTCAGGCGGAATTTCCCTCCGGAAAAAAACGCCCGGCCGGCATGGCTCAAAATGCCATCCTGCTTTTTATCTCTGCCGTGCATTCCAAGCTATGAAGCGCCAAATTCCGCCCCAAACAGACTTTTTTACCAGCCCATGATAAAACAAAGAAACCCCGGGCGAACAACGCGCGGGGCTCCAAAAACCGCACCCCCGCAGGGAGTCGAACCCTGATCGATGGTACCGGAAACCATTGTTCTATCCATTGAACTACGGGGGCGGAATATAAAGTCAAGTATGAGAGCAAACCCTCCCCGGCTTTGCAATAAAAAAGCGCCGGAGGTTTTCGCCCGCCAAGGCCACCCCTGTAAGCAGGCGGAAAAATTCCCGGAACCTAAAAACGATGCGGCTGCGCGGGCGTCCGCCCCAAAAGTCCGCGGATTCAAGGCCGACTTCGGTTTTGCAAAACAAACACTGCACCCTGCGCGGCGGATGGATGCCCGCCGAAAAAATGCGCCCCAAAGCGCAGCGGGAAGGAAAACTGTTTCCGCATTCGGTTTTTGCTTTGAAAATCGCGCAAAAAGTGAAAGAGTTGAACTTATGTCCGCAAAAGTATTTTCCATAGCAAACCAGAAGGGCGGCGTAGGCAAGACGACGACCGCGGTAAACCTCGCGGCGGCCCTCGCGCGCCGCAAAGTCCGCACCCTGATTGTCGATATGGACCAGCAGGCCAGCGCCACGAGCATGCTGGGCCTGGAAAAGCGCCCCGGAGCAAGCCTCTACAAGGTCATGTGCGGCGAGGGGACGGCGGCGGAAAAGATACTCCCGACGGGGCGGGACAGGCTGTCGATAATACCGTCTGAAGTGGACATTTCAGCCATAGAAGTCGAGCTTTCAGGGGCTGAAAACTACCTGATGCGCCTGCGCGAATGCCTGGCGTCCGTCAGGGATTCCGGAATGTTCGACGCGATAGTGATAGACGCCCCGCCCTCCCTCGGGCTTTTGTCCATGAATTCCCTCGTCGCAAGCGACTACCTGCTGATAGCGCTCCAGTGCGAGTACCTTGCAATGGAGGGCCTCGGCCAGATAATAGGGGTAGTGGAGCAGCTCCAAAACGCGGGGGTCGGCGGCACGCTCCAGATTGGCGGCGTGGTCATGACGATGTACGACTCGCGCACGAACCTCTCCAAGCAGGTTGTAAACGAGGTCAAGACCCACCTGAAGGATTTGGTCTTTAAGACGATGATTCCGCGCACCGTGAGAATAGCCGAGGCCCCGAGCTTCGGGCGCACCATTTTCGAGCACGCCCGCTTCAACGAGGGCGCGTTCGCCTACGACAAGCTCGCAAAGGAGGCCATAAAACGCTTCGCCCTCAGGCAATAGCCTCCGGAGGGGAATTTACCCATTGAAAATGATTACGCTAAGAGGCTACATAAAGGGGCTGATGAAGCGGCGCGCCGTGGAAAAGCGCAAGGCCCAGCGACGCCAGATACTCTCCAAGCGCGCCATCGAGCAGTTCGGCGCGCTCGAAAAGAAAATCGGCTACGAATTCCGGGACAAGGGCCTGCTAAAGCTCGCCCTGACACACCCAAGCTCGATGAATTCCGCAAACTCGCGGATTCTCTCGAACCAGCGGCTGGAATTCCTCGGCGACGCGGTGCTTCAGACCATCATAAGCGACTTCGTCTACCGCAACCTCGACGACAAGCCCGAGGGGGACCTGACCAGGGCGCGCATAGCCCTCACGCACGGCAAATTTCTGGCAACCCTCGCCGATTCGCTCACAATCCCCCAGAACCTGATAATCCCAAAGAAGCTCTCGCACCTGCGCGAGATGCCCTCCGCCCGGGAGGACGCCCTGGAATCGCTCATAGGCGCGATATACATGGATTCCGACTTCGACTCGGCAAAGAAGGTCGTCCTCGACTGGTACGAGGCCGCGAGCCTCGACATGGACGGCATGGTGGATTCCCAAAACCCAAAGGGCCGCCTCCAGGAGGCCGCCGCCAAAAAGGGCTCCGAGGTCAGGTACCGCCTGGCCTCGCAGTCGGGTCCGGACCACGACAAGAAGTTTGAGATGGAGGTTCTAATAGACGGCGAAGTCCGCGGATCCGCCGTGGCCTCATCCAAAAAGGAGGCCGAGACAAAGGCGGCGGCCATCGCCCTCAAGACTTTCTCATGACACCGGCAAGGCCCGCACCGGGCGCGGAGGCGCTCTTTTTCGAGGGCGCGGCGGAAGCCTCCCAGGCCGCCGTGGCCGCCGGGATTGCCGCAAAAAGGCCGGGGCTTAAAATCGTATTGTGCGACACCTCCGGCGAATGCGAGCGCTTTTTTGAGCGCATCTGCGCCTTCTTGAAGATGGAGGGCCGCGCGGACGACGTGCGCATCCTCCCGCGAATTCCGGCGGGAGAGGATCCGGACGCATTCGACGCCTACTGCGAGCGCGCCGGAACGCTCAACGCGATGTCATCCGGTGAAAACGCGGTGGTCGTGTGCACGCCCGATGCCGTGCTTTCGGAGACGCCGGCGCAGGCGGAGCTTTTTGAAGTGAAAGCCGGCATGGCGCTCTCGGTCGAGGGGCTGCGGCAAAAGCTGGTTGACTTCGGCTACTATAACGAAGTCCTCTGCGAAGGGCCGGGGCAGTTCGCAGTCAGGGGCGGCATAGTCGACGTGTATCCCGTCGCATCGCGCTCGCCCTACCGCATAGACTTTTTCGGGGACGAGGTGGACTCCATCCGCCCATACGATCCCGACACCCAGTTGAGCGACGGGGGCGCCGCAGAAAGCCTGCGCATAGACGCCTTCACAGAAACTCCGGGCACGAGGCTCGCCTGGGAGTCGATTTCGCAGGACCGGGCTTTCTGGATATTCATAGAGCCCGCCCGCATGTGCGCAGAATACCCGGAGCTTTTCGGGGTGTTTGAAAAAGGCGGCGACTCCCGCGCAAACTTCCAGAAGATTTTCGACGCGAGGCCCCTGGACGGATACGCGGGAATATCGTCCCTTTCAGAACCCGGGGGGCTGTTTGAGGGGGCCGTGCGCGTGCGCGTCGATTCCGAGGACATGTCCCAGTACCGCCCGCTGCCCACGGCGGAGGGCATAGGCGTCGAGAGGTTTGAGTCGGAAAACGCCCTGCGCCGCGAGTTCATAGGGAGGCTTGCGAAGTGGCGCGCCCGGGGATATTCGCTTTTTCTGGAGGCCGAGGGGGAGGGCGAAAAGTCGCGCATAAGGGAAATGTTCGGGGAATGCGGGGAGGACGCAGAAGGATGCGTGTTCGTGCCGCCGTTTTCCGGGGAGGGATTCATCATCGACTTCAAGCCGGGGGCGGAACGCCCGGTCGGCTGGGAGGGGACGGCCGAAGGCGCATCCGGAGTCGTGTGCGCGGGTTCGCTTGAAATATTCGGAAGGCGCATAAAGTCGAACATGTCGCCCCGCAGGAAGATGCTGAGCCGACGCGCGGAAGTGGATTCCCTGCTGGACTTTTCGGAGCTTAGCGAGGGCGACTACGTCGTCCACGTGACCCACGGGATATGCCGCTACCAGGGCATAACCGCCATCGAGGCGGGGGGCGCGAAGCAGGATGTGCTGAAGCTTGAGTTCGAGGACAACGCAAGCCTCTACCTTCCGCTGCACAAGTCCCACCTCATAAGCCGGTATATCGGCCTTGAAAAGAAGGTTCCAAAGCTTTCGAGGCTCGATTCAAAATCGTGGATAAAAGTCCGCACGGCGGCCGAGACTGCGGCCCTGGACTACGCCGCAGAGCTTCTTGAAATACAGTCGAAACGCCAGGTCGCAAAGGGCTGGGCCTTCCCTCCGGACGGCGACTGGCAGCGCAGCTTCGAGGACTCCTTCCCGTTCGTCGAGACCCCCGACCAGTTGCGCTCGATAGCCGAGGTCAAGGCCGACATGCAGTCCGAAAAGCCGATGGACAGGCTCATATGCGCCGACGTGGGCTTTGGAAAGACCGAAATTGCCCTGCGGGCCGCCTTCAAGTGCGCCATGAGCGGCAGGCAGGCGGCAGTCCTCTGCCCCACAACCATATTGTGCCAGCAGCATTTCAAGACCTTTAAGGAGCGCATGGCCCCCTACCCCATAGTGGTTGAAATGCTCTCCCGATTCCGCCGCCCCTCGGAGACTGCGAGGATAAAGCGGCAGCTCGCATCCGGCAGCATAGACATAATAGTCGGCACCCACGCCCTCCTCGCCGAGGACGCCGCCTTCAGGGACCTCGGCCTGCTCGTGATAGACGAGGAGCACCGCTTCGGCGTAAAGCACAAGGAAAAGATAAAGCGCATGCGCGAGGGCGTGGACGTCCTCACCATGAGCGCCACCCCGATACCAAGGACGCTCTATTTTGCCATGATGGGCGCAAAGACAATAAGCCTCATGGAAACGCCGCCGAAAAACCGCTTTCCGGTCGAGACCGTGGTGAGGGAATACTCTGAGGAGACCGTGCGCGGCGCGATAGAGCGCGAGACGGCCCGCGGAGGCCAGGTATTCTACCTGCATAACAGGGTTAAGACGATAGAGGACACCGCAAACAGGCTCCGCGAAATGTTTCCCAGCCTGCGCATAGGCGTCGGCCACGGCCAGATGAGCGAGCGGGGGCTTGAAAAGCTAATGTCGGAATTCATGGAGGGCCGCTACGACATACTCGTCTGCACCACCATAATAGAGTCCGGCCTCGACATCCCCAACTGCAACACGATAATAATCGAGGGCGCGGACAAGTTCGGCCTCGCGCAGCTCTACCAGCTCAGGGGGCGCGTCGGGCGCTTCACACGGCGGGCGTACGCATATCTTCTGCTGCACCGCCACGCCCGGCTTGTCGAAAAGGCCCACAAGAGGCTGAGCGCAATAAGGCAGTACAACAAGCCCGGCGCGGGCTTCAGGATAGCCACGCGCGACCTCCAGTTGCGCGGCTGCGGCAACCTCCTCGGCGCCCGCCAGAGCGGCCACATAGCCGGGGTGGGCTTCGACATGTACTGCTCCCTTTTAAAGCAGAGCATCGCCCGCCTGCGCGGCGAAAAAAGCGCGGCCGGAATCCGCGCCGCCGTCGCGCTGGACTTCATCCGGCTCGGCGAGGGCGGGGACCGGGGCGCTTCGCTTGAATCTGCAAACAACATGTTTGAGGAGCTGAAAGTCCTCCAGATAAACGAGGCGCGCAGCGAAACCCTTCCGGCCTACATCCCCGCAGGGTACATACCCCAAACCCAGCTTAAAATCGACATATACAGGAGGCTTGAGCTTTGCGCCAGCCCCGAGGAGGTCTCGCGCATCGAAAGGGAGGTGAACGACCGCTACGGGAGCCCCCCGCCGGAAACCTCGCGCCTTTTCAAGCTCGCGCTCATAAGGATATTCGCAGAGCTGGGGGGAATATCCAGGGTGGAAACTGAAGGCGCGCTTTTGAAGCTGAGGGTTGCAAACCCGGCCGCGATAGAGTTCGTGAAGATAAACGGGCGCTTCCCGAGGCTGGCAAAGAAGGCGTCCGAAGACAGGCTCCTTGAAATAATCGCCTTCCTCAGGGACGTCCTTCCGGGAATAAGGGGAAAAGCCCCGCTTTGAACGATTCCGGACGGCGAGCGGTAAAGCCCCCAGGCTTTCGGACGCCAACAAAGCGCGATTTCGGTCTTGCACACGCGGGAGCGTCTGCCATTGTTTACGGAATTTAAGGATCAGGCGCGGCATTGCCGTCCGGGCGCGCCCCGGGGCATGGAACCGCGCGGCAGCAACGGAAGGCTCGGATGAAAAAACTTTTTTTGGCGGCATTTTTGGCGGCGGCCGGAGGAACGCTCCCGGCGCAAAGCTTCATGCTCCCCTCTGCGAAGGGAACCGTCATCGGCCACGACCAGGTTTTGGCCGTGGTCGAGGATAAGACTATAACAAACGAGGAGCTTATGATGGCCATAGCCCCCCTCATCCCGCAGACGAGAAGCTCGTCCCGCACGGATGAGGAGTTCAACCAGCGCATAGAGAAGATGCGCCGAGAAATGCTCCAGAGCATGGTTGACAAGGTTCTGATTGTAAAGGAATTCAACGACAAGGGGATGATGATACCCCAGTCCGTATTCGACGGCGCGTTTGAGGAGGACTTCAAAAAGAGGTTCAACGGCGACCGCTCCGAATTCATAAAGTACCTCCAGTCCCAAAACAAGACCATAAAGCAGTACCGCAAGGAGCTTGAGGAAAACATCATCGCCTACCAGATGCAGATGATGCAGCAGAAGATGACCCTCTCCGAAGTCAGCCCCGTACACATCACAAATTACTACGAGGCCAACAAAAAGCAGTGGTACACGCCGGGCAACGTCGAGATAAGCCAAATAAGCGTTTCAGGCTCCAGCCCCGAGGACGCCCGCGAAAAGGCCGCAAAGATTCTCGATGAAATAAAGGGCGGGATGAAATTTGAAGACGCCGCAAAAAAATACAGCGCAGACTCAAACGCCTCAAACGGGGGCCGCTGGGGCTGGTACAAGAAGGGCGCCCTGAACCTCCCCATAGACAAGGCCGCGTTTGAGCTGGAAATCGGCAAGGTGAGCGACCCGATAGTCATAGGCAACTACGCGTACATCATCAGGGTTGAGGACCGCCGCCCCGAGGGCATCCTCCCGCTCGACGACGTCCGCGAGGCGATAGAAAGAAAGCTCGCCGACGAAAACGCCATGTTTGAATACCACAAATGGCTGAAGCGGCTGCGCGAAAAGGCCTACATCCGCTATTACTGAACGCGGATTATGCCCAAGCCAAAGCGCGCCCGGATTTCTGAATCTGCGCGCGTTTTTTTTCGCCCGCGCCAGGCGAAAACCGGGCGTGGGCGCCCCCCGAAAAAAAAGCCGCCCTGCCCGCGTGCGGCTTGCGCGCACAAATTCCGGCGCAAAAATCCGGGGCGAATTGCGAAGCGCCCTGCGCGCACATGCGCCCCGTTTTACGCAAACTGCACAAGCCTGCAAACTAAAAGCGCGCGTTCCAGCCGGCTTCGGAATTTCATGCGCGAACCCCGCGAGCATCCCCCGCAAACCGAAAAAAAGGGAGGGCTTCCAAATATGCCCTCCCTACTGTAAATCAAAATTGCCCCCGTCAAAAGGCGCGCCTTTTACACACGTTCAACGCCGCCTGCGAAGCAGCGCAAGACCGGCTGCAAGCACTCCAAACACCGCCGCATACGCCGACGGTTCGGGAACGGCAAAGCCTATGTCAAGCGCTGTTATCGAGCCAAGAAACCAGTCGTCCATCCCGTAGTAGTCCTGCAAATACCAGCACGACTCCGCATCGCTCCAAACAACATTAACCAGGAGGTTTCCCAGATAATCGTCGTCAGAATCCGTTATCCACAAACCTGTGATTTCGTTTAGGGCATCGTCATATTCGTAGCCCCAAAGCGTTATCGCGTGCCCCATTTCCCTCTGGCTATATATGGACGCAGTCATGGGGGTGTCGGCGAGAATGAGGTCGTCGAGCGTATCCTTCAAATCGGTTTTGGAGGTGTAAGCTTCCGAAAAGTCAAATGTTGTAAAGACGTCGCCCATTTCCTGAAAATCGAAGACCTCGTTCCAGTACCCGCCGGCGGAAGCCCCCGGTTTCAGCTCCGACGATAGAGGATCATATATGGGGATTTCGCCTGAAAACCACCATTGCATCGCATTTGCCGAGAATCCCCCGGCATTCGTCCAATTGTCGTAAAATGTTTTGAATATGTCGGAATTGTAGGGGGAGGAATAGCCCCCGGCGGGGACTCCATCGGGAAGCTCAAACCCCTGCGCGACATAAGAGTTCTGCCAGTATTTTATGGTATTGGAACCGGCCGCGGCCCAGCATAGCAAATCGTCGTTTTGCCAAACCTTGTTCACATCGTAGGACGTATCCCCTATTGAAGTGCCGTCCAAGAGAAAAGTTCCGCCAAAAGATGCCGCGCCGCTTGCCAGGGCAAAAGCTAAAAATGCAAATTTTTTCATACGATAAAAGAATATTTTCCAGACACTAATAAACATAACGCCACGGCTTATTCAAGCAATTTGCAAAAAAATGCACACCCGCGCGCACGCAACAATATTCAAAAATGATAATAATATTTTCCGCCCGCATCATCAGAATCCGAAAACTGCGCGAAACCGCACGATGCGAAAGCCTGGTCCGCAACGCGCATAACGCGGCTTGGCGCGCGGACGCATTTGGAAATTCAAAGCCGCACGCAATCCATTTTTAAATGCCGCAATACGGCTTGCACGCCCCCCGGCATCGCCGCTTGCAGGGGAAACAGATGCGCAGAGCCAATGCGTGTGCGCCGGATTTCAGGCGGGATTTTTTTGCCAAAACTTCACCTTGCGAAGCGGAATGCGCCATCTGAAAGGCGTAAGAATTTTCAAACGCAGCCTGGCGCCCTATGAAAAACATCCCCCCAAGGAATCTGCCGGAGGCGCGAAACACCGCCTCTGCCCCCCAAAAAAACGCGCGGGGGAAAGCCCGCGCGAGAGTCGCCCAAAAGGCGCCTCATTCGCCGAAAATCCTGACGCGCTTCAAATGGAATATCTCGTTTTTGCGCATCTGAATCCTGACGTATCTGGCACTTTCGGGTTTTTCCAAAACGGCGTTCCAACGGCGCCGGGTGTCGTCGGAATGCCAGACGTCCCTCCAATTTTTTCCGTCCTGCGACACCGACATCCAGAGCCTCGAAGTCCGCGAGCCCTGGGCGTCGGAGCGGTTCACTATTTCAGCGCCCATGACCTTACGCTCCCGCCCGAGGTCGATGACAAGCCAGGGATTCTCCTCCTTTTGCGTATGGAACGCGAAGGCGCCCTCGCCCGAAGATGTAAGAGTGTCCGACTTGGGGGCGTACCTGGCGTCCCTGGAGCTGTAAGATACCTTTGCGCCCTCGGAAATCCACGCGCCCGGACGGGCCGGCATCAGGGAGTCGTCCTGGAGGTTTTCCGTCTCGGCAGCCGGCCTGAACGAGAATTTTTCGGGGAATTTCATTGACGCAACCGAAGCCGCGTCAGCGCCCCGGCGCAGAGGGGCCACCACAAACGCCCACGATGCCGAGCCCTCGAAGTCGGGCCTGAACTGCTCGCGCGTGGCGGGCCCGCAGGAGGAATTTCCAAGACCCCTCACCTTCCAGGCAATCCTCAGCTCGCCGCCAGACGACGCGGGGAGGTCGTGAGGGTGCGCGGCCTTTTTCATCTCGGCCTGGGTATGCGGCAGAAGCGCCATCGGAAGCGGATTCGCCGCGGCGGAGAACACCGCCCCCTGCCCCTTTGCATCCCTCAGGGCAAGCCACCTTACCTCTTCGCGGTTGCCCGTATCCTGAACCCTCGTGAAATTTTCCGACCACTGCGATATGTCCGACTTGTAGCGGCCGACATCCGCGCTCTCGCACCTGTCGTTATAGTTTGCAAGCGGCCCCCGGCCGAAGAATTCGACGGACGAGTACTCCGGCGACGTCCCCATCGCAACCCCCAGCCTCGGTATTGAAAGGCTGCGCGGCGTGTCGTTGAGCTTCCTCGCAGAAACCGAGACCTCGAAGGTCCCCGAACCGAGGAGGGTGTAAACCGACTCCGTGAAGAATCCCGCGCCGTCCGCCCCCGCAAACGTCTTCCGGCAGACTGCGCGCACGCAGGACGGCGAAAGCTTTTCAATGCGGACCGACTGGCCGAGCTCGCGCATGGAGTCCAGACCGTACTCCTTTTCCGCCCTGGAACATTCGCCCCTGGCCTCGTTGTCGATGAAAGCGCTTGATATGTCGAAGCGCAGGGGGGATTTCAGAAAGTCCCTCCCGTCGATTTTAAAGGAGGAAAGCTCTGCGGAACCCCTGTCAAAAACGAGCTCCGTGGCGCCCGCCCTGAGCGAAACCGACTTTTGCGATTCGCGCACGGAAACGCTTCCCTTCGCCGGAATTTCGGCCTCAAAATCCTTTTTGAAAAGCGGGAGCTGGGTCTTTGAGACGACGTATCCTGCGGGGGCGTACGGGGACGCGGCCCTGGTGGAAAATATCACGCTGTAAAAATACTCCCCGGGCTTCGACGCGTCGAACGCGGGAAGCGGTATTTCAAACTCCGACGAGGCTCCCGGCGCGAGCTTCATGGGCGGGAGCGCGGCCTCTGCGATTTTTTCGCCGTCCCGCTCGACAACCACCTCGCCCGCAAACTCGGCGAGGTCCGTATCGACGAATTCGTTTGTAATCGCCACCTTTCCCGGCTCCGCCCCGTCCGGCGCCGAGACCTGTATGCTCTGGTAAACGCGGCGCACCTCGTCGTATTTGGGCGAGTGGGTCCTGTCGGCGTACACGATGCCGTTTAGGCTGAAATTGCCGGCCGAGGGGGAGGTGTTCCAGTCCCTGCCGTCGGAGATGTAAACGCGCCCGGAGCCGTCGCCCATCTCCCTGTAAAGGCCCTGGTCAACCCAGTCCCAGATGAAGCCGCCGTGAAGCCTGCCGGGGAGCGAGCGGATCAGGTCCCACTTGCCCTTCAGGTTGCCGATACCGTTTCCCATAGCGTGGGCGTATTCGCAGAAGAAGAACGGGCGCGTCTCCTTTTCAAGCCTCAGATAGCCCTTCATGCGGCTTACCCCGCCGTACATCGGGGAGACGAAATCAGAAAACCCGCCGTTTCGCCCATCCACCACGACGCGCGCCTCGGGCTCCGAATGCACCGGATGCGCGGGGGAAAGCTCCCGCGAAAGGGCCGCCATCTTCTCATGCCCCTTCGTCAGGCGCACGCTGGACTCGTTGCCGAGCGAAAATATGGCGACGCACGGCACGTTCCTGTCGCGCACCACCATGTTTTTCATGCGGTCCAGGCTCGGGGGGATGAAGTGGTCCAGGTCGAGCGGGGCGCTTTCGATGAAGCCGTGCTGCTCGTGGTTGTTTTCATCCAAAACCGCAATACCGTAGCGCGAGCATAGCATATAGAATACGTCGTCGTTCGGATAGTGGGAGGTGCGCACGAAGTTTACGTTGGCGCGCTTCATCAGCTCAACGTCCTTTTTCATCCAATCAAGCGAGCAGGCCTTCCCCTTGTCGGGCGACCAGTCGTGCCGGTTGACGCCCTTTATAAGGAGCGATTTTCCGTTTAGGAGTATGTCGCTGCCAGCCACTTCAAACTTCTTGAAGGCGTAGTCGGCGCGCACGGTTTCAAGCTCGCGCCCCGAGGCGTCCGAGAGGCGTATCAGGATGGCGTAGAGGTTCGGCTTGTCGGGGCTCCACAGCTTGAATCCTCCGACAGAGGCCCTGCCGGAAACCGAGGCCTTCCCCCCCGGGGCTATCTCGCCGACCCTTCCGGAAAACACAGGCTTCCCGCCAAGCGGGCGCCCGTCCGAATCAATGACGAAAGCTTCCACAAGGCAGTTCTTCGCCGGAGCCGGCGATGAGTTGGCCAGCTCGGCGGAGAAGTCAATTTCCGCCGACTTCATGTCTGCGGAAATTTTGGCCGGCGCAAAATAGTCCCGAATGTAGGTCTGGGGGCGCGCCACGAGCATGACGTCGCGGATGATGCCAACCATGTGCGGCATGTCCTGCATTTCAAAATACGCGCCGGTCGAATATTTGAAAACTTCGACCGCCATGGAGTTCTCCCCCTTTTTAAGAAACGGCGTTATGTTGAACTCGGCCGGGGTGAACGAATCCTCCGAATAGCCGACAAACTTCCCGTTCACATAAAGGTTGAAGCCGGTGCGCACGCCGTTAAAGCGCACGAACACGAGCCCCCCGTTCCAGGCTTCCGGCATGGAAAAGCTGCGCCTGTAAATTCCGGACTGGCGGTGCATCTCGGGAATCGAGGGCTTGAGGGTGGCCGGAGGCGGGTTATCCTTCGTCTGGTCGCGGTAGCCGGGAATCCAGGCGCCCTTTTTGTCAAACTGGAATTCGGCCAGGGTGTTTGCGTAAAAAATCCTGTCGTAGCCGCGGCACTGCCACGAATTCGGGACGTCGATGTCATCCCACGCCGAATCGTCAAAATCGGCCCTGAAAAATTCCGGCTTCACGTCCCCGGGATTTTCGGCGAAGAAAAACTTCCAGTCGCCGTTTAGGAGGAGGTAGGAGCTCCCCGAGTAGAGTGACCCGAGGTCATCTATTTCTATATTTTTCGAGGCGCTTTTGAAATCCGGGAAAGTCAGAAAGAACGCCCGCGGCTCCTCCTTGTTGATTTTAAAAATATCGAGTCTGTCCCATACATATTCCGCCTTGTCGGGAATGGCCCCGGTTGCGGGAGCCTGAGCGCATGCGAGCTGGGCCGAGATAAAAAGCGGCGCAAGAAATCCAATAAGTTTCCTAAAATCCATAGAGATAAAAACCACAGCCCACCCCCATGACAAGCCGTGCATGATAAGATTATACTTATAAATTGCCCACCGGAGGCAAGTCAACGCATTTCATTCGCCGACAAGGCCCCCCCTGCCCCGCCTTCTAAAAACGCTGCCAGTCTCCAAAAGCGAAATTGCCTATGCTAGGCGGGCACAGAGAAACCTCCGCTCAGCCTCCCTCAAAACGCGCCCCCGTCACGCGATTCCCGCGCGCCGAAAATCCGCAGAAAAAAATCTTGATTTATCCCCGGCGATGGAGATTATTTACATTTTTATTTCGCGTTAATTGGAAAGCCCTTTCAGGAGCGCCAAAACGCCTCAAGCCGGATTAGCTCAGTTGGTAGAGCAGTTGATTTGTAATCATCTGGTCGTCGGTTCAAGTCCGACATCCGGCTCCACTTTAAACAAGCGGCTTCCACCCCGGAAGCCGCTATTTTAGCGCCTTTGCGGGCGGCGGCCTCGCAGGGCAAAATAAAGCGGCGTAAAGTTCAAATTTCAAATGGCTTTACATTTTTAGCCGTTTTTGCAGGCATTTGCAACTGCCATGAAACAAGCCCGATACTGCGGATGCAGGGGGCGCAATGGGCTCCGCGAGGCGGCCCGGCAAACCGGCGGCGCAGCGGGCATCGAAGTTTTTTTTAACGCCGCTGCGGGAGCCAATTCAGGCGAGGCGGCGGCGCAATATGCAGCCGCACATAAACGCCCGCCATTCTGCCGTTCTCCAAAAGCGACTTGACATAAAATAGTTTTTTTAAAAATGATTGCGCTTCGCAGGCAATGTACGGAAATTTGCGTTGCGCCCTGCGCGCCATCCGGCCTGCGCATCAAAAAAATACGCCATCAATATGAAAATCGCAGCATCCTTTAAAAGCGCCGCAATTTTATGCGCGGCAATTCTTGCGGCATCCCCGGCCATTTGCGAAGTCAAGCCCGCCAGGATTTTTTCCGACAACATGGTAATCCAGGCAAACGCCCCGATACGGGTATGGGGCACGGCCGAAAAAGGCGAAAAAGTCAGCGTGGAGTTTCTTGGCTCAACCGCCTCAACAGTCGCCGACGAAAACGGGAACTGGCGCGTCAGCCTGCCGCCCAAAAAGTATCTGAAGGAGGGGGCCGAACTCACGATAAGAGGAATAAACAAAATCGTTTACAGGGACGTCCTTGTGGGCGAGGTATGGCTCGGCTCAGGGCAGAGCAACATGGAGTTTCAGATACGCCATGTAAAGGAAATGGACGACCTGATAAAAACCAAAAACCTGCCGGAAAACATCCGCTATTTCTGGATTCGCGCCCACGGCTCGGAAAAGCCCGAGGACATGCACAACCTGCCCGAGGCTGCCGCATGGAAAAAATACCACAAGGACAACTACGAAACCACGCGCGACATGTCCCTGCTTCTTACGCTCTTTGCGCAAAAGCTGAACGCCCAACTGGACGTCCCTGTCGGCGTTATCGGGGCCGCATTCGGAGGCGCGAACCTCGAAACATGGATGAGCGAAGAGGCCATAGCGGAAGCCGGGACCTCAAAAGAGGCCGCAGAACTTCTGAAGCGGTGCAGGCAGTGGCATAACGACGACGTAAAACGCTGGGAGGCGCACGAAAAGCGCGACACGCTGCGCTATCCGCGCATAAATTACGAAAGCCGCCCGTCGCAGTCTTACAACGCCATGATACACCCCATAATCCCGTTTTCAATACGCGGCGTTTTGTGGTATCAGGGCGAGATGAATTCCGGGCCCGAACTTTACCTCAAGCAATTCCCGTTCTACGCAAAAATGATGCGCAAAGTTTTTGAGAACCCCAAAATGCCGATTTATACGGTCCAGTTGCCAGACTACAAGGAAAAGCACTGGCCAAAAATGAGGGACGTGCAGCGCAAACTTGCAGACATGGTGGAAAACAGCGGGATGGCCGTCACGATAGACGGGCACGAAATCGACCTGCACCCCCGCGACAAGACCATGGTTGTGGACAGGCTTTCGAGGATGGTTCTTGCGGACAATTACGGCGTAAAAATCGTCTCGCGCTCGCCTTCGCCCGTTAATGCTGCGGCCTCCGGAGGCACGGTGAAAGTAACCTTCAAGGATGTCGCAAACGGATTGAAATTAAAGGACGGCAGGGAAGTCCGCACGTTTGAGCTGGCTGGCGAGGACGGCAGGTTCCACCCCGCCCCGGCAAAAATCCTCTCAAAAGACTCCGTTTTGGTTGGGCCTTCAAAGGAAGTCCCGAACCCCGCAAAGGTGCGGTATGCCTGGGCTCCGGACCCCGACGTAAACCTCTATAACAGCGGGGACCTTCCAGCATCGCCATTCGAGCTTGATTTGAACTGAGTCCGCTTTCTGAAAAAGCCCAAGGCGGGTTTTGCGCGCATTTTATCGTTCGCGCATCTCCCCGCCCGTCCGGCCGTTTTCGGCAAATACGCCCTCTTTGAGCGCGCAAGATTGAAGCCGGGCGCAGGACGCCCTCCGGGGCGGACGCAAAGCCCGCCCCGCCTTTGGAACAGCTTTTGCATAACAGCGCCATGCCCTGCCGCAAAACGCCGTTTGCGGCCGTTTAGGACGGCTCCCCATTCCGGCAAATCATGGCGATACGCTTCAAAAAAATGCGTCGCCCTGCCAGAGGGGTTCAGACCGTGCTTCTGCGCGTAAACATCGTCGGAACAACGAGGTTCAGGGACGGATTCCAGTCCTGCATCTGCCTTGCAACAAGGGTGCCCAGATTGTAAAAATCTATGGATATTGTAGCGACGCCGTCTGCGACAACCGACTTTATAGGGGTGTCGTCGTAGGTTATCACGCCGAAGTCATCCTTGACTTTCATGCCTGCGGACTTTGCGGCGAGCAAAAGCTTTACGAGGTGCGCATCATCCATCAGCATCCAAAATGTGCCCTTTTTCAAAAGCGACGCGTCAAAATCCGGAAGTATCTCGCAGTCCAGCCCGTTTGCGGCGCAAAAAGACTCGAAGGCCCCTATGCGCTCCGTGGGATGGAATGTGCGGGGGTTGAAAATCATGTAGAACTTGCGGTATTTGGAAATGAAAGGAAGCGCCTCGCCGAGGGCCTTCTGGAAATTTTCGTCGCTATTTTGGTAGATGCACGCGCTCGCGCAGCCCTTGATGTCGGCCGGGATGTCGAGGAGCAGAAGCCTGTCCTGCGGTATGCGCAGAACCGACTTGAAAGTTGATTTGTCGCGCATGGGAAATACCACATAGTATTCAAAACGCCCCACCGCGTCCTCTATGGTGTTTACGAAAGTCTCGGGGTTGTAGCGGTGGGCGTGATAGGTTATCTGGACGCGGCCGCCTATGTTTTCGTTAATGCCGCGCACGAGCTGCTCCTTGTAGGCGTTGCTCATCACGTCCAAAAGCACAAAGACGTTGGCCACCTTCCTGTAATGGGACTTTATGACAATGAACCCCTTGCCGTGGCGCGATTCGACGAGGCCTTTGGTTTTAAGCAGGTTGTAAGACTTTACCACCGTCTCCCGGGCTATCTTGCACCTCCCCGCAAGTTCATTTATCGACGGGAGCTTCATCCCCTTTTTGAATACGCCGGAATTTATGAGATCGATGAACCGCTCCTCGATAAATTTCGATTTTGGGGCATGGGAAACTCTGAGGCTCGCGGCAAGCTCGGCTAAAACATCCTTCATTAGGCTGACATCCTGCAAATGGTTTAAATGAAACTGTTATAACTATACTGTTCCATTTTACAAGCCCATATTTGCCTTTCCCGCAGTGCGCCGGCAGCATGCAGGAAACGGCGCCCCGCCCTTCCCGCAGCTCAAAGCCGGCGCATCTGAAAGCGGCTGCCGCCATGAAAAACCGGCTCCATGCCGCGCCAAACATTGAAACGCAAAAAAAAGCCGCGCCAAAAAGGCGCGGCGTGTGAAAGCGGGAATCGTCCCTCAAAAAACTCAGTTCTTGGGGGCGGAAGCGTTTAGCTCCGCTATGACATCTTCGGTGATGTCGGCAGTGGGCTTTGAGAAGTAGCATGCGTTCTTTTCAACCACAAAATCGGCCTTCTTTGCCTCGGCAATCTTTTCGACAACCTTGACTATATCCTTCTTGTGCTCGGAAATGACTTCCTTCTGCTGCTCCATGAGCTTCTGCTGGGCCTGGGCCTTCATGCCCTGCATGGTCGCAACGATGTTGCGGATTTCATTCGCCTTGGGGTTCAGCTCCTTTTCGATAATTTCCTTCTTTGCGGGTTCCGCAAGCACGGGGTTCTGGAGCTTCTTTTCGCCTTCCTGAATTTCGGCTACGAGCTTCTGGCGCTGGTCTTCAAGCTTCTTCAGCTCTGCGTTTGTCGACTGGAGGGCGCTGGTGAGCTGGTCCTGAACTATCTTGGTCTTATAGTAGTTCTTGTGGACCTGGGCGAGGTCAACCACATAAATTACGGGATTTGCGTTGAGCGCAACCGCGGTTGCGGCGAGCGCGACAATGGCCATTATTTTTTTCATGTTTTGATTATGCTATTTGATTATAGTAAAAATTTCGGACGGAATGTTCCGTTTTTTTATAAAAAAACTAGAATACGGTACCGAACGAGAAGTTGAATTGCAAGCCGTCATTGTTGTATTTCCCCGAGGTTATGGGTATGCCGAGGTCTATGCGCATGGGCGCGCCCATAAGGAGGATTCGGAAGCCTATGCCGAAGTCGTCGTTATAGTTTGACGGATCCCAGTCCCAGGAATCGGCATTTACAAAACCCACGTCGTAGAATACGGCCACGCGGAGGGGGTCGATAATCTGGTAGGAGTATTCGACAGAGATGTACCCGAAAGTGTTTCCGCCCTCCGGCTCCTCCGTCGCGGGATCGATGGGGCCGACCTTCCTGTACTTGAATCCGCGCAGGTTGTAGGGGCCGCCGAGGAAGTACTTTTCAAAGAACGGAACTTCCTTGCCGCCGTACCCGGTGACGCTGCCCGTGCGGCCTACGATGGAAAACACCTGGTTACCGTACCTGAAAAGCGCGAGCGAATCAAGATGCCTGGATACGGGAATCCACCACCCCGCGCGGGCCTCTACCCTGTACAGGTTGGTCTGGCCCATGAGGGGCCCGCCGGCGACCTGCTGGAGGATTTCAAAACGCGTGCCGGAAGTCGGCATCATGAGGTCGTCCCTGGTTTCGCGCAGAAAGCTGAGGGATATTTCAGAGAGGGACCTGTGGCCCTGCTCCGCCTTTATAACCCCCGGGGCGTCCTTTGAGATGTCGTATATTTCGACGTCCTCAAGGGTGTAGCCGAGGCGGCCCTCGACGTTTTCAAAGAGGAGCTTTCTGAAATAGTGCGTCATGCCGGTGCGGACTTCGGAGTAATAGTCGGAATAGTATCCGGAATCCGTGCGGAATATGTCGAAGCCGTAGGAGAGGTAGCGGTTGAATATCCACGGGTTTTCAAAGCTGAGGAGTATGGCGCTCGTTTCGAGGCCCAAAGACCCCCTTATCCTGAACTTCTGCCCCGCCCCCTGGAACATGTTGCGGTAGTTGAGGAAGTCGAAGTTGCTCTGCGACACTTCGGCGGTGGCGACGAAGCTTTCGACCGTGCTGAACCCTGCGCCGAACACGACGTTGCCGGTCCTGCCCTCCTTGACCACGATGCGCAGGTTCCTACGGTTTGGAATGTTCGTCGTCTCCGGGGAGAGGTTGACGTCGTCGAAGAAGCGCGTCCCCTTCAGGCGCGCCTGGGAGTCCTCCATTGCGGCGCGCGAGAACACGTCGCCCGGGGCGAGGGCGAGGTCGCGGATTATCACTTCGCTCTGCGTCTTCGTGTTTCCCTGGATGTTTATGGATTCGAGGTAATACTTTTCGCCCTCGTATATTTCAAATGTGACGTCGATGTCGCCGGTCTTGAGGTTGGGCACGCGCTTGGCGGCAACGTCGGCGCCGATGTAGCCGAAGCGGCCGTAATAGTCCCTGATGGCGTCCTTGGTGGCGTCCACGGCGGCGGGGGAGAACACGTCGCCCTCTGCGATTTTCACACATCGCCTGCGCCTGAGCAGCTCTTCGGGATAGATGTTGGCGCCCTTTATGGCGACCTTCCCCGTCTTATACTGGCGCCCCTCCTCCACGGGGATTGTTATGTCCATGTAGCCGGGCTCGTCGGGGTCCGGGAAGTCGAGTCTTATTTTGGATTCGTCTATCTTGACGTCGAGATAGCCGTTATTGCGGTAGTACTGCCTGAGTTTGGAGATGTCCTCCTGGAAGTCCTCGTCCTTGAAGCGGCCGTAGTCCATTATGTACGACACGAGCCACATCCAGGTTGAAGTCTTCATCTGGTCCAGCAAATCATCGGCGGGGATATGGGCGTTGCCGGTGAAATTTATGTTCTGGATTTTGATGTCTCCGCCCTCGTTTACGTCGAACACGACGGCGCCGGTTCCGGTCTTGTCGTTGCGCTCTATGGAAGTCTTGACGTCGGCGAACGAATAGCCCTTTTTGCGGTAGTATTCGACAATCTTGTCGGCGTCGCGCTTTATCTGGCGCTCGTCCAGGACGCCGCCTGCGGAGCTTGAAATCTGGTCGCGCAGGCGCGCGGTGGAATATGTGGTGTTGCCCCTGAAGGCTATCTGGGCGATGCGGTACTTGGGGCGCACCACCAGGCTTATGTCGAGCCTGCCAGCGGGGGTGAGAGACCTCTTTGCCTCCACGGTCTCGTAGAGGCCGGTATCGTAGAGCGACTTTATGGAGAGATCCAGCGACCTCTGGTCAAACGGTATTCCCGAACGCACCTTCACATGCGCCAGCACTGCGTCCTTGGAGACCTGCTGGGGCCCCTCGACCGCAACCGAAATCTTGTCGACGACGAGGCTGGACTGCATCTGAGCCGGGAGCAGGCCGCAGGAAAACAATATTATTGCGGAGGCCGCGAGCGTCAGCGGGCCCTTTTTAAAAATTCTCATCACGCTTGGAATAGTTGGAGTACTTGGTAAGATTTCTGTTGAACATGAGGGTTATGTCTCCCGTCGGACCGCTTCGCTGCTTTGCGATGATGAGTTTAACCAGGCGCTGGTCGCCTGTCATGCCGTTTTCCCCATCAGAGCTGTCAGATTTGCGCATCCAACTCAAGAGCAAAATCACGTCCGCGTCCTGTTCTATGGAGCCGGATTCGCGGAGCTGGCTTGCCTTCGGGTCGCCCATGCCCTCCTTTTCGCTCTCGCGGTTGAGCTGGGCAAGGACTATGACCGGAACGTCCAGCTCCTTTGCCATGGCCTTCATGCCGCGCGACATTTCCGCAACCTGCTGTTCGCGGGGCGCGCGGCTGTCCACGCCCTTTAGGAGCTGAAGGTAGTCCACGACTATGAGCCCTATGTCGTGCTGCTGCTTGAGCCTCCTGGCCTTGGCGCGCATTTCGAGTATGTTTATGTCGGAAGTGTCGTCTATCCAGAGCGGGGCGTTCCGCATTTCCATGCCGGCGTTTTTGATGTCCTGGGTCTGGCTGTTTGCGATGGTGCCCTGGCGCAGCTTGTGCTGGTTGATGCCCGCGCGCGCGCAGAGCATTCGCATTATGAGCTGTTCGGCGCCCATCTCCAGGGAGAACACGAGGGTCGGAATCGGCTTTTTCTTGTTGAAAATCGCGGCCTCGGCGATGTTGAGCGCAATCGAAGTCTTGCCCGTGCCCGGGCGGCCCGCGATGACTATCATCTCCTTGCCGTGCAGGCCGCGCGTCATGTCGTCCAAATCCTTAAAGCCAGTCGGAACCCCCGAAACCTCGCCTCGGTTTACGATGAGCTGGTTTATCATCGCCATGGCGTCCTCAACCTTGGCGCCTATCTGCTGGGCCGAATCGCTTATGCGGTCCTGGCTTATGGAAAGTATCTTGCCCTCCACGTCCTCAAGGAACATATCGAGCGTGTCGGTGTTGGAGCCGGCGCGCTCTATGGTGTCGTGGCACGTCAGGATGAGGGTGCGCAAAAAGTACTTTTCGCGGACTATTTCGAGCCAGTGGCGGAAATGGGCGTAGGTTTCGACCCTTCCTGCGATTTCGCTTATCGCGGCTATGCCGCCTACCGACTTCAGGAGCCCGTCGGATTCGAGCTTGTCGGCAAGGACAATTTCATCGATTGGCTTTCCGTCGTTAAAAAGCGACACTATCGCGGAGAATATCTTGCGGTGCGGCGCGTAGTAAAAATACTCCTCCCTGAGCTTGGATGCGATGCAGACGTTCAGAACCTCCCCGCGCCCGTCCAGCATCATGCTGGCCAGAAGCCCCTGCTCGGCGTCGAGGTTGTGCGGGAGTTCCTGCCCGATGAGCTTCTCGGCGCTTTCGCGGGCCGCGTCCGCTGAAACGCTCTGGCGCGATCTGGAAATTTTCCTTGGGCTGTCCTCTTTCATTGCAGAATGCCGTTTTTAAAAGGCAGATTTATAAAGCAAGCCCGCGGGCCCGCTCAACCACAAAATTATAAAAAGCTCTCCGGGCCGGAGGCGGGAATGCGAGGCGGAGGCGGCGCCCGGGCGGGCGGATTTCACTGGGCCGCACGGATTGCAACTGCCCCGAAGGAAGTTAAAAAACGGATGATGCCGTTTTTCGCACACAGGCCCCAGGAATATCCATTCCGACTCCATCCCAACAAAAAATTTTGCCATTATATCTCAATCTTCCATCCAATCCATGTCGGGCTTTTTTATTTGTATTTGCCAATGTATCATGTACGCTTGCAAAAAATTATGCCCAGTCCAAAAACGGAAAACGAAAACGCCAGCCCTTCAGGCTCCGCAACGGCGGACAAAATCCCTCCCTTTCAAAGCAGGAAGATAGTTTTTCTGGGATTCATCCTTTCCATAGCGGTCATGGTAAGGCATGCGGGCAACACGGCTTATTATCAGCATCTTCCGGACGGCCCGATGCGTCTGGCAAACTATGCGGTGCAGACATTTTTCTCGGATTTTATAGGCGGGGCCGCCGTGCCGATGTTCTTCATAATCTCGGCATTTTTATTTTTCACAAATTACACGACGGCTCTCTGGCCCTCAAAAGTTAAAAGCCGCATCGGCACGCTGCTTGTCCCCTACCTGATATGGAGCGCCTTCGCCCTGGCGCTCTTTTCCGCAGCATGCGCGCTCCCTCCCGTCGCCGAGCGCATGAACGGCGGAATGGGCGGGGTGAACTTCACGCCGCTTTGCATACTAAAGGACATTGTGACGGCGCGCTTTGCGGAGGTGCTGTGGTTTATCTACCAGCTTATGGCCTATATCCTGTTTTCGCCTGCGATATATCTGGCGGCAAAAAACAGGCGCACGTTTGCCGTATCCGCCATCGCCCTGTTTGCATACCTGTCGGCATGGTGTACGGATTATATGGAAGGCTCCGTCCTCACCATACGCCCCGCCGGGCTTTTCTACTACCTTCTCGGCGCCGGCATGGCCCTGCACTTTAGAAGCGCAGCCCTCGTCCAGACGGGATGGCGCCAAACGCTCGCCATGGGCGCAGGAGGCGCTGTTTGCTTCATATGCCAGAAGTGCTTGGATATACCGTTCCTATTCATTTCATATACCCTCCTTATGTGCGCTTTCTTTTGGCAGGCGGCGGGGCTTCTCATGCCGAAAACCCTCGGCTGGATAATGCACATATCGTTTTACATTTACGCATCGCACATATTTCTGGTGATACCGATTAAAAAGGCGCTGTTTTTCGCCCTGCCAAAAACCGGATTCTTTTCCCTGCTAAATTACGCTCTTTCCGTGGCAATGACTGCCGCCATTGTTTTCGCTTCGGCGTATTTCATATCGAAGAAATTTCCATTTTTGTGGAAGCTCATAAACGGCGGGCGCGGAAAAGCCGCAGCTTCCCGAAAAAAGATTGCAGGAAATACCTCCCCCGCCTGAGGAATCTGAAGCGGCCACACATTCCCCCCTACGGCCCTCCCAAAATGCGCATTTGGCATTCGCGCAAAGCGGCCGAAACAGCGGAAGGCCCTCCGCCCGGAAGAAGTCGCCCTCTGAGACAATTTCAACCATGCCTTCCGGAGGCTGCCCTTGCCGGAAACGCCCCGTAAAACGCCGCAAAAATCATATCTGCTGGCGCGTTTTGTGGGGCGGAACCATTATTTTGGAAAAGCAGGCGTATCAAATAGCGTAGAGTTCAAAATCGCGCTTTATTTTAAGAAAGAGTTGCCCGGATGCGGCACGGCACGGACAGCGGAACTGTTTTTTCACACATCTTTTCAGCTTTGATTCAGGCGCTCGTAAACCGGGTGTGCGCACGCTTCAAAGAGCCCGTTAAAAATTCGGCTCGCCTTTGGAGATAACGCAAGCGCATCCGGCCCCCGCCCCGTTGCATGCGGAGGCAAGAATGGAAGACGCACTTCCCTTTCGCAACTAAAAAACTATGCAAGCACGCCCATTAGGCGCGGCAAATTAAACTCATTTTTAAGAATCAAAGAGCGGAACTCCGGACCCGCCGGGCAGATTTCCGCCTAGTCGCAATTTCCGCATCTGGCCGCCATGGCGCAGATAAACGCATCAAGGCAGGCTTTCTGTCTGAAAGGCGACTCCTGAATCCTCTTGAGTAAAATCACTGGGTGCAAAACTCTGATCAGGGCGAAAACCTTTCCAAATCTTACTTCATTGGGAGTGTATGGGCAAAAAGTTTCCAAACTCAAACCAGGCCTTCAATTCCGCCTCAAAGCCTTAAAATTCCCATTATTTCCCGGCATTTCCTGCCCCTATCCCATCTTCCAAACATAAGCATCCCGACGAAGAGGCCCTTTGCAAAAAAAATGCGCGCCCCGCAAATAGCGGGACGCGCACAAAATATACAAAAACAATAATCTAAAAAGCCCTGGGGAAACCCGCAGCGCACAAAACGCCAAAGCCCCCCGAGACGCACACGAATCCCGCAGGAAGAGCGTTCCGCTCCGCCCGCGCGAATCCGCGCCTGAATTCCGCGCGACAAGCGCGGCCTTGAAAGATCGCACCGCCCGCCGCCCGGATTCCGGGCGGGCGCGGGGAAAGGCGCTAGGCCTCTTCCTTCACAGCCTCTTCGATCGGGTTTTCCGAAACCACTTCGAAGTTCAGTTCGAACTTGATATCCTTGTGCAGCCTTATGGAAGCGGCGTGCTTGCCGAGTTCCTTCACGGCGTGCAACTGAACCTGCTTCTTGGCAATATCGACGCCTTCCGCATTCAGGCGGTCGACGAGATCCTGCGCGGTGACCGAACCGAACATCTTTCCGCCCTCGCCGGTCTTAACCGCAAAGGCGATGGTGAGGCCCGAAAGCTTTTCGGCGATTTTCTCGGCCTCGGAGCGTTCGTTGGCCTCGCGGACTTCGCGGGCCTTGATGAGGGCTTCTATCTGCTTTTTGTTGGCGCGGTTAACCGGCATGGCATATTTCTGCGGGAAGAGGAAATTCCTCGCATATCCTGCCTTGACAGAAACCTGTTCGCCTTCGCCGCCGAGATTTTCAACGGGCTTCAACAATAATACATCCGTATGTGCCATATTCTTATTTCTTCTGGATTTTTTTTGTAAATTTCAATCAAAACGGAACGTCGTCGTCCTCAAGGTCGTCCACGCGCTCCGGGGCGCGGCCGCGCGGAGCGGGGCTCGTGCGCCTGTAAGACGCGCCGGACTGGGCGGACTGGTCGAAATCCCCGCCGCCCATGGAATCGCGCTGGGAGCCCACAAATTCAAACCTGTCGAGAACCACGACGAGCTTGCTGCGGGACTTCCCGGTTTCCTTGTCGTCCCAGGTGTCCTGGCGGAGGCGCCCCTCCACGAGGATGGGCTTGCCCTTTGAGAAAAACTTGCCGATGTTTTCGGCCGTGCGGCCGAAGGAGTCGATTTCGACAAAGCAGGTTTCCTCGCGCGTATTTCCGTCCTGACCGCTGTAAGAACGGTTGACCGCTATGGAAAAGCGGCAAACACTAGTTCCGCTCTGCGTCTGACGCAATTCGGGATCCCTCGTAAGGTTTCCCATCAAAATGACCTTGTTAAAAGACGCCATCTCCAGCCAACCTTTCTAGTTAAACGTCAAAAAGGCTATGCCGCCTGGATGAGGAGGCGGTTGACGGTCTTGTCGCGGACGAGCTTGTCCTTGATGAGGGCTGCGGAGTTCGCGGGGCCGGAGAAGTCGATGCTGACAAACACGCCGCTTACGAACTTGCGGTCCGGAGTGCGCGCAAATTCCTTCACGCCGAGATTTTCGACGTTTTCCACGGTTCCGCCCACGGCGGCCACCACGCTCTTGAGCTTTTCGATGAGGTTTTCGACGGGCTTGTCGTAGCCCCTCGTGTCGAGAACAAACGTTGCCTTGTATTTTTTGCTATTCATGTGTGTTTTTTCGTTTAAATGTTTAACTGCCAAAAGGCCCGCCCTGCTGCGGGCCCTCGCGGGCGCCCCTGTCTGCGTTGAATACGTTCTGCGCCGCGGCGAGGCCCTTTGAGACAATCATCCCAAAGGCAGCCCCTATATCCGGAAGCGCCGAATCGAAATTCGCGGCCTCCGCGGGCGTGAGCCTTCCCAAAACGTAGTCTGCCAAATCCATCGACTTGAACGGCTTTCCGCCCAGGCCTATCCTGACGCGCGCGAAACTGTTCCCGCAAACCGCCATGATGTTGGCCACTCCGTTGTGGCCGCCGGCGGATCCGCCCTCGGAAAGCTTGAACCTTCCGCTCTCGATGGTTATGTCGTCATAAAAGACTGCGGTTTCGGAGATGTCGAGCTTCAGGAACTTCAGAATTCCCGCGAGGTTTATCCCGCTTTCGTTCATGTATCCCTCGGCCGCCGCAAAAACGACGTCCCGCCCGCAAACCTGCGCCTTGCAAAGGTACGCCGCGCAGTATTTGTTTCTGGTAAACGAGCCGCCGAACGACTTTGCAATCCTCGCCACAGCCTCCATTCCGACGTTGTGGCGGGTCTTGTCGTAGCGGGCGCCCATGTTGCCCAGTCCTATCGCAAGCCTTACAGACATGCCTGATTTAAAAGAGCCGGCCCGCGGCCCATGCCGCGGGCGCCAAAATCCTTACTTCGCGTCGGCGGCGGGGGCTGCGCCCTCGGCGGCCTCGCCCTCGGCGGCGGGTTCGGAAGCCTCCTCAACGGTCGGGGCCACGCAGGAAATAACCGGAGTTTCGCCGTGCATGCCGTGGATTTCCACGCCTTCGGGAAGCTTGAGGCCGGCGACGGTGACGGTTTCGCCAACGTGCATCGCGGTGACGTCCACTTCGATAAATTCGGGAAGGTCGCGGGGGCGGCAGCGGACATGCAGCTCGTGGGTCTGGATGTCGAGGACGCCGTTTTCATTCTTGACGCCTTCGCATTCCCCGACAACGTGCACGGGAACTACGGCGTTCATCGGCTTGCCGCGGACGACTTCGAGAAAATCTATATGCTCGGCCTTGTCGCTCAGGGGGTTGCGGACGACCTCCTTCAAAACCGCGAAACGCGATTCCGTGCCGTCGTCAAAATGTATTTCAAGCAGGGCCGCCTTGCCCAAAACGGCCTTGGCCACAACGGAGAATTCCTTTTCGTCGACGAGGAGGTTCTTGCTGCCGCTTTCGCCGTAAATGACTGCGGGAATCCTGCCTTCCTTGCGATAGCGGTTCGCGGTGGTTCCGCCGACCTTATCCCTGTTTGCCACGTTCAGATTGATTTGTTTCATTGTATATTTTCTCTTGTATTAATATAATAATAAAAAGCTCCGCAAAAACGACGCCTTCGACAAGTTAAATTTTTGAAAAGTGAAGAACGTTACCAACGGTGCGCCAAATTGCAACCAAAACTTTCGCATTTTTGCCTGTTTTTTCACCCAAAACGCCCGATTTTTCTTGAAAGGCCGCCAAAAAACGGGAATCACTACCTGTTTTGAGTCCGCCTGCAAACGCAGGAGGCCATCCCGGCCCCGGGCGGACTGCGCCCGGAACAATTTTCATAACCCCATGCAGACAAGATACAAGCATATAATCTGGGACTGGAACGGAACAATAGTTGACGACGCCTGGCTCAGCGTAGAAGTTCTCAACTCCATCCTGTGCGATTTCTCCTTTCCGGAAATCTCAATGGAAAGTTACCGCGAAAATTTTTCCTTTCCCGTCGTTGATTTTTACCGCAGCCTGGGCTTCGACGTGTCGAGGGAAAAGTTTGAGGAAATCGGCCGGACCTTCATCGCGCGCTTCAATGCAAAAAGGTACGAATGCCTCCTCCAGCCCGGCGCGCTCGGGCTGATTGCCGAAATCCGGGGGTTGAACATTCCGCAGAGCATACTTTCGGCCTACCGCACGGATTTTCTGGAGGAGGCCGCTCGCCACTTCGGGGTGCTGCCATACATGTCCTCCATTGCGGGCCTCGACGACATCCATGCGAATACGAAGCTGGAACGCGGCCTTTCGCACATATCCTCGCTTGGGGTGGAGCCGTCTGAAATCCTCATAATAGGCGACACTGACCACGATTTTTCGGTGGCGCGCGCAGCCGGGACGCGCTGCGCGCTGGTCGCCCGCGGACACCAGTCGCGGGCGCGCCTTGAAAAGACAGGCTGCCCAGTGTTCGATATTCTTTCTCCGGACATCATAGCGCGCGCCTGATGCATTGCAATGATGGCAGCAAATGCCAAACTTCCGACGCCCTGGGGCAGCCCCTCCCGGAAAATGCGGCGGAAACTCTCGGGGCTAAACTGACTGCCTTTTACTTAAAAAGGTTTATTTTCCACCTCAAACCTCGCGATGCATAGCCCCAATCCCGCAGAAATGCACGGCAATGGCTGCAAGTTGACCCATACGGACAAACCCCGCCAATCCCGCAACGCCATAAATGAGAAAATGCCCAATGGCAGAGGCTCGGGGGGTGGCGTCAAAGCTCGTAAGATTCCGGCGCGATTACCACAGCAAATTCGCCCTTGGTGTTTGCAGACGCCAGTTCGCGCCTGACATCCTCCGCGCGCCCCACAAAGAACCTCTCATGCATCTTTGTAAGCTCCTTTGCGACGCATATCACCCTGTCGGGGCCCAGGACTTCAAGAACGTCGTCCACAAATTTCTCGATGCGGTGCGTGGATTCGTAAAGGCAAATCGAGAACTCAAAGGAGCGGTATTTCTCAAAAAACGCCTTGCGGGCGGATGTCTTTGCCGGGAGAAATCCCGCAAACAGAAATCCGTTTGTGGGAAGCCCGGAGGCCGCCAGGGCCGCAGTGAAAGCCGACGGTCCGGGTACGGGGACGACGCCGACGCCCTCCCTTCGGCAGAGGCGCACGATGCGAAACCCCGGGTCCGATATGCACGGCATCCCGGCGTCGGATACCAGCGCCACGTTCCCGCCGCTTTTTAGAGACTCCATAAGAACCGGGGCCACGCGGTCCTCGCGCGAGTCCTCGTAAACCACCATGCGCTTTTCCATGCCGAATTTTTTTAGAATTACGGAAGCGGTGCGGGTGTCCTCGCAGGCGATTACGTCGCAGGCGCGCAGGGTCTCGACGGCGCGTTCGGAGATGTCGCCGAGGTTTCCGATAGGGGTTCCGACAAGGTAGAGGGTTCCGCTCATTTCAATCCGGCATGGAAGGGTTCATATTTGCGGGACTGGACGCTCAAAAAAAGCCTGAGCATTTCAAATTCCGGGGCGGAGAAAACGCCCGCGTCGCGCAGGTCGAGAAGCGGAGTTATGACGAAGTCCCGCCCGCGCCACCTCGGGTGTGGTATTTCGAGCGATTCGGTCTTCATGGAAAGGTCGCCGAAAAATATTATGTCTATGTCTATCGTCCTCGGGGCGTCCCTGAAGGGGCGCGTGCGCCCGAGGGAGGCTTCGGTTGCCATGCAGCGCTCAAGCAGCTCGGACGGCTGGAGGTCGGTATCAATAGCCGCAGCCGCATTCAGATAGTCGCCCTGCCCCCCGGGGCCCTGCGCCGGGTTTTCGTAGAGGCGCGAAACCGCCATAAGCCGCCCCATGCCTCCCAGCGCGGAAACGGCGGAAGATATGTTCTTTTCCCTGTCCCCAAGGTTTGAGCCAAGGGCCAGCACAGCGGTAAACATCAAAAGTAGTCCTCCCGCCTGCGGCTGATTGACACCGATATTTCGCCCACAAACGACGAGTAGTCGTTGTTGCATTTCGCGACTTTTACGTCTATTTCGCGCAGGGCGCCGAAACGCGCGAACATCCTTGAGGCAACCGTGTCGGCGAGCTTTTCAATGAGGCGGACGCTCTCCCCGGAAATCACGCCCTCTGCAATCGACACGGCGGCGGGATAGTCTATCGTGTCCTCCAAAGAGTCGGTTCTGGCCGCCTTCGAGAGGTCGAGGCGCATTCTCACCGACACCAGAAACTCGCAGTATTCCTCGCGCTCGCGGGCGAAGCACCCGTGCCTCCCCTTCAGCCTTATGTCCTTCAAAACCAGTTCGTCCATTTGGAATCCAGTACATCTATTCAAGTTAAAATCTGAACATACTGCGCGCGCCCCGGGCGCCAGTCAAACGCAAAGTCGGCCCCGGGGCGAAATCACCGCCACGACGGCCGGGCCGACATCTCCGAGAGGGCGCCAATAAAAACCCTGTGGCGCGCGACGTCGTGGACGCGCAGGATGTCGGAGGAGCCGCGCGCAGCGCTTGCAAACCCGAGCGCCACGGTGGCGTCCTCAAGGCGCGCCTCCCCGAATATCCCCCTTACTGTCGACTTTCTGGAAAGGCCCAGCAGGAGCGGAAAGCCGAAGCGGCGGAGGGCTCCGTAGTTTGAGAGAAGCTCCATGTTCTGCTCCGGGGTCTTGCCGAAGCCGAAGCCGCCGTCCAGTATTATGTTTTTGTACTGGACGCCGCAGGCGCGGGCGTTTTCGAGGATACGCTCAAAGTCCGCAAATATTTCGGAGCGCAGGTCGGCCATCGGAGGGAGGGAGCGCGGACGGTTGTGCATGAGTATTATGGGGCATCCGGCGTCGGAGGCGACGTCGCACGTAGAAAAGCCCTCGCCGCCGAAGAACGCCCCGCGCATGCCGCCCCAGACGTCGTTTATAATGTCCGCCCCGGCCGCAACGGCCTTTTGCGCGACCTCCCACTTGTAGGTATCGACAGAAATCTTCGCCTTAGGAAAGGACTTCCTTATTTCGCGGAGGGGTTCCATGAGGCGCGCCAGCTCCTCTTCCGCGGAGATTTCAGCCGACTGCGGGCGAGTCGATTCCGCGCCTATGTCGATTATGTCCGCGCCCTCCTCCAGCATGCGCGCGGCGCGCGCCACGGCGGCCTCCACGGAGGCGAATTTTCCCCCGTCCGAAAACGAGTCGGGGGTGACGTTCAATATTCCCATCAGGCGGATTCCGCTATTTTTTTGCATTTTTCAAAAACTCCTCCAGTTTTGACGCGTACGAGGCGAGGTCCGGCCTCGAAAATTCGGAGGCTGCCGCGTTCAGAATCCGGGCGGCCTCCGCGAAATTTCCCATGCCGATTTCGGCATTCGCAATCCCGACGGCGGAGCGTTCGCTCCGCCCGCCACCGGCCGACGCAAAAAGCGTCCGGGCAAGCTCAAACTCCCCTTCTGAAAGGGCGATTTCCGCAAGCTCCGCGCAGGATGCGGCATTTGAAGGGTCCAGTTTAAGCGACTTTTCAAACGCCTCCCTGCCCGTTTTCCCGGAAGCCTTTTCCGCCAGCCCCTTCACCTCCCAAAAGCGCGAAGAGCTTTCCGGGATGCCCGAGCGCGCGACTTCCATGGCCTCGGCGCCGGCGCCCGAGAGCGCGAAGGCGCGCGCAATTTCATAGGCCCTCTCCGCAGGCATATCCAGGCCGGAATAAAGCTGCGCCGCGCGCCCGAACATCCCGAGCGACGCGCATATGCCGGCGAGAAGCTCCGCATCGCGCGGCTCCGAAATTCCGAGGGCTGACATGGCCTCAAGGTCTGCGCAGGCCGAGGCCATATCGCCCGAATCCATGTCGAGGGCGCACAGCATGCGCCAGTATTCGCGCCCGCGCGGGTTCATGGCAAGCAGCTCGCCGCAGAGGGCGCGCAGGCGGCCTTTCTGGCCGGTTTCGCGCAGGCACACGGCCTGGGCGCGCAGCAGCTCCTCGTCGGGGGCGGAAAGGGCCATCGCGCTTTCAATGCAGGCGAGCGCCTGGGAATGCCTGCCAGACTCCATGTGGCATTTTGCAAGCGCGCGGAATATTCCCGGAGAATCCGCGCCCGAGAGCGCCAGGGCGCGCGCAAACTCGGCGCAGGCGGCGTCCCATTCGCCGCGGTTAAAGAGCGAATAAGCGAGGTTCCGGCGCGCGAGGTAGAACGTGCCGAGAACGCCGACGGCCTTTTTGTAGTACAGCTCCGCCCTGGCGTGGTCGCCCGCCTGGGCGAAGGCGTTTGCGCAGTTGAAAAACAAGGCGGCCGACGCGCGCCCGTCCGAGCACGCGCCCTCCAGAAATTCCGCGCGCCCCCGCGCATCCGCAATCCCGGCGGCCTTTTCAACCGCCCCGGCCTCGTAGGCGGAAGCGGACGGCTCGGTTTTTGCGGCGGACGCCCCCGCTGCGGAAAAGGCGGCAAAAACGGCAAAAGCTGCGAAAATGACCCTCATTTGACCTCCCTTATCCTGAATGGCACCGGTAGCATAAACTTCGCGCGAACCGGCCTGCCCCCGCGCATCGGGGGCTCGAAAAGAAGCTTGCCGACGGCGTCGAGGGCGGCGCGTTCAAATGCGGGGTCTGTCGAGCTTTCTATTCCGGCCGCCTCCGCCGTCCCGTCCGGATTTATAAAAACCGAAACGACCACGTCGCCCTCGACGCCCCTTTCGAGCATCCTCCGGGGATACTCGGGAACCGCCGACCTCAGGCGGCGCGGAACCCTGTCGAGCTCCGAAACGCCAAACGCCTCAATCCCGAACCCTCCCTCGGGGACTGCGGCCGGCGAGTCGCCGGAAAAAGCCGAAAGCTCAAACGCCCCGTCCGGGGCCCCGGGAAACTCTGCGGCAAACTCCCCGAATCCGTCGGGGGCGGCCGGCGCGGGAATCCGGGGGGCGGCCCGGCGCGCAGACGGCACGCCGGAGGGGGCGCGCGCCAAGGGGGCTGTCTCTTATACACATCTCCGAGCCCACGAGACCCTAAGACATCTCG
>URJJ01000027.1 GCA_900548185.1 uncultured Opitutales bacterium
GGGCTTGGGGGGCGGGGGCGCGGACTGTTTTTTTGCGCTCTATCGGCGCATATTCCGCTGCGAAGTCGGCGGCTTCGGCCAGGGCCGCTGAAAGCAGTTCAGCTATTTTTTTTTTGAACTTCTCGTGGAGTCCCCGACAATTTTTCAAGTTCCTTTATCAAGGTGTTTATTGCCCTAGTCCGGCTTTGCTCCACCGCCTTGAGCAGGGCGACCTCGAAGTTCGCCCTCTCGGAAAGCCCGCTTTTAAGCGACTTTTCAGAGCCCTGGAGCACGTCGAGCATCCTCATTATCTGTTCGGTGCTCAGTTGCTTTTCCCCGAACTTGTGCCATCCGGAGCCGAATGACTCCAGCATGGCCTCGCGCAGGTGTATCTGGAGGTCGCAAAGGGCCCGGTAGAGGTCGCACCCGTCTGAAATGAGGGAGTCCACGGACGATACCACGGCCGCGTAGTTGCCGGCCGCCATCTGGTTTGAAAGTTCGGTGATGCGCTCGGGGGAGGCCAGGCCGTAAACCGAAACGACGTCTTCGGCCCCAATCTTTTTGCCGCAGAACGATATCATTTGGTCGAGTATGCTCTGGGCGTCGCGCATGCCGCCGTTTGCCAGGCGGGCGATGGCCTTGAGGGCGTCTTCGGTTGCGTCTATGCCTTCCAACTCGGCGATGCGGGCGAGGTGCCCCGCTATGAGGTTTTCGGGGATGGGCCTGAATTCAAAACGCTGACAGCGGGAAGTTATCGTCCCGAGAACCTTGTGGGCTTCGGTTGTGGCGAATATGAATTTGACGTGCGGCGGGGGCTCCTCAAGGGTTTTGAGGAGGGCGTTGAATGCGTCCTGGGTCAGGGAGTGGACTTCGTCAATTATGTAAATTTTATAGGTGCAGACGGTTGGGGAATATTTGCAGTCGTCGCGCAACTGGCGTATCTCGTCGATGGAGCGGTTTGACGCGCCGTCGATTTCGACGACGTCCATGCACGTGCCGTCCATTATTGATTTTGCGATTCCGCTTTCGTTGTCGGGTCTGACGTTCGGGCCGCCCTCGGCGTTGAGGGCCTTTGCGAATATTCGGGCCACCGTGGTTTTGCCCGTGCCTCGGGGGCCTACGAAGAGGTACGCGTGGCCTATCCTGCCGGACTCTATCGCGTTTTTGAGCGTGCGCACGATGTGCTCCTGCCCGACCAGCTCGTCGAACTGCCTCGGGCGGTAGCGCCTCGCTATGACCTGATAACCCTCTGCCATATGGGTGGGCATAATCGCAAACGGCCCCCCCGGAAGGCAAGCGTTTTCTGAACCCAAATTTCCGGGCGGCGGCTGGGGGCGGACATGCGCATAGCGGTTTTTACTTTTAAGGTGCGGCTTTTGCCTGCCTGAAATCCTCTTTTTTATTTTGTCTGAAAGTACGCGCTATTCCGGAATCGGCGTTCTTTCGGGGAGGCATGGCATGGGTTTAAATGTCCTGAAAGAGGCGAAAAGTCAGGCGGTATTTGCAGAGGAGCCGGAAAAATTCAGAAAGCCGGAGTGCGGAACAATCCCCCCGTATTTCCGCTTTACCTGAAATCGCGGGGCCGGGCAGATTGGGCCTGCGGCCTCTGGACAGTTCCCCGCATCCGGGATTCTCTTCGGCTTTTTCATGCCGGCTTTCGGGATTTTTCGCAGGATAAAGTGGGAGGTGCGCGCCAATAGATGGCGGGGTCGGCGCTTTGCCGGTTTGCGACGCGCCAGAAACTGGAAAGGCGTTGGGGGGCAAAAAACGCGGGTCTCCGTAAGGGGCGGGGGATGAAGGCACAAAAAAAGCGCCGCAAAAAGCGCGGCGCTTTTTTAGCCGGGAAGGCTTTAGGCCTTTTCCACGAGGCCGGCCTTGATGGCCTTGGTGCAAACCCACATGCGCTTGACCTGGCCGTTTTCGAGGCGGACGCGTATGCGCTGGACGTTCGGCTTGAAAACGCGGTTATTCTGCTTTACAAGCTGCAAGCCGATGCCGCCGCTTTTCTTGCTCTGGCCCTTGTGGATGATTACGCGGCCCTTGACCGGACGCTTGCCTGTTACTGAACATACTCTTGCCATGATAAAATCGAGCTCCTAAATGTTTCTTCTGTATTTGAAAAATGAAAGCTGAACAAAGTACGCCCCCGTCCGAGCTTTGCAAGTTTTTTTTGAAGGGCCGGCGGAACTTAGGCGTTCTGCTCGGCGACGGCCTTCGCAATTTCAGCCTTGCGGGCTTTGCTTTCGGCCTTTGCGGCGCATTCGGCAGCCTTGCGTTTGCGGGAGGCCAGGGCGCGCTGTCTGTGCGCGTTGGGCTTTTTGCCCGCAGCCTTCCTTACAGGCTTGCGCTTTGCTCTTGAAGACCATGCTACTAATCCGCTCATTTTTGTTTCCTTATGGGTTTTTAATTGAAAATTAAGCGACCAAACCTAGCATCTTTTTTCAACATATCCAGTTTTTTTTTCAAAAATTTTGCAACTTTTTGAAAATGTCTGCGTCATACTCGGCAATGAAAGGGATTTCTTCACATGCGCCGGCCTCCGGGGCCGAAAGTCGGGGCTTCCCGGGCGACGGGGACTCCATGCTGATGCTCGAGGCCGCGCAGGGCTCCGAGCACGCATTCAGAATGATAGTGGAAAAATGGAAAAATCCGCTTGTCAATTTCTTTTACCGCTCAACCCGGAACCTCGCCACCTCCGAGGATTTGGCCCAGCAGGCTTTCATAAACCTCTACCGGGCCCGCAATTCCTACGAGGCCCGCGCAAAGCTTTCGACCTACCTCTTTCAGATAGCCAGAAACGTCCTCATAAACGAGTGCCGCCAGAGCGCGCGCAGGCCGCAGGGCGTGGAGATAAACCCCGAACTGGACGCCCCCGCATCCCCCGATTCCGGGCTGGAGATTGCGGAGATTGAGGAAATTTTCAGCCGCGCCGTGGCATCGCTTCCGGAAAACCAGCGCACCGCCATACTGCTTTTAAAGCAGCAGGAGCTTTCATACGAGGAGATAGCCTCCGCGATGGACGCGACAGTCGGCGCCGTAAAAACGTGGATACACAGGGCCCGAGCGTCGCTCAGGGCCGCCCTTATGGAAAGGTGATTCGTTATGGATTACAAAAAGGCAGACATACTCGTTGAAAGCCTGATTGCCCGCAGGGACGTCTCGGTTTCTGAAGATTTCGACGCAAAGCTTTTTTCGGAGCTTGAAAGGTGCGATGCGGCCGATGCGCTCGCGGACAGCCTGCTTGCGGCGGAGGTCGCGTCCGCGTCCCCGTCCTTCACGGATTCTGTAATGGCAAAGGCAAGAAGCGCAAGGAGGGCGGAGCTTTTGAAGTCGTTCTCCCCCGTTTTCGCTGCGGCTGCGTGCGCCGCGTTCGCGTTTCTGGCATTTGCCCCGGGTGCTCGGAATGTTTCCGGCGCGCGGGCGATAGCAGGCGAAATTGCGCAGATAGACAGCGAGATTTCCGCCCTGGAGGCATACGATTCAACCTTTGAGGCCTACGTTCCGGGCTTTTGCGATTACGACTTGAATCTCTACGCTGCGCTCTGATTTGGCCCGCCCATTTGCGCATCCCCCGGGGACGCGTCTTTTGCCCGGCCTTCCGCATTCGTGCCGCCTTTCAAATTGAAAGCCCTGCGCCCCGGCCCGCATTACAGGCGGCGTATGAAGCGGATTTCCTGTCGGGAAAAATGCCGTCCGGTTGCCGTTCGTTTGCGAAAGCCGCGCGATTTTCCCGCTTCGGCATTTAACCCGCCGCCGCCTTGGGGTGTGAAATCCGCACGGATGCTTCGGGACGGTTTTGCCCATCTTGCGAACCGGCGCGCTCCGGTCATATTGCGTTTTTGCGGGGAGCGTCCGGATTTTGCGGGAGCCTGCCCCGCGCCGGGTGTGTGGCAATATTTCCGGCGCGCGCTTTCGGAATGTCCTGTCTTTGGATTGTCTTGCCGGATTTTCTTGCCGCTATGGCGCGGGCTTTTGCATGGCGGGAAAATTCGTCGCCTTGGGGCCGAAATCGAATGGATTTTTTGACGGGTGAGGCTGGGGGACGCGGCGGCCTTTTAGACTGCTTCGGGCCTTCGGCATTGGACTTGCCTTCTGGGGAGGGTGGGGCGTTTCCTGAATATTTTTATGCGCTTGGAAATCTTTCGTCTGATTGTGGCGTGCGGTGAATTTTTCTGGGGGCGTATTCTTGGATGCCCTTATGCCCTGTTTTTTGCCGGATTTTTTCTCCTAAATTCCAGCGTTTCACACTCCTGGCGTTAAGAGCGGTTTTTGAAAAATGAAGCGGGGTTTGGAAAACATCGGCGCATAAAACGGATGCTTTCCCCTGCTTCAGGGATAAAAAAAAGACGCCGGGATGCGGCGTCTTTTTCCAAAGTGAGCGCTTTTTTTAGCGGGCAAAGCCAATCTTGAACTTCACGCCGAAAGTGTCGCCGTGCTTGTGTTCAAAGCCGGAGTAATCCGCGCCGAAGTTGTGTTCGGCAAAGATGGAGAAGCCCATCATGGAATTCGCCCAGTAGGTGGCTTCCGCGCCAACAGTCTGGTAAATCGGAACGCCGCTTTCGGCATTGCCGTTCCAGGCCCATACGCCGGTCACGGAGAAGGTTTCGGAAACTACGAATTCCACGCCGCCGCCGAAGCCGTAGGTGAAGTAGTTCTGGTCGGAAGAGAAGTCGTTGCCGTATTCGTTCCAGAGGTATCCGGCCCTGCCGAAGGCGAAGGGCTTGATGGCCTGGAAGTACTTCCAGCCGGTTTCAAAGTTGAGGTAGGGAACCGCCGAAGCCTGCACGCCGTAGGAGAGGAGGCTGGCGCCGTTTACAATGTCGCCGCCCGCGAAATTGAAGGCCGCGTTGAGGTCGACGCCCATCCAGGAAATGTCCTTGAAAGCGTTCACTCCGGGCTTGAAGACGGGAACGTTGAATTCGATGGCGGCGACGCCCGAAACCTTGTCGAACTTTTCGCCGTCCAGATTCTTATATTTGTTGAACTGCGCGCCGCCGTCGACGGAGACGAACATGCGCCCGAGATTTCCCTCGCCCTCCGTCGTCTTGGTCCATGCGAAAGCCGAGAGGGACATGAGAAGCGCTGAAACAGATACTACCAATGTTTTCTTCATATTCATAATGGCAATTAGAAATATTATTTGCATGGAAAATGTAAAGCTTTTTGTTGCAAAAAAGATACCTGCCGGCGCGCGTTCTCTGGCCCGCATTCCCTCCGCCTGGCGGGCGTTGGGGAGAGTGCCATTTGGGGTGCGCTTTCCGGCCGAATGGCTTGGGGAAACGAAATTTTCCCGCGTGGCGCTTGCAAGGGCGGAGCGCTCCGTCGGGGATGCGGGAGCGGCGCGGTGTAGAGTCGGGGGCGTATCATGCGCGTTTTCTGCCGGGCGCGGCAGGGGAGGCGCTGTCTGCGCGGCTGGCCTTTGGGAGAGGCTAAAATCCGCAGGGCGCCGTGATTCTTAAAAGTGTTTCCGCATCCGAATCTGCGGCGGAAGGCTTTTTGGCGGCAAGCCGGCAAATCCCGAATGGGCTGGGGTGCGCCGAAATTTCCGGGTTGCCTGCGGGCGGTGCGCGGCGTGCCGGCGGGAGGGGAATGGATGGTGTGATATGCTGCCTGCACGCTGGGGGCCGCATGGTTATGGCATTTCCTGAAAGGGTGGCGGAGCTTTCTGAAATAACAAAGAATGCGCCATAGCTTGGAATGTCTGAAATGGGCTGAAAACAGGCTGCGGCGTTCCGTCTGCGGCGTTTCTTGCGCAAAATGATTTCAAGGCGGAATCCGCGCCGCCGCTTCAATGCTGTGCCGGATGTTTTTTGTTTCGGCATATGCGCATGAACGCCCGCCGAAGCCTTTGCATAGGTGCAGGGGAAAACGCCTCAAACCCCTCGATTTTGCGCCGCAACAGTTTTTGCGCCTGACGGCTTGCAGTTAACGCCCGGAATCCGACGCGTATCCATAGCCGCGCCCTGCGGAAATTTGCCGGCAGGTGCAAATGGGAAGAGCCCGCAGGGGTTACCTGGCGGGCTCTTCTTTATATATGATGGGGGGAGGAAATTTTTTAGTTTATGTATGCTATTCTCGTAAGTTATTTTTAAAAATCAAGCACTATTTTTAAAAAAATCGTTTTTTTATTCGGAGCCTTTCCGAGTTCCGTTTCCGTCCTCGCGCTCGAGGAATATTTCGGGCAGGTACTGCTCTTTTATGAGCTTCCAAATTACTACAACGAATGCGCTGAGCGGGATGGCCAGTATCATGCCCAGCATTCCGCCGAGGGCCGTGCCCCAGAAAAATACGGAAAAGATGATGGTCATCGGGTGGAGGCCCGTGCGGTTGCCCATGATTTTTGGGGTGAGGATGTAGGCTTCGATGAGCTGGACTATGCAGAATATCGCAAGCGCCGCCGCCGCCAGCACGATGCCGCCGCCGTCTTGCAGGTATGCGAGCGGCAGGACGGTCGCAAGGCCTATAATCGTTCCGAGGTAGGGGACGATGTTTATGACGCCCACGAAAAAGCCTATGAGAAATCCGAACTTTATGCCGGCTATTCCGAAGCCGAGGCTGAGCATTATGCCGATGAGCAGGGCTATCAGGAGCTGCCCCCGGAAGAATGTGGCCATGATTTCTGCAAACTGCGTCATTAAAAACACGATGTCGCGGCGGTGCTTCGGGCGCAGGAAGGAGAGGTTGGGCTCTATGTTTGAAAGCGAGCTTTTCTCGGAAATCAGCATGTAAAAAAGGTAGATGGGCACCACTGCGAATGCCGCCGCCGCCCCCGCCGCGCCTATTGCGAAGTTTGTTGCGCCCACTATCGTTTTCAGGGACTGCGACAGTATCTTCGAGGCGCCGTGCGCGAGCTTTTGGGCGAAGTCCTCGACGGGCAGGGCCGCCGCCGCCCCCGTTATTTTGTCGCGCAGTTCGGGATGGGCGGAGGCGATGCCTGCCGCCGCCTCGCGCACCGCCCCCGGGAGGCTTTCCGCCAGCGCTATCAGCTCCGAAACGGCCCTTGGCAGAAGCAGCAGGGCCGCCGCCGAAACGACGACCGCGAGGGCTGCGGAGGTCGCGACGCACGCGGAAGTCCTCGACATGCCGAGCCTTGTTGACAGGAAATCTATAATCGGCTTTATTATAATGGAAAGAATCGCCGCCGTCGCAAGTGGCCATACCACGAGGCTAAACTTTTCCAGGAAAGCTCCGAAAAGCTCAACCACCAGTACGGCGAAAGCCAGAATTGCGCAGACGGAAACGCAGGTTATCGCGAAGGCGGCGGTTTTTTTCTGAAATGGCGACAGCATTGCTTTTATAAATGGAATTTGCAAAATGGACGAGGTAATTCAAGTGCGCGGGGCGCGCGAACACAACCTTAAAAATATAGACGCGGACATCCCGCGCGGAAAAATAGTGACGGTGACGGGCGTCAGCGGCTCCGGCAAGTCGTCCCTGGCCTTCGACACGGTTTACGCGGAGGGATACCGCAAGTATCTCGAAAGCCTTTCGGCCGACGTGCGGCGCGTGCTGGGCGCAATCGGCAAGCCGGACGTCGACTATATCCGCGGCCTGCCCCCCGTCATCGCCGTCGAGCAGAACATAAGCGCGGCCACGAACCCGCGCAGCACCCTCGCGACTGCGACCGAAATCGCGGACTACGCCCGCCTCATCTGGTGCGTGGCCGGGGTCCAGAAGTGCCCTGCCGACGGCGGCGAGGTCAAGCGCCGCAGCCTCGACGAATGCGTCGGGGAAATCCTTTCGCTCCCGGAGGGGGCCAGGGCGCACCTTCTGGCCCGCTATGTGGACGCCAGGAAGTCCGTGGCAGCCGAGGCCCTGAAGGAGCTGCGCAGGCGCGGCTGGCAGAGGGCGCGTGTAAACGGGACCGTCGTAGAGCTGGACTCCCCGGAGGCGGAAAAGGCCCTGAAGGCCGTGTCGTCAGTGGACATAGTGGTGGACAGGCTGAAGATATCGGCGTCGGCGCGCAGCCGCATCGCCGACTCGCTGGAGCTGGCCCTCCGCGAGGGCGGCGGGCGCGCGGTCCTCGCCTACGAGGCGGACGGGATTTCGGGGGAAAAGACGCTATCCACCGTCCTTTCGTGCTCCGAATGCGGCGCGGTTTATGAGGACATAACCCCGCGCTCATTTTCGCACAACCATCCCGACGGGGCGTGCCCGTCCTGCGGCGGCATAGGCCGCGTAATGAGCTTTGACGAGCGCCTGGTGGTCCCCGACGCTGAAAAGAGCGTCTATAACGGCGCGCTCAAGCCCTACCGCCTCGGCTCGCGCTATGTTATAATGCACCGCAACTCCGTTTTAAAGCAGCTTTCAGAGCAGTACCCGTTCGACCGCAAAACCCCGTGGAAAGACCTGCCGGAGGACGTGCGCCGGTTCATCCTCCACGGCGACCCGGAGCGGACGTTCGACATCCGGGGGCGCGGCAGGGGAAGGAAGCGCGAGCCGTTCCGCTTCGGGGGCGTCCTCGCCGAGCTTGACTGGTACTACTCGCACGGGGCAAGCGACGCCATGACGGTCAAGCTCGCCGCCTACCAGGTCTCGAGCGTCTGCCGGGACTGCGGCGGGGCGCGCCTGAACGCCCGCTCGCGCAACGTGTTTGTCGGCGGGATTTCGTACGACAGCTTCATGGCCATGCCCGTCGACCGCGCCCTCGAATTTGTCCGAGGGCTTTCCGGAGGCCGGTTTTCGGAAATCTCCGAGGCTGTCGGCGGCCTGCGGGACAGGCTGGACTTCCTAAACAGGGTGGGGCTCTCCTACCTGAGGCTCGACCGCGAGTATTCGACGCTTTCAAACGGGGAGTCGCGCAGGGCGAGGCTTGCCGCGCAGCTCGGCATGGAGCTTGTCGGCGCCGCCTACGTTCTGGACGAGCCGAGCATCGGCCTGCACAGCGCCGACAACGGCAGGCTCATCGGCGCCATTAAAAACCTCCGCGACGGCGGCAACTCCGTCATACTCGTCGAGCACGACGAGGACGCCATAAGGGAGAGCGACTACATAATAGAGCTCGGCCCCAAGGCGGGCGACGCGGGCGGCCGCGTCGTGTTCAGCGGAACGGTCGGGGAATGCGCAAAATCGGCGGAATCGCGCACCGGCGCGTACCTTTCCGGGCGCGCGAGGCTCGAAAAATTCTCCCCGGCCCCGAAGCCCGACGGGCGCGTCATCCGCGTGAAAAAGGCCCGGGAGCACAACTTGAAAAACATCACGGCGGAGTTCCCCGTCGGGATGCTCACCGTGGTCTGCGGGGTGAGCGGCTCGGGCAAGAGCACCCTCGTAAACGAGATTCTCGCGAAGGCCGCCGCGCGCACGCTGAACGGGGCGAAGGAGCTTTGCGGGGCGCACGGGGGCATAGAGGGCCTGGAGCATTTTGAAAAGTGCGTCCGCGTGGACCAGTCGCCGATAGGCCGCACGCCGCGCTCCAATCCCGCCACATACACCAAGCTATTCGACAAGCTGCGCGAGCTTTTTGCAAAGACCCCGGCGGCCCTCGCGCGCGGGTATGCGCCCTCGCGTTTCAGCTTCAACGTCAAGGGCGGAAGGTGCGAGCACTGCGGCGGCGACGGGTACGTCGCGCTCGACATGCAGTTCCTTGGCGACATCTACGTCGAATGCCCCGCCTGCCGGGGCAGGCGCTACAACCGCGAGACCCTGGAGGTGCGCTACAAGGGCCTCAACATCGCCGAAGTCCTGGACCTTACCGTGGACGAGGCCGCCGGGCTTTTCCGGGCGCACCCGGACATCCTCGCAAAGCTTGCGACCCTCCAGGACGTGGGGCTGGGCTACGTGCGCCTCGGGCAGTCGGCAAACACGCTTTCGGGCGGGGAGGCGCAGCGCATAAAGCTCTCGCTTGAACTCTCCAAAAGGCAGAACGGCCGGAGCCTCTACATCCTCGACGAGCCTTCCACGGGGCTGCACTGGGACGACATCGAAAAGCTCCTGAAGCTCCTTTTCAAGCTGCGCGACGCCGGAAACACCGTGATAGTAATCGAGCACCATCCGGACTTTATAAGGCTCGCCGACAACATTGTCGAACTGGGGCCGACGGGCGGCGACGGCGGCGGATACCTGCTTTATTCCGGCACTGTGGCGGGGCTTAAAAAGGCGTCAACCCCCACTTCCCCCTACGTGCGCTAGGCCCGGCGCATGCCGGCATCCGCCGCCCTTCGGGGGCGGCGTCCCGGCTCCGCGCCCATGCATGCTTTGCCCGGGCTTAGTGGCCGCATCCGGCTGAAAAGGGCGGGGCTGGCGCACCGCTTTGGGAAGCTCCGCGCGATGCCGCCCGCGCCTCCCTTGCTCCGCTTCGGGATTTTAGGCGCGATAGGGCGGGGTTTCGGAGGTCTTTCCACGCGCGGAGAGAGGGCGGCATGAAGCCACGCTCTCTGCGGGGGATTTCCCCGGCAGCCTGGCGCAAAAGTTCGGGGGGCGGCCCTGCCTTATATCCTGCGCGCGGCCTCGCACGCGGCGCCGACTATGCCCGCGCGGTTTTCGAGCCGGGCGAGGACGAGGTCGCAGTTGACGTCGAGCTTTGAGAAGAATTTTTCCGGCTTTGAGGAGATGCCGCCGCCTATTATTATGAGGTCGGGCCAGACGAGCGAGTGTATGTACTGGAGGTACTTGTTGAAGCGCTGCGCCCAGACGTCCCACTTGAGGTCGTACTTCTTGCGGGCCGCGTCGGAGCACAGGGATTCGGCTATGACCATCTTCCCCGTCCGCTTGTCGCGCATCTTTATCGAGCCGAGCTCCATGTTCGGCACGAGCACGCCCCTTGTGAAAAGCCCGGCGCCTATGCCGGTCCCCACGGTGAGCATCAGGACTACTCCGTCGTTTCCGCGCCCGGCCCCGAACATCACTTCCGCAGTGCCCGCCGCGTCGGCGTCGTTTATGACCCACGCTTCGCACGCGCACCTTCGGCCGATTTCCTCGGCCAGGTTGACCCCTATGAACGGGGCGCCGAGGTTGAGGGCGGACTCTATGACCTGGGCGCGCACCACCCCGGGAAAGCCGCAGCCGATTTTACCCGTCCACTTGAGGGTCTTTACAACGTCGTCGATGGCGTCCAGAAGGCCCTCAAGGCTGTATGGTTTCGGGGTGGGCACGCGGATGCGTTCGGTGAGCATTTCGCCCGTGGAGGTGTCCACCACGGCGCCCTTTACGCCGGAGCCGCCTATGTCGATGCCCAGCACTTTTTTTGATGATGATTTCGCCTTTTGCATTTTGCTAACGGAATTCTAAAAAAACGGGGCCTCGCGCATGAGTGCGGGAGACCCCTGGGTGTCATTGAAAATACCTCTCGGCCCTGCCCAGGGCTGTCAGCGGGAAATAGTGGCGGTACCAGTTGTAGTTTAGCATGAATCCGCGCGCCAGCTCCTTGCCCTGCGGGAGGGGCTTGCCGTTTCTGAGGTCGATTTTTGCCCCGAGCCCGTATCCGGGGAAGCCGGTGCCCGTGTAGTAGGGTTCGTCCCACGAATTGCCGGGCTTCTGGGTCGAAGTCAGGAAGGAGCAGCCGCGCCTCACTATTTCGTCGTATGCCGGGTCGGCCGCGGCGAGGAATGCGGTGAGCGCCCAGGCCGTCTGGGAGGCGGTTGACGGAATGCCGCCGCCTGCGTACTTCGGCTCCATGTAGGAGGCCACGCTCTCGCCCCAGCCGCCGTCCGCGTTCTGCTTTGAGGCGAGCCATTCGAGGGCGTTTTTGACTGCGGGCGAATCCTTGGAGTCGCCGGCGGCCATCAGGGCGGGGACCACTGCGGCGGTGCCGTAAATGTAGTTGACGCCCCAGCGCCCGAACCACGAGCCGTCGCTCTCCTGCTCGGAATATATGAACTTCAGGGCCTTTTCGATTGCCGGATGGTTGCGGGAGAAGCCGCACATGGCAAGGGCTTCGACGACGTGGCCGGTTACGTCGGCGCTCGGGGGGTCCAGCACTTCGCCGAAATCGCAGAAGGGTATCTTTGTGACGACTTCGCGCGTGTTGTCGCGGTCGAATGCCGCCCAGCCGCCGTTTTTGGACTGCATTGCGAGTATCCAGTTTATGGTCCTGCGGAGGGCAGCGTCAACCTTTCTGGAGCGCTCGCTTTCCCTAGGCAGGAGCTTCTGGATTTTCTTGAGGGCTATTATGCCCACCGCCGCGTCGTCGATGTCCGGATAGAAATTGTTTGCGCGCTGGAAGGCCCAGCCGGAGGGCTCGACCTTCTTGCCGACCTTCACGGACCAGTCGCCGTAATAGCGGTTTTCCTTTGAGAGCACAAAGTCGAGGGCCTTTATGAGCTCGGGGCTTGTGCCCGGGGTCTCGCCCGAATCCATGAGGGCTATCATCGTCAGGAATGTGTCCCAGACCGGGCTTTCGCTGGCCTGGAGCATCGTGCCCTCGCCGCGCTTGACCTGCCAGTGCAGGTTGAAGGCGTCTATGGCGCGCGACATGTTCACCTGGTCGAGAGCGAATCCCTCCACGTGCATGACTATTATCGCGTAAATCCACGGCGGCTGTATGCCGCCCCACGCGCCGTCCTCGTCCTGGTGCTCAAGTATCCACTGGAGGGTGAGCTTTATGGCCTCTTCGCGGAAGGGCTTGACGGGCAGGCGGTTGTAGCCGTGGAGCATGTTGTCGAGCTTCATGAAGAAGTTCGACCAACTGAACACGCTTTCGGAGCGGTTTGGCATGCGGTAGTCCACCTTGTCGCGCCCTTCGGGGAAGAGCTCATCCGGCTGGAGCCTGTCGGGAAGCTCCTTTATGGGGCGGCGCGCGGTGAGGATGGCTATGGGCATCATTGTGGCGCGCGCCCATGCGGCGAAGTCGTAAATGTTAAACGGGCACCACTTCGGCAGGAAGAATATTTCGGGCGGAAGCACCGGCGTGTGGGCCCAGGGCCACTGGCCGAACAGCGCGAGCCAGTATTTTGTAAACACCCTGATGTGCTCCTGCCACTTGTTGGCGATAAGCCATTTGCGGGCCTTGGCCAGAACCTTGTCGTCCGGGTCGAAGCCGTAGATGCGCAGGGCGAAATAGCATTCGAGGGTCGTATTTATGTCGCCGTGTTCGGACTTGTAATAGACGTCCCAGGAGCCGTCCTCCCTCTGGCGGTCGAGTATGTACTGTATGACGCCCGGCACTTTCGGGTCTTTGAAATCGATGAAGTACATCGCGAGGAGCCACTGGGCCTCCATGCAGCAGTTCGTTTCAAGCGGCCCGACCCACATGCCGTCCGGGGCCTGGCGGTCTTTGAGCCATTTTATTGCGCCCTCTATCGCGCCCCTGTAAGGGCTGTCCTTGAAGTTCCGTGAAATTTCCGCTTGCGCCTGGTTGGTTTTGGGCTCGTCCATAAACTAATATAAATATACCATATGTTAACGGATTTTTGCATCCTGATGTCAACCCATTTTACCCCGCAAAATTTTCGGGGCCGGGAATGCAAAAAAGGCGGCCCGGGCCGCCTTTTTGGGTTTTTTATCAGTTCCGGCGCCGCCTGCCGAGGGCGAGGGCCGCCGCCGCGAGTCCGAACAGGGCCGCGCATGTTCCGGGCTCTGGCACGAAGCTGACCGACAGCGTCTTGCCGTCGAGCGACGAAAATTCCGCCTCCCACGGGGCGCCGCCGTTTTCGTCGGAATACGAGGCAGTTGCGCCGTCGAAATCGGCAAATACCGCCTCGGAGGCGGATATTAGCTCAAAGCTTCCGGCTTTTATGCCCGCAAACGAGAGGCTTTCGAGGAATGTCGCAGCGTCGAATGCGATGGCGTCTGACACAGTGATTTCAAACGTCCCGGAGAGGTCGAAGAAAAGCCCGCCGCCTGCCGACATGTCGAGGCTCTTTACCGTGCCTCCCTCAACGCCGAAGGAGCCGCCCTGCAAAATGACGGCGGAATTCGCGTTGCCGCTTGTTATGAGCCTGCCGTTTTTGACGACGGTGTCGCCCGTATAGGTGTTTTCGCCGATGATTTTCTGCACGGCGCCGCCGTAGTCCATCACGATGCCGACCGCCGTGGATATAGAGCCGCCGTATGTTCCGCCCGCCCCGGCGCCCTCGGCTTTTTCTGCGAAGTCTGCTATGGTTATGACGGAGCTCTTCGCGGAGCCGTCGGGCAGGTAGTTCATTATCCGGCCTACGCCGTCTGCGCTTGAAAGCCCGCCAACGCTTATGTTTTGGACTTCGACAGTGCTGGCGTCGTCGTAGCCGACGTTCCCCCAAAAGGTGTCTTTTGCCGAGGAGAACGACACAACGCCGCCGATATTGGCGTTTTGCCCGCCGACAGTGGCTATGCCGATTGCCTTGTTATTCAACGCGACATTGCCTGCGACGGTGAAAAATGAGAGCATGCTCTTGTCCTGCGGCTGGGCGCTGCCCCCGTAGGTGCTCACCCCGAACAGGGCCGTATTCGTTGTTGTCGTGGAAATTTCCACGCTAGTGAGGCTCGAAAGGCTCATGTTTCCGCCGACTTTCACCGCGAGCTTGGGCTCGTAGTTGGCCTCCCTGTTGTATATTCCGAAAAGCTCCTGCCTAGTCGATTCCACGCCGCTTTTCAGGGTGAAGTCTCCCCTCACGTCGAATACGGTGTTGGACTGGTAAACCTGGCATGCGAGCCAGTTGTATCCGGCTACGACGTTGAATGTGGCATTGTTCACGTACTTTGTCGTGCCCTGCCAGGCGCCGTCGAAGCCCATCGGGAAGTCGGGCTTTACGTTTATTGTCACGTTGTCCCCGGGCTGGGGGACGCCGGTGGCCGACGGGTCGCCCGTCTCATACCACCCCATGCTGCCCCAGAATTTCGCGGTGTCTGAAGTCCAGTCGGCTGCAAGTGCGGAGGGAGCAAGGGCCAGCGCGCCCGCCGCGGCCGCCGATATTCCAATGATATTTTTAGTCTTCATAATCTTATATGGGGTAGGGAATGGAATTCTTTACTGAATAAAACGATATGCCGCCTGCCGGAAATGTCAACCGCAAAACTGCGCAGTGGGGGAAGTTCCGGCGGGCTTCCGCTCTGGCGGGAGGCGTTCGGACATGCAAAAAGGCCCCTCCTGAAAACGGAAGGGCCTTTGGGGTTGGGGCATCCCGGTCGCCGCCCGCCGGGCTAGCTTTCGGGAAGCGTCACGGAGATGTTGAGGTCGCGCAACTGCTTGTCGGTCGCCGCCGAGGGGGACTGGGCCATGAGGTCCTGGCCCTTCTGCGTCTTGGGGAATGCCACGATGTCGCGTATGCTGGGGCGGTTCGTGAGAATCGCCACGAGCCTGTCGAAGCCGAGGGCTATGCCGCCGTGCGGGGGCGCGCCGTACTTGAAGGCGTTTAGCATGTAGCCGAAGCGGGATTCGACGATGTCGGCGGGGATTTTGAGCACGTCCTTGAATACCTTTTCCTGGACTTTGGGCTGGTGGATTCGTATCGAGCCGCCGCCGAGTTCGGTGCCGTTTAGCACGATGTCGTAGTGCTGGCCGCGCACGCGGAGGGGGTCGGTGTCGAGGTACTGCACGTCCTCTTCGACGGGGGCTGTGAAGGGGTGGTGCGCCGAGACGTACCTGCCCTGGTCTTCGTCGAAAAGCATGAGCGGGAATTCTATGACCCACAGGAAGTTGTACTGGTCCGCGGGGATGTCCAGCTTGCCGCGCTTTTGCAGGAGCTTGCCGCATTCGAGCCTTATGCGCCCGAGGATGGAGCAGGCCTGCTCCCACGGGGAGGCCGCGAAGAACACGATGTCCCCGTCCTCGATATTGAGCCTTTCGCGGAGCTCGCTCTGCTCGGCTTCGGAGAGGAACTTGAGTATGGGGCTTTTCCAGGCGCCGTTTTCCGCCTTGATGAAGGCCAGGCCCTTTGCCCCGAGGGTCTTTGCGACGTCCTCAAGGCCCTTCAGCTCGCCCTGCGTGAGGTCGGCCAGGCCCTTGGCGTTGAGCGCCTTTATCGCGCCGCCCTTGGAGTTTGCAACGGCGGAGAACACCTTGAACTGGGAGTTCTTGAAAGTTTCGGTGAAGTCCTGGATTTCGATGCCGAAGCGCGTGTCGGGCTTGTCCACGCCGTAGCGGTTCATCGCATCGTAGTAGCCCATGCGCGGGAAGGGGGTCGGGATGTCGATGCCGAGGGTGTCCTTCCAGACCTTTTTAAGCATGTTTTCGATGAGCGAATACATGTCCTCGCGCTCGACGAAGCTGATTTCGATGTCGACCTGCGTGAATTCCGGCTGGCGGTCGGCGCGGAGGTCCTCGTCGCGGAAGCAGCGGGCCATCTGGTAGTAGCGCTCGATTCCCGCCACCATGAGCATCTGCTTGTACTGCTGGGGGGACTGGCTCAGGGCGTAGAACGTCCCCGGGTTCAGGCGGCTGGGCACCAGAAATTCGCGCGCGCCCTCGGGTGTGCTCTTGAAGAGGGCGGGCGTCTCCACTTCGGTAAATCCCGCGCCGTCGAGGTAGTCGCGTATGGCCTTGGCGGCCTTGTGGCGCATGCGCAGGAGCTTCAGGTTGCGCGGGCGGCGCAGGTCGAGGTAGCGGTACTGGAGGCGCAGGTCCTCGTTCACGTTGTCGGCGTGGGCGTCGTCGAGCGGGAAGGGGAGGACGTCGCAGATGTTGTGGACGACCATGTCGGCGCACTCGATTTCAATTTCGCCTGTGGGGAGGTTCGGGTTGGCGGTTCCGGCTTCGCGCTCGCGCACCTTGCCGAATACCTGTATCACGCTTTCGCTCCTCAGCTTCTGGGCTTCGGCAAAAAGCGCCCCGTTTCCCGGGTGGAATACTATCTGGGTTATGCCCTCGCGGTCGCGGAGGTCCAGAAACTGCACGCCTCCGTGGTCGCGCAGGGATTCCACCCAGCCTATGAGGGACACGTCCTTGCCCTTGTCGGCAAGCCTTAATTCGTTGCAGGTGTGTGTTCTTTTCATTTCAGTTCAAAATGGGCGGGCGCCGGTACGCCCGGGGATTCAGATGTGCCCGGCCGCCGGCGCCTGTTTGCGGTTTCTCTTTTGAGATTACAGTTCGTAGGGCGGAAGGAGCTGCTCCACCATGTTGTTGGAGAGCCTTATGTAGGCCGGGAGCCCGTTTTCGTAGGGAACCTGCACCTCGCCCTGGATGAGGGGGAGTATGTAGCGGGTGAACTGGTAGCTTATGGACATCCTGTTTTCGCCTATCCAGTTGGCCGGGAAAACCTTTTCGACGTTTGCGACTTCCGCGAGGTCCACGAGGGAGGTCTCGCACGAGTACTTGTCGGTGTCGCCGCGCACAAGGGCTACCATCACGCCGGTTTCGCCGGCCACGGCGGCCTTGACGGCTTCCTGCCCGCACATGAAGGCTTCATTCGCGTCGGTGAGCGAGGCGCAGTGGGCGCCTGCGCGCTGGGCGTGGCCGAACTTGCAGGAGCGGGCCTTGACGCCGGAAAGGCCGGTCATCACGAGGTTCTGGAGGTATTCGCCGACCCCGCCGAGCTGGGCGTGGCCGAACTGGTCGAGCTTTTCGGAGGCCGCCAGATAGTTGCCGTCGGCGTCCTTTATGCCCTCGCTTGCCACCACGAGGCAGTACTTGTTCTTGGAAAGGCAGGTCTGGACTTCATTTATGAAAGCCTGCGGGTCGAAGGCGACTTCGGGGAGGAGGATGATGTGCGGGGGGTCGTCCATCATGTTCTTGCGCTTGGCTATCGCGGTTCCCGCCGCTATCCAGCCCGCGTTGCGGCCCATGACTTCGACTATGGAGACGAGGTCGTGGTGGCCCATTCCCTCGTGGTCAGCCGCAAGCTCGCGTATCATCGTGGAGAGGTATTTGACGACGCTGCCGTAGCCCGGGCAGTGGTCCGTCATGGGCAGGTCGTTGTCAACGGTTTTGGGGACCCCGATGACGCGCATTTCGTAGTTCATGTCTTCCGCGCACCTTGCTATTTTGTTTGCGGAATCCTGGGAGTCGTTGCCGCCGATATAGAAGAAGTAGCGGATGTTGTGCGCCTTGCAGACTTCGATGAGCCTCTGGAAGTCCTTTTCCTTCGTGAGCTTGTAGCGGCATGTGCCGAGCGCGGAGCCCGGGGTGAAGCGCAGGCCGCGGATGTTCTGCTGGGATTCCTGGGCCAGGTCTATAATCTGTTCCTTCAAAATGCCTTCGACGCCGTTTAGCCCGCCGTAAATTTCCTCGATGCACTCGTGGTTGAGCGCCTCAGTTACGACGCCCGCAAGGCTTGCGTTTATGACCGCGGTGGGGCCGCCGGACTGAGCAACCAACACATTTCCTACTAGTGTTTTTTCTTCCATATTTTTATCTGGTAAATTTTTGAGGGTTAACTTTTGCGGCGATTCGCCCTTTTGGCAACAATATTTTAACGCCCCCGCCGCCCCCGGACGTTTTTTTCGGGGGATTTTTTTCCTTGCCGGGGGGGCGGGGGGAGGGCAGGATTTTACGCATATTTTAATGCGGCCCGCCGCCGGGGCCGGATGCGCTCCGGCATTGCGGCGGGCTGCCCGCCGGGGCGGTTTTGTTATGGAAAAAATCGGAAGAAGAAAATTCATTGCGGCTGCGGCTGCGGCCGCGCTTTTCAGGCCGCTTTCCGCGCCGGCTGTGGCGCGCAAAAACATGGCAGGCCCGAGGGAGGTCAGGCGCGCTCTCGGAAACTCTGCCTCCGGCCTGCCGCTTGTGAACGCATCCGCCCCGATGGCGGAGGGGGCGGCCGGGGGAGCTGCGGCGCTCTCTGCAATGGACTCTTCCGGGATTTCTGCGGCCGTAATGAGCGCGCCGGACGCACGCTCTCGCGCCGCCTTTTCCGACTCGCGCCTCGCCGAAGCCCTCAATTCCGCCCACTCCGCCGCGTGCTCGGCCTCGCCTGAACGCCTGAAATTTGCAGCGCTTCTGCCGCTTTGCGGGGGGTGGGAGGCGGAATTTTCCCGAGCCTCGGGACTTCCGGGGTTTGCGGGCGTCGTCCTTCCGGCGGCCCCCCTGGAAAGCCTGCTGCCGCCCATGGAGCGCGCGGCAAGCGAGGGGGTTCCGGTATTTTTTACCCCGTCCGGCCCCTCGCGCGGGGCGGCGTTTTGCGATGCGGAAACGGCGGCCTTCGCCTCTGAAGCGTGCGGGGGCGGCTTTCCGGACGGCCTCGCTTGCGTGCTTCCGGACATGGGGGGTTCGATTCTCTTTTCGCTTGCGAGGCGCGGCGGCGCCCCGTTTCCCGGATTTTATTTTTCTGCGGGCCAGTCCCCGTTCCCGGCCGGGCTTTTCGGGGAGGTCGGCGGGCGCGTCCCGCGCTCGGCAATCCTTTTCGGCTCCGGGGCGGAAACCCCGGTTGCGGCCGCCGTCAAAAACCTGGAGGCCATGGGGCTTTCGGAGGGGGCGTTCAAGGCGGCGTGCCATGTGAACGCCTGCCGCCTGTTCGGGTTCGGCCTCTAGCGCCGCCTTGCCGGGCGGTTCAGGCGGCAGGCAGGGCGCCGCATGGGAGCTTTTTTTGCCCGCCGCGTGCCGGCCTCTTTGCTTTTTTTTCTTGAGGGCCCGCCGGGCGTGTATTTTATGGGAGCCTCAACCGTTTGAATTGGGACGACATGAATCTTATAAAAACCGCCTTTGCCGCCATAATCTCCGCGCTTCCTCTGGCCGCGCTTTCCGACGGGACGGACGACGGGGGGCCGGGCCGCCCGTGGAGCGACGTTTCGGTCTTCAGGATAAACAAGGAGGAGCCGCGCGCCTTTTTCGTGCCGCACTTCACCCTCGACGGGGCTTCGGCGCCCGTGGATACAGACGGGGTTGAAAATATTTACGACATCCCCTCTGCGAAGCTTCTAAACGGCGTGTGGAAATTCCGCTTTCTGGATTCTCCGGACGAGATGGACCCGGCGTTCATGTCTGACTCATTCGACGATTCCGGCTGGGACGGCATCGACGTCCCCTGCTCCTGGCAGGCGCGCGGCTACGACACGGTCTTCTACAACAACATCACCCTCGAAATGTTTTTCGACAAGGAGGGCCGCTGGCTGCCGGGCTTCCACAAGAGGCGCGGCGAGGAGATGTCGGAGGCGGCGCGCGCGCCGTTTGTGCCCGAGGCGCACCGCCAGTCGGGGATATACCGCCGGACCTTTGAAGTCCCCGGGGACTGGGACGGCAGGGAGGTGTTCGTCCGCTTCTGCGGCGTGCGCACCGGCTTTGAGCTCTATGTGAACGGGAAGTTCGCCGGCTATTCGGAGGATTCGTTCACCCCGGCCGAGTTCAACATCACAAAATTCCTCCGAAAGGGCCGGAATTCCATGGCAGTCAGGGTGTTCAAGTTTACGACCGGCGCATATTTCGAGATGCAGGACATGCCCCACATGATGGGCATAATCCGCGACGTCGTCCTGCTCGCCCGCCCAAAGCTCCACATTGGCGACTACTACGCACCGCACGAGCTCTCCCCGGACATGAAGGATGCTCGCATGCAAATTTCCGCGACAGTGCGCAACCTATCGGGCCGTGCCGCCCGAGGCGCGGAGCTGCGCGCGTGGCTCGTCGACAACTCCACGGGGGCGCGCAGCCGCATATTTTCTGCCGCCGTCCCGGAGGCGGCCCCCGGGGGCGTGGCGGAGGTTTCGGGCGAGGCGGAAGTTCGCGGCGTGCGCCTGTGGAGCCCCGACAGGCCCAGCCTCTACACCCTCGTGCTGGAGCTTGCGGACGCGGACGGGAAAACCCTTGAGGCCGTGTCCGCCGACTACGCGTTCCGCAAGTTCGAGATACGCCAAAAGACGCTTTTTCTGAACGGCAAGCGCATGCTGATAAAGGGCGCAAACCGCCACGACTGGTCCCCGGACAAGGGCAAGGCCGTGGACTTTAGCTGGATGAAAAAGGACGCCGAACTGATGGCCGCCGCCAACGTCAACGCCGTCCGCACCGCCCACTATCCGAACGACGACAAGTTCCTGATGCTCTGCTCGCGCTACGGCCTGACCGTAATGGACGAAAACAACTTTGAAACGCACGGGCTGCGCGAGGAGATTCCGACCGACTTTGAATGGTTCGTTCCTGCCGCCGTCGACCGGATGAAAAACATGGTCTTGCGCGACCGCAACGTCCCGTGCGTCATAATATGGTCGCTCGGGAACGAAAACGGCCTTTTCTTCAACCGCTCCCACAGGGCGATGTTCGATTTTGCCAGGGCCGCCGACCCTGCGCGCCCGATACACTCCGAGCCCGAAATGCGCGACCCGGCAACCCTCAAAAACGGCCGCCTCAACAGCCCGACCGATTTTGTAAGCGGCATGTACGGAGGCATCCCGCGCATAAGGTGGTACCAGACGAAGATGGAGAACGAGACGCGCCCGTTCCTGTTTTGCGAGTACATGCACTCCATGGGCAACTCCACCGGAAACCTGCGCGAAATCTGGGACGAATTCAGGGCGGACCCCTCGCTTAACGGCGGCTATCTCTGGGACTGGGTGGACCAGTCGCTCTACCTGCCGATTCCCGGCCGCCCTGGCGGGAAATTCCTCTCGCACGGCCTCGACTGGGGCACGAAGCCGACCTCCGGCAGCTTCTGCCTAAACGGCATAATCTTCGCCGACCGCGAATGCCCTCCGAAGTATTTTGAAGTAAAGAGCGTCCACCAGAACATACGCTTTTCGGATGTGGACGGAGACCCGTCGCGCCTGAGGCTGAAAAGCGAGTTTTTCGACACCGACGCGGGGGAGTTCGACGCATCGCTTAAGGTTGAAAGAAACGGGGTCTGCGTGCTTGAAAAAAAGCTGGACCCGATAGCCCTGGCGCCGGGTGAAGAACGCGAAATTTCGCTCGAGCTGCCGGAGGTTCCGGAGTCCGAAGAGGGCGGGGCGGAGTATTTTTACACGCTGGCGTTCGCTGCGAGGGAGGATTTGCCCTATGCCAAAAAGGGCGGGACTGTCGCCAAATGGCAGCGGTTCATGGGCCGTTCGGCGCCTTCGCCCCGCCCCGCCCCGGCTGCGGCGAAGGCTTCGTTTGACGACGGCCGGGATTCGCTGCGCGTCGCCTTCTCCCTGCCGGGTGGCGCGTCCGGGGAGCTTTTGTTCGACAAGAAAGGCGCAAACCTCGCCTCCCTCAAGTTCGGCGGCCGCCCCGTCATAACAAAACCGCTCGACTTCGACATCTCGCAGGCGTGGATAGAAAACCTCAAGGGCCCCATGCGCGACGCGGAGAGGTACGGCCTGGAGAGCCTGAGGGAAGTCCGGGGCAGCGTGCGTTTTGAGAAATCGCCGCTCCCTAGGATAGTGTGCGAAAAGTTCTGGACAAACCCGGACGGCGACGGCTTCAAGTCGGAAATTTCCTACGAGATTCACGGCGCGGGCGTGCTGGTTTCGGCGTCCGCTACCAAGCTGAACGCGACGCCCGAAAGGCTGGACCTCCCGAGGGTCGGCGTGCGCATGGGGGTTGCGCGCGAGCTTGGCGCGGCGGAGTACTTCGGGCGTGGCCCCCATGGGAATTTCAACGACCGCATGACGGGCGAGGACGTGGGCCTGTACCGCGCCGGCGTCGCCGACTTTTTCGAGCCGTACCCCAAGCTTCAGGATTCCGGAAACCGCGAGGAGACGCGCTGGATGTCGCTTTGCGGCCCGGACGGATTCGGGGCCGTATTCAAGGCGGCCGACGGGCCGCTGCCGTTTGCGCTTCTTCCTAATTCCCAAGCCGAAATGAAGGCCCTTGCGCATCCGTACCAGCTTTCCGCAGATTCGGATTCGGAACTCAGGATAGCCTGGAAGGTGTCGGGCGTCGGGAACGGCTCGCACGGCCCGGAGACCTTCGACGTTTACAGGCCGCACTTCAAAGGCTCGGTTTCGTGGAGGTTCTGGATTCTCCCCAAGCCGGCAGGCGCGGGGGCCGCGGAGGCCGCGTATGCGCCCCTGCCCGAGCCTGGCCCGGCTCGGGCGGCCGGAGGCTCGAACATAATCGACCCTTCGCTTGCCGAAAAGCCCTCCGGAAAGTGGATTTCAAACGGGGCGAAAACCTCGTACAGCTCCATTGATGAAAAGTGGTCGCCCAAAAACGACACCCTCACCACGACGGCCGAGGGCGCGTTTGCCTTCCACACCCGCGAGGAGAAAAACCCCTTTGCAGTCATCGACCTGGGGGAATCCCGCAGGATAGGCGAAATTGAAATACTAAACCGCGCCGACCACAACGCCTTCAGAACCTCGCCCATATCGGTTTTCCTGTCAGACGACGGGAAATCGTGGCGAAAGGCGTGGCGTTCGGACGTGGCAAAGACCCGGTGGCTCGTCAAATTTGCGGAGCCGGAAAGGGCGCGCCATGTTAAAATCATGCTGGAAAAAACGGGGTATCTGCACCTGAAGGGCGTAAAGGTTTTCGCCCCGTAAGGCCCTGGCGTGCGGAAGGGCTGCCCGGATTTTTGCGGGGCGGAATTTGCGCATGGAACGCATCCGCCCCGTCATGGGGCTTTGAGCATCTGCGCATTTCCGGCGCGCGGCGAGCGGATGGATGGCGCCCCGACCGCGCAGGGCAGGGGGCATGGAGCGCGCCCTTATTTGCCCGCTTCGGGCGAATCCGGCGCGGCGTTTTCCGCTTTTGAATCTTTGGGGAAATCGTTTGTAATATATATGAGGAAATTGAGCTCGGGCTTTAAGATGCCCCTTTGCACAACTGCGCCGTTTTCCACAATGTTCTCCCGGAAAAAGCCCGTTCCGGTCCCGGCTTTCAGGCCCATGGCGAGGTTGAAGTCCGTCTTGCCTTTTTCGTATGAAGCTTCGGGAATCTCGCCGCCTGCGGGGGAGTCTGCAAGGTCAACCTGAAACTGTTCGGCTTCCGGCGATAGAGCCTCCCTTGCCCGCCGGAAGCTTTCCAGTCCGCTTGGGGAAGGCCCCGCGTCAAGCCCGCTTTCAAGGCGCTTCAGGCATTCTGCGCAGTCTGCGGCAAGGACCGTTTTCGGGTTGGAGGCGCGGATTTTTATTTCCATGCCGGAGCCTTTTGCGGCGTATTCCGAAGCTTCGGCGGCGGCGTATAGGGCCTGGAAACTTTTTGCGAAATCCCCCGCAGATTTTTCGCTTTTGAAAAACACCGCTTTTGCGCTGTGCTTTTTTTCGTATTCGGACCTGAAATAGTCGGCGGAAGCGATGATTTCGGGAGCAAATTTCATGGATAGGGCAATGGAGCTTACTGCGTAGGGATCTTTTGCCAGGTTTCTTTTTTCTTCAAAGGCTCTCGCCGCTTTCTTCATTGCAGACATCGCCTCGTCAAAATTTTGGGAGTTGTGGGACAATACTTTTGCCCCGCCAACTTCAAGGTCGATTTTAAAATTCTCTGCGCCGGATTCTTCAATATTGAGAGCGGAATTGAATTTCAGGTTGTCTGAAGCTTTTGGGGCCATGTCCAGGGCCAGCTTTGATACGAACAGGTCGATCTCGTCGCCGTTATAAAATATCGCGTTTCCTGAATTGGGGGTGAATTTTATTGTGGAGTTGCAGAGCGCGCCTTGAACGGAGTCTAGCCATGCGGCCGATCCGCCTTTCCTGCGGATGGGGATTATGTTTTTCTTTGCGGCAATCGCCTCCCTGGCGCGCCCGTCCCCGATTCCCGCGTATGAGAATAAAATGGGGCTATTCATGGCGCTAAATGGGGAGATTGCGGACTCGGCATCGGAGCGGGCTATATCTCCCAGCAGGTTGAGAAATGTGCGCACATATGCGCCCGCTATCGGGCTGAAGCGCTGAATCTCGCCGATTCCACCCGTATAAAAGAGAACGTTGGGGTTTTTCAGGGAGTACTTTTTTACGAGCGCGTTTTGGCCGAAGTCTTTTGAGGCGTCCATGCGCCCCTCTTTGAAGAATTCGCCGCATTGTTCTGCGGAGGGGAAGGCGAACACCGTTTCGCCGCGCATTCTGGCAGACCATTTTCTCTTGAATTCAAATTCGACGGTCTCGCCGGCTTTGAGGCGTCCCAATATGCTGTTCATGCCTTCCGGAAGGCCGCCATCTCCAAACGCCTTGAGCTTTTCTTCCATGCCCTTGAGGCGCCCGAGTATTTTCTCCAGGCTCTCCGCGTCCGTCCAGAATACCGCAAGCGGCTTTCCGTCCGCATAAAACGCCGCACCTCCCAGCGAATCCAGCGGCTCCAGCACCGATAAAAGCAGCTCTTTAAAAAGGGTTATTTTTTCCAGCGTTGGCACGTTTTCGGCGGCCTCTTTTTCGCCGCTTTCCACATATTTATTGTAAATTGCTATGCCCTTTCCGGCTTTTTCCAGCATTTCTGAAATGCGCTTCTTCGTGTCGGGCGAATTCAGGTATTCCGACAAGGCCCCGGACATATTTTTGCAGCTTACGAAAATCAGGGCGTCGTCCGGAATCATTCGCATGATTTCTTCGTCCGCCTCCGCTCCGGCCCCCGCGCACGAAAGGGAGAAAGCTGCGGCGGCTGCCAATGCAAAACATGTTCTTAATCTCATATTATGTCAGTATAGGCGCATAATTGCGCCACTGCAAGGTTTTTCCGCTTCCAAATGGTTTTTGCAGCGTCTGCACGCATCGGCCGGGGGGAAGAGCTGTCCGCGCCTTTGGGAGGTTTCCCCCTGGCGGGATGCGGCCCGAGTGCGGCCGCTTCGGCGCGGGTTGCGTCAGGGGCGGAGCTTTGCGAAATGCCTTCTGTACATATGCGATGGGTCGAGCGACTCCTTCGCGCGGCGCATGTTTTCGACGCCCAAATCCTGCTCTCTGTTCATGCGTGAGGCTCCGAGCCTTTTTAGCTCGACGGCTTCGAGCCACGCGAGCTTTTGCGGCGCGCCCTTTGCCGAGGCGTCGCTTTTTTCAAAGTGAACTGTCCATATTTCGGGGTTCAGGGCGCTGAAGAGGGCCATGCCTACCGGGCGGTTTGGCTCGGCGTGCAGCATGATTCCCCTGAGGCCGAGGGCGTCGAAGTTCTTCACCGCCTCAATCAGGGCGGCGTCTTCGTCGTAAAGGCCGCCGAATAGGGGGGAAGCCTCCTTTCGCGCGTTTGCAATTACCGCAAATTCCACGGCTTTTCGCACATTGTCCCGCGTGATTTCCTCAGTCTGGAAGCCGGGATGGGCCTCTTCAAACTGGCGTATAAGGTTGCGCTTTTTGCGCAGCTTATGGCCTTCGAGGGCGATGAGGTGGTCGAGGTCGTAAATGTAGTCGAACTCGTCGGTGTGTTCGGAGACTTCAAAGTGTTCGGCGAGCCCGGCCGCGTTTTCCCCGGCGTATTCCGGGGGGATGTCGTATATGAAGCCGTCCGAACTGAGGCCGGAGGAGACGAAGGATTTTGCGAGGTCTGCCAGCTCCCCGGGCGACGGGGGCAGGCCCAGGGGGAAGTGTATTATCCGGTTTGTTGAGTTATAAACAACCGCCCGCCCGTCCCAGTCGGCGATTTGGGTCTTGTAGGCGCGGCTCCACATAATGAGGTTTGCGAAGCTTGCCTCGCAGCTTTCCGAGGGGCGGAGCGCTATGCGGCTTTCCAGATATGGCTTGTCTGATAGGGAAATTTGGCGTAGTTTTGTTAAATCGACCATAAAAAATGCGATGCATTAAAAGGAAGCGGGAAATATGATTTCCGGCGGTTCCGCCAGTCAAGAAGTAATATCGCCATATGGATTCCAAAATTAAAATTTTAAGGCTGGAGCCCGGCGCCGCCGACTATTCCGCAGATGTCGCGCGCCTCTACGCCTTCGAGGGATGGATTTCTCCGGGCGACGACATTTCCGGGATAAACCGGGCCGTCGCCGCCAGCTATTGCGCGTTTGCCGCCTACGACGGGGGGCGTATGGTGGGGTTTTTCCGGGCGCTGTCCGACGGGGTGGGGGACGCCTACCTGCTCGATCTCGTCGTCGACCCCGCATTCCGGGGCAGGGGCATCGGCTCCGCGCTCGCAGGGGCGGTGATAGGATGCCTGCGCGACGCGGGAATCGCCTGGATAACATGCATTTCAAATCCCGGCGTTGAGCGTTTGTACGAGCATTTCGGCAAAAAGATGGCGGGATTTACTCCGATGCGCTTTTGAATTTTTTAAGCCTCAACTTCCGTATGGTTAAGTTCCGCGAATTGTGGATGATGCCATGCGGCGGAAATTTCCACCCCGCGCGGCAGGCTCACTTTGCGGGACGCTGCCCGCCGCCCCGAGCGGGATATGGCGGAAACTCGCCCCCAGCCGCCCTAGTTTGAGCCGCCCCGCAGGCCGAAAGTTATGTTTCATATATGCGCGGTGCGCTGCGGCGTTTTTTCATACCCCGGCTTAGTTTTGCGGGAAGCTTGGATATGGCAAATTCCGGCAAGCCTTTTCAGGGCGCATTTAAGAAGACGCGCTCCCAATCCGCCTGTCCGCTTTTTAACTAAAAAGCAGCCTCTTAGAAAATTTGGAAGGTATTGCAAAGGGACGGAACTCTTGTGCGCTTCCCCCACGCTTTCCAGCCTCCTTTGCCTCCATTTCTTCCTGCAATGAGAGCGGCGCGCACCCGTCCGAGAAGCGCCGCCGCCAGATTTTCCGTTAGCTTGGGCATATTAGCCCATTGTCTTTATTGGAGCGGGCTTTTCCGCTTAAATTCTGCAATATGTTAGCCGCCCCACTTGGAATTGGAGGATGCCGCCCCTCCCTCCCGCTGCAACGCAAAAGCCTCACGCTTCCCAGACAGGCGGCGGAAATATGCCAGTTAAAATGCGGGCCGCTTTCGCTTGTTTCCTGCCTTGCACGGATTGCATCAACCGCCCTCCGGCGCTTTCAATCACTCTCCCCGGCTATCCTCTTTAACTGCGGATGCTTCGATTCCTTTCATATCCCCAATGAAAAGGGCGCAAAAATATTTCAGCTCTTCCGCAAAAGGGGGGCGCATCTTTGTTTTAGGCCCTTAATATCCTATGTGCGGCAGTTGCTGGGGCGTTTCATGCGGCTTTGCCCGATGGCCGCCATTTGAATATTCCCTCAAGCCGTGGCGGCGCGTAGTGCAAGTTAGCACAGTTAAAAACGGCGCGGATTCCCCTTGCGGAATCCGGCCGGAGCCTCAAATGGGCACAAAAAAACTGCGCCGCGCATATCCCAAAGGGTGCGAAAACGCAGTTTTTACTTGCCAGCGCGTCTGACCGCGCTCAAGACCTATTAATAGTCCTCAATGGAAACGAGGCCCCAGAAGAGCTGGAGGCGGTCTCCGGAGGGGAGTTCCATGCCCGAGATATCGTCGGTGCGGATCTGGATGTCCTGGCCGTCGTTCAGGGCGTATGAGCCGGGCTCATATGTAAAAATGCCGAAGGCTGTGGATTTCGTCTGAGCGGTATCGGTATTTGAGGTGCAGGCGCCGAGGAGAAGCGAGCTCGCGGCGAAAGCAGCCATTAATGCAAATTTATGAAGTTTCATGAAAATTGACTCTAACGGCGTCCGTTTCAAAAGCAATAAAAAAGTTTAAAAATTTCCGTGCGCCCGGAATCCCAAACGGATTCCGCCCCCATTCGCCTCTCCGTGGGGCGGCCCGGCCGGGGGCGATAAAAAAACTTGCGCGCCGCGGCCTTCGCCGCATAATTCGGGGTTTTTATTTTGTTATCATCATGAAACCTAAAAAAGTAGGCATTCTCACCGCCGGCGGGCTCGCCCCCTGCCTTTCAAGCGCGATAGGCGACCTCATTGAACGCTATACGGAAATCGATCCGTCAATCGAAATCATATGCTATCTGAGCGGCTACAAGGGCCTGCTTCTGGGCGACAGCATAAAAGTTGACGCCGAAATGCGCAAGGGGGCGCACACCCTTCTCAAGTTCGGCGGCTCCCCCATCGGCAATTCCCGCGTTAAGCTTACAAACGTCAAGGACTGCGTGAAGCGCGGCCTCGTCAAGGAAGGCCAGGACCCCCAGAAAGTCGCCGCCGACCAGCTCGTAAAGGACGGCGTTGACATCCTCCACACAATCGGCGGGGACGACACCAACACCGCCGCGGCCGACCTCGCAAAGTTCCTCAAGGAAAACAACTACGAGCTCACCGTGATAGGCCTGCCCAAGACCATCGACAACGACGTCTACCCCATCCGCCAGAGCCTCGGCGCATGGACCGCCGCCGAAGAGGGCGCCAGGTATTTCTGGAATGTCGTCAGCGAATCCACCGCCAACCCGCGCATGCTCATAATCCACGAGGTCATGGGCCGCAACTGCGGCTGGCTCACCGCCGCAACCGCGCACGAGTACCGCAAAATGCTCGGCCGCGCCGAATGGGCCCCGAAACTCGGCCTGTCCGAAAAACGCCGCGACGTCCACGCCGTATTCATCCCCGAAATGGAAATCGACATAGCCTCCGAAGCCAAGCGGCTCCGCAAAATCATGGACGAGGAGGACTGCGTGAACATCTTTATTTCTGAAGGCGCCGGCGTCCAGACCATCGTGGCCGAAATGGAAGCCCGCGGCGAAAGCGTGCCGCGCGACGCCTTCGGGCACGTCAAGCTCGACGCCGTCAACCCCGGCAAGTGGTTCGGCAGCCAGTTCGCGGAAATGCTCGGCGCCGAAAAGGTGCTCGTCCAGAAGAGCGGATACTACGCCCGCGCCGCCGCCTCCAACGCCGCCGACCTGAACCTCATAAAGAGCTGCGCCGACCTCGCTGTCGAATGCGCCATGCGCCGCGAGGGCGGAGTAATCGGCCACGACGAGGACAAGGGCGGCGTGCTGCGCGCCATCGAATTCGAGCGCATCAAGGGCGGCAAGCCGTTTGACACCTCATTCGACTGGTTCCAGAAGCTCCTTAAGGAAATCGGCCAGAAGTAGAATCCCACAAATTCCCATGCGGGGCCCCGTCGGACGACCGGGCCCCCTTTTTATGCGAACTTCCGCTCTCCGGCCCGGGCGGTTTTGCGGAATCCGCGTTTAAGACGCCCGCAAAAAAATCCGATATTTTTAAACCGGCATACGCGCCGTCTGCCGCAGAAAAGGGAGAAAATATGAAAAATAAGAGACTCCAGGCCGCCTTGGAAATATCATTTTTTAACGGCACGAAATATGGCCGCGAAAAACTGGAAGCCATACTCTCCGGCATCGGAGATGCCCATCAAGAGCTTACCCCCGCCGCGAAATCAAAACTTTCCACCCCAAACCTCATGGCCGCCGCCGCCGATATGGTCTCTCTGGGCTTTGCCAAATACCGCTCCCCAAAAAACTAACAAGGGGCATCGCCCCTTGACCTGCAAAACTCCGTTTTGCCCTGTCGAGTTCGGCCCCGGACTCACGCCGGGGCCTTTTCTGAATTATACGCATTGCTTCGCAATTGCTCGCGGAACAATCATAAAGATTGGAAAACTAACCTATTCCATTCCTTTTTTTGCATCGCCCCTTGACCTGCAAAACTCCGTTTTGCCCTGTCGGATTCGGCCTCGGGCTCACGCCGTGGCCTTTTCTGAATTATACGCATTGCTTCGCAATTGCTCGCGGGTGAACAATCTGGCGTTTGATTTGTAACCTCACTCTGTTTTTTTGAGGCATCGCCCCTTGACCTGCAAAACTTCGTTTTGCTCTGTCGAGTTCGGCCCCGGGCTCACGCCGTGGCCTTTTCTGAATTATGCGCATTGCTTCGCAATTGCTCGTGGGTGAACAATCTGGCATTTGATTTGCAACCTCACTCTGCTTTTTTGAGGCATCGCCCCTTGACCTGCAAAACTCCTTTTTGCTTTGTCGGATTCAATCCCGGGCTTATGCCGGGGCATATTCCAAATTATGTGCGTTGCCTTGCAATCTCTTGCGGAAGGATTGTTATTGCCGCACCGACAGGGGCAGGTTGGGCGTTTCAGAGAGCTGTGCGGCGGCCCGCTCAAATCGCGGAGATGGATATATTCTGATATTTCGGCAAGTGTGCGGCGTCTGGCGCAGGTGCATTCTGATTTCTGCGCGAATGGGGGAGGGCGGCTTTGGCTTGGCGCCCTTAAAGTTGCGTTTTATTATGGCCGTACGTGGGCAAAAAAAATCCGGAGTGTTCGCTCCGGATTTTTTTCTGGCGAGGCGTTCGCTTATGAGCCGGGGTGTTCGGCGGGGATTGCCGCCAGTTCAGGCGGGAGGCTGTCCGGGCTGTATGTGGGAAACGAGAACTCAAGCAGGCTCGTATGGGGGATTTCAAATTTTGCCTGCCCTGCGGAGCGGTCCACCAGGACGGCAACGGCCTTGGGAGTGCCGCCGTTTTCCCTTATTATGTTTATGCATTCGTCGACTCGCCCGCCGCGCGTTATCACGTCTTCAACAATCAGGAACCGTTCGCCTTTGGACATCTTGAAATTCCTGCGCAGGGCGAGCCTGCCGTCGACCTTTTCCGCGAAGATGAAGCGCTTCTTCATCTGGCGGGCCATCTCCTGCCCGAGGACGAGGCCGCCCATCGCGGGCGCCAGCACCGCGTCGAAGTCGTCCGGGTTGAGCTTTTCAACGAGCATTGCGACAAGCTCCCCGACCCTGTCCAGATGTTCGCAGACGCGCGCGCACTGGAAGAAATGGCCGCTGTGCAGGCCGCTTCTCAGAATGAAATGCCCTTCCATGAGGGCCTTTGTTTCGCGGAATATGTCTAGTATTTTTTCGGAGTTTTCCATGTGAATTGCATTTTTTGCGGGCGCTGCGGGCGGGGGCATGAACTGTTCGACGGTGGGGAATGGCTCCCCTCCGGGCGTGCAGTCGGCCCTCACTGCGGCGAACCCGCCGCGGTTTTCGTCCCAGAATTTCCAGATGAATTTCCTGTCGGTTTCGGGAATTTTGAGGGAGTTTATTTCGCTGCGGGAGAACAGCCTGAACCTGCCCTCGTCCATTTCGGGTGGGAGCTTTTCAAGGCGCTTTCCGCAGTCGAATAGAAACATCAGCCAGTGGGAAGAGCCCTCGTAGGCCTTTTCGCTCACCATACCGAACAGGTGCAGGTCGGAAGCCGATATTTCAAGGCCGGTCTCCTCGCGCGTCTCGCGGACGGCGCATTCGAAGGGCGACTCGCCCAGGGACATTTCCAGCTTCCCGCCAATCGGCGACCAGCTCCCCCTGTTCGGCTCTTTCCTGCGCTCTATGAGAAGCAGCCTTCCGCCGGCGTCCCGTATGAATACGAGGACCGAAATTTTGAAGTCCATCCTGTCTGCTGCGTCGGGCATGGTCGTTTGCGGCTCAGTCGAATACGACGGTCTTATTCTTGTAGGCGAGCACCCTGTTTTGCAGGTGCCACCTCACTGCGTTTGCGAGGACCGTGCGCTCCAGCTCCCGGCCCTTGCGGACGAGGTCTGCGACGCTGTTTCTGTGCGATATGGTGGTCACGTCCTGGGCGATTATTGGGCCTTCGTCCAGGTCGGCCGTGGCGTAGTGGGCCGTGGCGCCTATGATTTTCACCCCGCGCTCGTAGGCCTGGTGGTAGGGTTTCGCCCCGGCGAATGCCGGCAGGAAGCTGTGGTGGATGTTTATGACGGGCGCGCCGCACTCCGCGAGGAATTTCGGGCTGAGGATTTGCATGTAGCGGGCCATGACGATGAGGTCGGCGCCGCATTCGGATATGATTTTCATCTGCTCGGCCTCGGCTTGCGGCTTGTTTTCTTTGGTCACCGGCACGCAGTGGAATTTGAGGCCCAGCATTTCGCTCATGGCGCGGAGCTTTTCGTGGTTTGAAATCACGCACGAAATTTCGCAGTTCAGCTCGCCCATCCTGACGCGCATCACGATGTCGAAGAAGCAGTGCTCGAATTGCGACACCATGAGGGCGATTTTCGGCCTGGCAGTCGAGCGGGATATTTTAAGCTGCATCTCAAGCTCCTCTTCCGCGAGCTTTCTGAAAAGCGATATTTCCTCGTCGACGTTTCCGGCGGGCGTCCATTCGACGCGCTGGAAGAACACGCCGCCCTCGTTGTCGTGGTGCTGGTCGGCGTGTATTATGTTGCCGCCCCTGGCGTATATCCATCCGGCGACGCGCGCGACGATTCCGGGCCGGTCGTGGCCGTGCATGAGGGCTGTTATCCTTTCCCTTTCCTGGGGTTTTTCAGACGTTTCCATCAGAGCGCTTCCTGTGTTTTCTGGCGTTTAAAATTCAAACCTGCATGAGCCGATGCGGCGCCCTATCTCCCCGACCACGCGCCTCTCCTCTTCAGGGGAGTGCGCCGTGAAGGTGACGGAAAAGCGCACGAAGGGGCCGGCGTCGTCCCACGGCACGGTTGAAATCAGGTGCTCGGAGATGAGCCACTGCGAGAATGCCTCCCCGCTCTCAAAGACCGTCCTGGCTCCGCCGGATGAAACGGCGGCTTTCGGGGCGGCGGCGTAAAGGAAGAATCCCGCGCCCGGCTTTTTCACCGAAAATCCGGCCGACGAGAGGGCCTTTATGAGCAAATCCATGCGGCGCGAGTACTTCGCCGCTATTTCGCGGGGGATGGACGCGTCGTCCAGCGCGGCCGCGGCCGCCTTTTGGATTGCGAGGAACTGCCCCGAGTCGGTGTTGTCCTTCACGTCGCCGTAGGCTTTGACCGCCAGGGGGTTGCCGCATACCCAGCCGATGCGCCACCCTGTCATGTTGTGGCTCTTTGAAAGCGAGTGGATTTCGACTGCGACGTCTTTTGCCCCCTCTGTCTGGAATATTGAAAGCGGCCTGCCGTCGAAGGCAAGCGAGGCGTATGCGGCGTCCGAGACTATGAGCAGGCCGTTTTGCCTGGCAAAGTCCACGAGCTCGCGGAAGAACTCCGGCGTGGCGCACGCGCCCGTGGGGTTGTTCGGGTAGTTTACAAGTATCACCTTTGCGCGGCGCAGGACCTCCCCCGGGATTTCCGAAAGGTCCGGCAGAAAGGCGTTTTCCGGGCGCAGCCCGAGGTTGAAGACTTCGCCGCCGTAATATTTTACGTGCGTCCCGAACACAGGGTAGCCGGGGACCGTCATTATCGCCGCGTCGCCTGGGTTTATGAAGCACGCAGGCAGGATGCTCGCGGAGGCCTTGGAGCCTATGGAGTGGATGACCTCGGTTTCGGGGTCCATTTCCACTCCGAAAGTGTTTTTCATGTACCGGGCTGCGGCCGCCTTGAATTCCGGGCCGCCGTTGTCGGCATAGCCGCGGTTTTCAGGCTTTGCGGCCTCGCGCGCGAGGGTGGAAACCACGTTCGGAAACGCCATTTCGTCGGGCTCGCCGACGCCCATGTCGATGAGCTCCACTCCGGGGTTTGCGGCCGCTGCGGCCCTCTTTGCGCGCTTTATCTTCTCGAACTTGTATATTCCGGCGCCCTTGCCGTAGGCCGGGCCTCCGATTCTGTCGGCGAAAAGGTTCTGTATGTATGAGTCGCTCATGAGGGTATCCTTGGTGTTTTTGCGGGAATGCCTTTCCTGCAAATATAATGGCAAAATACAGTTAAATCTTATCCTTTAAAAATCAACGAAAATAATGCCGGGTCCGGCGGCCTTTTTCGCCCGTCCGGGCCCCCGCTCCCGGGGGCGGCGTTTTAATTGGTTGATTTTGCCGAATCAAGTGCCACTATGTGAGACTCATTGGCAAATCCGCGAAAAGGAAAAGACAGATGAAAATAATACGCACACCCGCCGAAATGTCCGATTTCTGCGCCGCCCTGAGGCGCGAGGGCAAGCGCATCGCGCTCGTTCCGACAATGGGGGCCCTTCACGAAGGCCACATGAGCCTGATTGACATCGCCAGGAAAAACGCGGATGCGTGCGTCGTGTCCGTCTTTGTAAACCCTACGCAGTTCGGCCCGAACGAGGACTACTCCTCATACCCCCGCCAGCTTGAGGCGGACGCCGCCGCCTGCGAGGCCCGAGGGGCCGACGCCGTGTTCGCGCCAGCCCCGGGCGACATCTACGCGCCGGACGCCTCCACCTTCGTCGTCGAGGAGTCTGTCAGCTCCAACCTGTGCGGGAAGTCGCGCCCCAACCATTTCCGCGGGGTGACCACCGTTGTCGCCATCCTCTTTAACATAGTGCGCCCCGACTGCGCCGTGTTCGGCGAGAAGGACGCCCAGCAGATTTCCGTCATAAAGCGCATGGTCCGCGACCTTTTCATGGGCGTTGAAATAATCCGCGCGCCGCTCGTCCGGGCCGAAAGCGGCCTGGCGGTAAGCTCCCGCAACAAGTACCTGCACGGGGCGCAGCTTGAAACCGCCGCGCGCCTCAGCCGCGCCCTCGCGGCCGGCAAGGAGCTCGTGGAAAACGGGTGCCTCAACATCCACCGGGTGAAGGCCGAAATCGTGAACCAGCTTTCAAAGTCGTCGCGCATACGCGTGATATACGTCGAGATAGTGGACGCCGAGACCTCCCTGCCCGTAAACGACATCGTGCCGGGCAAGACAAGGGCCGCCATCGCCGTGTGGCTCGACCAGACGCGCCTCATAGACAACATGGTGCTTTAGCATTTCCGGGCGCGCCCGCGTCCGGCTTTATTTCAGGTTTCCAAAATGGAAGACAAATACGACATTGTGGTTGTGGGCAGCGGCATCGCGGGCTTGAGCTTCGCGATAAAGAGCGCCCGCCTCGGCAGGAAGGTGGCCGTCGTCACCAAGAAAAAAAGCTCCGAGACCAACACAAACCATGCGCAGGGCGGCATCGCCAGCGTCACCAGCGGGGTCGACGACTTCGAACTCCACGTCAAGGACACGCTTGTGGCCGGGGACGGCCTGTGCTGCGAAGACTCCGTGAGGGCCATCGTCCGCGCCGGCCCCGAGCAGATAAAGTCGCTCGTGGAGGAGGGGGTGCCCTTTTCGCGCGAGGCGGACGGCACGCCGTCGCTCGGCCGGGAGGGCGGGCATTCCGAGCGGCGCATTCTGCACGTCAAGGACTTCACGGGCAGGGCGATAGAGGAGGCCCTCCTCAAATACATACGCTCCTGCGAAAACATAACGGTTCTGGAGCACCATTTTGCGATAGACCTCATAACCTCCTCCAAGCCGGGGGTGTGGCGCGGCACGGAAAACAGGGTGATAGGGCTGTACGTCCTCGACACCTCCGCAGGGCGCGTGCTGACGTTTAAGACCGGGGCAGTCATGCTTTCAACCGGGGGTTCCGGCAGGGTCTACCTCTACACCACAAACCCCGACATCGCCACCGGGGACGGCATCGCAATGGCCTACCGGGCCGGGGCGGAGGTCGCCAACCTGGAATTCATACAGTTCCACCCGACGGCCCTCTATTCAAACGAAAACGAGCGTTTCCTCATCTCCGAGGCGGTTCGCGGCGAGGGCGCCGTGCTGCGCAATTCAAAGGGCGAGGCGTTCATGGCAAACTACGACGAGCGCGCCGACCTCGCCCCGCGCGACGTCGTGGCGAGGGCCATCGACCAGGAGATGAAGCGCCTCGGCACCCCGCACGTGTGGCTCGACATAACGAAGTTTTCGGCGGCGCACCTGAAGGACCGCTTCCCCCAGATTTACGAGCACTGCCTCGCGCGCGGGATAGACATTTCAAAGGACTGGATGCCTGTCGTTCCCGCCGCCCACTACCAGTGCGGAGGCGTCAAGACCGACTTAAACGGCGCGACTAACCTCCAGGGTCTCTACGCCTGCGGCGAGGTGGGCTGCACCGGACTGCACGGCGCAAACCGCCTCGCGAGCAATTCGCTCCTGGAGGCCGTCGTAATAGCCGACAACGCCTCAAAGGCTGTTGACGAGTACCTCAAGGGCGCCTCCCCGGATTCCGGGGCGCACATCCCCCTCTGGCACGACGGCAACGTCCGGGACCCGGACGAGCGCGTGGTTCTCCAGCACAATGCCGAGGAGCTGGCGCGCACCATGTGGGACTACGTCGGCATTGTGCGCACCAACAAGCGCCTCGAAAGGGCCCTAAGCCGCGTGAACAACCTCTACCGCGAAATCGACGAGTACTATTGGGATTTCCGCGTGGAGCCGAACTTCCTTGAACTGCGCAACAAGGTGCTGGTCGCCATGCTCATAATAAGGAGCGCTCT
>URJJ01000028.1 GCA_900548185.1 uncultured Opitutales bacterium
GAGATGTGTATAAGAGACAGCCAAGACCCCGCCCCGCCCAGGCATGACGGGGCCAAAAAAGTTTTTGCAAAAAAGTTGACTTTTAAATCATTACTTAAAATATCAACTCAATTTAATTTTTGCTGGAAAGCCGCCCGGAAATGTTGTAGAGTTTTTTTCGCCTTATTCATTCCGCGCCTTTTCCGCAGTCGCGGATTTCCGAAAGGCCGCAAAAGACAAGGAAAACCATGAAAATGAAAAAATTTATAAACGCCCCCGAAAACCTGGCGCCGGAGCTTCTCGAAGGGCTGGCAATGGCCTATCCCGGCAAAATCAGGCTCGATGACGGCAAAATAATGGTCAGGGCAGCCCCCAAGCCGCAGGACAAGGTGGCGGTCATAACGCTCGGCGGAGCCGGCCACGAGCCGGCCCTGAGCGGATTTGTCGGTGAGGGCATGCTGGACGCGAGCGTTGTCGGCGACATCTTCGCCGCCCCCAACGCAGTCGCGGTCCTTGCCGCCCTCAGGAAATTCAAGCGCGACGCCGGCATACTGCTCGTAGTCCTCAACCATGCGGGCGATGTCATGAGCTCAAACATGGCCGTCAAAATGGCCCAGAAGGAGGGCATCAGGGTCAGGACAATCCTCGTTGCAGAAGACGTGAGCGCGGGCCTCGACACCCCCAGGGCCGACCGCAGGGGGCTCGCGGGATGCATCCCCCTCATAAAGGTCGCCGGAGCCGCCGCCGAAGAGGGCAAGAGCCTCGACGAAGTGGCCGAAATCGCTGAGAGGTTCAATTCGAGGATTGCGACGCTCGCGGTTGCGATGACTGGCTGCACCCACCCGCAGACGGGCGCCCCCATAAGCGAGCTTGCCGACGACGAGATGGAAATAGGCATGGGCCAGCACGGCGAAGGCGGCGGCGGCAGGTCGAAAATCCTTTCGGCGGACGAAACCGCAAAAATCATGTTTGAGCGCCTCTCCAAGGCGGTCGGGCTCAAGGCCGGCGAAAAGGTTTTCATAATAATAAACGGCACGGGAGCCACCTCGCCGATGGAGCTTGCCATAGTTTTCCGCGCGGCGGGGCTGCTTGCAAAGGGCGCCGGAGCCGAACTTGCGGGGGGAATAGTGGACGAGATACTGACTGTGCAGGAGATGGCGGGCTTCCAGATGATACTCTGCGTCCTGGACGCCGAATCCGAAAAGTACATAAACGCAAAATCCGACGCCCCGTACTGGACCTGCATCGGCTGACCATTTTGAATATGAGCGAACTCACCCTTGAAAAGCTGAAGTCAATGTTTTCCGAAGCCGCGCGCGCGATTTCGGAAAACGAGGCCCGCCTGTGCGCCCTCGACTCCGTGTGCGGGGACGGCGACCACGGCGTGGCGATGAAGGGCGCCATAAGCGCCGCAAACGACGCGGTTCAGGCCGCCTCCGACATAAAGGGGGCGTTCTCGGACGCGGGATTCGCCGCCATGAGCAATTCAAACGGCTCGACGAGCACGCTGTTCGGAGCCCTTCTCATGGGCATTTCAGACGGGATTGACGACGGGGCCGAAAGCCTCGGCGCCCGGGAACTCGCAAGGGCCTTTGAAAGCGGCCTCGAATCCGTAAAATCAAACACCGGGGCGGCCGTGGGCGACAAGACCCTCATGGACGCCCTCATCCCCGCCGTCGAAGCGATGGCGGGGAAGCCCGACGCGAAGTCAGCCCTCGACGCGGCCGCCTCTGCGGCAAAGGCCGGGGCCGAATCCACGGCCTCGCTCAGGGCGAAATTCGGGAGGGCCCGCAACCTCGGGGAAAAGTCGGTCGGCAGCATCGACGCCGGGGCGGCCTCGAACGCAATGATATTCGCGGCGTTTGCAGAGGCATTCTCAAAGTAAATTAAAAAGGAAAATCATGGCAGACAACGAAGGCAACATAGAGGCCAGCAACTTCCGCGCCGATGTCGCGGCAAAAACGGACTCCTTCTTTCTGAAGGGCCTGCAAAACGCCGACTGGGGCGTTAAAAACAGGATGTCGCGCATCTTCAACCAAAAGAGCGGCAACACCGTCATGCTGGCGTTCGACCACGGGTACATAATGGGCCCCACAAGCGGCCTGGAGCGCATGGACCTTTCCATCGTACCGCTCATTCCCCACGCAGACTGCATAATGTGCACGCGCGGGGCGCTCCGCTCGATAGTTCCGGCGGGCTGTGAAAAGCCGGTGGCCCTGCGCTGGAGCGCCGGCAGCACCCTGCTTACAGAGCTCAACAACGAGTGCGTAATCGATATAGAGGACGCCATAAAGCTCAACGCCTCGGCGCTCGCCCCGATGGTCGCAATCGGCAGCACCTTTGAAGCTAAAACCGTGGAGAACCTCGTCCGCACGGCCGACATGACCGCAAAATACGGCATCCCGACGCTCGGCGTGACGGCGGTCGGCAAGGACCTCGTCCGCGACGCGCGCTACCTCGCCCTGGCCTGCCGGGTAATAGCGGAAAACGGCGCGACCTTCGTGAAGACCTACTACTGCGAAGAGGGCTTTGAAAAGGTCGTGGCCTCCTGCCCCGTCCCCATCGTCATTGCCGGCGGCAAAAAGCTGCCCGAACGCGACGCCCTCGAGCTCGCATACCGGGCGATTTCAAGCGGGGCGCGCGGGGTCGACATGGGAAGAAACATATTCCAGTCCGAAGCGCCCGAAGCCATGATAAAGGCGGTTCGGGCCGTCGTCCACGAGGGCTTTTCTCCGGAACGCGCCTTCGAGCTTTTCAACGACGAAAAGTCCTCCGGCAAAAACGCCTGACGGTTAACATATCAATCAACATTTGACAAAAGGCTAAAATCATGAAAAAGTTTGCATATATATTTATGGCGCTCGCCTCCGCGTTCGCGCTTTCCGGATGCTGCGGAGTGCAGCCAGCCGGCGGAGAAAACGCAACCCGGGCGACCGCGCCCAAACTAACAAGGGACATGTTCTACGACAAAGACGGAAAATTCAACGCGGAAGCCGGCAGGCAGGCATACATCGACATGATGGAGCGCCTCGGCTATCCGGTAAGCGACAATATGCGCGAAAACATGTGGGCCACCGACTTCGGCCTCGGGGATTTCCCCGCAGTCGGCATGGGCGGCATATTCTGGGCGCAGGAAAACAAGCACGGGGTGTTCGGGCATGAAATACTGCTTCTGCCCAACCAGATGCTGGTCGAACACTGGCACGTCGCAGCCGACGGCCTCCCGGCAAAATACGAATGCTGGCAGGCGCGCGCAGGAGAGACCTACTGCCTCGGCGAGGAAGGCGAGGACATGTCCAAGTTCCCCGGCCTCAAGATTCCCGAAAGCCAGAAAAATTTCGTGACGCAGAAGAAGGTCTCGCATTCCAGCGCGAAAAAGGGCAACGTCGTTTGGCTCAATAAGACCCTCGCGCGCCACAGCCAGATTGCAGGCCCCGAAGGCGCGGTCGTAACCGAATACGGCGCCTTCCACGGCAACAACGCCCAGAGGTTTACAAATCCCGGCGTAAAATTCTAGGCAGTTATTTTGCGCATCTTATATGCGGAATCCGCCCATCATGGGCGGATTTTTTTTTGCAGGAAGCCCCGGCTCCCATAGACTGCACGAAGGAATTTTTCCAGCATGGATGAGGAAGCGGCAAGCGAGTTTTTGGGCGAAGCTTTAGGCGAACAAGGGGAGCTTGCGTGGCCCGGAGCGAAACGCCATCCGCTTTTCATTTCTTTAGGGGCCTTTCAATTCACGCAGGCCCGTTTTTTTACATCCGCAATTTTTATTCAAAAATGCTCTTCTTTTCTCTTCAAAACCTATGGCAACCGCATTATTTGTACGGCGGAAAGCCGCCGCTTAAACGGCGCGCGCCACGGCGTTTCTGCACTTAAAAGTTAAAGCAAAAAGGCGGAATGCTTTTTTCAAAAGCCCCCCTCAAACATATGCGAAATGGGATGCGTCAAATTTTCCCCAGCCCGCATTTCAAATTCCTACCGCACATACTGCCGGGGAAATCAGACGGTCGCCGACGCCCCCGATGAAAAAGAGCCATAAAACATCCGTTAAAAACAAATGAAACCATGCCGCGTCGCCCTGCGCAAACGGAATTCCAACCCGGCATCACCTGCCACGTTTTATTTGCCATAAACCCCAACGGCCCCGAAATCGGATAAAAGTGCGCAAGCGTCTGCAAGAACTCCGGAGCGGACGCGCGGGCTTGGGCGCAATGTGAGCCAGAGGGGCTCCAATTCCGAAAAATACCTGGAAAATCAGTTGCAGGACAAGCGCAGACGCCATCACATGCAAATGCAGTCACCCGCGCTTAGGCAAAATGCCGGTTTTAAGGCTAGAGCGGCTTGCAGGGCCATATCACAACAATACCCCAGCCCATCCCGCCCCGCTAACACCCGGCTAAAGAAAACCGCAGAACGACCTTTACCCCATGAAAAGCCGACAAGGCAAAATCCAAAGGCGGCATAAAGCCCGCCAGACATTCATGAAAACACTGCCCTCCAAAAAAAATAGCGGCAAACGCGCGGCCGCTCCGGCTCCATAGAAATCCATGAACTGCGAATCCCGGCAAAACATCGCGCAAAATAAAACCCGCGCGGCATGGCAAGGCAATGGCCGCACCACACCGCGCAAATCTCCATCTCCGGGAAAGGCCGCAAACGGCGCATCCCGGCAAAACATCGGCAAAACGGCCCGTCTAAAAGCCGAGGCGCGCGCAGACGCCCCTGCCCCGCTACGCCTTCACTTCAATCAGTTCGACGGGGATGCCCTCCTCCACCACAAAAGCGAGCCTCATATTGTCGCCAAGCGGGGACGGGGGAACCAGAATGTTCGCCCCCTTCAGCTCCTCGTCCAAATTTTCCACCTGATATGCGATGTGGGTAGATTCCTGAAGGAGCTTCGGCATCGGGCAGTCGAAGTCAAAATAGAGCCACTCAATTTTGTGCGCGCTCGCATCGGGATTCGTGATGGAGAGTTTCATGCCCGGCACATAAGTCATGTCGGGGCGCTTTTCGCTCGCGGGGATTCCTATATGAAGAAGTTTTCTCATAAACATATTCCTTGCAGTTAAAAAGGCTTAAAAACAAAAGCCTTTAAAATAATGCCGCGCATCCCGGCAAATGTCAATAGCGGGAGTTTAAAACCTCCCGGCAGGCGCGCCCCATTATGCGGCATGGCGGAACGCGCATCTGCATCCCGCAAAAAACAGTCGTGGGGCTGGTACGAACGGGAGAACGGAAAGTTTTTTATAAGAATTCAAGCAATGAAGAAAAGCCTGCGGGGGCACAAGCACGACATCTTTCGCTTTTTCGTTCCTTTTGCGGCATCCCAATCTATGCCGCCCGTTTTATATCCCGATTTCCGCACCTTCCTTTCAGGCGGAGATGACCCATTCGGAAATTCGCGCAAATCAAAATCCCACCCGCCTCCTCCCCAAAAATCCAACCGGCAAATTCGCGCGCAAAAAAACGCCCGCAAAAGGCGGGCGCGCGAAGGCGGAAAAATTCAAGCCGCAATCTCTGGATGCCGAAGAGATTTTCAGATTTTGGAGCGGGCCATATCCGCAAACCCGGCGTCCGAAAATTTTTCCAAAATTTCGTTTGCAAATCCCCCCACAAGAAGGGACTGGGCCTCGCGCTCGTCGAGCCCCCTGGCCTTCATGTAAAAAATCTGCTCGGGATCCGGCTGCGCGACCGCGCATCCGTGCGAGCAAGCGACGTCGTTTGCCATTATTTCAAGCACCGGAACAGCCTGCGCCCTCGCCTTCGGCGAGAGCAGAAGGGAGCGGCAGCTCTGGTATGAGGACGTGCGCTGCGCCTCCTCTTTAACGCGTATCAGGCCGGCGAAGGCCGAACGGGAGGAATCGCGGAGTATGTTTTTTACAAGCAGGTTGCTGTGCGCCCCCGGGGAGTTGTGTATCTGGGACGTGCGGATGTCGTGGGTCGCCGAGCCGGAGCATGACGCGAGGGCCGCAACTTCTGCTGCCGAACCGGCGCCCTCCATGAAGAAGTTGCGCTCCGTGCGGGTGTCGGACGCGCCGCACTCCACAAAAACGTCGGAAACCGACGCGCCATCCTCAACATAAAAATCGAAGCGCGACCACCTCGGCCCACGCCCGGAAAACAGCGTTTCAAGCCTGAGCGTTCCTCCGGAAAGCACGCTGAAGCATGCGGCCTCGGCGCGGAGGGCCCCGGGGGAGGAAAAGTCCTCGCAGCGCCGTATCACAAGCTCCGCTCCCCGCCCTACTTCAAAGAGGTTTACGCATGAAGCCCACGGCCCCGAGATTTCCATTTTTTCGCCGTCGGGAACACGCACCGTGCGGGCGAGACCGAAAGCAGCAGCCGCGAGAGCGTCGAATTTTCCGGAGGAGACGAGCGAATCAAAAAACCTGCGCGCGGCGGGGAACCCGCCGAGAACGCCCGCTTCCCCGCCCCGGCATTCCGGAACCCCGACAAGCCCGGCAGCCTCCCCGCCCCAAAAGGCGAGGTTTGAGAAACGCCAATGCTCGTCGCGCCTGCCGGGGAAAGGCAGGGATTCAAAGCGCTCCAGCGCCCTTTTGCACAATCCGGAATCCATCATCCCACCGAACCTTCCATCTCAAGCTCGATGAGGCGCTTGAGCTCCACCGAGTACTCCATCGGAAACTGCCTTACAAGGTCGTTTACAAACCCGTTTACCGCCAGGCTCATGGCCTCCTTTTCCCCGAGGCCGCGCTGGCGCATGTAAAAAATCTGCTCTTCGCTAAGCTTTGAAACGCTCGCCTCGTGCTGGACGAAATTGTCCCCGCCGGAGCAGACTATCGCCGGATAGGTGTCGGTGCGCGAATTTTCGTTTATGAGGAGGGCGTCGCAGACGGTGTTATTTTTGCAGCCGCTGACGGAGTCGGGCATATAGACCATGCCGCGGTACGAAGCGCGGCCGTCCGAAATTGAAATCGACTTCGATATTATGTTTGAAGTCGTGTCGTCTGCCATGTGAATCATCTTTGCGCCGGTGTCCTGGTGCTGGCCGCGGTTTGCCAGGGCGATTGAGACGACCTCTCCGCGCGCGCGCCTGCCCTTGAGGACCACCGCCGGATACTTCATGGTGAGCCCCGAGCCGATGTTGCAGTCTATCCACCTGATTTCAGCGTCCTCCTCGGCGACCCCGCGCTTGGTGACGAGGTTGAAAACGTTGTCGGACCAGTTTTGAACCGTGACGTACTGGATTTTGGCCCCCTTCAGGGCGACCAGCTCCACTACGGCCGAATGCAGGGTGCTTGTCTCAAAACGCGGAGCGGTGCATCCTTCCATGTACATCAGCTCCGCGCCCTCGTCGGCGATTATCAGGGTGCGCTCAAACTGGCCGAAGCTCTCGGCATTTATCCTGAAATATGCCTGGAGGGGCTGCCTGACCTTAACGCCCTTGGGGACGTATATGAAGCTGCCGCCAGAAAATACGGCGCTGTTCAGGGCGCTGTACTTGTTGTCGGTAATCGGGATAACCTTGCCGAAATACTTGCGGAATATTTCCGGATATTTCATGAGGCCCTCGGTCGAGTCCACAAAAATCACGCCCTGTTCGGCGAGATGCTCCTTCATGTTTGAATACGCCGACTCGGAGTCGAACTGCGCCTCCACGCCCGCGAGGAAGGCCCTCTCCTGCTCGGGCACGCCGAGGCGCTCGAAAGTTCTTTTCACATCGTCGGGAACCTCCTCCCAGGAGCGCGTCTTTTTGGCGCCCTTTGCAAGGTAGTAGCGTATTTTTGAGAAGTCCAGCTCGTCGAGCCGCCCGGTGGCCCAGTGGGTCGGGTTCGGCATCTTGAGAAACTCGCCGAGCGCCTTGAGCCTGAAGTTCAAAATCCAGTCGTCCTCGCCCTTTACGCGGGAGATGTAGCGCACGGTCTGCTCGTTCAGGCCGACGCCGGCGTCGTAGGCGTAGTCCTCTGCATAGCTGAAATTTCCAGCCTCGCGGTCTATGCCCACGTTCGGTTTTTCCTTTTCGCTCATGCCTGCCTGAAGCGTTCGTAGCCGCTCTTTTCAAGTTCCAGGGCGAGCTCCGGGCCGCCGCTTTCCACTATCCTGCCCCCGTACATGACGTGCACCCTGTCGGGCCTTATGTGGTCGAGGAGGCGCTGGTAGTGGGTGATGAGGAGTATGCCAAGATCCGGCGAGCGCGCGGCGTTAACGCCGTCTGAAACCACCCTGAGCGCGTCGATGTCAAGGCCGCTGTCGGTCTCGTCGAGGATGGCGACCTTGGGGTTTAGCATGAGCATCTGGAGTATGTCGCACCTCTTTTTCTCCCCGCCCGAAAAGCCGACGTTCACGCTGCGCGAGGTGAAGGACTTGTCCATGCCAAGCTCCTGCATTTTGGAATACAGGGTCTTGTAATAGGCTGGCGCGTCGACCTCCTCGCCTTCGGGAAGGCGCGCATTTATGCAGGCCCTTATGAAGTTTGCGATGCTGACGCCGGGAATTTCGACGGGATACTGGAATGCCAGAAAGAGGCCCTCCCGAGCTATCTCCTCCGGCGCCATGCCCACTATATCCACCCCGCAGAGCCTCGCGCTCCCCGACACAATCCTGTAGTCGGGGTTTCCCGCGAGGGCCTTTGAGAGGCTGCTTTTCCCCGTGCCGTTCGGGCCCATTATGGCATGGACTTCGCCGCGGGGCACGCTGAGGCTCAAGTCCTCCACAATGCGCTTCCCGGCGACCTCAACCGCCAGGTTTTCAATCAAAAGACCGTCATTCATAATCCGCCTTTGGAGGCGGGCAGAAACGGACGCTCAAAGGCCTCGTAAAAGTCGTAGCCGTCCGAGAAGTCTTCGAGCCTGTCCTCGTCGGACTTGCTCATCTCGCCCACCTTTATCATGTTGAATACAATTTCGCCGAAGTCCGAACACGACTTAACACCCCATTCGCTGAAAAGCACGGCGGCCATCGGCCCGAAGGTTTCGAGGCCGAAGCGCCTGATGCCGTCAAGAAGCTCCGCAGCGCTCACATGTGAGCCCTTCCGCGCGGAGCCCTGCGGGGCGGGGTGCGCGTTCTTTACGGTATAGTCCAGCGCCATGCGCACAAAGACGTACGCGCCGACGGCGTAGCGCCGGTCGTCTTTAAGTATCGCCTCGATGACGCACTGGAAATCGCGCCTGGACATAAGTTAAATGTGAATCGCCTTTTCGCGCTTGATGGACGCGTTGTGCGACTGGATGGATTCGACCGTAAGCTCGTTTGAACGCAGGGCCCTTATGCCCTGAATCGCAGCATACGCACCCATTATAGTCGTAATCATGCACACTTTCCTTAAGAGCGCCTCTTCTCGGATGCGGTTTTCATCCATGCGCGGGGACATTCCGGAGGGGGTGTTGATTATGAGCTGTATCTGCCCGTTTTTCACCATGTCAACTACGTTCGGGCGCGCGCCCTCGCTTAGCTTGTAAGTCTTTGTGACGGGAATGCCGCGCGAGGACAGGAAGCCCGCCGTGCCCGCAGTGGAGTAGAGGCTGAATCCCATGTCGTGGAACGCCTTGGCGATTTCCGCAGCGGCCTCCTTGTCGTGGTCCTTGACGGAAAGGAATACGTTCCCGCTCGTCGGCAGCCCGGGCTGGGCCGCAATCTGGCTCTTTGCAAAAGCCATGCCCAAATCCCTGTCGATTCCCATGACTTCGCCCGTCGAACGCATTTCGGGGGTGAGGATGATGGGGGCGCCCAGGAAGCGGACAAACGGGAACACGCTCTCCTTGACCGCCTTGTATTCGGGGACGACCTCCTGCGTAAACCCGAGGTCTTTCAGCTTCTCCCCGGCCATCACGCGAGCGGCGAGCTTTGCAAGCGGCACGCCTATCGCCTTTGAGACAAACGGCACCGTGCGCGATGCGCGCGGGTTGACCTCCAGAAGGTAGAGCTCGCCCTTCTTTATGGCAAACTGTATGTTCATGAGGCCGATGACGTTCAGCTCCCTTGCGAGGGCCTTGGTGGCCGCGCGGACCTCGTTTAGGATGTTTTCCTGAAGGGTGTGGGGGGGCAGCACCATGGCGGCGTCGCCGGAGTGCACGCCGGCATACTCGATGTGCTCAAGCATGGCGCCGATGACGGTGGTTTCGCCGTCGCTTATGGCGTCGACGTCCAGCTCAATGGCGTCCTCAAGGAACTTGTCGAGAAGGACCGGCTTGCCGGGGGCGGCGTCAAAAGCCTCGCGGATGACCTTTTTCATATCGTCCATCTCATATACGATGAACATGCCCCTGCCGCCCAGGACGAAGCTGGGGCGCAAAAGTATCGGGAAACCTATCTGGCCCGCCAGCTCGTACGCCTGTTCGGGGCTTGTGGCCGTGGCGTTTACGGGCTGCTTGAGGCCGAGCTTGTCGAGTATCTTCTTGAAAATCTCGCGGTCCTCGGCGGCGTCTATGGATTCGGGGGAGGTGCCGATTATGTTGACGCCGTTTGCCTTGAGCTCGCTTGCGAGGTTCAGGGGGGTCTGGCCGCCGAACTGGACGATGGCCCCGTCGCACTTCTCCTGGTTGTAAACCTCAAGGACGTCCTCGAGAGTCAGGGGCTCGAAGAAGAGGCGGTCGGAAGTGTCGTAGTCAGTGGAGACGGTCTCGGGGTTCGAGTTTATCATCAGCGTCTCGTACCCGGCCTCGCGCAGCGCAAACGAGGCGTGCACGCAGCAATAGTCGAACTCGATGCCCTGCCCTATCCTGTTGGGGCCGCCGCCGATTATCATTATCTTCTTTTTGGAGGACGGCTTGAGCTCGTTTTCGACGCCGTAGGTCGAATAATAGTAGGGGGTGTAGGCTTCAAACTCCGCAGCGCAGGTGTCCACGAGGCGGTAGACGGTGTTTATGCCGTACTTCTCGCGGAGCTGCTTTATGTTGCGGATTTTCGTGTTTAAAATCGTGGCTATCTGAAGGTCGGTAAAGCCGGCCTCCTTCGCGGCCAGGAGCAGGTCGGCGTCCATGTTAACAAGGCCGGCCGCCGAAATTTCATGCTCGAGCTCGACTATCTCGCGCACCTGGCGCAGGAACCACGGGTCAACCTTGGTGAATTCGTGGATTTCCGCGTCGCTCATGCCCGCAAGGATGGCGTAGCGGATGTAGAACACGCGCTCCGCCGTCGGGCGCACGAGGCCCTTGCGGATGTCCTCTGCGGGAAGCTTCTCGCAGCCGCCGAACTTGCCGCCGCCGCCGAGACCGCGCACGCCGATTTCAAGCGAGCGCAGGGCCTTCTGAAGCGACTCCTTGAAAGAGCGGCCGATTGCCATCGCCTCGCCGACGCTCTTCATGGAGCTGGTCAGGGTGTTGTCGCTGCCGACGAACTTTTCAAAGGTGAAGCGGGGTATCTTCGTCACCACGTAGTCGATTGTGGGCTCGAAGCTCGCGGGAGTTTCGCGGGTTATGTCGTTTTTGAGCTCGTCAAGGGAATAGCCGACGGCGAGTTTCGCCGCTATTTTTGCGATGGGAAATCCCGTGGCCTTCGAGGCCAGCGCGGACGAACGAGAGACGCGCGGGTTCATCTCGATTACTATCATGCGCCCGTTTTCGGGGTTGACTGCAAACTGGATGTTTGAGCCGCCCGTCTCCACGCCGATTTCGCGGATGACCGCAAAAGACGCGTCGCGCATGAGCTGGTATTCGCGGTCTGTGAGCGTCAGGGCCGGCGCGACGGTAATCGAGTCGCCGGTATGGACGCCCATCGGGTCGAAATTCTCTATGGAGCAGATTACGACGCACTGGTCCTTGTGGTCGCGCATGACCTCCATCTCAAACTCCTTCCAGCCGAGGAGGCACTCCTCCACCAGAACCTCGTTGACAGGGGACGCGCTCAGGCCGAAAGCCACCATCTTCTCATACTCCTCGCGGTTGTAGGCGATGCCGCCGCCGGTGCCGCCGAGGGTGTAGCTCGGGCGTATGATTATCGGGTACTGGTTGTACCCGTCGACCCATTCCAGCGCGTCCTTCAAGTCGTGGACAACCTTGCTCTGGGGGATGTCGAGGCCGATTTTAAGCATGCATTCCCTGAACTTCTGGCGGTCTTCGCCCTTTTCAATGGCCTCCTGCTTGGCGCCGATAAGCTCCACGCCGTACTTGGCCAGAATGCCGCGCTTTGCAAGCTCCAGGGAAAGGTTGAGGCCGGTCTGGCCGCCGAGGGTCGGCAGCAGGGCGTCGGGACGCTCTTTCTCTATTATCTTTTCGAGAATCTCGGGCGTGAGCGGCTCAATGTAGGTGACGTCCGCGAAGTCGGGGTCGGTCATTATGGTCGCGGGATTCGAGTTGACCAGAACGACCCTGTAGCCCTCCTCCTTTAGCGCCTTGCAGGCCTGGGTTCCAGAGTAGTCAAACTCGCAGGCCTGGCCGATTACGATGGGTCCGGACCCGATTATGAGTATGGTGTGTAAATCCTCGCGTTTAGGCATATTTTACAAATATAGAATTACCTGTATAAAAAACTTGTTAAAGCTAACACACGCAAACCTTCTTTCAACAAAAAAAGAACATTTCCGCCTTATTGGGCTTTTTATGGCGCCATCCAAAATCCAGAAAAAACGCCGCCTTAAAGCCCGCAATGGGAGCGCGAAGGCTCCCCCCGCGACACGGTAAAAAGGCGTTTCGCCCCGCGCCCGGGACGCCGCGCTCCCGCCCCGCGAGGTATCGCAGGAAAGCACCGCCTCCTAAAACCGCCCCCTCGCAAACCGCCTGCCAAGCCGCCAGGCGAATCCTCCCCAAAAAACGGTTCCGGTAGGAAATCCCCCCTGCCGCCAATCACGCAAAAAAAGCGGGCCGGGAATTCCCCGGCCCGGACGGCCCCGCAAAACGCGGAAGGCTCAGAAAAACAGCGCGCGGGCCGCAACCATAACGCCGACGCACAAAGACGCCAGCGCAAGCGCCAGAATCATCGGGCCGGAACCCAGCTCGTATTCGAACTCCTCCCCGCCCTCGCCTTCGGAGAAGCACGCGCGCATCCACTTGAAGTAGTAGAATATTGAGGCCGCCGAACCGGCGATGAGGACGGCCATAAGCCAGTAAAGCCCGGCGGCATACGCCATTATCAGGACGAAAAGCTTTGCGAAGAACCCCGCAGTCGGCGGAATGCCGGCAAGCGAGGCAAGCCCAACGGCCACAGAGCCTGCGGAAAGCGGCATGCGCTTCCACAGCCCCCGGAAGCCGAGGCAGTCGAGGTCGCTGTCGCTTTCCGACGAGCGGAGGTTCTGAACAAATAGCACCCCGTAAACCGCGAACATGTAAGAGAGCATGTAAAGCTTCAGCGTGAGGTCCACAAACCCCGCGTTTGCAGGGTCGTTCAAAAGCCAGACGGCGGACGCTATAAACACCATCAGATACCCGGCGTTTGCGATGCCGGAAAATCCTATTATGCGCTTTGTAACGCACTCGCCGAGGCCGCCCAGGTTGCCAACGACGATTCCTGCGGCCGCGATGGCAGAAAGGAATAAGACCAGCCTCTCCGAACCGCCGAGGGCCGACAGCATTGAAAGGGCGACTATCGCCGCCGCACCCTTCGATGCCACGGCCAGAAATGCGGCAACCGGGGTCGGCGCGCCCTGGTAAACGTCCGGGGCCCAGAACTGGAAGGGGAATGCGGAGAGCTTGAAGAACACGGCGGAAAGCGACAAGACGATGCCCGCCGTAAAGAGCGTGGAGCCTGCGCCCTCGTAGAAATTTGAATAGTAAAGCATGCTTAGGCCCGACCCGTCCTGCAGCGAGGCGCCGTAAACAAAGGCTATCCCCAGGAGCAGAAACGCCCCGCTAACCCCGCTTAGGACGAGGTAGCGTATAGACGCCTCCAGGCTCGGGAGGCTCCTGCGGAGCCATGCGATGAGCGCGTAAAAGCACACCGCCGAAGATTCGAGGGCGACGAACGTCATCATGAGGTGCCCGGATCGGGCAAAGAGCGAAAGGGAGGCCGCCGCGAAGCATAAAAGCCCCATGAATTCGCCGGACCTGGGCCTCGCGGAGCGCGCCAGCCACCTGACCGCCATAACCGACGAAAGCATGGCGCACACGCAGAAAAACCATGTGTACCCCGCCGGGCCGAGCATCCCCAGAAACGACTCGCCGCCGCCGATGTCAGTGTGCGAAAACCACACCGAAAAAGCCGACACAAACGCCAGCGACGCCACGCCCGCCCACGACGGAACGCGGCTGCGCCCCTTGAACACGGCCCCCGAAACCATAAGGAGGGCGCCGCAAACCGTGAGCAGGAATTCCGGCAGCACCGAAAGCCAGTCGCCCGCAAGCGGGGCGTATTCCATAAAAGTGTTCGATTCCATAAGCTCTATTTTGAAACTGAAACCGCGCCTGCGAATGCGGGAATATTGGAGAGGTCCGCGTCAATGCCGGAAGTGGCGAGCTTCGGGCAGAAGCCCACCGCCATGAGCGCGGCAAGAAGCACGACGACAGGTAGCCTCTCCCGGAAAGAAATATCGCCGGCCCCCGACGCCTCCACTGCGGGCGACTCGGGCCCGTAGAATACGCATGCCACCGCCCTAAGCCCATAAACGGCGGAGATGACGATGCCGGAGACAGCCAGCGCGCACACCGCCGGGCTGAATGTCCAAAGCGACACAAATACGGAAAGCTCGCCCCAGAAATTGGCAAAGCCCGGAAGGCCGATGTTTGCGAGCACAGCCGCGACAAACAGGGCCGCGCACACGGGCATTTTCCGGTAGGCCCCGCCGAGCGCCCGCATGTCGTCGGTGCCGAAACGGCCCTTTATAATGTCGGCGAAAATGAATAGCGCCGCCACGCTCAGGCCGTGCCCGAACATTATCAGGACCGCGCCCCCTGCGCCCAGAACCCCCATCGTGCATATCCCCAAAAAGCACAGGCCCATGTGCGACACGCTTGAATATGAAACCATAGACTTCAGGCTCCCCTGGGCCATCGTGACAAGTCCGATGCCAATCACGTTCACCAGCGCCAGCATCGCGACAGTCCACAGCCATTCCGCAGCGCCCGATGCCGCAAGCGGCACCAGAACCTGCACCATAAAATAGAGGCCGAACTTCTTGAGCACGCCCGCATGCAGCATCGCAAAGGGCGTCGGGGCGGCAGTGTAGGCCTTCGGAGCCCACGAGTGCAGCGGAAAGAGCGACACAAGCGCGCCCAGCCCCACCGCAGTTATGCCGAAAATCGCCGACGTGCGGCCGGCGGGGGCCGATGAAGCCGAAACCGCCTCCGAAAGGTCGCTCAGGTTGAATAATCCTCCGCCCGAAAATGCGTACGAGAGCGCAATTATTCCCGCCAGCGCGATGAGGGCGCCGAGGGTGAGGTAAACCGCCATCTCCATCGCGGCGGCCCTCTTGTTTTCGCCGCCCCACACGCACATCGCTATAAAGGTCGGCACGAGCGCGAATTCGTGGAAGGCGTACATCCACAGGATGTTTTCGGAGGCGAACATGCCCATGAGCCCGCCCTGCATGAAAAGCAGCAGGGCAAGGTACGCCTTTATCCTCTCCACGCCCGGGCCGAAAACTGCCCAAAGCCCTGCCGAAAAGCCCACTATTCCGGCAAGCGAATACATGACAGACGAAACCCCGCCCAGCGAGAAATCCCCGAACCACGCCGTCGCCGCCGAAACCTCGAATCCCGCGAGCATCCGCCCGGAGGACCACAGGGCCGAAAACAGCGCGGCCGCAAAGCCCGCCAGGGCCACCGCCTTGGCCGAACGCCTGCCAAAGAGGCCGCCCCCTATCGCTATAACCGCCGCACAGGCGAGCGGGGCGTAAACCCCCGACACAAAAACTGCCTTTGAAAATTCCATGGTATCAGTATGCGAAAATTGCTATTGCCGTTACGACCGCGACGGCCATCCAGAGCACGTAGGCCGAAACCCACGACGAATGCCACGCCCTGAACATTCCGCCCGCGAGGGACGCCAGCGCGGCCGTCCCGCGGACGCAGAATCCCTGGATGAGGAGTATGTCGAGGGCGTTTAAAAATATCGCGGCGCGCTGCTGGACCTTTGCGACGTACCAGTCGTAAATGTCGTCGAACCACCCGTGGCGCTCAAGGGCACGGTAGAGGAGCGGAGCGTGCTCGTCAACTTTGTCGCGCCCCCTGCCGTAGAGGAGGTAGGCGAGCGCAAGCATCGCTATGGTACAGCATAAGACGAGCCACCCAAGGATTGACACCGTCGAATCCTGCAAGACAAGGGCGTGGAAATGCCCCCAGCCCTCAGCGCCCGACATGAACGCCTCGGCCGACTCCGGCATCATGCCGCCAAACCTGCCGCCCAGCCATTTGAGGCCGTAAACGACGCCCCAGGCGCCCCCGAGCGAGAATAGCCCGAGAACCGCAAGCGGCAGGGTCATCCAAAGCGACGACTCGCGGGCCTTCGCCGCGCCCTCGCCCCTTGGAGCCCCCAGAAACACCGAGAAAAACAGCCTGCCCATGTAAAGCGGCGTGAGAAGGGCCGCCGCAAACACCATGGCAAAAACGGCCGCGCTGAAGAATCCCTCCCCCGGAGCCCCTCCCAGCATGCGGACGTAGGATAGGTTCAAAATCATTTCCTTGCTGTAATAGCCGGCGAAGTACGGGACGGATATTGTGGAGCAGGCGGCGAGGAGGGCAGCGGCGCCCGTGAGCGGCATGCGCCTGAAAAGGCCCCCCATCCTGAACATATTCTGCTCGTGGGAGCAGGCGTGGATTACGGAGCCCGCCACGAGGAAGAGCGCCGCCTTGAAAAAGGCGTGCATCGTCAGGTGCATCATCGCTATCCCGTAGGCGCCCATGCCGGCCGCGACCCCCATGAGCCCCAGATGGGCCAGGGTCGAATAGGCGAGCGTCTTTTTTATGTCCGTCTGCCCGAGCGCCCAGAATCCCGCGCACATCGCCATCAGGGCGCAAATGAAAAGGACAAAGGACGAAGCCTCCGGAGTCATCACCCCCGCTACCCCCAAGCGCACCACCATGAACACGCCTGCGGCAACCATCGTGGCCGCGTGTATCAGGGCCGAGACCGGAGTGGGGCCAGCCATGGCGTCGGTGAGCCACACCTGGAGCGGGAACTGCGCGCTCTTTCCCAGAAAGCCGCACAAAAGCAGCATGGCAATAGAAGTCGAAGCCTTCGACGGGTCGGCCTTCAGCGCTTCCGCCATTTCGGAGAAGTTGACAGTGCCCAGATGGTAGTAGCACCATATGATGCCGACAAGGAAGCCGAAATCGCCCACGCGGTTTGCGATAAACGCCTTCTTGGAGGCCATTTTGGAGTAGTCGGTGCCGGCGTAGTGGGCAATCAGCATGTAAGAGCTAAACCCCACGAACTCCCAGAAGACAAACATCATGAAGAGGTTGTCCGAAAGCACGATGCCCGTCATTGAAAACATGAAGAAGCTGAGGCCGGCGAAGAACCTTCCCTTGGACTGGTCGTCGTCCATGTATCCCACGCTGAAAATATGGATGAGAAAGCCGACAAAGCACACCACAAAGGCCATGTTGGCGGATATGGAGTCAAAGAGGAACCCGAACTTCATGCCGAACGACCCCAGCCTGAAAAGCTCAAAGCCGCCGCCCGCGAGCGCCGGAGCCTCCGCAGAGAGAAGAAGCGACATCGCAAGCGCGAGCGAAAAGGCCGCAGACGCTATGGATACCGCAGCGCCCCCCCATTTGGACCTGCGCAAAAAGAGCGCGGAAAACGCGGCGGCCGCGAGCGGGGCCAGAATCATTGCGCGCATGTCGCAAAAAGCGGTGGAAAGGATTGAGGAAAACATAAGCTAGTCTCCGAGGCTTTCCGCGTCGTCGGAGGAAACCGACCGGCGGATTTTAAAGAACTGGACTATGACCGCGAGGGCCAGCGCGACCTCCGCCGCGGCTATCGCCATTACAAAGAACGCGAAAACCGCCCCGTCCATGTCCCCGTAGGCCGACGAGAACGCGACGAGGGCGAGCATTGCAGAGCAGAGCATAAGCTCCACGCACATGAATATGGAAAGCAGATTCTTCTTCATGACGACCCCGGCCAGACCGGCCATAAAAATCATCAGCGAAGGTATCAGGAAATCATTGAGGTTTTCCATTGCGGTTCTCCTAAAGCATGTCCCTTTTTGGGCGTTTCGGCGAAGGCTCCTTGGCGGTGGCGATTATGCCCACCATCGCGGCAAGCAGGACGGCCCCGGCGATTTCAAACATTGGCATGAACTTCGTAAACATCAGCCTGCCGTACCCCGCCGCGCCGGCCAGCGCCTCGGAAGCCCCGGGCGCCGCCGCCGAATCCGGGAGGGATGCGGCAAAATAGGCAGCCGCAGCGCAGAGCAGAGCCCACAGGCCGAGCGTCGCGGCCCTCCGCCTCCACGAAGCCCCGTCGCGCTCCTCGCCAACCAGCATCACGACGAACACAAAAAGCACCATCACTGCGCCCGCATACACCACGAGCATGACGAATGCCAGAAAGAACGCCCCCATCATGAAGAGCATCCCCGCCATGCCCAGCATCGAAAGCAGCATCGACATCACGGAATTAACATAGCCGCGCGAGAGCACGAGGCCCATCGCCCCGCCCACGGCCGCAGCCGAAAAAAGCCAGTAAACCAACTGTTCCATCACTCGGCCCTCCCCGCAGATTCCTTTGCGACCTCGACTTTGCGCCACTTCATTATGCGGTCCGGGAGCACGCCGCCCCTTGCGTACAGCATGTGCTTGGTGCGCCTCATGGACTCGCGGTCGTAGGAAGTTATCGAAAATTCCTTCTGCAAAACTATCGCCTTCTCCGGGCAGACCTCCTGGCAAAGCCCGCAGAATATGCAGCGTATCATGTTTATTTCAAAGCTTTTCGGGGCCTTTTCAATAAAGGCGTAGCGGCTGGAAGGCGCGATTTCCCCCGGAACGATTTTTATGGCCTTTGGCGGGCACACAAATTCGCAAAGCTGGCATGACACGCACTTCTCGCGCCCGTCGGGGTCCTTCACCAGGGTCGGAGCGCCGCGATAGCGGGGGCCGAGCACGGGCCGCTGCTCGGGATATTCGAGCGTGACCTTGCGCCGGAAGAAGTTCTTCAGGGTTATCCACAGGCCGCCTATTATCTGCGGCATGTACGTCCTCTCCCAGAAGGAGAGCCTTTTTCTGTCGACTACGACTACTGCCATGAAAGTCCCCTATCTAATGAAATAAGCCAGAACCATGTAGAAGGCCAGGTTCGCCACCGCCAGCGGCAGGAGCTTGCCCCAGCCGAGGTTCATGACATGGTCGTACCTGAACCGAGGGAGCGTCCAGCGCACCCATACGAAGAAAAATATCATCGCGGCGATTTTTACGAGGAAGGTCAGCGTTCCCAGAACCGCCGAAACCCAGCCCCATTCCAGCGGCCATGAAAAGCCCGGGAACGGGCTCCACGCCCCCATGAACACGCATATGAAAACCGACGAGCCAACCACCATGTGCCCGTATTCGCCCACGAAAAACAGGCCGAACTTGAAGCTCCCGTATTCGGTGTGGAAGCCGCTTACGAGGTCGGTTTCGCTCTCGGCCATGTCGAAGGGCTGGCGGTTCGTCTCGGCGAAGAGCGCCACCAGGAAAAGCAGGGCCGAAAGCGGCTGCACGAGGCAGTTCCACACGCCGCGCTGCGACATGCCCAGGTCGAAGAGGCTGAGGGGGCTCGACACGTTCGGCGCGGCCCACATGACCATCGCCGCAAGCGACAGGGCCATCGTGAGCTCGTAGCTTATCATCTGGGCCGAGGCGCGTATGCCGCCGTGGTAGGAAAACTTGTTGTTTGAGCTCCAGCCCGCCATGACAGCCCCGTAAACGCCCAGCGAGCCGAGGGCGAGGACGAAGAGCAGGCTCAGGTCGAAGTCGGCCGCTGCAAGCGGAGTCGCCGCCCCGTCCATTACAAACACCCCGAACGGCACCGCGCACGCCGCTATCAGCACGGGGGCGAGCGACATTACGGGGGCGACAGTGTACCAGAATTTGTTCACGTGCTCCGGCAGGGGCTCCTCCTTGAGCAGGAACTTCAGGCCGTCTGCGGCAAGCTGCATGAGGCCGTTTTTCTGGAGGAACTTCCCGAGAAACGGAACCAGCATGACGTAGGGGATGTTTGTGCGGTTCGGCCCCCACCTGCCCTGTATGTAGCCGCAGACCTTGCGCTCCACCACGACGCTCAGGGCGGCAAACCCCATGACGACGCCTATGGCGGCAAAGCCGAACACGACCTTGAGCAAAAGCCACACGGCCGGGGAGGACCATACGGACTGCGCCCCGTCCGGGCCCAGCGCGCCGCCCGCCGTTTCGGCGGCGCCGGCCGCAGCAAAAAGTACGATACTATTCATTTTTGTCGAAATGCAAAGCGTTTGCCTCTGGGAAGTCGATTCCGGAGAACTTTGAGGGGTCCAAAAGGACGCCGCCGCGCCCCACGGCGCACCCTTCGGGCAGAATCGGACAGGCGGCGGCCATCACCTTCCTGACCTCCCCGATTTCAGGCACGGAATATGACGACGTGCCCAGCGCGTTTATAAGCCTGGTGAGCACCGCGATTTCGTCCTCCACGCCTTCGGGGGCCTCTACGGCCTTCTCGAATTTCTGGAGCCTGAACTGCCGGTTCACAAACAGGCCCGACTTTTCAAACACGGACGGGCAGGCCACCGCGACTTTCGCAAGCCTGGCAGTAGGGTTGTCGCGCGAGCCGCAGTATATGATGTTTGCAAGCTTGAAGTCCCTCTCCTCCAGGCCGAGCGCGATGAGGTCCTCGCCGAAGCTTATGACGCTCTTGACGGAGCCGTCGCGTATGTCGCGGGAAAGCGCCCCCAGGTCGCGGCCGGGATACTCGGAGATGAGCCCGGAAATAAAAAGGCCGCGCATGTTCGGAGTCCGGTCGCAGGAAAGCAGGAAGCCGTCGTCCTCGCCGAGGTGGGCGGCCGCATAGACCCTGGCGCCGGAAATTCTCGCCAGCTCCGAAGTCATGAACTGCTCCTCCAGCGTCTGGCGTCCGCTTGCGACAATCGCGAGGCCCCCGCCCATTCCGAATATCTCGGCGGCGCGCGCCACCGCGTAGTGGGCGTCGCACGGGGCGCCGTCCACCCTCATGGCGGTGAAGCGGGAATCGCAGTTCATGAAGCGGTATTCGGAGCGACCGGAGTCGGTCATCCAGGCGTCGTTCACCTCGGGGTTCGCGCGCGGCGTTATCCTGTAAACCTCGCCCTCGCGAGACCACACGCGGGTGTTTACCCCGGCGCTGGACTCGGCGCTTATGCCGTCTGTCGGCCGCAGGAACCACGTGCGCATCCTGAAGCGGAATGCGGTTTCCGTCAGGGCGCCGACGGGGCACGAGTCGACTATGTTTAAAAGGTAGTTCGAGTCGCGGCCGTCGTCCCCGTAAACCGCGATTTCGTTTTTCGAGCCGCGTTTTGTAAACTGGAGGATGTCCCGCCCGACGACCTCGCGGCATATCCTGATGCAGCGCGAGCAAAGTATGCACCGCTCGGCGTCGAGGACTACGCGCCCCCCGCCGATTTCAACCCTCTTGGGCTTCACGTTCTTGTCCTCGACATACCGGCACACGCCGCTGCCGTACTTTGCGGAATACTCCTGGAGCCTGCACTCGCCGGCCTTGTCGCAGATTGGGCAGTCGAGCGGGTGGTTTGCTAGTATGAACTCTATCACGCCCTCCCGCGCGCTCCTCACCTGTTCCGAGTCCGTGACAATGTGCATGCCCTCCGAAACCCTGGTGCCGCAGGCTATCGCAAGCTTGGGCATGAAGGCGATTTTCGGGGTGCCGTCGTCGTTTAAAACCGGAGCCCCCGTGGCGCGGTCGCGCGCCGGAGTGCCCACCGAAACCAGGCACATCCTGCAAGAGCCCGCCACCTTGAGGTTCGGGTGGTAGCAGAAATGCGGGATTTCCACGCCCGCGAGCTCCGCGGCCTCTATGACGTTTATTCCTGCCGGAACCGACAGGCTCCGCCCGTCTATGTTGATTGATACCGAGTCTCCCATGTCGCTACACCAGCCTGTAAGAGTTTTTGTCGAGCCGCGCCATGCCCTCGCCGGCCGCCTGGCGCGCTATTTTCGCCTCGTATTCCTCGCGGAACTTGGCCACCGAGCTCTGCACGGGCCACGCCATGCCCTCGCCGTGGGCGCATATGGTGCGCCCGCACACGTTGTCGGCGAGGCTCTGCAAAAGCTCGATGTCGGCGGGCCTGCCGCCCCCGGAGCATATCCGCTTTGTTATGCGCGAAATCCATAGGGAGCCCTCGCGGCACGGGGTGCACTGGCCGCAGCTTTCGTGCGCGTAGAAGGCGTTGAGGTTGGCCATGGCCTCCACCATGTCCACGGTGTTGTCCATGACAATCACCCCGGCGGAGCCGAGGGCCGTGCCGCAGGCCATGAGGTCCGGGCCGTCCAGGGGGATGTCCTCGCACCTGAGCTCCCTGACGGAGCCGTCCTTGTTCCTTATTGAAAACTTCTCGTCCCAGCGGAGTATCTTCATCGACGAGCCCCCGGGGATAACCGCCTTGAAAGTCCTCCCCGGCAGCGGGCCGCCGCACAGGTCGTACAAAAGCTCCCCGAGCGTGCATCCGCCCGACGCTATCTCGTACCTGCCCGGCCTCTGCACTAGCCCGCTTACGCCCCACACGTACGTGCCGGGATCCCCCGGGACGCCGATTTTTGACACGGCCTCGCCGCCTTCCTTAAAAATCAACGGAACCCAGCAGAGGCTCTTTACGTTGTTCACCACGGTCGGGCAGTCGTAGAGGCCCATGACGGCAGGGAAATACGGCGGCTTTATGCGCGGGTACGCGCGCTTGCCCGCGAGCGAAGATATGAGGCCCGTCTCCTCGCCGCAGATGTAGCACCCCGCGCCCCTCGTGACGTTTATATCGCACGAATATCCGCTGCCGCACACGTTTTCGCCCACAAACCCCAGTCCGCGGGCCTCGGAAAGCGCCTTCATCAGGACGCGGTAGCCGTTTATGTACTCGCCTCTTATATAAATGAAAGCCTGCTTTGCCCCGATTGCGTAGGCGGCGCACATTATGCCCTCGATGAGCTGGTGCGGGTCCTTGTAGATTATCTCCCTGTCAACGCAGGTTCCCGGCTCGGACTCGTCGGCGTTGCATATGAGGTATATGGGCTTCCCGCTCTTTCGGTCCAGGAACTTCCATTTCATGCCCATCGGGAACCCCGCGCCGCCGCGCCCCTTGATTCCGGACTTTAGCACCTCCTCGCACAGCTCGCCGCGGTCGCGGGAAACGGTGTTTTTCAGGACCGAATAGCCCCCGTCTTTCATGTAGCAGCCTATCGATGCGTCCCAACCGGGAAGGCCGATGTGCCTGTATAAAATTCTGGTTTCCTGCGCCGGCATAAAAGTCATCCCTTGTAGGCTGGAGAGTCGAAGTTTTCGCCCTGCGGGTCCGCGGACATCGGCGCCGGGTCGAGCGCGCCGGACTCCGCCCCGCGCTTCACCATTTCGACGAACTTTTCCGCGTCCGCCGGCGACAGGCCGTCGTAGAGCCTGTCGTTAACCTGGACGTTTGCGCCCTTCACGCAGTTGCCAAGGCACTCGACGAACTCGAGCGTGTACACCCCCTTGGTGCCGTTTACGGGGCAGTCGACGAGGCGCGAAATTTCATGGGCCAGGTTTATGGAGCCTGCGAGCGCGCACGAGAGCGTGCGGCACACCTTTATGTGCACCCGCCCTCGGGGGCGGTCGCTGAACATCGGGTAAAAGGACAGCATTCCGAACACCTCTACGGGGCGGACGCCGAGCTTTTCTGCGGCGTACTCGACGGCGGAGTCGTCAAAATATCCGAAGCGCTCCTGAATGAGGTGCATTATCATCATGGCCGCGGAGCGCTTCACCGGGTATTCGGCGATTATCGCGTCCACCGCGCCTTCCAAATCCGAAGTGATTTCCATCGTTGAATCCTTCCTGAAAATTACCTGTCGCACTCGCCCAGGACGAAGTCGAGGGAGCCAAGCAGCACGGGGATGTCCGTGAGGTGGTGGCCCGGCAGAAGCCTCGGCAGCACGCTGAGCGACACGAACGACGGCCCCTTTATCCTTACCCTGTACGGCACTCCGCCGCCCCCGCTTATTATGTAAAAGCCGAGGGCGCCCTTCGGGTTTTCGGCTTCAAAGTACGCCTCGCCCTCCGGAATCTGCGGGCCTTCGGTGACGAGCATGAAGTTCGAGATAAGATCCTCCATCTGGGTCAGCACGCGCGTCTTTTCCGGGGCGAAAATCTTGGGGTCGTCAATGTGCCAGGGGCCCTTGGGCATCTTGTCCACGGCCTGCCTTATTATGCGGATGGACTGGCGCATCTCCTCCACGCGCACAAGCCACCTGTCGTAGCAGTCGCCGTGGGAGCCGACGGGGACGTCGAACTCGTAGCCCTCGTAGCCGAGGTAGGGGACGTCCTTTCTGAGGTCGCTTGCAACGCCGCTTGCGCGCAGGTTCGCGCCCGTAAGGCCCCAGTTGAGGGCCTGCTCCGCCGTTATGACGCCGATTTCCTCGGTCCTGTCCAGAAATATGCGGTTGCGGGTCAGGAGGGAGTCCATCTCGTCCAGGGCGGGAAGGAACTGGTTTGCGAAATTTGCCACGTCGCCCAGCCACCCCTCGGGGATGTCGCGGGCGAGGCCCCCCACCCTCGCGTAGGAGCAGGTGAGGCGGGCGCCGGTGAGGCGCTCAAAGAGGGTATAGAGCTTTTCGCGCTGCGTGAATGCGTACATGAACACCGTCCACGCCCCGGCGTCCATGCCGTAAACGCCGACGCCTATGAGGTGGCTTGCTATGCGCGAGAGCTCGCAGCACAGCACCCTTATTGCCTTGCACCTTTCCGGGACGTCGATTCCCGCCAGCATCTCCGCGCACTGGACGAAGGCGACGTTGTTGCAAAGCGGTGCCAGATAGTCGAGCCTGTCGGTGTAGGGCACGAACTGGTTGTAAGTCATGTTTTCGGCGATTTTTTCGTCGCCGCGGTGCAGGTAGCCTATCACGGGGTCGCACTTTACAATCGTGTCGCCGTCGAGCTCCAGCACCATGCGCAGGACGCCGTGGGTCGACGGGTGCGACGGCCCTATGTTTATAACCATGCGCTCGCCGATTTCGGCGGCTGCAATTTCGGCGGCGGCCGCCGCGTCGCTTGCCTCTATAATTTGTTCCTTCTTCATATCCGCCGTCAAAAAAATTCAGATTTCCGCCCTTGAGCGCGGCTCGCGCCCCGGCGCGAACCGGGCGCCCGGCTCGCTGTGGAACGGCCCGCCCTCCATCGGGGCGGGGACAACCTCCATCGGGTCGTCGCCGACAGAATCCTCGTAGGTTTCGGGCAGCGGCGCCGGGCGGCCGGCGAGGGGGAAGTCCTTGCGCATCGGATGCCACGGATAGTCCTTCCACATGAGAATCCTGCGCAGGTCCGGGTGGCCGGAAAAGCGTATGCCCATCATGTCGAACGCCTCGCGCTCGAACCAGTCGGCGTTGGCAAAGACGGCCGACAGGGAGTCCAGCTCGGGGTTTGCGGAATCTTTGCACATGCAAACAATCCTCGCATAAACCTTGCGCGAATTTGAATAGAAATGGTACGCGCAGCCGAAGCGGAGCTCCGCATCCCCGCCCATATCCAGGGAGGCTATGTCGCAGAGGGCGTCGAAAGCGAAATCGCGCCGGAGGGCCTCCACGGCCTCGCGGAGCCTTTCGGGGGGGCAGTCGAAGGACGCAATCCCGTCCCTGCCCTTCCCCCTCCTTTTCAGGAAGGGAACCTTTGAGAGAATGTTTTCAGAATCCATCCGTTTTCCTTTCGGCTATTCGGCCCTGAAGAGGCCCTTTGCGGAATGCCCGGCCCTTATCTTTTCCTGAAGCTTCAAAAGGCCGTCCAGAAGCGCCTCGGGGCGCGGGGGGCAGCCTGCCACATACACGTCCACCGGCACCACCTTGTCAAGGCCCTGGAGGGTCGCGTAGGAGCGGAACATGCCGCCCGTGCAGGCGCACGCGCCCATCGCGATTACCCACTTGGGGCTTGCCATCTGGTCGTAAATCCGCTTGACCGCGCCCGCCTGCTTGTATGTCACGGTGCCTGCAACTATCATGCAGTCGCTCTGCCTGGGCGAAAAGCGCATAACCTCCGCGCCGAACCTTGCGATGTCAAACCTCGACCCGCCGACGCCCATGAGCTCGATGGCGCAGCATGCCAGCCCCATCGGCTGGGGCCATATGGAGTTGGCCCTCACCCAGTTTATCACGGCGTCGAGCCTCGAATAGACGAAGCCCTGGTTTTCCATATTTTCACTCTGCGCGGAAGTAGCCATAAGAAAAATAATGCGCCGAGATTACATCCCTTACGGGAGTTTTCAACCATTTTAACGCATTTTTTGCCCGGCAAAGGCCCAAGTCCGTGAGGTGCAGGGCGTTTTGAAAGAATGGCGCGCTATATGCCCGCGTTTGTCTCCCTGACTATGTACGGCGGCCTCCTCTTGGTTTCGAGGTAGGTTTTTGCGAGGTACTGGCCTATCACGCCCAGGCACATTAGCTGGAGGCCGCTCAGGAAGAATATGACGCACATCATGGACGACCATCCGTACACCGAAGAGTCCCAGTACAGGAGTTTCCTGACGACAAGAAACACGATTGCAGCCGACGAGAGCATGAAAAACAGAAACCCCACCACCGACGCTATCGCAAGCGGAACCGTCGAAAATGCCGTTATCCCGTCGACTGCGTAAAAGAAAAGGTGCGCGAGCGACCACTTTGTCCGCCCGGCCCTCCGCCTCATGTTTTTAAACGCGAGCCTCTTTGTCCTGAAGCCCACCCACTCGTATATGCCCTTAGTGAATCGGCCGGTCTCGGGCAGAGAAAGGATTGCGTCGACGACGCTCCTTTTCATCAGCCTGAAGTCCCGCGCGCCCGGCACGAGCTTGACCGCCGAAAGCGCGTTTATCCAGTAGTAGAAGGCGTTTGAAAAAAACGACCTCACCGCGCCCTCGCCCGTCCTCGTGCTGCGCTGGGTCGCAACGCAGTCGAACCCGCCGTCCAGAACCGCCTGGTACATTTCAGGCAGCAGCGACGGAGGGTCCTGCAAGTCGGCGTCCATTATCGCCACATAGTCGCCCCGGGCATATTTGAGGCCCGCGTATATGGCGGCCTCCTTTCCGAAATTGCGGGAAAACGAAACGTAGCGCACGCGGCGGTCCCCCTCCGCGAGCCGCTTCAGCACGTCGAGAGTCCCGTCCCGGGAGCCGTCCTCCACAAACACAATCTCGTATTCGGGATTCCCGATTTCGGCCATGACGCTCGAAAGCTCCCTGTAAAAAATCGGGAGGACCTCCTCCTCGTCAAAGCACGGCACGATAAACGACGAAAGGCTCCCTTTTAGCCTTTCGCCTATCGCGCGGGCGTTTATCACCCCGCCCATTGCCTCTGAAACTTCTTCCATAGACGGCCTCCCCGGGCGCGCCCCGGCAAAATGCCGCGAAAATGCGCCCGCGTCAAAGTGTAGGCAAATCTGGCGCGGCGGGGCGGAAAAGTCAATTTATTTAACGCGGGAAAAAATCCGAAAAAAATGTTGTGCGCGCGGCCTTTTGGGGCAAAATCGCAGTCAAATCAGGAAAACGCATGCATCTTTCAAAAACAAGGCCCTATTCGCGTTCCGAAGAGATATGGTCGGCCTCGATACACGGCGCCGGAATAGTATTCGGCGTCGCCGCCCTGGCGGTGCTGGCGACATTTTCCGCAATTTACGCGGACGCGTGGGCGGTCGTCGGCACGTCTATCTTCGGGGCCTCCATAATAGTTCTTTACCTCGCCTCAACGCTCTACCACGCAGCCACCTCAGAAAGGGCAAAGCGCGCCCTCAAAAAGTTCGACCATATCGCGATATACTACCTCATCGCCGGGAGCTACACCCCGTTTCTTTTCGTAAACGTAAAGGGCGCCCTCGGCTGGACGATTTTCGGCGTGATATGGGCGCTGGCAATTCTGGGGACAACCCTGAAGCTCTGCACGGGCGGCAGCGGGACAAAGGCGTGGTCGATTTCCCTTTACCTCGGCATGGGCTGGCTCGTGGTGCTGTTGCTGGGCAAACTGGTTTACTGCATGCCGCCCTCCGGGCTGCTCTTTCTCGCCCTGGGCGGCCTGTGCTACACGTTCGGCGTGATTTTTTACGTCCAGAAAAAGAAGGCCTACACGCACGCCATATGGCACGCATTCGTGCTTGCTGGGACGGTGTTCCACTTTTTCTCGGTGCTTGTGTCATGCGCCCTTCCGCAGGTCTGAAAAGCGAATCCCAATCCGCCCGCGCATTTCCCGCGGGCCCCAAATGCGGCGCCAGGCGGGGCCGCGCCATGACATGAACCCGGTAAACACATATTCAAAAAGAGAGGAAAAGCTCAACTTTGCAACCCACCTGGCGGCCACTGCGGCCGCCGTTGCAGGCTCCGCCTTCATGCTCTGGAAGGCGGAAAGCACAGGGGACGCCGGGGCGGCGGCTGCGGCGGGAATCTTCTCGTTTTTCCTGGTGCTGGCATACCTTAGCTCGGCGCTGTACCACGGGCTTGAAGGCAGGGCGAAGGCGGCCTTCAAGAAGCTGGACCACATAAGCATACTGCTCATGATAGCCGGCATGTACACCGCCCTCGCCGTCCTGAGCGACATTCCGCGCGCATGGATAGCGCCGTTTGCCGCGGCAATGTGGGCGGGAGCGGCGTTCGGAACCGCGCTGAAGCTGAAGGCGGGCACGGACGGCACGAAGGCGTGGTCGCTCGGCCTCTACGTTTCAATGAGCCTCGCAGTCGTGGTCCTCTTCCCGTTTCTCAAGCTTGAGACGGCGCTGTTTCTTCTGTCTGCGGGCGCCGTCGACGGCGTAGGCATACTTTTTTACGTGAGAAAGGACAGGCAGTACACGCACGCCGTGTGGCATCTGTTTTCCACGGCGGCCGGGGTTTTAGACTACCTCGCAGTCCTATCCGCCCTGCCCTGAGCCACCCTGCGCGCCTCCCCGCGCGGAGTCCGGGCGCGGCAGCCCCCGCGCGCGCCGAAGTTTGCCCGGATTTGTCCGATTAAAGCCCGTAAAGGAACTTTATGACAGACCCCCTGGACTACCACAGAAAACAAAACGACCTCTTCTCCTTCCTGCGCGACGTGTGCGGAGCCCAGGGGGAAATTGCAATGAGCCCCGACAGACCGCAAGTCTCGTCAATCGTATTCGGGAACGTTCCGGAAACGGAGTTTTCAACATCTTTCACCTTCGGGCTTTCGCTTTTCGAGCATCGGGAATGGGGCGAGTTTTCGCCGGAACTCATTTTTTCCGCAAAAACCTTCGACCCGCGCTGGCACTACGCGGTGCTGGAAACCATATCAGAAAGGGGGAAGTCCGACCCGTTTTTGCCGGGCAGCGTTTTCGGGCTTGGCGGGAAAGTGTCAAACGAATCCGAGATGTCCGCCCTCCTCGTGGCGGCCCCGGAGAACCGCTTCAACGCCGAAAACGAATACAGCTTTGACGACGGTCGGAAAATACGCTTCCTGCAATGCTACCCGATATTCGCCCAGGAAGCGGAGCTTGTCAAAACATGCGGACCCGACAAATTCCTGCTGCTTTGCGGCGACAAACTCCCAGACCTCCGCCGCAAGCCGCGCCCGGTGCCGGGATGGCCCGAAACCCCGGCGGACCTCCGGCGCTAGCCCCCAAGACAGCCCGAGACAGCCCTGATGGCTCCCCCGGCCAGGGAGAGTTCATGGGAAAGCCTCCAGGCATTTGATTTACTTAAAAAGTTTGAGGAGCCGCCGAAACCCGACGAGACAGTGAGGCTGCGTGAGGTTTGAGCCTTCGGGATTGGTTTGAGGAAAAACCGCCGTCCGGGCCTGCAATCGGCCCTCAGAAAAAAGCGGGGCGCAAAAAAAGGCCGCGGAAAACCGCGGCCCCGGAAAGGTTGCGCCCACCCGGCCTATTTCGCCGCCGCAAGAGCCTGGCTGAAATCGGCGATGATGTCGTCGATATTCTCGATTCCGACGCTCACGCGGATGAGTTCGGGCAGGATTCCCGTCGCGCGCTGCGCCTCCTCGGAGAGCTGGCGGTGGGTTGTGCTTGCCGGATGCAGCACGCAGGTGCGGGTGTCTGCCACGTGTATCACCTGGGCCGCCAGCTTTAGCGAATCCATGAATTTTTCAGCCGCCTTCGCCCCGCCCTTGGGTCCGAATGTCATCACGCCGCTGCACGCCCTGAGGTATTTTTTGGCAAGCGCATTTTCGGGCGAGCTTTCAAGGCCGGGATACTCAACCCATTCCACGCCGGGGTGGGACTGCAAAAACTGCGCGAGCCTGAGGGCGTTTGAGCTGTGGCGCTCCATGCGAAGCGGTAGCGTTTCCAGATTCATATTGGTCAGGAACGCGTTCTGCGGGGACATGATTGCGCCCGTGTCGCGCATGATGTGGGCGCGGGCCTTCATGAGGAACGCAAACGGGCCGAATTTTTCGGAATAGACCATGCCGTGGTAGCTGTCGTCGGGCGTGCAGAAGTCCGGGAACTTGGGCGAGCCGTAGTTGAAATCGCCCTTGTCTACAATTATCCCCCCCATTGAGCATGCGTGCCCGTCGGCGTATTTGGACAGGCTGTGGACGACGAGGTTCGCGCCGAAGTCGAACGGGCGGCACAGAACCGGGGTCGGGAAGGTGTTGTCGACGGCAAACGGTATTTCAAATTCGCGCGCAACCCTTGCGAACTTCTCGAAGTCCAGCACCTTTACGGACGGGTTTGAAAGGGTTTCGCCGAATATGAACTTCGTCTCCGGCCTCACTGCGGCGCGGATTTCGTCCTCCGAAGCCTTGGGGTCCACGAACGTGACGCCGATGCCGAGCTTCTTTACGGTGTGGGCGAAGAGGTTGTAGGTTCCGCCGTAAATGGTGGAGGCGCTCACGAAGTGGTCCCCGGCGCTGCAAAGGTTGAGGATTAGCGCAGTGGAGGCCGCCTGCCCGCTCGAAAATGCGATGGCGCCGATGCCGCCCTCAAGGGCCGCAAACTTCTTTTCGAGGGCCTCGATAGTGGGGTTGCCGAGGCGCGTGTAGAAAAACCCCGCAGTATCCAGGTCAAAGAGCCTCGCCAGCTCCGCGCAACTGGTATAGCGGAAGGTGGTGCTCTGCGCGATGGGGAGCACGCGCGGCTCCCCGTTTCCGGGCTCGTATCCCGCCTGGACGGCGAGGGTTTCGATATGGTAGTTGTTTTCGCTCATTTTGCGTTTTTTCTGGAAAGTTTTCCTGCGGGAGGCGCCCCTACATGTCGGCAGTCTCGCGCAGCTTTTCGACGAGCCTTATGAAGTCGCTGGGCGGCTTTGCGGAAACGTCTATGATTTTTGACGAATCCACGGGGTGGCGCAGCCTCAGGGAATAGGCGTGGAGCATGACGCGCCCGGGCGGCTCTATTTTCTTCATGCGGTTCTTCTGGAAATTGTAGGTGTAGTCCCCCAGTATGGGAAAGCCTATCGAAGTCAGGTGGACCCGTATCTGGTGCGTGCGCCCGGTGTGGATGCGGCACTTGAGCAGGGCCGCGTCGCTTCCGAAGCTTTCCGCCATTTCCCAGTCGGTATGGGCGTCGCGGCCGGACGCCTCGTCGCAGACGCACATTTTTGTGCGGAACGCCGGATGGCGGCCTATGGGCTTTTTTACGGAGCCCGAGCGGACGCTGGGAACGCCGCAGACGAGGGCCAGATACGTCTTTTCCATTTCCCGCCCGCTGAAGGCTTCGACGAGGGCGTAGTACGCCCTGTCGGTCTTTGCCATTATCATGACTCCGGAAGTCTCCTTGTCCAGGCGGTGGACGATGCCGGGGCGCATTGCCCCGCCTGCCATGCTCAGCCTGCCTCGGCATATATGCATCATGGCGTGGCACAGCGTGTCCTCCCCCGTCCCGCTGCCGGGATGCACCGTCATGCCGGCTGGCTTGTTTACCACAACTACGTCCTCGTCCTCATAGAGCACCTCGACCGGAATGTCAACCGGGACGACCTCCGTTGGCGGCATTTCCGGAAGCTCAAATTCCACCTCGTCCCCGGGCTCAAGCAGGCGCTTCTTGGCGATGGGCTCGCCAGCCAGCGTGACAAGGCCGCCCGCAAAGCTTGCCTCCAGGCGCGAGCGGGATATTTCGCCGCTTAGAAATGCGGAGAGGGCCTTGTCGGCCCTTGCGGGCTCCGCGCCGTCCGGGTGGACGTATATGCGCCTTTCGGGAGCATCCGGCGTCATTTTTTCTCTTTCAGCTCCTTCAGGAAGTCGCGCGTCTGGCGCTTCAGCTTCTTCAGCTTTGTGGAAATTTTCATCATTTCGCGCGGCGAAACGCGGTCGGCAAGGGTCACTCCGTCAAGGTGGTCGTTTTCGTGCTGGATGCAGCGCGCAAAGAGGCCGTCGCAGACGATTTCATGCCTGCCCCCGCGCAGGTCGCAGTATGTGAGGCGCACCTGGTAGAACCGCTCGACCTCCCCGTATATTCCCGGGAACGAAAGGCACCCCTCCTCGGCGGTTTCGACGTACCTGCCCGCGTTCTCAACCTCGGGGTTCACGGCCACGAGCGGCATTGCGATTTCCAGGGGCACGTAGCGGCCGTCGAGCGTGAAATTGCACTCGGCGTCAGAGTCGGCCCTGCGGCGCATGTCGATTACGAACATCCGCTTTGAGACCCCCACCTGCGGCGCGGCCAGCCCGATTCCGTTTTCCTCGCACATGGTTTCAAACATGTCGTTTGCGAGGTTCTCAAGCTCCCCGTCGAAGATGTCGATTTCCTCGGCCTTCTGCGAAAGCACGGCCTCCCCGTACTTTGTCACTCTCATCCGCATGTCGGCCTACTCCGTTGGTATCTTGTTGTCGGTGCGGACCACGAGGACGGGCTCCTTGGTCTTGACCCAGATTTTCTGCTCCTTGTAGATTTTTGCGGAGCCGAATTCGCAGGCCTCGGCCACTGTGCGGACGGGATAGCGGCGGCCCTTTGTGGAGCGGTTGAAGTCGTAGGCGCCCAGATGGAGCTTTTCGAGGGCGGTTGCGGGATTGTCGTCCTCGGGTATCTGCACCACCCATCCGACGAAATCCGTATCGCCTTTGAAGCGCCCCTGGGGGTCGCTCAGGAGGAATACGAACTGCTTTTTTACGGGGGGCTCCTTCTCGCCCTTTTCCGATTCGGCCAGCTTCGTCTCGGTGTTGATGTCCTCTATTATCTTGGCGATGTCGCGGGCGTCAAGTTCCGCGCGCTGCAACACCACTTTTACAAGTTCCAAATCTACCTTTGCCATATGAAAAAAACGTCGCTTCCAAACCGCCAAAGCCCGGCCGCAATGCGTCCCGGGGGCGGCCCGTGTTCAGGGTATTATGAGCCTGCAATAATGCGCCCGCCCCGCCCCTAGTCCTGTCTCTTATACACATCTCCGAGCCCACGAGACCCTAAGACATCTCGTA
>URJJ01000029.1 GCA_900548185.1 uncultured Opitutales bacterium
CCATCCCCATGATCTTTGTCGGACAGATGTCCGTGTATTGCATGTGCGGTCACCCTCTAGGGCTGGAAGACGAAGCTTTCTCTATTTTGCAAGAAGAAATTTTGACAGATTGCGCTTATTTATCTATTTGATTCATAGATAAATAAGCTAATGTTTTTTTAAGCTCTTATAGATGCTCTTACTAATTGGAGCCTAAGTCTGCCTGTTTATCCTTACATATTATGCCTGGCATTTCAAACCTGTCGTCTATCAATCGCTGCCTGTTTTTTTATCAAAGCGCGAATCCATCTGGCGACTCTATATATTGCCCAACAAGAGAGCAGGAGTATTGCAAATATCGCAAGTAAGAGTAAGAATATAACCAGGGAAAGAATAGGATTGGTCAAAACTTTAATGGCATCATCCTCATCATACTCGTAGTCTGAAATGATATCAATGTAGGATTCTGTGTCGCTATTTTCAAGTTCCGACCAGATATTGTCCAGAAGCAATGGATACCAGTCTGGAAGGTAATCTTTTCCTTCAAGCATCTGTCTGCGGTATTCAAGCCGTTTTTCGGGGGTATCGATTTCGTACGGATATGAAAACGGAGCTATTATGACTTTGATTTTTTGCGTTTTTGTGAGCCGACAAATTGTAAAGATTTCTTCAATTGCGACATCTCCGACGGGAAAACATCCCACAGTTCCGCTTCGGCCGTGTATCATTATGTCGCCGCCGAGCTTTGCAATTTCCCTGCCGTCCAATTCGGCCATTTTTTTGTCGAAATCGTTCGGATAATTCAATCGCAGGGAAAGATGGTATTTACTGTTTGGATTATAGCTTTCAACTTCGTAAACCCCTTCAGGCATCTGCCTGTCGAATTCCTTCATCTTGGGGCCGAGCTTTCCGCTGAATCCGGTAAGCTTATAAGTTTCGAGAAGGCATAACGATTTGCCCTCATCAAATCCAACAAGGCTCAAAGCCTTGTTGGATTTATTTATTATTATTACAAGCGTATCGGGGTACGGGTTTTCTTTTGAAAGGCGCAATGTCCTTTCAACCTTCTCGCTCAAGCCATTTGCGACAGAAAGGCTGTCCCGCGGTAAAACTTTTGCCCTAATGAAATCTCTCGCAGTCTTTACGGAGTCAAAGTTAAAGGCAAAGCCGAATATGGCGCAGAGCGAAAGGCCCAGGAAAAGAAATTTTGAGAACTTTTCTGAAAACGAATCTCTTATAAAAGGGAGCAGAACGGTTGCGTATAGGAGTGTTCTAAAGGAGTAAAATATATAGACTTCGCCGCTTAAAAATGAAACTACCCACGCGATGCCGGCAATCGCAACCAGTTTTATGTGTTTTCTGGAAATCAAAGAAATAAGGGCCAGGGAGGCGAACAGCGTGAGATCGAGCGCCCTGAAAAACACTTCCCACTCGGAGAGAAACGGCAGGAGAAAGGGCAGGAGAAATCTTGTCTTCCCCGATGGTATTCCGCAGCTGCACATATCCGGCAGGACATTGTACAGGTAATCGATGTGTAATTCCATCATAATCAAGGATGTTATGATGGACGAGGAAATCAAAATTATGCCTATGAGTTTCTTTATCATTTCAAAATCCTTATGGATTTACATTTGGATTTCGTGCTGATGCAAGGTATATATTTTATTTTCTTTGGGGGGCTCTTAAATATTTTCATCCTCTTGAAGGTTTTGCGCTTTCGTTTTTTTTGGGGCGCTTTTGCCTCAAAAATATTATGGGGCTGATATAGGTTGGAATGACGTTAAAGAATCTGAACCCTCCATAGCGCATTTTTACAAGATTCAAAGAGGAAGCGGCATTCTTTTTAGAGGTTATGTGATAAAACATGTGGCAGATGTGGCAGTTTTTACGCATGTTCTTGCGTATGTGCCATTTTATTCGGAAATTCCGCAAATCAACTGCGCGTTCCGCATTGGCGGCAGACAAGCGCCCCATGGAAGCTTTTAAGAGGATATGAAGGTCGGGGCATTGGCTTTAAAAATGCCATTTCGCGCCTTGCCTGCCCGAAAAAAAAGTAAAAAACGGCTTCGCATCTTCAATCCGCGCGCCAAATAGCATATTTTAACCGGCAACTCCATTGCAGGGTGTTTTTTTATTGCAGAAAGAGGCATTTTTAACCGCAAGGGAGGCGCTTTCGCCTATCCGCTTGCGTCTTGCATGGACGATATTGCGCCTGAGGCATAGGCTTTTTAACTTTTGTTCCATCGGATGGAACCGGAAAAATCGCCTTGGAAAGGTAAAATAAATTCACTTTTTTTGCGTGCGTTTTTTCATGCCATGAATTGCTATGCTCCTCAAAAGATTGAGAACTGGCGGAGCGGGGTAGGGCCTGTCCCTTTCTGCCAAAGGGCGGCGGGGCGGAAATGTGTTTGACTGCGCTTCAAAACCTTATAAATTTTACTATAAATTTAAAAAGCCCGTATTTTTTATGCGCAAAGTGCGGCTTTAAAGTTTTACACAAAATAATCATGAAAAAATTATTGCTTCAGTTATCAGTTGCTTCGTGCTGCACATTCGCGGCAGGGCTTTATGCTGCGGACTCGGACATTCCGGACGGCGTTGTCAAATTCCGCATAAACGGCCTGAAGGGCGAGGGGGACGCCGGCGTCAGCTTCCTCGACGCCTCCTCTTGGAACCAGTATGAAAAGGACGGCTGGCAGGATATAACCCTGGACAATCCGCCGTGGGAGGTGGAAAAGCTCGCCGGGGTGCAGGTCCAGCTCAAAATGGATAACAGCATCGCCAATATTGATTCCGCGTTCGGCTCGCTGGAAAATCCGATTAACGCCACGATAACCGGCCTTTACGGCAGCACCCTCAATATAAATAGCGACGTTTATATTACGGGAAATATCGGCGGCGACGGAAACTCCACGGTGAACGTCAATAACGCCACTTACGCCGGCAACGGGTTTTCGATGAATAACACCCATGCCATCAATTTCACCAATTCCACTTTCAAAGTCGGGGGCGGCACGGACAACATTCTGGACATGGGCGGCAACTCCACGTTCACGATGTCGAACTCCAATTTCAACTCCTACTACGACGGCTGGGATTCCACCAAGTCCAAGGAAAGCGGCTGGGTTTCCAACTCGATTTTCATTTCCTCTCTCGGCGGTTCGACCAGCGGCGAAGGCGTATATAATCCCGCCCAGAAGGTTTTGACCTTCAAGGACGGCTCCAGGCTAAACGGCGCCGGCAGAAACGACGGAACCTCGATTTTTGACATTGAAAACTGGACGAGGGACGACCTCGAAGGCGGAAGCAACATAAACCTCGGCTGGAACACCTTCAACGGCGACGGCGACTCCCTCACTGTGAACGTCGAAAGCGGCTCCAAGATTGCTGCGGGCGCGCTCGAATTCGCAAACGGCGGGGCGCACGGCTCGTCCGCCGGAGACATCATATGGAACCAGAGCGGAACCGATATGGCCGACGGCTTTACGCAGCTTGTTCTCAAGGGCGACATGAACCTTCGCCTCTCCTCCGTCGGCGATTCGGAAACGACGTTCAACACCGAGGCCAACATGAAGGGCTTCTCCTTCATTTCGGCCCATAACCTCAATATCGGCCAGACTTCCGACGGGGCTGTGAGCGGCAGCGCGTCATTCACCATGACGGGCGAGGGCAATGTTCTGGATGTCAACCAGATTGCCACCAGCAACGGCTCAAGCCGCGACGGAACTTCTTTCGGCTCGGTGAAGTTTTACTCAAAAAGCGACAATGCCGACAACAAGAACTACATAACGATACGCTCCAGCGAGCTTGTCATCCAGGGTTCTACGACTGCGGGAAGCTCCTTCTCCAACGAGTTTACTCTCGACGGAAACACGGTTCTGCGCGGCGCCGACGGCAAGGGCGTATGGCTCAAGATTCACGAATGGGGCGGCAAAAACTACACGACTACCTCCGTATTCAATGTCAGCGGGAGCGGCAACGACCTTCTCCTTTCCGGCCTTGAAATCGGCAAGGAAACCACGACTGGCGGCGGCGAGGGCATATTGGCCATAACCGGCGGCGGCAACAAGATTATCATCAAAAATGACAACGACGGCCACAACGGCTTCAAAATCAATAACGGCGGCACCCTCCGCTACAACGTTAACGATACCGGCATCACCGCAATTAAGAACGATACCTGGCAGAACAACCAGTTTACCGGCAAGCTAGAGGTTAACTTCGCAGAGTTTGCCGCAGCCGAAGCGGGCGTTGAAGTCCGTTTTGAACTGTTCCTTACAACCGACCCGTCGCTCCACCTCGAAGGCAGGCTTCAGGGCACATGGTTTGACTGCACCGACTGGACCAATCTGGTTGCAAACAGCGAATTCGTAAGTGTCATACTGGCAAACGAAGGCGACACTTATCGCTTCGCGTTGGAAAATGTGGAAGACGCCGATATCGGAAACTCGCAGGCTCTTGTAATTTATTACACGAGTTCCGTCGTTCCGGAACCTGCCGCCTATGCTGCCGTGTTTGGTCTCGCGGCCCTGCTCGTTGCGGCAAGGCGCAGGGCGCGCCGCAACTAGAAGCGGTTTTTCGCATTGATTTTGGGCGGCGGGCACTTTTGTCCGCCGCCTTTTTTTTGCTCTTTTTGAAGCTGCCACCGGGGGAGGAGGCTTTTTGTTTTATGAATATAAGGGCCTATTGCAAACTTGGGCTGGCGTACCGGGTGGGCCGGTATTTGCGGGGCAGTGAGCGTCTTTTGCCTGGACGTTTCTAAATACTCTGCCGCCTTGGCGGATTTTTTCCAATTTGGGTGCGGCCCGGCCGGGACTCTTGCGCTTCTTGGGGGAGCGTTCGGAACGCGAAAGGAAATTCTTACCATACCCCATGCACCGATTTGGGTTGGTGCGGAATCTGATGCGAAATTCGTATCCCGAAATAGGAAATTCTACGCATCCGGGGCAAAGGGCGGGCGTACATGTTTTATATCTTCTGCGGAGGCCAAAGCGGCGCCTGCTTTTATATTTGAAGCCTGTGTATTTTTTTGCGGCAAAATCCGCTCCGGGTACGGGGAGTGCTGCCAAAACGTCTTGCATTTTCACTGCGTTTGCGCGAAAATCGTATTTTATGAAGAGAACATTTGCGATATTTGCCGCCCTGTATTCCTGCGCCGCATTTGCGGATGTAAAGCCGGCTGCCATATTTACCGACAACATGATATTTCAGGCGGATATGCCCATGCGCGTCTGGGGCTCTGCCGATCCCGGCGAAAAGGTGAAGGTTTCTTTCATGGGAAAAAGCGCTCATGCGTCCGCCGGCAAGGACGGGTACTGGCGCGCCGACCTTCCGCCGAGCAAGTACGTCAGGAAAGGCGGGGAGCTTTTGATTGAGGGCAAAAACAGGGTCGCCATAAAAAACGTGGTGGTGGGCGAGGTCTGGCTGTGCTCGGGCCAGAGCAACATGGAGTATTCGCTCTCCAGCGCAAAAGGGGGCAGGGAAATCGTAAATTCCGCCGAAAAGCCGCTTGTGCGCTTCATAAATATCCCCCTGAATACCGCCGAAAAGCCTCTCGGCATGCACGGCGTGGATTCCTCCGTATCCTGGGCAGAGGCGACTTCCGAATACCGCAAGCAGCTTGAGCGCGCGTCCGCAGTGGGGATGCTGTTTGCGTTTGAAATTTATGAAAAACTCGGAGTTCCCGTCGGGATTCTGAATTCATCCTACGGCGGCTCGCGGCTTGAGTCGTGGATGACGCGCGGTGCGGCCGAAAAGAGCGGCGAAATGCCCTATGTGGAACGGATGGAGAAGCTCTTCAACCAGTGGCAGGAGCGCGATATCGCCGAATGGGAGAAAATGACAGACGACGAGCGCAGGCAGAAGGGCAGAATCAAAAAGCCGAACAACAGAAACGGAGTGGTCCAGTGGTGCTACAACGCCATGATAAACCCGCTTGAGCCGTTTGCCGTGCGCGGAGAGCTGTGGTACCAGGGCGAGATGAACTCCGGTACAGCCAAGGAGTACCTTGCGCTCTTCCCAAAATATGCGGAAATGATGCGCGAAAAATTTGAGAACCCGCGCATGTTAATATTCTCCGTGCAGCTCCCGGATTTTAAGGAAAAGGGATGGATAGCCCTGCGCGACGTGCAAAGGCGCCTGGGCGAGGCCGTTCCCCTCAGCGGATGCGCCGTTATCATCGACGGAAATGAAATCGACCTCCACCCGAAGGACAAGGATGCGGTCGCTCACCGGCTGGCGCTTTTGGCCCTCTCGGACGCCTACGGAATGAAGGTCGATTCCCGCAGTCCCGTTCCCGCAAAGGTTTCGCTTTCTGGCGGCGCGGTGAGGGTGGATTTTAAGTACGCCGCAAACGGGCTTAAGACTTCCGATTCAAAGCCCCCGCGCACATTTGAGGCGGCCGGCGCCGACGGCAAATTTTATCCGGCCGAAGCCAGAATACAGGGGAAGTCGTCAGTCGTCCTTGCGCTGCCGCCGGAAGTCAAAAATCCCGCGAAAGTCCGCTACGGCTGGAGCGAGGATCCCGACGTGAACCTCTATAGCGGCGCCGGCCTTCCGGCAAGCCCGTTTGAGGAGGACGTCTCGAAGTAGCCCGGCCTTTTCCCGGAAAAATCCTTGGGGATTTGGATTTTTTTATGGGGCTTACATAGGATTGGAATGTCCCGAAAGGGGCGGAAAACCGCATGACGCCATTTTATGGATTTGGCTTCAATCGCCTTTCCATAAACGAGTTTCTCCGTAAAATCCGCATTCTGTTTTTCCATCCATGCAGACCTTTTTATCGTGGCGCGCCGTTTTTTTCAGGCTTTCGTTTTTGAGGGGGCAAGAGGTTTTCGGGGCTTGTTTTGCGTAGATTGCATAGGACGCGCCATATGCGAATGGGGCATCTGGGCGGAGGCGGCAGGCGGCCACGGGAAAATGGCGGGAGGGCAGACTGCTCAAAATGCGGAATTAAAAATGGGCATTGCAGATATTGGGAAATATGATACCGATTCTCGCCGTGAGATTCATTTGTGCGAATGGGGCAAAGCTTGGAGAATGGTGTAATTTGAATTTTTCCGCATTTCCGGGGATTCGTTCGGCTTCCAAAAATATTTCCGCCTGCTTGCGGGGCGAGGCGGCGTCGTTTTACGAATGTGAGGCGGGGGAATACTTTGGCCTGGGCGAGTTTACCGGGTTTATTTTCCCATGCGCGGGGCAGGGCGCAGTTTGCGGCTGAACCGTTGCGGGATTATTGGAAAATGCCGCGCATTGGCCGCCGTCTTTTTCGCATTCCTGAAAGGGGGGCGGAAAGGGCGGTCTGCGGGCGGATTTGAAAGGGGGAATGAAAAATATTCCCGAAAGGAATCAGGGTCTCCTCGCCGGCTGCGCATGGCAGGCATCGCCTTTTGAGGGTTTGCCGGCTGGAATACCCGCAACCGGGAGGGCGCTATTTGCGCAGGGCCCGTTCCGCCTCCTCCGTGCGCCTCTTATGCTCGGCGCGGGCGTTCCGCTCCCACTCGTCGGCCTTTCTGCGCCATTTTGCCGCCCCGCCGGGGTCTTTTTTCATGCCGCCATAGCCTTCCATGCAGGCTTTTTCAAGGCTCCTGAAGGCGGGGCCGTAGCCGGATTCGGCTGATTTTTTCCAGTATTGCACCGCCTTTTGCGGGTCGGCGGGGACGCCGCTTCCGGTGGCGCAGGCGAGCCCGAGGTTGAAGAGCGCGCTTGGGCTTCCCAATTCCGCCGCTCGCCGCCACAGGCCGACTGCCTCTTCAGGATTGCAGGCGATGCCCTTCCCGGTCATCCTGCATGTCCCGAGCGCGGAGAGGGCTTCGGGGTTTTCGCCGAGTTTTTCCAGCTCCGAGACTGCCATTTCGTGCCCTTTCATGGCGGCCTCGCAGAGCATCAGGACGGCGGCGGCGCGGTCCGGGGCGGTTCCGCCCTCTCCGTTTAGGCGTATCATGCCGAGGTTGTATAGGGCGGACGAGTATCCGCCCTTCAGGGCCGCAAATTCTAGGTATTTGGCGGCTTTCGCCGGGTCGGGCTTTGAGCCGAACATGCCGTTATAATAGTACTTTCCGGCGAACATTGCAGCCCCCGCGTCCCCGTCTGCCGCGCGGATTTCAGCGGCTTCTATGCCGCCCCGGGGCGGGAGGGCTGCTATGGAGATGATGGTTGGAAGAAGAATTAGTAAACTTATAAATATTTTCATAGTAAAATGATTTTTGCGGGTTTTCCCGCCCGTGTCAAGTCCGGAATGCCGGGCTGCGCTCCCCGCATGCGTTTTTCCGCGCGCGGGCTTGTCCGGGGCGCGCTCTTTGCTTGCAAAGCGGGCGGAATATGCTTGCATGTTGCCTTTACTGCAATGGATGCCGAAAACGTAAAGAATTACTTTTGCAAGACGGAGGTCGTCTGCGACTATGCTCGCGCCGTGACGCGCGTCGGCCTGTGGGAGTCGGAAAAGCTCGTGTTCGGGAAGTATCTGGAGCCCGGATGGAGGGTTTTGGAGCTGGGCTGCGGCGCGGGAAGGATAGCGCACGGCCTTTCCCTCATCGGGTTCGGGAATGTGGTAGGCACGGACTTTTCCCCGGCGATGGTGGAGGTTGCGCGCGCCATAGCCGCCGATTCGGGCGGATGCGCCGAGTTCCGCGTCGAGGACGCCACGGGGCTTTCTTTTGCGGATTCGTCGTTTGACGCGGCCGTGTTCGGGTTTAACGGCATAATGCAGATACCCCTGCGCAGGAGGCGCCGCCTGGCGATGTCGGAGGCCGCGCGCGTGCTGCGCCCCGGGGGGATTTTCATATTCACCACCCACGACCGGGACGCGCCGCGCAACGCCGCCTACTGGCGCGCCGAACGCGAGTCCTGGGCGGAGGGGACCCAGCATTCTGCCCTGGACGAATTCGGCGACATCTGCTACGAAAGCGGATGCGGCGAGCTCTTCATCCATTCGCCGTCGCGCGCAGAGGTCCGCGAGGACGCCTCCTCCGCCGGCTTCGGCATCCTGCTTGAAAAAAAACGCTCCGAAATCGCCTTTGAGCCGCAAACGGTCCGGGAATTTTCCGATGAATGCGTATTCTGGGTCTGTCAAAAAAAATAGCATGAAAAAACTTCTCGCCTACACAATCTGCGCGTGCGCGTCCCTGTGCGCCGCCGCCTCCGAAATGAAAACATCTGCCGAAACTGCAACCGAACCTGCCAACGCGCCCCTGGCGCCCGACGCAAACCTCCGCATCGAGACGCTCGAAAACGGATTCACCATCGCGGTTTATCCGAATTCGGAGCCGCCCGGGCGCGTTTCGATGCGCCTGCTTGTGAGGCGCGGGTCAGCCGCAGAGGCGGACGGGCAGGAGGGGATCGCCCATTTTGTCGAGCACATGGCCTTCAACGGCACGAAGAATTTTCCCAAGGGCGAGATGGTCGAGTATTTCCAGCGCCTCGGCATGGCCTTCGGGGCCGACACTAACGCCCATACCGGCTTCAGCGAAACCGTTTACAAAATCGACATGCCCTCAAACGCCCGCGCCATGACGCTCGACGGCCTCAGGCTTTTGGGCGACTACGCCGGGGCAATCCTTTTCGGGGAATCTGAAATCGAGCGCGAGCGCGGCGTCATCCTCGCCGAGAAAAAGTCTCGCGACACCTCCGGGTACCGCCTGTCCGTCGGCCTCATAAAGTCGCTCTTCAAGGGCTCCGTTTACGAGAGGCGCATGCCCATCGGCCTGGAGGAAGTGATAAAAAACGCCCCGAAATCGGAATTTGAAAAATTTTACAAGGCCAACTACCGCCCTGAAAACATGGCCCTCGTCGTGGCCGGGGACGTTGATCCGGCCGGGATATTCGCCGAGGCCCGCCCGATATTTTCCGCCCTTTCTGCGGATGCTTCCGCAGAAGCACGGGCGATGGACCCTGAAAGGTTCAATGCCGCAGGCGGCGGGGCGCCGCAGGTCTGGCACGTGGAGGACGGGGATGCGCGCGACTGCTCGGCGGGCATCTACCTTGTCGGGCCTGTCGCCTATCCGGAAGACGGCCTGCAAAAGCGCATACGCGACATGCGATTTTCCGCCATGGCGAAGGCCGCGACCCTGCGCTTCGACGCCAGAAAGTCGTCGCCCGAATCCAGGTTTTCCGCAGCGTACGCCGATTTCGGCTCGTTTGAAAATTACGCGGAGGTGTTCACGATAGGCGCCCGCGCCAACGTCTCCAACGCCCCGGCCATGGCCGAGGAGGCGGCGCGCATGTACAGGGGACTCGTCAAAAACGGCTTCGGGGAGTGGGAGCTTGAGAAGGCCGAATCCGAAATATTGAATTCCCTCGAAAGCCAGGTCAGGGGCAAGCCGACGCGCCAGTCGGCCTCGCTTGCGGACGCGATAACATCCGCCCTCTCCGCCGGCGAGACTGTCACGGACCCGGAATCGGATCTGGAGATTGCGCGCGAGGCTTTCAGGGATTTTACCGCTGCGGACGCCTCGGAAATGTTCCGGAAGTTCGCCTCCGGCGCGCGCCTGTTTGCGCGCACGGTCGACGTCCCTTCTTCGGGGGGCGGCGCGGTCGCGGACGGCTTCCGCTCGCTCATAGAGTCGGACTCCCCCGCCGGGCTCTACGGCCCGCTTGCCGCCGAACCGCTTAAGTTCGCCGATTTCGGCGCCGCGCGCGGGCCCGTTTCAAAGGAGGACGGCGGTTTGGGAATATCGATGCTTAAATTCGCAAACGGCGTCAGGGCAAACCTCAAAAAGACGGACTTCGCGCGCGGCGAGGTCGTCGTTAACATATCCTTCGGCGGGGGGAGGTACGACCTCCCTCGGGAAAAGCCGGCCCTTGCGGGCATCGCCGCCGGGATGCTGCTTGGGGGCACTGAAATGCAAAGCTACGACGAGATAAACGTGGCAAAGTCCGACATGCAAATATCCCTTAATTTCACTGCGGAGGGGGACGCCTTCTCGTTCTCGTGCTCCACAACTACCGAAAGCCTCAGAAGCGCCCTCGCCCTCATGGCCACCTACATGCGCGCCCCGGCATTCAGAGAATCCGCGACATCGTACGTTAAAAAAATCATAGCAGCCCGCTATCGGCAGGTGGAGACCAATCCCGAGGCGGCCCTCGTCAGGGTGGACGGGTGGCTGACGGACGGGAACTACATGCTGGCATTCCCGCCGCGCCCGGAGGCCGACGCCCTGACGATGGGCGACCTCGGCGCGTGGCTTGGCCCCATAATGGCCTCCTCGTACATGGAAATTTCGATAGCCGGGGACTTTGACGAGGCGGAGGCGGCCGGATGGCTCGGCGAGTTCTTCGGCTCGATGCCCGGGCGCGCCGCCGAAAGGCCGGACTATTCAGACAAGCGCAGGATAACCTTCACTTCCGAAATGGAAAAGACCTTCTTTGTGAAAAACAGCGCCGACGAAAGGTCCATAGCCATGCGCGTCTGGCCCACGTGCGACCGTAGGGACATCCGGAAGATGCGCGCCGCAAACATCCTCGGGGCCGTGCTGAGCGACGCCCTCAGAAAGAGCGTCCGGGAGAGGGAGGGCAAGGTGTACAGCCCGTTTGCCTACAACAATTCCAGCCAGGCATTCAACTTCGGAATCCTTTCCGCCGTAAGCGACGTCGTCCCGTCCATGAATTCCGAGGTCTCGGAGCTGATGGCGGAGGCGGCGCGCGCAAAATCGGAGGAGATAAGCGAGGACGAATTCGTCAGGGCCAAGGCCCCGATAATAAAGCAGGTAGAAAAGACGAGGCGCCTGAATTCCTACTGGGCAAACTACGTCATGCCGCTCTACCAGGCGGACCCCCTGCGCCGGGAAATCGCAAAAACATTTGAAACGGGGTACTCCGAAATCACCATTTCGGACGTCCGCGCCGCGGCTGCGGAATACCTGAAAGGCAGGGACGGCTACGCCGTCGGAATCATGCCGTCCAAATCGGAATAAAAAAAAGCTTTACAAACACCCGCAAAAGGAGATTCTTTACAGGTTTTAACTCAAAAGGTAAATATATTATCGAATATGGGAAATCTTAAGAAGAAACGCAGACTGAAGATGAACAAGCACAAGCGCAGCAAGCGCTCCAAGAGCAATCGTCATAAGAAGCGCACCTGGGCCTGCTAGCGTCGCCCTGTTTCGGCGCGCCATGCGGAATTTTTTAATCCGTGTGCGGACAATACCGCATGCGGGTTTTTTTTGCTTGAATCCGTTTTGTAAAAATAGATTTTTTGACTCGTATGATGGGAAAATTTCTAGCTTTTTGCGGCATGTTCGCTATTGCTTCGGCCGCTTCCGCCGAGTATTACAACGTCACCGTAAAGACGGTGGCCGACAAGACCGCCTATCCGGACGCCGTATTCAGGATGGAGCCGGGGGGCTCCCAGATGAAGGGCTTTGAGGCCACGATAGACGCCGTGGGCTTCGGCGCCGAGGGCGTCAAGACTTTCGCCCTGATTGAGCGGGAGCAGCGCGAAAAAATCACAAAGAAGATGGAAAAGGAGCTTTCCATCCCCGCCGCCGAGAAACTCGACAACGAACTCGACAGGCTGGAAACCGAAATGAGGCGCCTTGAAAAGCTCGCCGGAAGGGCCGGGGGGGGCGCGGCCGAAGGCAAGCCGTCCATTCCCGGCTCGCGCGGCTTCGGCAAAAGGGGGTTCACCCCGCCGCCCGACAATTCCGCCTACAAAAACACGGCCGCATACCAGAAGGCCGCTGCGGAATATGAGAAGTTCAAAGCGTCCTACGACAGGGCAAAGCGCAATACGAACATCCAAAAGGAGCTCGTTTCGGCCCTCGACGAAAAGGTGAAAAAATACTACAAGCGCATGCTTTCCACAACGCTCATCCCGAGCGGCACATACCCTTACGGCACTTTCTGCGCAATCGACCTCAAAAAAGTCTCCGACAAGGCCGCTCTCGTCGATTTTGAATACGCCGTGTCGCGCATACTCGGTTTCACCGACCCCGAGGGCAACAACAACGGCAATTCCATGAACTGCTCGCTCGACATAGAATACGTGGAAATGCCCAAGGCCGAAGGGGTCGTGATGGAGCTTGGCAAGCCGTACTGCTTCCAGATAGCCCGCCCCGAAAAGCAGGGCGGAAGCTTGAGCTCGGCCCGGAACGCAACTTCCATATTTGCCGAGGACAATGTGTCGAAAACGATAGAGGCCGGCACCCCCAGCCAGCCGGCGCGCAAAAAAAGCCCCCTCGACGCCTCGGGCGACTATGCGAAAATCCGCTCAAAATTCAAGGGCGACGAACGCAAGGTGGTCAGGGTCGTGGTCACCATATCGAAGGCCGAATGACGGGCGGCGCCGTGCCGCGCATCCCGGAATGTGCCGGAGCCGATTGGGTTCCGGCCTTTTTTTTCGCCCGATTTTTGCCGCGTTTGCGAAAATGGGGTTGAATTGGGGAGGCAATGGGGGGCTGCGCGGTCTTTGCGGGCGATTTTGCAGGAGTATTGACTTATTTTTCTATCAAATGGGCTTCGCATCTTGAAAAGCTGTGCGGATATTCCAAGTAAAAGCTGGGTCTGCACAGGCGTGGGAACGCAAGGCGGATTTCGGAATTTTTTTGCATTTGCAAGGCTTTGCGCATTGGGCGGGGGAAATACCCGCAGAGGGAAATTTCTGCGCCGCAAACGCGGTAACTGATTTCCGGGTCCGCCCGCCAAGGCCCAAATATTCCGGTGCGATTTTATCAAATAAAAGGCGGGGCGTGGGTTGGTGAGGGGCCGCCGGATTCTGCGGCGAAATTTTCCGGGCGGGGGATGTTTCTTTCCGGGCGGAGATGTTTACGCCCTGCCCGAAATCCGCAGGAAAGTTTTACGAATCGCGCCCGCCGGGAGCCATCCATATGTAAAGCTCGTTTTTTCGCGGGACGGAGCAGACCTTTTCCAGCTTGCGCCGGGCGAGCCAGTGTTTTACCGGGTTTAGCCTGCGCGCCTTGTGGGGGCAGACCGTGACGCACCTCATGCATGTTATGCAGCGCTCCGCGTCGGTTTCAGAGGGGTCGTTTTCCGGAATGGCTCCGACGGGGCACCTTCTTGCGCATATTCCGCACTTTGTGCATGCCCCGCCCGCGTGGGGCGTCATCGGGATTTTTACTCGCTGGCGGTACGGGCGCGCCCCCGGGGGTGAAACTTTTGCGGGAACGAACCCGAGTTCGGAAGCCCGCATTATTTTTTCCCCGAACGAGCGCAGAATGCCGCGGTCGTCCCGGTCGGGCCTTCCGGCTGCAAACTGGCGGCATATGGAGTGTTCGGCGATTGCGGCGACCGCCGCGATTACGCGGAATCCGGCGGCCCCAAGGGTGTCGCAAAGTTCGATGAGGGCGTCGTCGTAGGCGCGGTTTCCGTATGCCACGGCGGCGACGGCAGGCGCGCCGCCGCCGTCCATCATTTTGAGCCTTTCGGCCGCCGCTTCGGGGATGCGTCCGGCATATGCCGGGGCCGCCGCAATGCACATGTCATCCCGGGTGAAGGCGTATTTTGAGAAATCATCCGAACGGTCTGTCAGGTCTATGCGAAGTCCGGGCGCCTCCCAGGCGCATGCAATGGCCGCCGCGACGGCGTCGGTCCCGTGGGTCGGGCTGAAGGCGATTCTGCAAATCCTTTTTGTTTTCATAATCTGGCGCTCCATTATGGCTTTGCGGGCCGTTTTGCTCCTGTGAGCGTTGGGCTTTTCTCGGCCAAGCCCCTTTAAAAAGGCGGATTTTACGGCAAAACCGCCTCTTGGGAAAACCAGCCCCGCCTGCGGGCGTTATCCGCCTGCCTGGTTTTTGGGCCGTTCTTATCTATGCCGTTTTTTTCAATTTTTCCGTTTTCAGGCAACCAAAAATTGCGGCTATCCGGGGTGGGTTCGGTATTTTTTAAGCAAAAGGGGCGCAATCTGGCGGATTGCATTGTGCGATACAGTGCGCCGTGTTTATCAACATCTTTATGATTGGTGAATTAACCGGGGCATTTCTGCATGGGGGCGTTTGGGGATTTTTTCAGCGGAGAGCGGGCGGTTTGAAAAATGCAAAAAGACCCGCGGCGTCGGCGCTGCGGGTCCCGGCTTTCCCATGCCTGCGGGCGTTTGGCTAGTTGCGGAACTTCGCGCGGAGGGTCTTCAGGGCCTGGGCGTGTATCTGGCAGATGCGGGCCTCGCTCACCCCGAATTCGCCCGCAATTTCGGCGAGCTTCTTGCTTTCAAAGTAGTAGCTTTCGACTATCCGGCGCTGCTTTTCAGGAAGGTTGAGCAGCCGCTCGCGCAGGAGTTTGGACATTTCCTCCTTTTCAATCTTTTCGACTGCGGTGGCGGCGCTTTCGTCGGGTATTATCTCGCTTAAGTCGCGGACTTCGCCGTCCTTGGAGGAGTCGTCGTTCAGCGAGACAAACGCTATGTTCTGCGTCCGGCGGAGAACCTTTGTGAACTGTTTGCGGGAGAGGTCGAGGGCCCCGCGCACTTCGTCGTCGGAGGCTTCGCGTCCGAGGTCGCTTTCCAGAGCGTCGCGCGTCTTTGTTATGCGCTTGGCGTCCTGGCGCGCCGAGCGGGGCATGTAGTCGAGCTTTCTCAGCTCGTCCATGATGGCTCCGCGTATGCGCATTGAGGCGTAGGCGCCGAACGATCCGGCCTTTTCGGGCTTGAGCTTCAGCGATGCGTCAACCAGCCCGCCGACGCCTGCGGAGTGCAGCTCGTCCAGGTCGGCATGCGAAGGCAGGCGCCCCCTTATGGAGTTTACCACCTTTTGCACGAGCGGGTAATGTTCGATTACGAGTTTCTGTTGGCTGCGGTTGAGGGTTGATGTCGATTCGCTCTTTGTCTTGGAGTTCATTTGCTTTCCTTGTGTCGGCGAAGGCGGTGTAGCGCCGGTTTTTCGCCTGATTTTTATCGAGGGTTCTGAGCTGCTGGCCAACCACTTGCGCAGCGGCCGTCCCTCCTCGCCCTGCGCCGTATAAAAACTGTGTGCGCCGTTTTGGCGCGGTTTTGCGCCTTTTGGGACGCACAGCCTGCGGACATTGCCCGTATGCATACCATATTAGTAGCCTTTCCGGGGGAATGGTTCCAAAAAACTTGCAATTAATTTTCTTGCTAATGATTTGTATAAATTGTCTATATTCAAAACAGGTTTGCGGGCCGGCCCGCAGGCGGAAGACTGAATAAGGCTGCAAAGTGGAGACCCGGGAGCAAATGGAATCGCGCTACAGGCGCATCAGGCTTGTAAAAAAACTGATGCGGCCCATGCCGCGCAAGTCCAACCTGCACCGCTATCCCATACTGAAATATTTTGCGGCAACTGCCAGAAAGCGTTCGTACCTGTGGGAGTTCAGGCGCAGAAACGTGGTCGCCGCTCTGTGGATAGGGTGGCTTGTGGCCCTGGTGCCGATATATTCCATACAGATGGTTTCGGCCTTCATACTGTGCATCCCCCTCAAGGGGAACTGCCTGGTAGCCATGGCCCTCCAGTGGATTACAAACCCTGTTTCCATCCCCTTTATACTCGTGGCCCAGTACACCATAGGCGACTTTATAATAAGGCTCTTCGGCGCAGGGAGCCTCGACATGAACCTTGCAAGCGTCCTATACAGCGAAGGGATTGAGTCTGCCATGCAAAAGCTCGCAAACTGGGACGCCATACTGCATGTGGCCTTCTCCATATTCAGCGGCGGCCTCGTGATTTCAGTCGCGGGCGCCGCGCTTTCCACGTGGCTTTACCTCGCTATGGCGGGCGGGAAAACCTCTGTTTCAGGGGCGGCAAAATGAGGGGATTGGCTCACAGGTTTGCCGCGCGGCGCGCCGCCATCGCCATCGCGGGCCTCGCGCTCTTTGCGGGACTTGCAGCCGCATGCCAGGCGGCCTCCGAAAAGCGCACTTTCAAGACCAGGAACCCCGCTCTTTACGCTCAGGCGGCGAAGGTTCCGGCCCGCGCCAAAGTTTCACTCGGCATAGACGTGCTCTCCGCAACCAATTTCGCCGCCTTGCAGGGCAGGCGCGTGGGCCTTCTTACAAACCCTGCGGGTGTGAACGGCGACGGAAGGCAGACTGTCGACGTATTGCACAGGGCCCGGAACGTCAATCTTGTGGCCCTGTTCGGTCCCGAGCACGGCATATACGGCAACGAGCGCGCGGAAAAGCCGGTGCTTGACAGGATAGACCCCCGCACGAAGCTGCCGGTTTACTCGCTGTACGGCAAGTACCGCAAGCCGACGCCTGAGATGCTTTCAAAAATCGACACCCTCGTCATAGACCTCCAGGATGTCGGGTCGCGCTCGTACACCTATGTTAGCTGCATGCTGCTTGCCATGGAGGCGTGCTTTGAAAGCGGCAAGGAGGTCATGGTGCTCGACAGGCCGAACCCGCTCGGCGGCCTTAAGGTCGACGGCCCCATGCTCGACATGAAGTTCAAAAGCTACGTGGGCATGTTCCCCGCGCCCTACGTGCACGGGCTTACCATCGGAGAAATTGCGCTAATGGCAAAGGGGACGCCGGGCTGGCTCCAGATACCCGAGAAGGCGCGGAGGGCCGGCAGGCTGCGCGTAATACGAATGACGGGCTGGAGGCGGTCGATGCAGTGGCCCGAGACCGGCTTGAAATGGGTTCCCACAAGCCCGGCAATCCCAACCTACGCCGCCGCAGTCGGCTATTCCATGACGGGGCTGGGCTGCCAGCTCGGGGGCTTCCAGCACGGCTACGGCTCCGAATACCCGTTCAGGTTTCTGACCTACAAGGGCAGGGGGGCGGTTGAAATCGCAAGGAGGCTCAAGGCAAAGCAGATTGCGGGACTCGACTTCAGGCCCGCAAAAAACGCCGCGGGCCGCGAGGGCGTGTACGTCATGATAACCGACTGGGAGAAGCTGCGCCCGACGGAGCTGAGCTTCCACCTGATGGCCCTCGCGTGCGAATTTTCCGGCTCGAACCCGTTCGCCTCCGCTGCGGCGGGCCCCGCGCTTCTTTTCAACAAGCACGTGGGCTCCGAGGCGTGGTGGGCGGAAATCTCAAAGAGGGGCCGTGGGGCGAACGTCGGCGGCTTCATGGCCCGCTGGGAGCTTGAGGCCGGGCGCTTCAGGGAAAAAAGCCGGAATTTCTGGCTGTACAAATAGGCCGGGATATTGCATTTTCAGGCGTTTAATTTCATCTTTTAAGGTTCTTATGGCAAAAATATTCCTAGGTTTGGACGCGAGCACGCAGTCGATGTCGGCGCTCGCAATAGACGCCCTCTCCGGAGAAGTCGTCTATTCAAAGAGCATCAATTTCGGGGCTGACATGCCCGAGTACGCATCCCCTTCCGGGTACCTTAAAAATCCCGATCCCTCAGTCGTCCACGCCAACCCCTTGATGTGGGCCGACTCGCTCGACAGGCTGTTTTCTGCCATGAAGGCCGACGGCTTCGACTTTTCCGGCGTCGCGGCCGTGTCCGGCTCGGGCCAGCAGCACGGCAGCGTGTACCTGAACGGGGCGTTTTTCGATTCGGTTGGGGCCCTCGACGCGTCGAAGGGACTGGCCGAGCAGGTTGGGCCGATGCTCTCCCGCGCCACCTCCCCGATATGGATGGACACTTCCACCACGGCCGAATGCCGCGAAATAGCGGCCGCAGTCGGCGGCGACGCCGAACTTTCGCGCATCACAGGCTCCGGGGCGATAGAGCGCTTCACGGCGGCCCAGATACGCAAGTTTTTCAAGACTGAGCCCGAAAACTACGCCAGGACCCGGCGCATCCACCTCGTTAGCTCCTTCATATGCTCCCTCATGGCCGGCCGCGACTGCGCGATAGACTTTGGCGACGGGGCCGGCATGAACCTCCTGAACCTCGAAACGCTGGCATGGGACGCCCGCATAATGGACGCCGTAGCGCCCGGCCTCGGGGACAGGCTCCCCGCGTGCGAGCCCTCCGGCAACACGGCCGGCGGCGTCTCCGGATATTTTGTGAAAAAGTACGGCTTCAGCCCCGACGCCAAGGTTGTCCTCTTTACGGGCGACAACCCCAGCTCCCTGGTAGGCGTGGGCGCCATGAGCGACGCCACGGCCGCCATAAGCCTCGGGACGAGCGACACGTTCTTCGCCTCCATGAAGGAGCTTGCCACCGACCCTGCCATGTGCGGCCACGTGTTCGGCAATCCCGCCGGAGGATTCATGAGCCTCATATGCTTCAGAAACGGGTCTCTCGCCCGCGAACACCTCAAGGCCGACATATCGGCCGACTGGACTTTCTTCGACAAGACCTCATTTGAAACCACGCCCGCCGGCAACGGCGGCAACATGATGATACCCTTCTACGGCGACGAAATCGCCCCCCGCGTGAATTCCTCTGCTCCGAAGCTCAGGGGCTCTGCCGAATTCGAGGCGGGCTCCGACAGGGCCGCCCTTGTGAGGGCCCTCGTCGAGGGGCAGTTTATGAACATGAAGCTGCGCAGCGACTGGATGTCGTCAAAGCCCGCGCGCATACGCCTGACGGGCGGCGCGAGCAAGTCCGACGGCATGGCCAGGGTGGCCGCCGACGTATTCAACGCCAAAATCGAGCGCATGAAGGTGGGCAATTCCGCCGCGCTCGGCGCCGCGATGAGGGCGGCCAACGGTGCGGGCGGATTCTCGTGGGAGGATCTGGCCGCGAAGTTCTGCGCGGACGACGCCTCTAAGGCCGTGATGCCGAACCCGGAAAACGTCAGGGTTTACGGGGAGCTTTTGGAGAGATTTAAAAACTTTGTGGCCGACGCCTGCGGCTGGCGCGGCTGAGTCCTGATGAGAATTCAGAAATATCTGTCGCATTGCGGCGTGTGCTCCCGGCGCGAGGCCGAGCAGCGCATTGCGGAGGGGCGCGTCAGCATAAACGGCCGCCCCGCCGAAATCGGGGCCGACGTCGAGCCCGAAAAGGACAGGGTCGTGGTTGACGGCAGGGCCGTAAAGGCCGCGCCGGACGGCCGCGTCGTGCTTGCGATGAACAAGCCCGAGGGCTGCCTTTGCACAAACGCCGACCAGTTCGGCGGAAAAACCGTCTTCGAGCTCCTGCCTCCGCCCTATGATGCCATGAAGCTCTTCTGCGTGGGCAGGCTCGACAAAAACTCGAAGGGACTGCTAATCCTCACAAACGACGGCGACCTTGCAAACAGGATAATCCACCCCTCAAGCGGCATAATAAAGCGCTACCGGGTGCTCCTCAACCGCGACTTCGACAGGACCCTCATCGGAAGGCTCCTTGACGGGGTGGTTCACGACGGGGAGAAGCTGCGCGCGGCCAGGGTTTCGACGCTCGCCCGCAAGGACACCCCGCTCTACGGGCGCCGCCTTGAAGTCTGGCTGAACCAGGGCCGCAAGCGCGAGATACGCCGGATGTTCGAGGCCGTGGGCTACTTTGTAAAGGAGCTTGTCAGAATCCAGATAGGGCGCTACGAGCTGCGCCGGATTCCGGAGGGCTCGTTCCGCCGCCTGGAGCAAAAAGATATAGACAAGCTCCTCTCCAATCCCCAATAATGGGCGCTTTACATATGAAAAGCTCGCTTGACAGGGTTGAGGACTGCATAAGGGATTTTGCCGAGGGCAGGATTGTCATCGTCGTGGACGACGAAAACCGCGAAAACGAGGGCGACATGATAGTGGCCGCCGAAAAGGCCACGCCGGAGACGATAAACACGATGCTCGTGCACGCGCGCGGGCTTCTGTGCGCGCCCACCACCGCAGAGCGCCTGTCGCAGATAGGAATAGAGGACATGGTGATGGTAAACCGCGACCCGAAGGGCACGGCCTTCACCGTAACGCTCGACGCGGCGAGCGGTGTCTCCACCGGCATAAGCGCGGCGGACCGCGCGCGGACCATAAACCTCATGGCCGACTTCTCGGCCGGCCCCGGCGATTTCGTGCGCCCCGGGCATGTCCAGCCCCTGAGGGCGCGGCCCGGCGGCGTTTTGGAGCGCGGCGGCCACACCGAGGCCAGCGTTGACCTGGCCCGCCTCGCGGGCCTGAAGCCGTGCTGCGCAATATGCGAGATTCTGAATCCCGACGGCACGATGGCGCGACTGCCGGACCTGGTGGAGTTCAAAAAAAGGCACGGCATGCGCCTCATGAGCGTGGCCGACCTCATCGAATACAGGCTCCGGCATGAAAAGCTCATGGAGCGCACATTTGAACGGGACCTCGACACGCGCTTCGGGCGCTTCAGGTTCATAGGGCTGAAGTCGATTCCCGGCAGGCGCATGCACTACGCGCTCGTAAGGGGAGAACCGTCGGCCGAGCCCGCGCTCGTGAGGGTGCATTCCGAAAACCTCTTGGGCGACCTCCTCGCGGCGGACGGCTTTTCCTCCGGCTCGGGCTCGTTTGGGCGGGCCATGGAAAAGATAGCCTCCTGCGGATGCGGGGCCCTCGTCTATGTGAGCCGGGAAAACGGGGGGGTCGAGCCGTATTCCGGAGGCCCCTCCACGCCGACTTCGCGCGAATACGGCATCGGCTCGCAGATAATCCGGGAGCTCGGGATTTCAAAAATAAGGCTTTTAACCACTCATCCGGGCCACCACCGCCTTCCCGACGGCTACGGCCTGGAAATCATAGAGGAAATAAAGATATGAGTTTGAACAGGGGTTCAAGACCCAGTTTCGACGCGAGCATGTACCGCTTCGGCATTGTGGCCGCGCGCTTCAACGAGGAGCTTACAAACGCCCTTCTGGACGACGTTCTCGCAACAATCCGCTGCGCGGGCGTGCCCGCCGAAAACATCCGGGTGATGCGCGTTCCGGGCTCGGGCGAGCTGCCGCACGTCTGCAACCTGCTCGCCACTAGCGACGACTTTGACGCGGTGGTCGCCCTCGGCGTCGTTATCGCCGGCGAGACCCCCCACCACATGATAATCGGAAACTCCACCGCCACCGCCATCCAGAGCGTTGCCCTGGCCGCGCAATTGCCGGTTATAAACGGCATAATCGTGGCCGAGACGCGCGAGCAGGCCGAGGCCAGAACCATAGGCTCGATACGCCGCGGCGTGGAGTTCGGCGAGGCCGCCCTCGAAATGGCGTGGCTCACCGACTCGTTCCTTGCTGAATACGACTCGGAGAACTGATATATGGCCGGGGATTTTGAAGACATCGACGCGATGGGCATGAGCGCCCGGCGCGAAAACAGGGCGGCCGCCGTGCAGTACATCTACATGTGCTGCATGAACAAGCGCCCCCACTCGCCCGAGAGCGCCAGCGAATTTTTCTTTTTCAAGCCGCGCGACAGGTCGTTTTACGCCTTCGCCGAGGAGCTTATAGCGGGCGTTTTCGCAAATCTGGGGGAAATTGACTCAAAGATTGCAGAGGTTGCCGAAAACTGGTCGATAGACAGGATTTCAAGGGTCGACCTCGCCATCCTCAGGGTCGCCGTGTTCGAGATGCTCCACCGCGGCGACATACCCTGCGTGGTTTCCATAAACGAGGCCATTGACCTTTCCAAAATGTTTTCCGGCCCCGAATCAAAGCGCTTCATAAACGGCGTTCTGGACAGGATAAAGGACTCCGCCCCGGAGAAGCCCTCCGTCACCAGGCGCCCCAGGTAGGGGTCCCGGGCGGGGGCGGGCGCCCGCGCATAATTTGAGATGTTTTCGATTTTAAAGAAATTCAAGGACGGCCTTGCCAAAACCGCCAGGGGCGCGCTCGGGGGGCTAGCCTCGCTGTTTTCCAAAAAGATAGGCGAGGAGGACATAGACTTCATAGAGGAGACCCTTTACGGCGCCGACTTCGGCTGGGAGACGACGGGCGACGTGGTGTCCGCCATACGCGACGCGTTCAGGCGCGAGAGGGAGCTGCGCGGCAGGGACGCCGCCAGGATAGGGGCGGAGGTGCTGTCGCGCATCCTCGCGGGCTCCGAGGGCGGCTTCAGGCTTTCGGAAACCCCCGGCATGCCGACTGTCATATGCCTTGTGGGCGTGAACGGCTCGGGCAAGACCACGACGGCGGCAAAGCTCGCGTCGCTTTTGCAGAAGTCCGGCGCGCGCGTGGTTCTGGGAGCCTGCGACACTTTCAGGGCGGCGGCAAACGAGCAGATAAAAACCTGGGCCGAAAGGCTCGGCGTCGAGCTTGTGGCAAGCTCGCACGGCGCGGATTCTGCGGCCGTCGCGTGGGACGCCTGGCAGGCCGCGAAGGCCAGGGGGGCGGACTTTCTCATACTCGACACGGCCGGGCGCCTTCACAACAAGGAAAACCTCATGAAGGAGCTCGCAAAAATCCGCAGGGTGCTTGAAAAGAACGACCCGGCCGCCCCGCACAATTCCGTAATCGTCGTTGACGGCAGCCTCGGCTCCAACAGCATAGAGCAGGCGGAGGCCTTCGACAGGGCCTTCGGCCTCACGTCCATGATAATCACAAAGCTCGACGGCACCAGCAAGGGCGGCGCCCTCGCGGGAATTTACAGGCGGCTCAAGCTCCCCATCCTCTATGTCGGGCTTGGGGAGAGGGCCGAGGACCTCCAGAAATTCGATTCAAAGGCATACTCGGAAGGGGTTTTCGGAACAGATGAAAACTAGCATTGTAAACGTCGCACTCGGCGGCAGAAGCTACGATATTTACATCGCCCGCGGCGCGCTCGCGCTCGCGCTTTCCTCTGCGGCAGAGCGCGTGGCGGGCGGCAGGCCGGTGGCGTTTGTGAGCGAGGAAAACGTCTGGGGGCGCTTCGTCAGGGTCGACGACCCGCGCCTGGAGCGCTGCGCCAGGATAATCGTCGAAAACGGCGAGGGCGCAAAGCGGTTCGGAAACCTTGAGCGAATATGCTCGGAGCTTGCGCGCGCCGGCGTTGACAGGAGCGGGTGCGTGTTCGCGTTCGGCGGGGGCGTCGTCGGGGACCTGGCCGGGTTCTCTGCGGCAAGCTACATGCGCGGCATCGACTTCTGCCAGGTTCCGACCACCCTACTTGCCATGGTCGATTCGTCAGTCGGCGGAAAGACCGGCATAAACATTCCCGAGGGCAAGAACCTCGTGGGGGCATTCCACCAGCCGCGCGCCGTATTTATAGACACGGCATTTCTCGACACCCTCCCGCCGCGCGAATTTTCCGCAGGCATGGCGGAAATCATAAAGACCGGAATGCTCGGCGACGCCGCGTTTTTCGGGGAGCTTGAAAGGCTCGACCCCCCGCTTTCCCCCTCGCATCCGATGATGCCCGAAGTTGTGGCGCACTGCTGCCGCATGAAGGCCGCAGTCGTCGCCGACGACGAATGCGAGAACAAAAAGGACGGCGGAAGGGCCCTTTTAAACCTCGGCCACACCTTCGCGCACGCCGTTGAAAACACGGCTGGCTACGGGAAGTACCTCCACGGCGAGGCGGTCGGCCTCGGGCTGCTTCTGGCCTGCCGCATGTCGGAGCGCCTGGGCATGCTTGCGCATTCCGAGACGGAGAGGGTCGAAAGGGTTCTCAGGGCCTATTCGCTCCCGCTGAAGCTGCGCGAGCCCATATCGCCCGACGCCCTGATGGAAGCCGCCCGGCACGACAAAAAGACGCTCGCCGGAGCCTCCCGCTTCGTGCTTTTGGAGGGCATCGGCAGGGCCGTCGTAAAAAGCGGCGTGCCCGATTCGCTGGCCAGGGAGGTCTTTGAAAGCGCCCTGCAATGAAGCTTTACGACGCGCATTCCCACCTCCATTTCCCCGAAAACGCGGACAGCTTTTCCGCATTTTTGCAAAGCGGCGTAACCGCATGCGACTGTTCCGCCGGAATATCCGACATGGACGACCTGCGCGAGGCGGCTGCGGCATGCGGCGGGCGCCTGCTCGCCTCCTACGGCATACACCCGTGGTTCGTTCCGTCGGGCGCCAGGCGCTTTCCGGCGGACGCTGTGATGGAGTTTCTGGAGGGGGCGGACGCCGTGGGGGAAATCGGGCTCGACAGGAAGTGCGGCTCCGACTACGCCTCGCAGAAGTCATTTTTTGAGTTCCAGCTCGGCGCCGCGTCGGACCTCGGCCTGCCCGCCGTCATCCACTGCCGAGGCGCGTGGGGCGACCTGCTTGAAATTCTTGGCAAATGCGCGCCCGCGCGCGGAGTTTTGATACATGCGGCCAAATGCCCGCCGGATGCGCTTAAAACGCTCTCGGAAATGGGGGCCTACTTCTCTTTCGGGATGAGGGAGCTGGGAAGCATGAAGGGCCTTGCCTGCGCGGCCTCGGCGCCGGCAGACCGCATTCTGGCTGAGTCCGACGGGGGGGCCGACCCGGAGGATTTGGAGCGGGTTGTGGGGGTTCTTGCGGAACTCAGGAACGAAAGCGCCGAAAACATGTCCAAAATTTTGGAAGATAATTTCTTAAGGCTTTTTTCAGGTGGACGGCGACAGGTTTTCCAGGACTAGGGTTCTCTACGGGGACGGCGCGTGCCGCGCGCTCGCGTCGTCGCGCGCGCTTGTGTGCGGCCTGGGGGCGGTCGGAGGTTTCGCCTGCGAAATCCTCGCCAGGATGGGCGTTGGCGGGTTCCTGCTTGCAGACTGCGACGCGTTTGAGCTTTCAAACATAAACAGGCAGATAGGCGCCCTGACTTCAACAGTCGGGCGCAGAAAGACGGACGTGCAAAGGGATAGGATTCTTGACATAAACCCTTCGGCGTCCGTCGAGGTTTTCGACGGGTTTGTGGATGCGGAGTCGGTGGGCGGCCTGCTCGGCTCGCGGCCGGACGTCGTTGTGGACGCCATAGACACGATAAGCTCAAAGTCGCTGCTTGCGCTGCGCTCCGCCGAAGCGGGCCTCAGGCTGGTGGCCAGCATGGGGGCCGCCCGCAGAAAAGACCCTTCAAAAATCAAAACCGCGCCGATATCAAAGACATTCGGGTGCCCCGTCGCGTCCGCCGTCAGGAAGGCCCTGAGGCGCGGGGGCGCGGGGGGCGAGTTCATGTGCGTATTTTCGGACGAATGCGCGTGCGAATCAAGCCATGTGGAAAGCGGCGGGGCGGATTCGCGCAAGATAATCGGGAGTTCGCCGGAAGTCACCGCCGTGTTCGGCGTCAGGCTCGCGGGTCTGGCAATCTCTGAACTTTTAAAAGATGCTGTACGATAGAGACTACATGAGGCCGCGCCGGACGGGCGGGGCCGGGCCCCTGGGAGGGGCGTTTTCGCGCATGACCGCAGTCAAGGCCCTGATTCTTGCAAACGCGGCCGTGTTCGTGCTGAACTCGGTTTTGCTGGGGTATTTTCAAAGCGACATCCTTGAGCGGTATTTTTCGCTCTATCCGCCGTCCGTGCTTTCGGGGGCCGTATGGACGCTCTTTTCCTACTCCTTCCTGCACGACGGCTTGCTGCATTTGGCCGTCAACATGCTCGTGCTTTATTTTGTCGGTTCCCAGCTTGAGGCGAGGCTCGGGGCCGCCAGGACGGCCCTCATATACGGCGTGTCGGTCTTTGGCGGCGCGGTTTCATACATGCTGCTTTCCGCTTTCATGCACGTGCCGCCGCTCGTGGGCGCATCTCCGGGCGTGATAGGCGTCTTTTCCGCCTTCCTCGTGCTTTTGGAGGACAAAAAGATAACGTTTCTCCTGCTTTTTCTCATACCGTTTGACATGCGCCCGAGGCTCATACTCTACTTCGTGGCCGGGCTTGAGCTTATGGGGCTTTTGCTCTTCGAGCTTCCGGCGCGCGGCGCGGGCGGCGGCGTGGCGTATTCTGCCCATCTGGGCGGACTGGCCTTGGGGGTGCTTTCGGCCCTTGCCGTCGAGGGCAGGCTGGGGAAACTGAAACTGCCGGTCTTTTCAGGCGGGCGCAGAAGGCGCTACGGAAGCGCGGGCGACTATTCATACAGGGTGAACATCGCAAGCGACGCCGACCTGCGCCGCGAGACGAACCGGATTCTGGACAAAATTTCCTCCAGCGGATTCTCCTCCCTCACGGACGCCGAAAAGCGCACGCTCAACGTCGCCAAGGACAGGCTCAGGCATTTGTAGCAGGCGGAGTGAAAATAGCTGACAAGCGCCGCAAAATATGCAATTTTTGATTTTGAGATTTTATATATGAAGGGACTTTCATACTTTTTAAGGCTTTATGCCGCGCTGCTTTCTGCCGCCGCGGGATGTTTCGCATATGCGGCTCCGGCCGAAACCAGGGCAGCCGCCCCGTCTCCGGCTCCCGCCGCCCAGGCCGCTCCCGCGCCGCTTCGCCCAGAAGCCTCCGCGCTCTTGAAGGAGGCGGACCCGTCGCTTCTTGTGACTTCCCCCAAGATGCGCCGCGAGTCCGCGCTCCTTGTGAACTTTATCGAAAACGGGCACTATTTGCGCATGCCGCTTTCCGAGCTGGATATAAGGGAGCTTTTGCGCGAGTACATGTCGAGCCTCGACTTCCTGCACATGTTCTTTCTGGCAGACGACGTGCAGTATTACCAGGACGCCTTCTCGCCCGCGCTGGCGAACCTCCTGCGCCAGGGCATAATCCTGCCTGCAAACAAGATTTACCACGAGACCTTCGTGCCGCGCGTCAACGCCCGGCTGGACTGGATTCGCGCGCGCATGGAAAAGCCCTTCGACTTTTCCTCGCCTGAAACCTTCGCCCCGGACCGCAGCAAGTCCCAGTGGCCGAAGGATGCCGCCGAGGCCGACGACCTCTGGGAAAAACGCCTGAAGTATGACATCTTAAACCAGATGATAGGCTACGACCACGCGGAAAACCAGCTCGCCGCCGAGATTGACGACGACGCCGCGAAAATCGTCAGGGAGGAGGAGCGCGCAGAGAAGCTCGAAAAGCTAAAGGACGCCCCGAAGACATACGAGGAGAAGCTCGAAAAGGCCAAGGCCGAAGTCTTGAAGCGCTACGAGAGCCTGATTTCAAACATCGTGCAAAACGACGCCATCGAAATTCAGGAGCTATTCCTCAATTCCCTGGCAAACCTCTACGACCCGCATTCGGCCTTCCTTTCGGAGTACGCCCTTGAGGAGTTCAAAATTTCGATAGAAAACAAGCTCTTCGGCATCGGGGCCGTCCTCCAGGACAAGGACGGCTACTGCACGGTGGCGGAAATCATGCCCGGCAGCCCCGCCGAAAAGAGCAAGGCCCTCCATCCCGGAGACAAGATTGTGGGGGTAGGGCAGGAGACCGGCGACATTGTGGACGTAGTCGGCAAAAAGCTGCGCAGCACTGTGCGCCTGATTCGCGGCAAGGAGGGGACCAAGCTTCGCCTAGAGGTGGAGCCGAAGGACAATCCGGGCGTGAGAAGCGTCATTACCCTCACGCGCGAGGAGGTGGAGCTTACCCAGAAGCTCGCAAAGGCGTATGTATATGAAATTCCCGTGGGCGCTTCGGCGGTACCTGTTGGGGTTATAGACATTCCCGCCTTTTACGGCGAGGAGGACGGAACCAATGGGTTCAGCACTTCAAAGGATGTCGAAGAGCTCATCGAAAAGCTCAAGGCGCGCGGCGTGAAGGGCATAATACTCGACATGCGCAAAAACGGCGGCGGATTCCTCGACGAGGCGGTCGACCTCGCCGGCCTTTTCATACGCACGGGCCCCGTGCTCCAGGTAAGGGGCACGATGAACAACGTCGAGCAGCGCCGCGACGACAATCCGAAGGTCGCCTGGAACGGCCCGCTCGTGGTTCTCGTGAGCCGGCTTTCGGCTTCCGCAGCGGAAATCGTGGCAGGCGCACTTCAAAACCACGAGCGCGCGATAATAATCGGCGACGACAGCACCTACGGAAAGGGCACCGTCCAAGGGCTATACAAGCTTTCAGTGCTCGACAAGTCCCAGAACAGCGCCGCAAAAATCACAGTGCAGAAGTGGTACCTGCCAAACGGGGATTCCATTCAGATAAGGGGGATAAAAAGCGACATACCGCTCCCGTCCCTGCTGGAATCGGTGGAGCTTGGCGAGGACAAAAAGGACCACGCCCTCGAATGGGACGCCATCGACCCCGCATCCATCCGTGCAGGCTATGGCTACGGGGAGGGGGAAAAGGGGCAGGAGCTTTTGAAGTCGCTGTCTGAAAAGTCGCTCGTGCGCCAGAAGGAGCTTGACGAGTTCAAATTCCTAAACGAGCGCATCGACTGGCTGAAAAACCGCCGGGACATGAAGGACTGGAGCCTCGACTACAAGGCGCGCGAAAGGCAGCTTCACGAGGACGAGAAGTTTTTCGACTCCATGAAGGCCCGCCAGAAGGAGCTTGCCAAGGGCAATTTTAAAAGCGAAGAGGTGCTTCTTGACAGCGCCATAGAAAAGGAAAAAAACTCGCCCAAGGCTTCCTCCGGAGAGGGCGGGGCCGAATCCGGCGCGGCTTCCGCAGGCGAACCCGCCGAGCCGGATGAAAAGGCGCCCGCCAAAGATGGCGGCAAGGCTCCGGAAGGGGACGGAGAAACGGACGGCGATGACGACGACGTTCCGGAATTTGACGTCCAGTTGCGCGAGGCGCTGCGCGTCATGGGCGACTGGCTTGCGCTGAAGGGCGAGGGGGCCGCGAAATAGCGTTCCCGCAGGCGCTTATTTTTCCGGCCTCCGCGCAGAGTTTGCAGGGGGCCGTTTTTTTAAGCCGCATCCGGATTTTTTCAGGCCAGCAGGCGCGCTTTCGCTTTTTTTTGGGGAAATTCGCCCGTGGCGGGGCGGCCGCCCATTTGTAAAGCGGCATTGCCCGAATTTTTTGCCCTTTCGGGGGATTCCATATTTATGCCGCTTCCCGAAATTTAATCGGTTGCGGCAGTTATTGGGGGGATTAAAAGAAATCGAAAACGGTTCCGTGCGCGGACTCCCTCGCGAAGATTTTGCGGCAAATCCGCACTCCATTTCAAAATCTTTACAAGGGGCGTTTTGCCCTGTGCTTCTTAACGCTGCATGCACGGGGTGGTGCGGCGCACGCGGATGCTTCGGCCGCGCAGGCGGCGTCCCCGCTTGCAGATGCGGCGGAGGGGGGGCAAGCGTTTTGGGGAGTGAAAACGCGCCAGAAAGGCGAAAGAAAGGGGCGTTTTTCCATAGGCGATATGCGTAAAATTCGGAGGCTGCCGGATGCGGTTTCCGCCTCAAGACGGCTTTTGCGACGCCTGCCGGGAGGAATGCCTTTCCCGAGTGCGCCCGGTTTTCGGGAAGCGTTGCGGCTTTGCGCAATTTTTTAAGGGGCGCCATCCGCTGTCCATTCCGCCGGGATTTCCCGGGCGTTTTTTAGGCCGTTTTGCCGTCTATCCCAAATCTTTCCTGCAATTTTGACGGCGGGCGGTTCTGCGGGCAAAAAAAATGCGGCGGCACTGAAGCCGCCGCGTTCATGGCTGGTTTGCGCTATTTGAGGAAGCCCCTCACAATGTCGAGCGCCGCATTGCCCGCGTCGCTGCCGGTGTCGTTTACCGAGTTGAGCAGGTTTCCGGCTCCGGATTTTATGGCGTGGGAGATGAGCACTATCATGATGTCGGCGGCCGCCTCCTCGCCTGTGACTCCGCCCTCGCTCACGCCGATGTCGTTTATGATAAACGACGGGAGCGGGACTTCCACCGTCTTGCCGCCGCCTCCGACCGACACGGTTCCGTCCTCAAACACGATTTTCCTTATTATGAACTTGCGGGCGGGGGAGTCGGACTTCTTTGCGGCGGGTTCGGCGGCCTCCTTTTTCTTGGAGGAGGAGAGGGCCGCGAATTTGTCTTTGAGGGCCGAGAGGTTGTTTGAAAGGCCCTTTGTCTCAAGGCTGAGGGCGGGGGCTATGATGCGTATTTCGTTTATCTCAAACGGCGCGCTTCCTTCGAGGCCCCCGAGCGTGATTTCGGGGTTGAAGAGCACCTGCTTGAAGCTCATGGCGTTCCCCTTTGAAAAGCCGTCCGGGTTTGCGATGTAAAAGTCGTTCAGCGAAAACTCCGTGTTCGCCCAGTCTATTTTTGCGTTTCCTCCCATGTCCACGCCGGCCATGGTGCCCACGGTGGTGATTGCGGAGTTGACAATTTTTTCGCTCAAAAAATAGAGCGCAACCGCCAGGATTACCGCTATTCCAAGAAGCCACTTGAGTATTGAAAACAGGCAGCCGCCCTTCCTTGATTTGAGATTTTTCATAATGCCTTTATACTATTTCATCGGCGCGGGGTTTTTCAAGCAAAGTTTTGTTTGGCGGGGCGGCTGGGGGGAGCGTTTCGGATCTGTCTCTTATACACATCTCCGA
>URJJ01000030.1 GCA_900548185.1 uncultured Opitutales bacterium
GAGATTCGCATTCGTAAACTTGGCATTTGTTAGCGTGGCAGAGTCAAAGCGAGCACTACCGAGATTCGCATTCGTAAACTTGGTGTCTGCAAGCGTTGATGATTCAAAGTGAGCACTTGTAAGGTCTGCTTTGCTAAAATCGGTATTTGTTAGCGTTGCAGAGTAAAAGCTGGCACTTCCGAGGTTTTGCTCCTTAAAATCCCAGCCGCTCAAGTCGTTGCCGCCTAGATTCACATCGTATAAGTCCTTGTCTTTATAGCTCTTTGTGCTGTACAGTTGCTCTTTCGTAAAACCTTTGGATGTTGCGTTGCTAAAATCAGCATAGCTTATTATCGCATTTGTAAAGTCGGTATTTGTTAGCGTTGCAGAGGCAAAGCTGGCACCCCATAGATTGGAAGAAAAAAAGGATGAATGATTTGCATCAGCTCCAACCCAGCTCGAATTTACAAAGGATTGATAAGAAAAATTCTGATTGTATAATTCTTGTCCGTCAAAGACTTCATTGTCGCCGAAAGCGGCAATGCTCGATAAAAATGCAAAAGCATATAAACTATATTTCCCGCAAGCATTCATACGACTATTTCCCCTGTATATTATGTTTTTCCAAATAAAACAAACCGCATCCGATGCAGCTTACTCCATCTTCGCGTCAAACACGATGACTGAACTCCTTTTTATCATGTTCATATCTTTTAAGATGGTAATAGTATTGAGAATACGCATGTCTGAATCGTTTTGGCAATATACTGATTATCAATTTATTATTTATAGAAAATACAAATGTCTTACCGCTTGGGGCGCACCCTATATTCCCCCTATATTCCGAGTTTCATCGAGCGCAAGATATGTATTTTCACAAATTCCAATAGAATCTTCTAATTCGCTATTGACATGCGTATTCTCAATACCATGACAAACGAAATTCTATCGGCACAAACGTTGTTGAACGGAACTGGCATTTCACTACTCGACGCCGCGAGGCTAATCCGCAACGCCCTCGACGCAAAACCCGGAGGCTGTGAGATTTCCGATGTCCAGTTTTGCTCCAATGTCATCGAGACGGGCAAGCGGCACCTAAGGACGAGCGAAGCCTCCCCCCAGGACGCCTTCGGGCCGTACCTGAAGGCGAAATCCCACCTGCGCCCGGACTCCTACCGCGACGTCAGGTACCTCGGGAACCGCCTGATGAAATCGCGTCCCGACCTCGCGAAAAAGAACTTCTCAGAACTGTCGGTTTCGGACTGCGAAGCATGGCTTTCGGCATCATTCTCCACCCCGTCGCAGTTCAACAAGGGAAGGGCGATGCTCCACGGCCTGTTTGAGTTCGCGCTCAGGCGCGAGTGGTGCTGCAAAAATCCGGTCAGGCTCGTGGAGCGCAGGAGGATTTTGGAAAAGGAAATAAAGCCGCTCAGTTTAATCCAAACCAAACGCCTGCTTAAAACCTCGAAAAAACCGAAGTACGCCGATTGCTCGGCCGGAGTTGCAATACTTGCCCTGGCAGGGGTGCGCCCCCGCGAAATCCGGCGCCTCAAATGGGGCGACATTGACCTTGAGGAAAGCTTTATAACGATACGCTCGATATGCTCCAAAACAGGCGGAGTGCGGCACGTTGAAATTTGCCCCGCATTGAAAAAGTTCCTGCGGGAATCAAAAAACAAACGCGATTCCTATGTCTGCCCGCCGAACTGGAGCCGCCGCTGGCGCAAAATCCGCGACGATTCAGGCTTCAAGGGAAGATGGATTCAAGACGTTTTGCGCCACACCTACGCAAGCCACCACGCAAAATGCTTTCAAAACCTTCCCCGCCTCCAGCTTAACATGGGCCACCGCGACCAAACCTTGCTGCGCTCGCGGTATGTGAATATGTCTGACATTTCAAAATTCGAAGCCAGAAAATTCTTCTGGGAGTCGGCAAACTGACACAAAAAAAAGGCCCCCCGGAAAAATTCCGAAAGGCCCCGAAAAATTTTAAGATACCCCGCTTACCCGCGCCTGCGCCAAGCCGCGAACCCGAGAGCAAAAGCGCCGAACAGCGCCGCACAAGCCGCAGGCTCCGGAACAGCAGCGCCAGCCGTGATGGTTCCGTCCCCGGAAACTATCGCCGCAAACTTGTTTCCTTCAGCGTCGCTCATCGAAACATTGTTGTTTACGGCGGCAAGGACGATGCTCGCATCGTCGCCGAAAATGTCGCTCAAATTGAACTCAGTCCCCGTCTGAAGCTCCGTGGAGGAAAGGATAACCTCGAGCGCTGCGATGTCGAGGGTCGCCGCGCCGTCAAGGGCGACGGTGGAGCCTTCGTGGACGGAAAGGAGGTCCGCTTCTATCGAGGACGCCCCAACGACGCTCATGCTCCTGCCGGCGCCGACTACGATGCTGTCCGCGCTGAGGGAAGCGCTGTCGACTGATACAGTGGAAATATCCAAAGCCCCGCTTACATTGGCCTTGCCGCCGTCTGAAATGTTGAGAACCGTGGTGTAAACCTGGCCGCTTGAGCTATCCTCCTGCTGCTTGATGCCGTCCGAAACATTGAAAACGGTGTTCGCGCCGCTTACGTTTATCGTTCCGCCGCGGGCGTAGGTTGTAATTGTTCCATATACAAAATCTTTCCCGTCAAAGTAGTAGCCCTCCTCCTGCTTGAAGAAGCTTCCGGTGAAATTGGAGCCGTTTGTGACATTTATGACAGGCAGCGCGCCGCTTGACGTGTATCCGTACATGTCCACAAACCCCGTCTTAAAGGTGGAGTTATCTATGGTAATTGTGGCGCTTTTGTCTTTGAATGAGGAATCGGTGTTGGTTTGCAGGGTAATGCCTGTAAAATCTACATTGGCGTTTCTAAATACGAGGCTTGAGCCCTGGTTTACCGAGATATTTTGCATTTCTTCGCCCGCCTGCGAAACGGTGAAGCTCCCGCCTTCGACTATGAGCGAGGAACCGTTCTTTATCTGGCTCATGCTGGACGAGACGAACGTCGTGGTGCAATTTTTAAGCAAAAGGACCGACGGGTCGTATGAAGAGCCGCTTTGGACGTAAATGCGGTCATTCAGCGTCAGCTCCGAATTGGAGATTGTTGCATTGGCGCCGTAATTAACCCTTAGCGACGTGGGCTGGGAGAGCGTAAGGGATTCGATTTCGTAATTTACGCTCTTTTCATCCGTAGAATTCTGAAGGTACAGGGCGCTTGAATTTACAGTGTCGTTCGTGCTTTTCCATCCGGCGTTGAAATAGATGCCGGAAGCGTCCGTGTAAGTCTGGTTGCTGGATTCGATATAGTCCCTGTAAAACTGGGCGTTTGAATCCGGCAAAAAAGAGAAAGATGCCAATAGAGGCAAAATCCCCAGATATTCAACCTTGCGTGTCAGCGTTTTCATGTCTTATTTTCTAGTGTATAGGTAGTTATAGGATATGTCGTCATTATGACAACGGAAACTTGTATTTACCCCCCCCCCCCGAAGTCAAGTTTTTTGTTGCGAGCCTTTTAAGGGGCATTTGCGGGCCTTTCCGGGGGGTTTGCGCATGGCGATGCAATAGAGGGGGTGTTGGGTTTAAACTCCGCCGCCCGAAACCTGTTTTTTTAACCCGCCCCTCTAAAAAAAAGGCCCCCGGAGATTTCCCCGGAAGGCCCTGAAAAATGCGGCAAAACCTGCCTTACCTGCGCCTGCGCCAGGCCGCAAAAGCCAGGGCGAGCGCCCCGAATACCGCAGCGCACGCCGCAGGCTCCGGAACAGCCGAATATCCGTATTCGGAGAAATGGGAAACGACAAATGAGAGCGTCTTGCCGTCGTAGGAAAGGTTCGTTATGTCGTCTTCAGCCCTCTCCCAGGAATCGCCCTCGGATTTGTGCCATATGGCGAAGTCCGAGAGGTTCAGGGAAGAGTCGTTTACAAAAAAGCTCAATACGACCGTGTCCCCGCCGCCCATTTCGACGTCGAACGCGTAGGCTGCCATGTCCTTGAAATCGCTTCCGATTTGTTCGGCGAGGCTCGAGGTCATAGTCCTGACTTCATTCACCGTTGCCGAGGCGGAATTGAAGGACATGTCGATTTTTGCAACGCCTTCGCTCGAAAGCGAAACTATGCCGTTATCGACAACCGCTATGGGCGCCCCGGCTTCGTCTATCGACATCTGCTTCGCGGCCTCAACCGTAAAGACATTGTTTTCAAATTTGCCGCCGTACGCCTTCACGGCATTGCCCTCAACGGAAGTCGCGACAGAATACTGGCCAGCCTCCAGATTCGAGCCCGCCGCAACGGCGAAGAGCCCGTTATTAACCACGGCAGAATCAATCACGCCGCTCTTGCCGAGGGTTACAAACAGGGAGCCGTCGGAATTTATCGTAATGCCGTCCGCCTTGACAGACGAGCCTTCGGAGATGTTCATGGCCTTAGCCTGGCCTTCGGCGCCAAGGACGAGGGCGCCCCTGAATGCGGCGGAGGAGCCCGAATTTACATTTATCGCGTCGAAGCCGGAAACCGCGAAAGACGAAGCCCCCGTATATGCGGCCGACTCCGAGCCTATGTTGAGGGTCTTGAAGCCGTTTACCGCAGCGCCGTCACGGCCGCCGCCGTAAATGGAGCCCGCGACCGAAGCGTTGCCGCTTATAGTGATGTTCGCATCCCCGTTTACGACCGAACCCGCGCCGGAACCGCCGCCGTAAACATCCTGCGACACATAGGCGTCTCCTGAAATTTCAATGTTTGCGGAACCGTTTACGGCCGCAGTGGCGCCAGATTCTGCTATGGAGCCTCCAAACACATTTCCGTCACCGGCAAAGTCCGCCGTTATTTTTCCGCCGCTTATTTTCACATAGGTATTTCCGGTTATCGTGTCGCTGGAGGCGCCGCTTGACGCGTTGGCCCAGCTTCCGCCGTAAACCTGGCTCACCTCGCCGCCGTTTATAATCACAGACGCATTGCCGTTTGTGGCAGTCTGGCCGGAGCCGTAGATGTAATTCCCGCCGTTGGCAGTCCAGATCTTGCCGCCGTTTATGGTGAGGGAGCTGTCGCCGTTTATTCGGGAAAGGGCATTGTCCCCCACCGATCCGCCGCCAAATGCAGAAAGGGGCGTGCCGGAATCGACCACAACATTTGTGTTTCCGTTTATTTCAGAGGAAGAGCCGTTTCCGCTCGCCCAGCCGCCGCCGTAAACCGCCGCAGACGCGGCATCGGCAAAGGCGACATTTGCGCCGATATGGACGTTCGTTCCGCCCGAGATTTTTTCCGAGGCGCCGTTTTCAACCCAGCCCGCGCCATAAACCGTGTTTACGCTGGCGTTGTCCACAAACACGTCGGTTCCCTTCTTGATTTCGGAATCGCCGTAGGAACCGCCCATCACGTAATAAACGCTTGCATTGTCAATGCGGACATTGGTTTTCCCGTTTATGACGGACCCGTTTAGACCGCCGCCGTAAACTTCGGAAACCGACACGTTTCCGGAGATATTTACATTCGTGTCGCCCTCAACGACTGCGTTTGACACGCCACCGCCATAGACCTTGGCCTTCAGGGTGCCGCCCGTAACATTCACGAGCGTGCTTCCCGTGGAGCCGTTGCCTTCGCCGGCGCCGTAAATGTTTCCGTTTACGGTTCCGCCGCTCACTTCAACCACGGCCAGGCCCTTTACGTCGGAGTAGTATCCGCCGCCCGCAACATAGCTTCCGACTTCGCCTCCGGAAATCGAAACTTTTGCCGTATCGACCGAAACCTCCGTGGACCTATCCGCCAAATCCCAGTTTGCGCCGCCGCCATACAGGTACTTCGCATAGCCGCCCTTCATTTGCACGTCGGTTCCGCCGGTTACAATGGAGGTCGACTGGCCCTGGGCTTCGCCGCCGCCCAGCACAGAACCGCCTACGGTTCCGCCGTCGATGACCACCTTCGCGCCGCCTTCCACGACCGAAGTGCCCTTTCCCCATGCGCCGCCCGCGCCAAAAACATTCCATGTGACGGATGCCCCGCTGTTTATTTCGACGTGCGAGCCCGCGAGGTTTTCAACCCTGGCCTTGTCTCCGAGCGCCCATCCGGAGCCGTACGCCCCGTAATCAATCGTGCCGCCGTTTAGAATGAGGGACGACTTGCCCGACACGACGGAAGTTGCGCTGCCGACCTCGTTTTGGGCGGCGGAACCGGCAGCGGCGTAATACGCATAGCCGCCGTTTACCGTCACGGAAGTGTCTCCGGATATCTGCGTTGAGGCTGAATCGGCAGAGGTTGTGTAGGCGAAGCTGCCCCCCATGACCAGCGCGTCGTAAGGCGAGGTGTTGGGGTCCTTGTAAAGGACATTGCCGGAATTCATTTCCACGGACGAATTGCCGGTTATTTCGGCTGCGGCGCCATCCTTTGCGTAAGAGCCGCCCATCGCAATCCCGTACACGGTTGCGCCGGAAATTTTCAGCGAAGACGAGGCAAGTTCGCTCGTTCCTCCAGGCCCCGAAACTTCAGAGCCGCCGCCGACGAGACCCGCCCCCGTTTCATTGCCGTCATTATCGACGGCAGAGTTTATTACTACACCCTCCGATATTTCCCAGCTCCCGTTTCCAAACACATGGTCCGCCGACGCGAGCCCCGCGCATGAAAACAAAGAAGCCAATATAGTAAACGACTTTTTCATGGTTATATAGGTATTTATATAACAGTTTCTTATCCGACTCAAAAAAGTCAAGGAATATTACACTCAACCTCTGGCATCCCCTGCGCCCCGCCCCAAACGCCGGGCTGTGCTGCAATGCCGCAGGAAGGCGCGCCGGCATGCAAAAAACGCCCCAAAGGGATTTCGCCACAATCCGCCCTAAAAAACCCTCAAGCGGGCAAAAACAGCGTCAAAAACTTTGAAAACTAATCCGCATACATGCGCCAACGCCAAAATTGCGCGTTTATTCTCGACCGTCATTTCGGGATAAAAAAACTCAATTTATAAAGGAGGTTATAAGGGGGATTTTTCGCGCGGATTTGCGCCCGTCATGCGCATCCGTTTAATGCGTATATAAAACGGGTTGCGGAAGACTTTTCAGGCGCGCCTCCCCAAGTAAAGAATCCTTAAAATTCCATCCCCTTAAATGACAAGGGGCTTACATAGATTGGAATATCACCGAAAGAAACGAAAAATCAGGCGGCGTTTCGCGGCAGCTTAGGTGGGCGTTCCTCCGCGCAAATCCCCCCTAACCCGCCTTCCGCCCCGTTGTCAACTCAAGTCCTAAAAAATCAACAACCTGCAAAACCCGTGGCGACCAGCGCCCTGCGCATCCCGGAGCAAATGTGAAGTAAAAACTTTTCCCAGCTTCCAAAAAAACGGCCGGATTCCAATATCCACCAATACAAACCTCCAATCCGCCAATCAAAATTGTTGACAAAGGCCCGGAAACCATTTTTCATCCACTTCTTATAGTATAGTGTAGTATAGTACGCAATTTCAACGGTAACAATAAAAACAAAAGGAAACACAAATGGCGAAGGAATATTTTCCCGGCATAGGCAAAATAAAGTTTGAAGGCAAGGAGTCGAAGAATCCGATGGCCTTCCGCTACTACGATCCCGAAAAGGTGGTCAAGGGCAAGCCCATGAAGGACTGGCTCAAGTTCTCGATGGCCTGGTGGCATACCCTCTGCGCCGAAGGCGCCGACCAGTTCGGCGGCGGCACCAAGACTTTCCCGTGGAACGGCGAAGCCGACGCGATACAGGCCGCCAAGAACAAGATGGACGCCGGCTTTGAATTCATGCAGAAAATCGGCATCGAATACTACTGCTTCCACGACATCGACCTCGTAAGCGAAGGCGCCAGCATCGAGGAGTACGAAAAGAACCTCAAGGAAATCGTCGCCTACGCCAAGCAGAAGCAGGCCGAAACCGGCATCAAGCTCCTCTGGGGCACCGCCAACGTGTTCAGCCACAAGCGCTACATGAACGGCGCCGCCACAAACCCCGATTTCGACGTCGTCGCCCGCGCTGCGGTCCAGATAAAGAATGCCATCGACGCCACCATCGAGCTCGGCGGCCAGAACTACGTTTTCTGGGGCGGCCGCGAAGGCTACATGAGCATCCTCAACACCGACCAGAAGCGCGAAAAGGACCACCTCGCAAGGATGCTCACCGCAGCCCGCGACTACGCCCGCGCCAAGGGCTTCAAGGGCACCTTCCTCATCGAGCCCAAGCCCATGGAGCCCACGAAGCACCAGTACGACGTCGATACGGAAACCGTCATCGGCTTCCTCAAGGAGCACAAGCTTGACAAGGACTTCAAGGTAAACATCGAAGTCAACCACGCCACCCTCGCCGGCCACACCTTCGAGCACGAGCTCCAGGTCGCCGTCGACAACGGCATGCTCGGCAGCATAGACGCCAACCGCGGCGACTACCAGAACGGCTGGGATACCGACCAGTTCCCGATTGACCAGTACGACCTCGTCCAGGCCATGATGCAGATAATCCGCAACGGCGGCCTCGGCAACGGCGGCACGAACTTCGACGCCAAGACCCGCCGCAATTCGACCGACCTCGCCGACATCTTCATCGCGCACATATCCGCCATGGACGCCATGGCGCGCGCCCTCGAAAACGCCGCGGCCGTAATCGACGAATCCCCCATCTGCAAGATGCTCAAGGACCGTTATGCGTCCTTTGACAGCGGCAAGGGCAAGGAATTCGAAGAAGGCAAAATGTCGCTCGAACAGCTCGTCGAATACGCCAAGGCAAACGGCGAGCCGAAGCAGACCAGCGGCCAGCAGGAGCTTTACGAGGCAATTATTGCCATGTACTGCTAATTAGCCGAAACGGAATTGAAAACGGAAGCTCCGGACAGAAAGTCCGGAGCTTTTTTTGCGCCCCAGCAAAGCGGGGCCCGCAGGCGGCGCGCAAATGCCGGAACGCGCCTTGCTCGGGGCCGGCGCGCCAGGCCGCGGAGGGGGAGCCAAATCCGCCGCCCAAAGCGGCCCGGATGCACCCGCAGCGCGGCCGGAAAAATATTAAAGGCCCCCGGAAATTCCTCCGGAAGCCCCTTCCCGCCGGCCGCTGCCGCAGAGCGCGCCTTGCGAAAAGCTCACATGCAGTTTTTCAGAATTTTTTCTGCCATCGCCCCGTCAACGTTCCCTAGCTCGCCGTAGGCGGCCTTCGAGGCGTCGAAACGTTTGCGGACAGTTTCGACGGTTTCAGCCCCGACGCCCTCTTCGCCCAGCCTCGTGGATAGCCCGAGGCTCTTGAAAAATTCCTCCGTGCGGGCTATGGCCATGTCGGCGCGCTCCTCCCGGCTCCCTTCGCAAATTCCCCAAACCCTTTCGGCGTACTGCGCAAGCTTTGCGAGCTTCTGGCCCTTCAGGGTCCGCAGGGTTCCGGGAAGGACGATTGCGAGGGTCGCGCCGTGCGCGAGGCCGTGGAGTGCGGTGAGTTCGTGCCCTATCATGTGCGTGGCCCAATCCTGGCTCACGCCGAGGGCTATAAAGCCGTTCAGGCCCATGGTGGCCGAAAGCATGTAGTCGGCCATAAGCCCGTAATTGCGCCGGTCGTCCCTTATTTTCGGGGCGATTTCAATGAGGGTTGAAAGTATGCCCTCGGCCCACCTGTCCATAACGCGCGACTGTCCTGGCGAAGTCATGTACTGCTCCATAACGTGCACGAACGTGTCCGTTATGCCGAGAGCCACCTGGCGCCACGGCAGCGTGTATGTCACCTCAGGGTCGAGTATCGAAAATACTGGATAGTTGGCAAAAAACGGGTACTTTTCCCTCGTTTCAAGGCGCGAAATCACGGCGCCGTCATTCATTTCCGAGCCGGTTGCGGGAATGGTCAGGACGCATCCGAGCGGAACAGTTTGCCTGGCGCTTCCCTTCAGAACCAAATCCCACGGGTCCCCGTCGTAGAGGAGCGCAGCGGATATCAGCTTTGTTCCGTCAATGACAGACCCGCCGCCCACTGCCAGCAGAAAATCCACATTGTTTTTCCTGCCGAGGGCGACGGCCTTGCGGAGGGTCTCGACGGACGGGTTCGGCTCCACCCCCCAAAACTCCACGCACTCGCGGCCCTTCATGGCCTCCGCAACCTGGTTGTAAACGCCGTTTTTTCTCGCGGAGCCGCCGCCGAATACGGCCATTGTGCGCGCGCCCTGCGGCACGAGCTTTGAGAGCTTTGCGATGGAGCCTTTTCCGAAAACGAGCTCCGTGGGGTTTTTGAAGTCGAAGTTATTCATATCCTTTATCCTTTTTTTCAGTTTTAAACATCGTAAAAACCGTTGAAAGATTCACCGCATTCATGCGCCGCAGAGGAAGCGCGAAAGGCCCAGCCCCCCCGATGGCGTCAGGCTTAAACGGCATACCTGAAAAACAATCCTTGGCGAACGACCATATCAAACCTTTTGGCGCGATAAAGCAGACGCCCCGCAGTCTGTCAAGCTTCAGACAAAAAAAACGGCGCCCCGAAAGAGGCGCCGCGCTTAATTCAAAGCCCGTTGTCAAAAATCCGAAGCACGAACGGCCTGTCCAAAACGGCCTCGGAACACTCCAGGGCCGCGCACGCCTCGCGCAGCGAAAGCTCGTCGGTTTTGTGCGTGGTGAGTATCAACCAGGCTTCGTCCTTGTTGGTGTGCTTTTTCTGCTCCAAAAGCTCTATCGAAACCTTGTGCTTCGCAAGAATCGAGGCCACCGTGGCGAGGGTTCCCATCTCGTCCTTCACAGAAAGGCGGACGTAGAACGAGCTTTTTATGTCCTTTAGCGGCATCATGCCTAGCGACGAAACCGGGGGGAGGAACGAGCGGACGGGCTTGGAATTGAGGGTCTCGATTGCGTCGGAAATGTCGGATATGACCGCGCTTGCCGTAGCGTTCTGCCCGGCGCCGCGGCCGATGTAAACCGTCCTGCCGACGAGGTCCCCCTCTATCGCAACGGCGTTAAACACGTCGTTTACATTGGCGACAACATCCGTCCTGGGGAGGAGGGCCGGATAGACCGCCACTGAAATCTTGCCGCTTTCCGCATCGCTTTTTATGGCGGCCAGAAGCTTTATGCGGTAGTCGAACTCGCGCGCCCAAATCATGTCGTCGAGCCTGACGTCGCGAATGCCTGAAACAATCATTTCGGAGAGCTTTACCCACTTGCCGTGCGCCAGATACGCCAGCACGACGGCCTTGTGCGCAGAGTCTATCCCGTCGATGTCAAGCGACTCGTCCGCCTCCACGTAGCCCAGGCGCCTGGCGTCCGCCAGCACCGACTCGTAGGAGGCGTTTTCGCGCTCCATGCGCGTCAGGATGTAGTTGCAGGTTCCGTTCAGAATCCCGTAAATGAGCGAAAAGCGGTTTGCCACAAGGCCCTCGCCTATCGACTTTATGATGGGAATCCCGCCGGCGACGCTCGCCTCGAAAAATATTTCCGCCTTCGGGTTGCGCCGGACCATTTCAAAGATTTCAGGCCCCTTCTCGCAGAGCATGGCCTTGTTGGCGGTTATGACGACCTTGCCAGCCCCGAGCGCCTTCTCCACAAGCGCGAACGCGGGCTCAACGCCGCCCATCAGCTCGCAGACGATGTCGATTTCTGGGTCCAGCACCACGTCGTCCGGATTGGAAGTGAGCTTTTCAGGCGGAATGTCCACACCCCTGGCCTTTGAGGGGTCGCGCACGCAGACGGTGGAAAGCTCGTAGTCGGCGCCGAGGCGGCGCCTCATTTCGGCATAATTTTCCGAAAGGTGGCGCCACACGCCCTGGGCTACCGTGCCCATTCCCAAAAAACCTATCTTATAGCGGGACTTCATTTGAACCTGTTCTCCGTTCCGTTCATAAGCCTTTTTATGTTTGACTTGTGCTTGTAGATAACGGCCGCAGCGATGAAAAGCGCCAGAAACGTCCGCACCGAATCCGCCCCGTAAAGAAAGGGCGACGACAGCGGCAGCGATGCCGCCATGAGCATTGAGGCGACCGAAACATACTTGGTCGCATAAAACGCCGCAACCCACACAACCAGGCCGATGAGAACCGCCGCCCACATGAGGGCCGCAAGGCCGCCGATTGTAACCGACACGCCCTTGCCGCCCCTGAACCCCGTGAACACGGGATACATGTGCCCGACAATGGCCGCAATCAGGCCGACTATCTGCGCGGTCTGGACGCTCCCCAGTTCAAGCCCGCCCCATGCCGCAAATGCGGGCAGGGCCGCGGCGGCGAACCCCTTGAGGGCGTCGAGGACGAAGCACAGGTTGCCCGCGGCCTTGCCGCATGCGCGCTTCACATTCGTCGCCCCGGGGTTGCCGCTGCCGAACTTGAAGATGTCAACGCCCTTCGAGCGCGCGATGACGACGCCGAAAGGGATGGCCCCGAGGAGGTATCCCGCGCACGCGAAGAGAATCGTATAGACAAACTCCATTGGCTGCCCGGAGTTTTAGGCGAAATCGACCACCCTGACGCGGTCGACGGAGTCGAGCGTCTGGATTTCGGAAACGACTTCGGCGGCGGGATGCTCGTCAAGCTCGTAAACGCTCAGGGCGGCGCCCGAGGAGGCGTCGCGGCTGACGGTCATGTTGGCGATGTTGCAGCCGTGGCGGCCGAGAATGGTGGCGATGGAGCCGACGATGCCGGGCTTGTCCTTGTTCATGAGAAGGAGGACGGTGTTCTTTGCGCTTATCTCGACGTCGTGCCCGTCGATTTTCACAACGCGCGGGCTCATGCCCTTGCCCATCACGGTTCCCGCGACCGAGCGGACCTCGCCCTTCTCGCACACGGAAGTCACCTCGACGAGCTCCGCGTAGTCAGTCTCGCTTGAGGAGTTCACGGATTCAAAGTCGATGCCGAGGTGCTTCAGCTTGCTGGGGGCGTTGACGTCGTTTGCGTTGTCTGCAATCTGGCGGAGGTAGCCCTTCTGGATTGCGAGCATAAGGAGCTTGTTGTCGACCTGGCTGAGCTTTCCGAAGAAGGACACGGTGAGCTTTTGCACCTTGCTCGGCGAAATCTGCTGGATGAGGGTGCCGAGCTTTTCGCAGAGGCCGACGTAGGGCTTGACCGCCGCAAGGGTTTCGGCGTTGACGCTGGGGGCGTTGACGGCGTTTCTTATCACACCGTCCCTGACTGCCGCCGAAATCAACTGGGCGACCTCGATGCCGCAGGACTCCTGGGCCTCCTTTGTGGAGGCGCCGAGGTGCGGGGTGAACACCACGTTGGGGAACTGGCGCAGGGGGCTTTCCTTGTCGAACGGCTCCGATTCGTAAACGTCCAGGCCGGCCGCGGCAACCTTGCCGCTCTTGAGAGCCTCCACGAGGGCGGACTCCTTGATTATGCCGCCGCGGGCGCAGTTGAATACGCGCACGCCCTTTTTCATCTTGTCGAACGCCTTTTCGTCGAGCATGTACTTTGTCGCGGGCGTCAGGGGCATGTGCACTGTTATGTAGTCGGCGAGGGGGAGGCCGTCCTCAAGGTTGCGGATGAGCTCGACGCCGAGGCTTGCGGCGCGGGCTTCGGTGAGGAAGGGGTCGTAGGCCATGACCTTCATCTGGAAGGCCTTGGCGCGCTTTGCTATCTCGCTGCCGATGCGGCCCATGCCGAGGATGAACAGGGTCTTGTTGAAAAGTTCGCCGCCCTTGAAGCTCTTGCGGTCCCACTTGCCCTCGCGTATGGAATTGTTCGCCTGGACGATGGGGCGAGTGCCGCACATCATGTGGGTGAAAGTGAGCTCGGCAGTCGCGATGGTGTTGCCGGTGGGGGTGTTCATGACGACCACGCCCTTTTCGGTGGCGGCGGGAATGTCGATGTTGTCAACGCCGACGCCGGCGCGCCCCACGGCCTTGAGGTTCTTGGCGCACGCGAGCGCCTCGGAGGTTATCTTCGTTTCGGAGCGGACGATAACGCCGTCTGCGTCCGAAATCAGCTCCAGCACCTGTTCCGGAGTGGAGCCGTAGGCTTCGACGACGTCAAAGCCCTGCTGTTTGAGGAAATCCACACCCTTGGGGGATATGGGATCTGCTACGAGTATTTTCTTATTGGTATTCATATTTTTTGCATCAATCGTGGGACTGTTTTCCAACCCGATTAATGAACCTGTAAGGATGACAAATATAGAGGCAGTGTCAAGATGAAACAAGGCACCGAAAAATGCATGTAAGTGTTTTCAAATTAAAGAGTTAGCGAAATATAAAAATAATCCTAACAAGAACAAATAACATGTATAAAGCACCAAATGGTTCCGCCAAACAATGGGCGGATTTACTGACGGAATATCTTCCACGGATATCCCGGAAATCACCTTGCGTACAAAATTTTAACGCCAAATGCGCCAAAATTTGGGAAATATGCAAGGAAAATTCGAATCGAAAAACGGCAACATTTTTAGACTGGAAAGGCTATGAAAATGTACCGAGTAAATAAGCCAAAACCCTTCTCTTCAGACTACAATCCCTTTTCCAAATTCCGGGTGGATTACAAGGATCCCAAAACCAATACTTGGAAACGCAAAACTGCGATGGACGAAGAGAGCGCCAACAAGATATATGAAGAGCTTTGTTTTGCAAACAAACAGGCCGAAGTCCTCAAAAATCCCATACCGGATGAGAGCACACTTCAAAGCATCTCATATATCGCAAAAAAATGCAAAGAAAGCGGCATAGAGTTCAGCAAAGCAGCGGATGAACTTGGACAGATCTTTGGGATAATGGATGAGTTCAAATACCAAAAGCCCCTCTCATCCCTTTCTGCAGAAGTCGAACACTGGATGCGCCTGAACAATCCCCATATAAGCTTTTCAGACGCATTGGGGAAGTTTTTGGAATACTTGGAAAAAACAAAATGTAACAGAACAAAAAATGTGCAAGACAGGGCAATCAGACAAATGAAGCTGTTTGCCATAAAAATGGATGCAGATAAGCCTATTCCATATATTACAACGGAAGCTGTTGCGGAATACCTGGAATCCCTCGTCAATCCTGAAGATGGCAAACAGATACCGGTAGCCACACGCCGAAGCATATGGGTGGTAATAAACTCCTTCTTCAACTACTGCAAAAGAAGCGGATTTATTGCAGTTAACCCGGCCAAAAGCGCGGCACCCAAAGTTCCCTTCAAAGAGCCTGTGATATTCACGGTTGAAGAAATTAAAACCATAATAAGAAGAACGGAGGAAATGTCGGTCTTACGCCTTGCCTCTGTTATCCGCGCCTTTGCCGGCATAAGGACATGCGAGCTTTGCAGGATCAAATGGAACAACTTCCATATGGATACCGGAGAACTTTCCCTTCCCCAAGATGTCACCAAAACGGGTTTATTGAGGGTTGTTAAACTCCCGGAAAACCTCAAGGCATGGCTGCATCCTTTCAGAAAGAGATTCGGCAAGGCCAAGCCGGTGATACCTATTCACTCAGACACATATATGAGAAAAAACGCTGAACTTATGAAGGAAATAGGAATTCCAAAGAAAAATAACGCCTTCAGGCATTCATGCGCATCCTATTATTTGGCCTTTACCGGCAATGAATCGCTTACTGCAACCCAGTTGGGCCATTCTGTGCGAATGCTAAAGCAGAACTATGCGCAACTGGTATCAAAAGCCCAAGCAAACGAATACTTCAACATATTTCCGGAGAACATAAACATATGAAAAGCTCATACGTAAACAAACCCGTCCCTTTCAAATGCCAATCCCTTCCCCAGTATAATTGGGCAATAAATTTCAAGCTGGAGGGCTGCGCACGCAACAGGAAACTGACAAAAACCAGGGAGGAAGCCAGAAAAGAATACAAGAAACTGATGAACCGCATGAACGTCTCAAAGGTCGACTGCGGAATAGCCGACGATTTGACCATCAAATCTATGGATAAGATCATCGCACTATCCAAGAAAGTGGATATGATGCCACCGACGCTTCTTGAAGAATACCTGAACATTAAAAACAATCTTGGAGTAGATGATTTGGCGGGCTTTCTAAAAAGATACCTTCAGCACGCTTCAAGGGTCAATCATGAGCTGACGCTTAAAGACGCCAGCGAAATATTCATTGAGAGTATTCAGGATCGCAGCAGGCGATATATAAACTGCACTAGGCAGTGCACAATGTCTATGCGACGTTATTTCAAAGACGACATGCGCATGATAGACATTACGCCGGTAATGATTAACGACTGGCTGCAGTCAGGATCGCTTTCAGACGTAAGCAAGTACAATTACGCGGCCTCAATGTCGGTATTTTTCAACTACTTCATTTGCAGATATCCTATACTTGCGACAAATCCTGCAATAGCCTGCAGATATATGTTAAAAAAGCCCGTCATAATACCCGAAATATATAATATTGGGGATGCGGAAAAAATAGTCTGTTCACTAAAAAAAGAAGACAGACTTCTAGGAAAGTATGTTTGCGTAGGTCTTTTTTCCGGTATTCGCGCAAGCGAAATGGCAAGAATCAAATGGCAAAATATAAACCTGGATGAACAGTACATGATGCTTCCGGCAAACCTTACAAAATCGTCGCATAGACGATCCATACACATACCGGAAAATCTCGTCAAAAGTTTGGAAATGTACTATTCAAGCGACAAAGACGAGCTTGTCATGAAAGGGAGGCCATATATGCATATTAGAAGGCTTTTCCTTGATCATCTGAAGAATCACGGGGTGAAGATGGCCAGAAACGGCCTTCGACGTTCATGCGCATCATACCTGCTGGCCAAAACGCGTGATATAACTTATACGGCCTCCCAACTGGGCCACAAGGTTCATATACTTAAAAAACACTATTTAGGTCTGGTATCCCAAAGCGACAGCCTGACTTATTTCACCCTCACCCCTAATAACTAAAAAAAAGCAACAGGCGCCGAGCAAGTATCGGCGCCTGCTTTTTCTGTCCGATTAAAGCTTTTGAGCTTCGGCAATCCTGTTCAAAATGTACTTCTCGTCACAAATTTCCGTAGCGGCCAAAAGCCATACAAACTGTTTTCTTTGCACTTTTTCCCGAACGGTTATTCCCGTTTCAAAGCGAAGAATTTCCCGTCCATCTTTTTCGCGATGCCATTTGTATACGTATAAGGCAATACGAGCACCTCGTGATGGACATTCTCCGTATTTTGTCTTAGAGAACATAGGAGCGAAAATAAGTCTGGCTTCAATATATGAGTCGGGTTCTGATTCGCATTCGATCAGCTTTCTCAAGCATCTTTGGTCATGGTATACGAGTCCTTTCAAATCAAGTTCGTAACCGTTATAAGCCTCTTCCTTGGTTGTTTTAACCAGTCTTTCCAGTTCTTCTCTATCTATCATATCATTGCCTTTCTTTTGGAAAATTCATCCAGCAATTAATCTTATCCCGGCGATGCCGGGCAATGAGGCATCACAATGTGATGATGGCGCACGAGTCGACAGTTCGGAGTAAATAGTCGAGTATGCCTATATTGGGTTGCATGAGACATTCTTTCACCGTTTTGTTTTTTGGCGCCATGCTGTTGGCAGGCTGCGCAAGCTCTCCCCTCGACGAATCCGGCAGCCATCCATTCACAAACCCATCGCAGCTTACCGCGCTACCCGCCCACCCCTATGCGGAAACATACCCGCTTGCGCAAGTCCCCCAGCCTCCCGCAAAGGCGCTCCCGGAAGCCCATAGCCCCATACCGATATGGGAGAACACGCAGATTCAGAAAGTGATGGTGGACGCCTATGTGGACGAGAAGGGGAACCTGCATCCGGAAAGCCACATGTATGTCGTTACAAAAAAAGGCGGATGGAATCTCGACGCAGTCCGCAAGCCGGACGGATACATCCCTCCGGGAAATGCGGCAAAACCGCTTGACGGCCTTGGGATTGCCTACGGGATGTCTTCGGCCCTGCCAAAGCCCGCAGAAGAAATGTCCCCTTCAATGGCCCTGCTTGGCGGAGGGAATATACGCATCACAGGCTATACGGACAAAGGCGATGCCGCCAAGGCCCGGGAAATGTCCAATCCAGCAAAGGAGGTTGCCATATACGACCCCAAGCTAGGATGGGTTATCGTCGCAAAAAATGTCATGGCCTCGGAAATTTCCGCCCCGAACGCACACAAAATCATCCCGCCGCGCAGGGAGGCCACAGACGAATCCGGGCGCATAGGCTCCCTGGCTATTCCACCAAAGGAATCCGAAACGCAAATGGAAGATTCCATCGTAACCGACCTTTTCAATGAGTTTTAATTATGAGACAGCCAAAATCCAAAGCAAAACGCACGCCAAAGGCGGAAGTGGAAACCCCAACCGTCAACAAACCTGCAGAGGGACTTGTCAGGGTGTGCATACATATTCCGGCTGCAAGCGCGGACATCATGGCAAAGGAAATATCCCAAATACGCCATTTTGACGCCGCATCCACATGTATTTTAAGGCTTTTTGACAAAGAGGCGCTTGGCGCACTATTTGCCGAGTTGAAAGCCAAGGATAACGAAATGAACGCCTCCATTGAGGCCATTGCCAGGGAATGCCGGATAATTCTTTGAGAAGGGCGCCGGAGAGATTCGCATACCGCGTGGAATACCATTGGCGGGCAGATCCTCAAAGCCGTCGTGAATTTTGGGCGCACTCATACATGGAAACGCCCAGCATGTTTCGCTTCCCTGTGTCATATAGGCCGCGCGTTCATTTCCCAGATGGAAAGACGGCACACGTCTGCGCGGAGGCCTTTGAGCCGGAACCTATCGACCGCAAACTGCAGGCGACAAGAATCAGACAGATCCCCGAACCTCTTTGGATGCAAAAGAGCACGCCGGCGGCATTTTCCGCATTTCCCGACGAGCCTGATTGCGAAAGCAGGAAGGCGCTCTGCGAAGTTTTGGACATTCTGGACTCATTCGGATGCTAGGATTTGTACTGTTTTTGCTGTTTTGTATGTTTCTGCTCGGCCAATACGCAGGAAAAAGCAAAGGCCAGAGGAAGGACGGCAAGTAAATGGGATACACGATAATCACGCACAGCACACTTTTGGAAAAAGCCCTAAGAAGGTTTCCGGAAATTTCGGAAATCGCCACTATTCCGCATCTGATTACGGACGTCTCAAATATCAGGACTATGGCCTCGAACCCCTATGTGAAACCTGCATTTGAGAATTGCCGGAACATAAGCAAGCTCCGCAAGAAGCTTGGAGGGCTTTCCGAAAATCCCCGGGCCTTAATTGCCTACGAGCCAAGACACGATGCCGCTTCGTGGGCGCAGCAGATAGGCGGCATCATGCGCCTCCATCCAAAGGCCAAAAGATACATGCCCCTGCGCGTCCTCACCCGTCAGGGCGTATCCGCCCTGCTCTATTCCCCCGAATCAATCCCGGCATTCTATCCTGCGGAATGGATATATCTGAGAATGACGGAATCGGCGGCCGGGGCGAACATCAACGCCGTTTGCTCCGCCTCGCCCATGCTAAACCCTCTCGGAAAGCAAAACCTTTATTCTATATATTTGCTGTACCGATGCGCAAAGCTTTCCCTTCAGGCACAAAAGGAAGAATACGTCCTTGTTCTGATGGACTCGTACACCGGAACGACGCTTGGACGCGAAATGCCCGCACATGGCAATGCTGCAAGCTATTCCGACCAAACGCTTGCGGAAAAATCTGCCGCCGAATGCAACAGGGCAAAATTCACCCAATGCGGAACCAATACATACGAAAGCACAATGCACCCGGGAGCGTATCCGCTTACCTCGGTTTGCATGGGCTCCGCATTGCGCAGGGCGTTTATGTACTACGGCGACCTCATTAATACTCTTTACGGGCTTTATTTGGAGGGCGCCATTGAATACCCGTTTTCGGCCGCAGAAGGTAGCCCCGCTGGGAAAGCGGCGTTTTTATTCGACCGCCTGAAACTGTGCATTTCCGAGGCGGAATGCGGGAAGGCCTTAAAGATGCACTCAAAAGGCGCCGCCGTATTCCCGACGGAAGAGATAGACGAGGCGGGAGGCGTCTTTCCCAGGTATATCAACTTTCTCGTTGTCAACGCCCTGAGGCGCGGCCTGAAGTGCACGCGAAAGGACACATTGTACAATAGCGGAAAGAGGCTCTTTGTTGCCTCGGAATACTGCTTCCATAATCTGAGCCCCGATGCGGCCGATACGCTCTCAATCCATTACCCGCGAGAAGTCAATCCCAGGCACATGTGCGCCTATCCGGTATGCCTGTCGTCCCACAAGAGAATACAATTCGGGAGGCTAATGGCGTTCGCGGCAAATTCGCCGAATTTGCTCAAATGGCTGTCCGCACTAAAACACCTGGTCGATACCAAACTGCTGCATATGGAGGGAGAGGATTTGATTTTGTCCGATATAGCAATCGAAGTAGCGGCAAAAATAGAGGAAATCTACGGCCCCATGTTTGAAGATGGCAAGTTTCTATTGTTTGACGAAATACACAACAATGTTGGCAGGCAAAAGGCTCTTTTCTTCCATATAACGTCAAAATTACCCATGCCAAAGTCCGCCGACAGGCACAGCATGGAGAGGTGATTCTCATGCTTCGGGAAATTACAGCATCAATGCCGCCGCATATCCGGCGTGAGGCGGAACAGATTTTGGCCGAAGAGAGTTCCGAAAGGCGCATATTTGAGAGGATATGCGCCCTGTTCCCGCATTCATGGCCTGTGGCGGAAATTCTGCCGTCGCAAATAGACTTGGGGCTGTTTGACGACTATCCCCCTGAACTTTGCCAAAAGCTGCGCATAATCCCCATCTCAAGGGTCGACATATACCTGACATGCGCTTCGTTCACCCCCTGGGATGAAAACCGCATGCGCGAACTGAGGGCCGCAAACTATGACTCCGTAAGAACCGTTTGCATCACAAAAAGCGCCTTTGAGCACCTATTCGAATATGTATCCGTCGCTCTAGGACGCCAGAAGACTGAAGAAGACTACCCTGCCGCCCCCAGCGAATTGACTGCGGCTCCCAGGCCGTCCGGCAGGGAAATGGTAAAGCGGATGCTCTATGACGCCCATTGCTCTGGAGCTTCCGACATACATATAGAGCCCGGAGAAAGCCGAATCGTAGTCAAGTTCAGGGTAAACGGGGAGCTGCGCGTGCAGGAACCCATACACAGGGCCGACCAAAAGGTCTTTTTGGACGCACTCAAAGATTTTGCGCTGCTGCCCCTCAATGAGACCAAGAATTTGGCGGATTGCAGGTTTTCCCATACGGTCGCTCCGGGCAAGACGCTGGATTTCAGGGTGGCCAAAATACCATCTTCCGGCAAGTATGAGAACTTCGTACTCCGCATACTCGATTCAGAAAAGCTTGCGCATACGCCCCTGCCCTTTGAAGGGCACATGCTGGAAGAATTCCTTGAGTGCCTAAACGCCGAAAGCGGCATGATCATACTTACAGGACCTACCGGATCCGGCAAGACGACCACACTGTATTCGGCCATGTCCGCACTGGACCTCGCAGCTCTGAACGTCCGCACCATAGAGGATCCCATCGAGTACAGGCTCGCCAAGGCCGTGCAAACCCAGATAGACCCGAAAAACGGCGTAAGCTTCGCAAACACCCTTCGCGGAATGCTCAGGGCAGACCCGGATGTGATAATGGTCGGCGAGATACGAGACGCAGAAACGGCGGAGCTTGCCGCCGCGGCCTCGAATACCGGGCATCTGGTGCTGACGACCTTGCACACCAAGAGCGCGGCCGGAGTTATCGGCAGGCTTGAGGACTTGGGGCTGACACGCGGGGAAATACAGGAAGCGGCAAGCCTAGTCGTATCGCAGCGCCTCTTCCCAAAGCTTTGCCCAAACTGCAAGAGGCAAACGGCCATATCAGACGCACAAAAAGAGGTTTTCCGAAGGCACAATCAGGACGCCCATGCATGCCTGTACGAGCGCGGCGGATGTACCGAGTGCGGCAATACCGGCATCATCTCCAGGCATCCGCTGTTTGAATTTCTGAGGTTCACGCCAGAAATACGCCGGATGTGCTCGTCTGGGGCAGACACCGCGACAATATCCCGGGAGAACGCAAAAAATTTCGACCCCATGCCCGTATCGGCGCTAAAAGCCATTGGCGAGGGCATACTGCCATTCGAGGTATTTTACAACTTCGGCAAATAAAAATGCCTCCGGAGGGAGGCCTTTTTTAGTTGGCTATCTGCCGATGTCATGCCGGCTGCCGCTTATGGCCACAAAGGTCTTTCTGGCAAGCGCCTCGTCCATGCCGCGAAAACGTGCGGCAAATTTCTGCGGGTCGCTGCCTGTCTTGGCGCAGTGGGCCGCAAGGTCGTAGGAAAACTTTCTAATCCCGTCTGGCGACCTGTATTTCTTCCCGATTTCCGGGGGGCATATTATGCGTTCAATCAAATACGCGTCCTGAGAAATCTTCTTTTGGGCCATTGACTGAAACAAATTGGGCGCCTCCTTTTCCCTGACGCGCACATTTACCGCGCCAAGGGACTTCAAATAGCCTGCATGCTTTTCGCCAAGATTTGTGACTTTTCCGAAGTCCGCGCCTCTAATAATGGGATTTACCGGAAGCAAATACCCTTCCTCGTCGCTCAAATCCCCTCGCCTTATGGAAATAAACGGCATAACGCATTCGACAAGTTCGCTTGCCTCGTTCATCTGTCCCGCCCACCTCATATTGCCGCAGCGGGAAAAGTCTGTGGCGTAGTAGGCCTTGCCAGCCATTATGTATTTTGAGAAATCCCCGCCAGGAAGCGCCGCCCCGTCAAGTGAAGCGGCACCGTTGTACATCTCCCCTTTTGCGTTGATGATTTCGGACATGTCGCATTCCGTCAGGTCCCTGCCCTCGAAGCGGTCAAACATGCCGGCCAAAATCCTGCCAAATTTGACGCCGATTAAGACTTTCGCCTGCAAAACCTGCGAAAGCCTCACCCCACGCAAATTGCGCATGTCAATGCCTCCAAGGTCCAGGTCCTTGAAGCTTTCTGTGCCATTGAAGAGAATAAAGCCCGGCCTGGCTTCGACGAGCATGCCTATATTGGCCACCAACTGCCCGGAACTCATGCCTTCAATGTGCACAAGGTCGGAACCCCTGCAATCGGGGAGATCTTCGCTACCGTCCAGCACAATCCGGGGCGCGATGCATTCGTGCACCCCTCCGAGAGACAAGAACTGGCTTTTATTCAGCCCCTTAAAGCGGCTCATGTCGCAATTTGCAAAGGTGTATCCGCGCAGGTCTTCGTTTCCGGGAAAGAGGACTTCCGTGTCCCGAACGTCCATTATGTCGCTTCCGTCCACATGCTTTTCCCACTTCGCGGACGTGACAAGCTCCTTCCAAGTGACAGTTTCCATTCGGACAGTTTAAGCATGGCCGCGGCTTAGGCGCAGTTGGGACAGCCCTCGACCTTCATCGCGTTGATTGACGCCGCTGTGCTTTCCGCAAGTTCGCAAAATACCTGGTTTGAGTGCCAATCCAAATCCGGATAGTAGTACATAAACGGCCGGCGTATGGCTTCGCATATTTCCGCAACATTCTTGTTTCTGAGAAGGAAAAGCATGTCCGAATACGACAGCTTGGGGGCGTCTTTGGGATAGGGCCACACATTTGGATTGGGGGGCCTTCGCAGGCATCGGGAAACGGCGTTCTTCTCTTTGAATGAGCCGCCGTCCTTGCAAAAGGCCCGAACCTCGTCCTCCGGCAGTATGCCAAGTGCCATAAGGTGGTATTTGCCGTATCCTGCCGGGGCCGATTCATATTCCATCCCATCTCTCAGGTCAAATTCAGGAGGCCCGTACAGTTCCGCTCCGGAAACAACCATATGGCCTGGAATATCGCAAATATAGGTAATCCTGTAATCGCAGGCGACGGCATTTGTGATGTCCGGAGCCAGATAATACAGGACGTAATGCTCCGCGCTTATGCCATCAAGCTCCCTTGAGGAAAAGTGCCTGAGCGAAATATATGGAGCGCTTATCTTCACGCCAGAATGGGCGGGCCTTATTGGACAGTTCAGGTATATGCTGCTTTCCGACGCAAGTTCCGCAATGTTGTCGAGTTTGCGGACATACAGTTCCGAAGTGCTGAAGATTCTTGTCCCCGGCGCCAACTGCTGACCGTCGACAGCAGCAGGGGCTGCAAACACCAGCCATCCCGCATATTTTGAGTACGATATGCCGCTGTCCCGGCATTTGTTTGCGTACCATCTGACGTACTCCGGCACGCCGCACAAGCGCAGTAAGTCCCTTTCCATCCGAAAAGTTTAAGCATTCTTTGCGCTTTTTTCCAGAAACTCCTCTGCCTCGGATATGATTTCCGAGGTTATGCCGCGGCCGTCAAATGACATGCCACCCGACCCCATGCGCACTCCAAGCACCGTCATCTTTTCCGAATTGAAAAGCCAGCTTCGCGAGCCGGCCGGATCTTCGCATTTCAGCCACTTGGGAACGTTTTTAAGCCTTCCGAACTTGCCAACGCGCGTTATATCCGGGGCGCTTTTGTCAGCCCATGTCCGGTAGTTTTCCACAATCAGCCTTTCGCATTCCAGCCGTTCCCTGCCGCCCATGCTGTGGTAGGTCTCATAAGGATGGACGGCTATGGAAAATTCGCCGTATTCGGCGGCGAATATTCCCGTCCCGGGCGTATTGCGGCACTCCGCTATTAAAAAAGGCTCAGGGATGCAGGCAAATGTGCGTCCGAAAGCGCCTGTAAAGTATATTTTTCTTAAGTCCATAATTCCAAAATCAAATGCAAATCGCACTCAATTATTGGAACTGAACGGTTCGCAGAACCGTTTGCAGACTACCTCACGGCCTCGTTCTCCGGGCTGATTTTTTTGGCCTCTTCAAGCGTAAGGCGCCTCCTTGCCCCGTCAAAGGCCATGTCCGGAGTGTACGAAGCGTCGGCTTTTGCCGCCTTTAGCCTTCTTACGCACGCAAATATGGATTCCGTCTTGCCGGGCGTCTTCGCCCGCCTTCTTTTCATTTCGGCCTCTATTTCCGGCCTGAAAATGACCGGTTTGCGGTTTTTTACTATGCACCCCTTCAAGTACAGATCCAGGACGATTTCGCTGGCGCGGCAGTGCATCTCCCTGATATTTTCCATTTCAGCGGAAATCTCCTCCTGGCAGTTTCCGATGGCGGAGTCCGCCGACGCGATTTCTTCGCCGATTTTTTTCCGAAACAGCTTTTCAGCTGCGGAGTCCGGCCTGACTTTGCATGAAAAATGCACTATCTCCCTCAGAAGCCTCCGTTCCTCCTTGGGGGATTTCTCATACATATCCCTGCAGAGTTCCATGATCGACATGTAAAGCGAATACTTCGGCGACTTTCCCGCGAGGGACTTGAATATCCTAAAAAGGCGCGGGTCGGCCCCCTTGCCTCCAAATGCGCACCCTAAGAGAAGCATCCAAAAGTCGCACCCAGATTCCAGCGAACTCAAGTTTATGAATCCCCGGCGCGCCTTGCCGCGGCGCTTGAGCGATTCCGCAAGGGCCTTTTTTCTAAGCGCCAACATGCGGATATTTTCCCTGTTTTTGGCAATTCGCATTGCCGCAGCCCTCGCCTGAAGGGACATTTCGCCAAGACTCTTGCGGCCGACAGATATTTCTTCCGGCGTTATTTTCCTTTCCGCAAGCTTTCGCCATCTTTCTTTAGCCCAATCGTAGGCTTCCGCAAGCGCCTCCCGGTACTCTTCATCGCCCATGCGCCCTATCCGGTCCAGGCGCTCGGGGGCGCCGGATATCCTCTTCACGGATGGATTTGCGGCATCGGAGCGGGCCTTTGCCGCAAGCAGGTGTGTCTGCCAGCGCAAATCCTGCCCTATGGAAACCAGATAGGCCGGCGCGTATATTTCGTCGCGAAAGCAGGCGAAAGCGTCCTTTCTGGCGTTATTCGTAAGCTCGGTGTATATCATGTCATTTTTGCGGTGGTTGTCCGACCAGGGGATGTATCTTCCCTGCTCCGTATATGGATACACGCAAAAATGGGCGTGGATATGCTGCCTGTCGTGGTGAACCCCGACGATATACGCAAACTTCACATCTTTTTCGGCCAGTTTGCGCCCTTTTTTGGCTTTGTTGTATGCCGCGAGGGTATGCTTCTGCCAGTCGCGCACAGCATTGTGGGTAAGCTGCAGCAGGAACTTGTCCACGTCCCTCCCGGATTCGGTTATAAGCCTGCCGAACTCAGGCGATATGGAAATCACCCCGTTATGCATGAGCGAGGCGCTTCTGGATTTGGGCGTGCGCTCCGAATCCACCGCTATGCGCTCCCGCCAAATTTCATCCACGATTCTAAGCATCCGCCCGGGCTCAAGCAAATGCGGCGATTTCCCGGTCCGGGCCTGAATCTCCTTGATGAAAAAGCCCCTTGCAAACACGCGGGCGGGATGCTCAACAAAGTCCTCGCCGGGTTTCAGGTTCGCGGCATCCGCATTTTGCGGTTTGTAGTGTTTCGCCTGGGAGGGGTACTTTGTAAGCTCGTCTATATAATGCAGCAGCCTTTGGGAAATGCTCTTTATGCTTCTCACCGGATCCAGCTTCTTTAGTATGCAGGTCGCCTTTTTTGCGGGAAACGATAGGATCTTCCGGTTTGCTGAACGTATGCCCATACCCTACTCCTCCCAAACTGCGCATGGCGAATTGGCTTCGGAGAGCTCTTTGCCTGCGGCTTCAACCCTCCCCGCAAGACGCTCCAAATTGATATGCAGCTCCCGGAGGGATTTGAGCAAAGATGCCGACTTTCCCCGCAGATTGTCAATGTCTTGGGCAATTCCGGCATTTTCGCAGGATATGAGCCCGGTGTGGCAGTATAAAAGGATCCGTCCAAGCCATGCAGCGCACACATCTCTGGGCTTTTCATCTGGGAGACGGGTTCCAATCTGTCCGGCGAGAGAGTCCGGAATTGAAAAGACAAGCTTTTCGCATCTCATTTTGGGAAGCGGCCTGGAGGATATTTCAATTATGGCGTCGGCAATGAGATTCATGCCAGGTCCATCAAAGATGCGGCATTTCCTGACTTCCGCATTGCCCAAATGCCCGGAAAGCGGCACTGCTTCAGGATCCGCTCCGCAAGATGCCCATATCCCGCGCTGGACGCCTATCAGGCTGTCAAACTGGAGCCGAAGCTCTGAAAGCCTCTCCTGGCATTTTGATACCCACAGGCTTATTCCCAAACGATTGTATATCAGCTCGTCCAGTTTTTCGCCCAGGGAGTTCCCAGAAACATCCCCCACTTCCTCTAGGCATTGCTCAAGGGACTGAAATATATTGGCGATAAGAAGCTCGCGGGAGACCGCGTAATCTTCGCAGAGCCTTTCCAAGGCCGACAGTTCGCAGCCTATCAGTTTTGCAGCGATATCCATCAGGCTTCCTTGGTGGGGTTGACGCCGTCTGCCGGCATGCCTTTGAGCCGCCCTTCCAATTCGACCTCCCCTTCGGCGCTCACTGACGGCAAGGCGGAAAGATTCCCGTAGGCATTGATTAAAACAGCGTCCGTTGCCGCATCCAACTGAGCCTCTATCCCCTCCATGGCTTCTGCCATGTCTTCCACTGCATCCTGTATTTGACCGACAATCCCCGCATGCTCAAAAGCTGTTTTCTCGGCTGCAGTCCATATCAAAAAGGCAATGACTTCCGGCATTGAAACACCGGCCATTTCGGCCAGGCACTTGAGAATGAGCACATGGTTCTTGTCCACGGTAAGGCTTGTCCTCTCGCCGGGAAGACGCATCCCCAGAAGAAACAAGTACAATTCCCTGGCCCTTGCGGCGCCCTCAAGCGACATAATGCGCCCTATTTCCTTTTCCAATGTATCATTTCCGCCGGCAAACCCCGGCAAATCCGGCTGTTTTTCTTTCATGCCGGAAGTCTAAGAAGCGCACTGTTTTTGCATAAGCTGGCGCACGCAAAGGCCGGCCATACCGAAACGGCAGACCGGCCTGATTGAAAGTTTACATTGCGGAAGGGTTATCCAATCTATCGCGAACATTCTCGTCTTTGAGGAGTTCGTTGAGGTATTCGTCGCTGCATGTCTTCGTTTCCTCAAGCAGCAGCTTGAAGTCCCTCCGCGGTATGCCCGCTTTTAGCACAGTGTAATACCCGAACCCACGACTCACGTCAAAATATCCGTTTTTCTCCCATTTGCTTATATTCAGAATGATGTCGTTGTTCTTCGGCCCATTTTTGCGAAAACCCAACATAGCCCTATGGTAGTGATTTTCGTCATCCCCGGGAGCGGGAAAGCTCCGCGTAAGAACGGTTTCCTTTTGCAGAATATAGGCCTTAAGGTCCAATTTAAAACCGTTTGCAGCTTTTTCTTTGGCGATTTTAGCCTGTCGAATCATATCGTTGTCGCTCATGCGTATTGTCCTTTGGTTTTTAGGCATGCGATTCATTCGCAGCCGATATCTTGCATGAACGCGGTGCAGCGGCGTTTTGCCGCCAAAGCCCGGCATTGCAGTGCCGGGCTGTAATTTTGATTAACTACCAGCTTGAGGTGTATACAAAATCGTCCTCTGCGTACTGTTCGCATTCGCCAATTATATCTATGGTGTCTTTCAGGTCTTGGAAGTAATACTCGTCAATATCCGTATCGCCAAAGAAAAACCCGGACTGAGGCGGGAGCAGCTCTTCCGCCAAGGCTTTTCTCTCCTCTTCGCTTTTGCCGCCCAAAATCTGCTCGCACAGCGACTTCAGTTCCCTGAGCTTGTCTATACCGACATAATACTCGCGGCAATTGTCAATCCCGTTTTGGATATTGTTTACAAACCAGTTGTGAATCTGGTTGGCCTTTCTCCAATATCCTATGAATTCCTCAATATAAACGACTTTTTTAAGGTCTACGGCAAGCTTCTTGCCTTTTCTAATAATATCAATACATCCGCTAACTGCATTGTGCTCATAGTTCCCGCCGACATAGGCTTTGCGGTGCAAGTACATGTCCAATCCCATTTTATTTCCTTTTTTCAAGTTTCAGGCTTCAACCGCTGAAGCCTTTTCGGGATTAGCATTTATCGCCGTGAAATAGCGCCATCTCCAAGATACATTGGAACAGGAGAAGTTACCCTCTTTTCTATGTATAGGGCC
>URJJ01000031.1 GCA_900548185.1 uncultured Opitutales bacterium
CGCGCCCGGGGTTTGCAAAACTCGCGCTACTTGGACTTTTTAGCGGACTTCCTGGCAGCCTTCTTCGCCGGAGCCTTCTTGGCAGCGGACTTGGCGGAAGCCTTGGCCTCTATGCCGTAGGCTGCCTGGGCGCCGTGGATGTTCTTCTTGTGAACCCAGGGCATCAGGCCGCGCAGACGGTCGCCGGTCTTTTCGATGAGGTGCTCTTCGCCTTCCTTGAGGAGCTTGTTGTAATTGGGAAGGCCCGCCTTGTACTCCTTGACCCATTCCTTCGTGAATTTTCCGGACTGGATTTCCTTGAGTATCTGCTTCATGGCCTTCTTCGTGTCCTTGGTGACGACGCGCGGGCCGCGGGTGATGTCGCCGTACTTGGCGGTCTCGGAAATGGAGAAGCGCATGCCGGAGATACCGCTTTCGACGATGAGGTCGACGATGAGCTTGAGCTCGTGGCAGCATTCAAAATACGCCATTTCGGGCTTGTAGCCGGCCTCGACCAGGGTTTCAAACCCGGCCTTGATGAGGGCGCTGACACCGCCGCAAAGGACGGCCTGTTCGCCGAAGAGGTCGGTTTCGGTCTCTTCCTGGAAGGAGGTTTCGATGACTCCGGCGCGCGCGCCGCCGATGCCCTTTGCCCACGCCAGGGCGATCTTCTTTGCGGCGGAGCCGCCGGCGTAAACGGCGATGAGGGCCGGGACGCCCTTGCCTTCGAGGAACTGGGAACGGACGACGTGGCCGGGGCCCTTGGGGGCCACCATTATCACGTTGACGCCCTTAGGAGCCTTGATGAGGCCGGCGTGTATGGCGAGGCCGTGCGTGAAAAGGAGGGTCTTGCCCTTGGAGAGGTTCGGGGCGATGTCCTTTTCATAGATGGAGGCCTGCTTCATGTCGGGGGCCGCAATCATGATGACGTCCGCCTTCTGGACGGCCTCCGCAGTCGGGTAAACCTCGAAGCCCTGCTGCCTTGCAACTTCCACGGACTTGCTCTGGGGATAGAGGCCGATTATAACCTTGCAGCCGCTGTCCTTGAGATTGAGGGCATGGGCGTGGCCCTGCGAGCCGTAGCCGATAACCGCCAATGTTTTGCCTTTGAGGACGCCGAGGTCGGCGTCTTTTTCCGTGTATACCTTCGCTGGTTTCAATGCGGGCATGATATTGCTCCTTCTTATATTTTTGGTTAAATATGGGTTTTGTTATTCCTCGTTGCGGGACGACTTGCCGCGCTCGAGCGCGACGTTGCCGGTTCTGGCCATCTCGATGATGCCGAAAGGCTCTATCATGTTGAAAAACGCCAGAATCTTGTTCGGATTGCCCGTGCATTCGATGATGAGCGAGTCCGACTCGACGTCGACAACCTTGCCGCGGAAGAGCCCCGCGATTTCGATTATGCTGGCGCGCGTTTCGGACGAGGCCTTCACCTTGACCATGACGAGCTCTCGGGCGACAAACGCCGAGGAGCGAGAAAAGTCCTTGACTTCCAAGACGTTCACAAACTTCGAAAGCTGCTTTACGCACTGGTCGATGCTGTGTTTTCCGTCCTTTACCGTCACCGTTATCCTGGAGAATTTGCCGTCTTGCGTCGGCCCGACATTGAGAGTTTCGATATTGAACCCCCTGCCGCTGAACATTCCGGCGACCCTCGCGAGGACGCCAAACTTATTTTCTACCAGCGCGGATATGGTGTGCTTCATGACTTCTAAAAAAATGGTGGGCGGTACAAGACTCGAACTTGTGACATTCTGTGTGTAAGACAGACGCTCTAACCAACTGAGCTAACCGCCCCTTCTTCATATAATGAAAATCTGTATAATGCTCACGTCTCCAACGTTTTCAAGCTTTTTTTGGCGCATGCGGCGTTTTTTTGGCCCGCTCCAAAATCGCGGGGGAGGCCCCGCGGAAGTCGCGGATGACCAGCGAGCAGTATGGGGCGATTTTCTCCGCAGGCAGCGTGGTGGCGAGCCCTATCACCGGAAAGCCCGACGCCGCCCCGGCCCTAAGGCCCGAAATCGAATCCTCGAAAACCCAGGCGCTCCCCGCCCCCAAGAGCTTCGCGCCAAGCAGGTAGCACTCCGGGTCCGGCTTCGACTTCGAGACGCTATCGCTCGTTACAACCGCGTCGAAGAGCCCGCGCAGCTCCGGACGGCGCGCAAACACGGCCTCCATCTTCCTGTTGTTGGAGCTCGTCACAATGGCGGTGCGGACGCCCTCGGAGCGCAGGGAGGACACAAATTCGGGCGCGCCGGGAATGTACCCGTAAGACATCCCCCTCTCGAAGGCGTCGAGCCGCCCCGTGATTTCGCGCCTTGCCTCCGGCATGTCCGGGAAAAACCTTTCAAACACCTGCGCGAGCGTGAAGCCCTTTATGCCCGCCGCGAAATTTTCGATTTCCGGCAGGTACATACGCCCCTGGGCGTCCCAAAATTCAGTATATCCGCCCTCGGTGTCAACTATCACCCCGTCCAAGTCAAACAATGCCGCCCGTATATGGTTCATGGTAAAAATCGGAAAATGAAAGTGCAAGGCGGGCGGTCTTTCAAACAAAAATTTCGCCCCGGCCCGGGAGCGCCGCAAAAACGCGCAAGGTCGGCATTTTTATTGAAATGCCGCTCCCCCCTCTAAAAATGGGAGGGATGAAAGGCATATTTGAGATTCCCGAAAGCCCGTCGGGCGGAGAGGTTTTCCAGACGCTCGCGGAAGGCCCCGGAACGCGGATAGAGCGCATAGTCTCGTTCGGGCGCGCGTCGCCGCCGGGGTTCTGGTACGACCAGGACGAGGACGAGTGGGTGTGCGTGGCGCGCGGGGAGGCCTCCCTGCTATTCGAGGGGGAGGACGCGCCGAGGCGGCTTGCGGAGGGCGCCGCGCTCCTCATTCCGCGCGGGGCGAGGCACCGCGTGGAATCGGTGTCAAACCCCTGCGTCTGGATAGCCGTATTCGGCTCTCTAGGCGGGGCGCCCGCCGGACTTTGACGCGGGACGCCATCACCGAGAAGCGCCCCCCGCCTGCAAGGCGCGCCGAAGGAGCGCGAAAAAACGCCCGCCAAAAAAGACGGGGGCATATGCGGGGAATGGATTGCGATTGCTGAATGAAATTTGAAAAGACAATCAAAGCCGCCCGGCTTGCCGCGAGCCATGCGCTTCCCCTTTTTCTTCCGGGGCGTTATAATCCATGACAGCCCTTGAAAGATTGAGCGGACGCCAGCCGGATAAAACCCGCCTGCGAAAGCGAAACCGCAGGGAAAAACGTCGGAGCGGAAACGGAGAGGCAATCCGGTTTGCGCGGCAGAATTTTCTGCAATGCCCATCGGGGGCTTCCATTTCAGAGGAGGATGGAGCGGATTTTTCCGTTTGCAGCCGGGGACACAGCAGAGGGGCAAAATGCGCGGCAGGGCGGGCGGAGACGCAAACTTGCGGATTGCGCAGGAGGGCGGAAAATGTTTTCATTTTTTGCATGAAGAAATCGGAACTTATAAGGGTGCTGGGCCTGAAGCCTCTGACAATCGAGGGCGGGCATTTCGCGGAAACCCACAGGGACGGGCTGCAAATCCCAAAAAGCGCCCTCCCCCCGTCGTTCAGGGCCGAAAGCTATGCGGCCTCCACCGCAATCTACTACATGCTCTCCGCCGGGGAGACCTCCTCGATGCATTCCGTATCCGCCGACGAAACGTGGCACTTTTACAGGGCCGGACGCGACGGGGTGTTCGTGGAGCTTCTCACTGTCTCGCCGGACGGCGAGTCGGAACTGGTGCGTCTGGGGCCCGCCATAGAGCGCGGAGAAAAGCCGCAGCACACGGTGAAAAAGGGGCTGTGGATGGGCGCGCGGACGGTGTCCGCAAACGGGGCGTCGGATCCCGAGACATGCTGGGCGCTCATGGGGGCGACCGTCGCGCCCTCGTTTGAATACGCCGACTTCACAAAGGGGGACACCGAGGAAATCGCGCGCATATGCCCCGAACGCGCCGCCCTCATACGCGCCCTTGGCTAGGGCTGCGAGCGCCGGGAAATCCCGAGAAAAAACATAGTTTGGAAATCGGTCCGGCGGGGATAAAAGCCACGAAACCCGCCCGAAGACACGCCCGAAGCCGTCCTCTGCCGGACGCCTCACAGAAAACCCGTGCGACCCCGGAACGGATTTCTGCGCTGCGGCAAATCAAATATCCGAATACTTTTCCATGGAGTCGCACACTATGTCGTAGAAAGTTTTGTCGCTGACGTGCAACGCGGAAAAATGCCAGTTATTTATGAGGCGCGTGCGGCGGCCGTCCACATTCACAACAAAGGTGTCCCACTCGTCCTTCCCGAGCCTTTCGTACTCGGGGAACACTTTCTTCATAATCTCCATATTGTTAAAGCCCGCGATTATTACGTCCGGAGCGAGCAGGGATATTTCGCGCCTTATGAAATCTGGCGAGTCGTTTACAGACTTCCAAATGCTTCCCCAGTCCGCCCTCCAGTCCCCGGATTTGTTGTCAATTTTCGATATGTTCATGAAGGCGAAGCTGAGACCTCCGGGGGACGCGAAGTCGTCGGCCACATCTTCGGGATAAGGAATTTCATCGTACTCGCAAAGCCCGTGTGTAAGGGCGTAGGAAAGATAAAATATTATGCGGTGGAACTTGGCCGCATTCAGCTTCCTTTCTCCGATGCATTTCTCATTCACATAGGCGTCGTGGAGGCAGCCGATGTAGTCGCCGCAGCCAAGACCTACAGATTCCCTGGCGATGAAAAGGATTTTCGGCTTCTGGCGCGTGTAGTACGGGTAGAACCCGTCCCTCACTATCGGATACGGAACGCAGGCCTGCCACTCGTCCATAAGGGCGTCGATTTTCCCCTTTAAATCGATTTCAAAATCCGGATACGTCAGTTTCTTGGACTGCATGGCGCCATCAGGCATGGCGGGGTGGAGAAAGTCAATATCCGAATGGGATTGTCCGGCAGACATGCCGCAAAACCCGCCTGCCCCCCCGAAGCGCGGCTCCCCAGTGAAGCAGAGGCTCCCTTAAAGAACGCCCGCAGGGCCGAGACCATGGCGTCAGCGCGCCCGCCGCGCAAGCCGGCGTATCATATAGTAAAATACGGGGGTGAAGAGGCACCCGAAGACCGTCACGCCCATCATTCCGTAAAGCACCGAAGTTCCGAGAGCCTCGCGCAGCTCGTAGCCCGCGCCCGAACCGTACGCGAGGGGGGCGACGCCGAGGATGAAGGCGAGCGAAGTCATGACGATGGGCCTCAGCCTGTTCTGCGAGGCGTGCGTAATGCTCGAAACCAGCTCCTCGCCCTTCATCTCGCGCTGGTGGGCGAACTCGACAATCAAAATGGCGTTCTTGCAGGCGAGGCCTATCAGCACGACGAACCCTATCTGGGTCATGATGTTGTTGTCCATGCCGCGCAGGTGCACGCCCAGGATTGCGAACAAAAGCACAAGCGGCACAACGAGGATGACGGCAAGCGGCAATGTCCAGCTCTCGTACAGGGCAACCAGCAGAAGGAACACGAAAATTACGCTCAGGGAAAAGGCGAACATGGCGGTGTTGCGAGTCTTCTGCTGCTGGTAGGCCAGGTCCGTCCATTCGATGCCCATGCCGGGAGGCAGGGTTCTGGCCGCGAGCTCCTCGATGGCGGCGATGGCCTGGCCCGTGCTGTATCCGGGCGCGCAGTTGCCCTGGATGTCGGCAGACGGATAGAGGTTGTAGCGGACGACGCGGTCGGGGCCAACACCCCTGCTGAGCTTCATGACAGAGCCGAGCGGGACGTTCGAGCCGTTTGAGCTTGGGACACGGAGCCTGTAAACGTCGTCCTCCCTGGAGCGCCCCGAGCCCTCGGCCTGCGCCACGACGCGGTAAACGCGCCCCAGCAGGTTGAAGTCGTTTACGTACACGGAGCCGAGGTTGTACTGGAGGGTGTCGAATATCGACGAGACGGAAACGCCCATCTTCTGGGCCCGCAGCCTGTCAATCTCGGCATAGAGCTGGGGGTTTGAAATCCTGAAGCTTGAAAAGGCGAGCGACACCTCCGGGAGCATGGAAGCCTCGCGCGCCATTATGCGCGTGTACTTTTCCACCTCGCCGATGCCCAGCCCCGCCCTGTCCTGAACCATGAACTTGAAGTCGCCGCCGACGCCTATGCCGGGGACGGCCGGCGGGGCCATCACGTGGCACTCCGCCTCCATTATGTTTTCCGACAGCACCCTGCGCACCTCCGCGCTTATCCTGTCTGCGCTCAGCCCACGCGCGTCGCGCTCGGCGCGGTCGGTGAAGTTTACGCTTATGCGGCCGCAGTTCGACGCCCTCGCGCCCCCGGCGGTGGCGTTCACGCCCGCTATGGCGATGGAATACCTGACGCCCTCAACGTCCAAAAGGAGTTCGGAAGCCCTGTGCAAAACGGCCTCGGTGCGCTCGAACGACGCCCCCTCCGGAAGCTGCACGGAAACCAGTATGTAGCCCATGTCCTGCCTCGGGATAAAGCCCTTAGGTGTCTCCTCAAAGAGCCTGAAGCCGGAATAGAGAAGCAGCGCGTAAAGCAGGAGCGCGAGGGCGGAAAGCCTCACAATGCGCGCGACGAGCCTGCCGTACAGGGCGGAAAACGCGTCAAATGCCCTGTTAAACGCCGCGAATAACCGTCCGGCGGTGGCGTTCCAAAGCCTCGTAAAAAGCCCGCCCCGCTCCCCCTCGGGCCTCAGCCACTTGGCGCACAATGCCGGGGTGAGCGTGAGCGAGACTATGCCCGAAAACACCGTGGCCGAGGCGATGGTTATCGCAAACTGCCTGTAAAACTGCCCTGAAATCCCCTCCAGGAAAGTTGTGGGAACGAACACCGCGCTGAGAACCAGAACTATCGCGATGAGCGCGCCCTGGACCTGCGTCATCGCCCTCTCCGTGGCCTCGCGCGGCCCGAAGCCCTCGCGCATGTTGCGCTCCACGTTTTCCACGACCACGATTGCGTCGTCAACCACTATGCCTATCGAAAGCACAAGCCCGAAAAGGCTGAGGCTGTTCAGCGAAAACCCGAAGGCGTACATCGCCGTGAATGCCCCGATAAGCGACACCGGGATTGCAAAAAGCGGTATGAGCGCCGCCCTCCAGTTCTGCAAAAAGAGCATCACCACCAGGACCACGAGAAGGACTGCCTCGAAAATCGTCCTGTAAACCGCGTTTATGGACTCGCTTATGTATGTCGTGACGTCGAAGCCTATTACGTAGTCCACGCCGCTCGGGAAATCCTTTGCGAGGGCGGCCAGCTCCTCCTTTATGCGCGCCGAAGTCTCGATTGCGTTCGCCTCGGGAAGCTGGAAAAAGCCCATAGAGACGGAGCTTTGGTTATTCAGGTAGGACTCGTTGTCGTAGGTGTAAGAGCCCAGCTCCACGCGGGCGACGTCGGAGACCCTTATTATCCTCCCGTCCGAAAACTCCCTCACGACGATTTCCCCGAACTCCCTTTCGGTCACGAGCCTCCCGTAGGCGTTTATGATTAGCTCGTATGCGGCCCCGTCGCGGTGCGGCGGCTCGTTGAGCTTTCCCGCGGCGACCTGCCTGTTCTGCGCCCTCAGCGCCGCAACCACCTCGGAGGGGGAGATGCCGAAGGCTTCGAGGCGGGCGGTGTCCATCCATATGCGCATGCAGTACTCCTTGGCGCCCATGATGTTGAAGTCCCCCACCCCGTAAACGCGCGCGAGCCTGTCCTGCATTCGGGTTATGACGTAGTTTGTGAGGTAGAGCTTGTCGCGGCTGTTGTCGGGGGAGATAACGTTTACGTACAGCACGGTGTCCGGGGAGCGCTTGCGCACGGTTATGCCGGAATCCCTGACTTCCTGGGGCAGGCGGTTTTCGGCGGCGGACACCCGGTTTTGAACGTGTATCTGGGCCATGTCGGGGTCGGTCCCGGTCTCGAATGTCACGTTTATCCTGACGGAGCCGTCCGCGCCGCACTGGCTCTGCATGTATATCATGCGCTCGACACCGTTTAGGGCCTCCTCTATCGGGGCCGCAACCGTATTCATGAGCACCTCCGGGGAGGCGCCCGCGTACCGCGCGCTTATGGAGACCGTCGGCGGGACGATGGAAGGGTACTGAGTCATCGGCAGGCGCCTGAAGGATATGGCGCCCAGAATCACGATGAATATTGATATGACTATGGCCAGGTTTGGCCTGTTTATGAAAAAATGCGAAAATTTCATCCGGAGTTTTCCCTTCAAAACCCGGAAGCCTCCCCCCGGAAGCCCCGGAACGGCTGGTTCAGGCGCTCTCTGACACTATGTTGAGCCCCACCACGCCTATCAGAATGAAGCTCAGGCACACGATTCTGGGAACCGCCGAGGACTCCCCGAACATGAAAATTCCATACACCGCCGTGCCCAGCGCGCCTATTCCCGTCCACACGGCGTAGGCCGTGCCGACGGGCAGGGTGCGTATGGCCCAGTTCAGGAGCCCGAAGCTCAGAATCGCGCACACGCAGGTGAGGACCGAGGGCACGAGTTTCGTGAAACCCTCCGTATATTTGAGGCCGACTGCGAAAGATATTTCGAAGGCGCCCGCGAGAAGTAGCAGCATCCAGGCCATGTCAGAAAATCCTACCCCCTCCGCGAAGCCCCGCGCCGCGCGGCGCGTGCGGGAGGGGAAATCGGTTTGTGAAACTAGATTTTGCCGTCCGGGCGCGTCAAGTTAAAAAACCCCGCCGCGCGCAACTTTAACGCGGGCGCGTTTTTACGATTTAAAAGCGGGGAAGCCCGGCAGGCGGGCCGCGCCCCCGCCAAATTTTGGTTTGACGCGGGTGCGCCCAAAACCATTCTGAACCATTCGCCCGCACTGCGCCCCGCCGATGCGGGGCGCGGCGGCAGGCGGCTGAATTTCAAAAAAACTGCAATTATAAAAAAGGAACGCATTATGGAACTTTCCGACATCGGCCTGGTCGGCCTCGGGGTAATGGGCGAAAACCTCGCCCTCAACATGGAGAGCAAGGGATTCCGCGTGACGGTGTTCAACCGCGCCCATCCCGGACGCGAGAGCGCGGTGGAGCGCTTCATGAAGGGGCGCGCCGCAGGGCGGAACTTCGCCGGGACCGAAAACCCGGCAGACCTCGTCGCATCGCTGAAAAGCCCGCGCAAGATAATGCTCATGGTCAAGGCCGGGGCCGCGGTCGATTCCGTCATCGAAACGCTCGTTCCGCTGCTCGACAGGGGCGACGTGATAATCGACGGCGGCAACTCCGACTTCCGCGACACAGAGCGCAGGGTGAAGGACCTCGCAGACAGGGGCATCCTCTTTGTGGGCGCGGGCGTGTCAGGCGGCGAGGAGGGCGCGCTCAGGGGCCCCTCCATAATGCCCGGCGGCAACCCGGAGGCGTGGCCGCTTGCAAGGGGCATCCTCCAGGCTGTGGCGGCGCACCTTGACGACGGCTCGCCGTGCTGCGAATGGATGGGCCCGGGCGGGGCGGGCCACTTCGTAAAGATGGTCCACAACGGAATCGAATACGGCGACATGCAGCTCATAGCCGAGGCGTATTCCGTCCTCAAGACCGGAGCCGGGCTCGACAACGAGGAGCTCGCGCGGGTGTTTGGCGAATTCAACAAGGGCGAGCTCGACAGCTTCCTCATAGAGATAACGTCAAAAATCATGAATTTCAGGGACCCGAACGGCGGCTACCTGCTCGACTCCATCCTGGACGTCGCGGGCCAGAAGGGCACGGGCAAGTGGACCGTGCAGGCCGCGCTCGACGAGAACGTGCCGCTCTCGCTCATAACGGAGGCCGTCTACGCCCGCTTCATGTCCGGGCGCGACTCCGTGCGAGCCAAGGCCGAGGGGATATTCTCCCAGGCGTCGAACCCGCTCGGCATGGACAGGCCCTCGGCAGTCGCGGCGGTCGAAAAGGCCCTCTACGCGGCCAAGATGATATCCTACGCGCAGGGATTTTCGCTCATGGCCTCCGCCTCCGAAAAGCACGGCTGGAACCTCGACTTTGCGGCGATAGCCCGCATCTGGCGCAAGGGCTGCATAATCCGCGCGAAGTTCCTCACGAAAATCTCAGAGGCCTACGGGCGCGACCCGAAGCTCGAAAACCTCCTCTTTGACGGGTTCTTCGCGGACAAGGTGAGGGAGTGCCTCGGCGAATTCAGGGCGGCGGTTTCGGCCTGCGCGCTCGCGGGCATCCCGGTCCCCTGCATGTCCTCGGCGCTCTCGTACTTCGACTCCCTCCGCCGCCTCGACTCCTCCGCAAACCTCATCCAGGCCCAGCGCGACTACTTCGGCGCCCACACCTACGAGCGCCGCGACGCGCCCCGGGGCGAGTTCTTCCACACCGACTGGGCGAACACCGGCGGCAAGACCCGCTCCGGAACCTACAACGTCTGAAGGCAAGGCACATGAACAGGCCCGAAAACCAGATTCTTATAATATTCGGCGCTTCCGGGGACCTTGCCAAGCGCAAGCTCATCCCGGCCCTCTTCGAGCTTTACTCCCGCAAGCTCATGCCGGAAAAGTTCGCGGTGGTCGGCGCGGCGCGCACGGCCTATTCCGACGCCGAATACAGGAAGTACCAGGCGGAAAACATAATAAAGTACGGCAAGGACCCGGATCCGGACTCCGCCCTGCTCGACGAATTCCTCTCGCACCTCTACTACGCGAGCTTCAACACGGCCGACGCCGCCGAGTACGGCGCACTCTCCGAAAAGGTCGCCGAAGTAAGGCGCGCGGAGGGCCTCCCCGACAAGATAGTGTTCGACCTGGCCACGCCCCCGAACATGTACGAGCTCATCCCCACATGCCTGCGCGTCGGCGGCCTCAGCTCCCCGTCCGAGCCGGACGGCTGGAGGCGCATAATAGTTGAAAAGCCCTTCGGCACCGACTACGGCTCAGCCCTGCGCCTGAACGCCCACCTCCGCGAAATCTTCGAGGAGAAGGGGATTTACAGGATAGACCACTATCTCGGCAAGGAGACCGTGCAGAACATCCTGGTGCTCAGGTTTGCAAACGGCATATTCGAGCCGCTCTGGAACCGCAACTACATCGACTTTGTGGAGATTTCGGCCACGGAGACGCTCGGCGTGGAAAACCGGGGCAAGTATTACGACTCGGCCGGGGCGCTGCGCGACATGGTGCAAAACCACCTGATGCACCTCATGGCCTTCGTCGCCATGGAGGCCCCCGCCAGCTTCGACCCCGAGGCAATACGCGACGAAATCTCGAAGGTGTTCCGCTCCCTCCACCCGCTCACGCCGGAAAAAATATCAACCGACGTCGTCCGCGCCCAGTACGCAGAGGGCGTGATAGACCGCCTCCCGGCGCGCGCCTACACCGCAGAAAAGAACGTGGCCCCGGACTCCTCGACAGAGACCTACGTGGCCATGAAGTTTTTTATAGACAACTGGCGCTGGGGCGGCGTGCCGTTTTACTTCTACACCGGCAAGGCTCTCCCAGAAAAGAAGTCGGAAATCGTCATACACTTCAAGTCCACCCCCCAGCAGCTCTTTGCAGGGCAGTGCTCCGGCTCATCCTGCAACAAGCTCACGCTGCGCATACAGCCCGACGAGAGCATATCGCTGAACTTCGCCCTGAAAATGCCGGGGGCGGGCTTCCAGGTGCGCCAGGTCAGCATGGACTTCCGCTACGACTCACTCTCGAAAGTCCACCTCCCCGACGCCTACGAGCGCCTGCTTCTCGACGCCATGCTCGGCGACTCCACCCTGTACGCGAGAAACGACGCGCTGGCCGCGAGCTGGAAGTTCATCGACCCCATACTCGCCGCATGGAAGGCGGAGCCGCGCCGCGGGCTCTACTACTACCCCGCAGGCTCAATGGGCCCGCAGGAGGGCGCGGCGCTTATAAAGGACTCGGCCGGGGACTCGTGCGAATACGCCCCGTTCAGGCACCAGGTACACTATTCAGGAGAATAATCCAGATGACGGAAGTCGAATCTTTCAAGGATGCAAATGACGCGCTGCGCGCGATGACGCTGAAGCTGAAAAGGCTTATGGATTCCCGCGAGAAGGGGGACTTCAACATCGCCCTTTCAGGCGGCGGGACCGCCAGGGAGATGTTCGCGCTGTGGGCCGGGGAGTTCGCCTCCGCCCTGCCCTGGAGGGCCGCGCGCTTCTTCTGGGTCGACGAGAGGTGCGTGCCGCCGTCCTCGGACGAGAGCAACTTCAGGTTCGCAAACGAGCTTTTCTTCGGCCCCGCCGGGATTTCCCCATCCCGCATTTTCAGGATAAGGGGCGAGGACGACCCGCACGCCGAAGCCGAACGCTACTCTGCGGAAACTGCGGCTCTGGCCGGCAAACCCGGCGCGCGCCTGCCCGACTTCGACTGCACAATCCTGGGAATGGGGTCCGACGGCCACACGGCCTCGATATTTCCCGACGACCTCACGCCGCTCGTCTACCGCTCGGCGTACGCGGCGGTGAAAAACCCCTGCGACGGGCGGATGCGCGTGACGATGACAGGGCCAGCGATTCTAAACTCGCACGAAATTTTCGTCCCCGTCGTCGGCGCAGGGAAGGCCGAAATACTCGGGAAAGCCCTCGGGGAAGTGAAAAGCGGGCGCATAACCCTGCCCTCTTCCTACATCCTCCGCAACGCCGCGCACGCCGAAATATTCACGGACGCACAATGCCCGGCGCAATCCGCAGAGGGGCGATGAATTTTCCGCGAGGAGCAAAACCAGCCGCAGCAGGGCGGATGGGAATGCCTTGATGTGCAGCCGTCTTTGCCACGCACCTGATGCAGGGCAAAAAATGGCGGCGGCAAATCCTAAGGGCCCCTCCCGCAACGGGTAAAGGAACGGCTCTCAGATTCCCCAAGGGAAATTTGGGCTGGCGGGCAAAGCATTGCGCAAAGTCCCCGCCACCTCCGCCATGCATATCCCCCAAAGCTGCCAGTTTCCACACCCCAAAACGGGGCAATCTTTGCAGGCTCCAAAACTGCAAGTCGGCTGGAAAGACGCTCCAAAAAAATCCGATGCCAGGCTTTCTGAAACCTCAAGCCTGTCTTTCAAAAGCGAGGCTCTCCGCATATGCTGCGCTACGGGATGCGCCGTGCGATAAAATCCTCCGCAACCTTCACCGCCGCGCATGGACGCCCTTTCCCCCTCCCCGCAGACCCGGGCCCTCGCCGCGCATGGGCATAATAATCCGCCCTCCGAAGGAATATGCGGCGGGCTGAAAAATTCCGCCAAAAAATGCTTTATAATTTAAACGGGATTTCATATAATAAGTTTTTCATCACGTTATAAATGGGGATATTGAAATTATGACAAAGACGCTTCTGCGCGCCTGTCCGCGCCTTTTAAAACAGACATCAATCGCATTGCTCGCCCTCGCGGGCGCGTCCTGCGCGTGCGCCTCGGCAAAAGAACTAAAGCCCGGCGCAAAGCACGGCACAAACCCGATTCACACGAGCTACAAGGGCCGCGTCATGGCCGGCTACCAGGGCTGGTTCCGGGCGCCCGGCGACGGCTCGGGCCGCGGCTGGGTCCACTGGGGCGGCAGGGGCTTCAGCGACGACAACTGCACGGTGGAAGCCCTGCCCGAAATGGGAGAGTACGAAAATTCCTACGAGTCCGGCTTCACCGGCCCCGACGGCAAGCCCGTGAGGGTGTTTTCCTCGGCCGACTACCAGACGGTCGACACCCATTTCAAATGGATGAAGGAATACGGCATAGACGGCGCCATGGTGCAGAGGTTTTTCGGCACCACAAACCCGCGCTTCCGCGAGGAGAACGCCAGGGTCCTCAGGCACGCCATAGCCGCCTCCAAAAAGTACGGGCGCGCACTGGTGGTGATGTACGACCTCTCCGGCGTCCGCCCCGGCCAGGACGCGTCGCAGCGGCTAATCGACGACTGGAAATTCATCGTTGACGACCTCAAGGCCACGTCCGGCGACGGCACGAACTACCTCTTCCACAACGGCGGCCCCCTCGTCTCCATATGGGGCCTCGGCTTCGTCGACAGGCCCTACTCCCTCGACACCCTGGGCATTGAAAAATTCATAAAGTTTCTAAAGGAGGATCCGCAATACGGCGGCTGTTCGGTGATGCTGGGCGTACCGCCGACTTTCAGGACGCTCGAAGGCGACACGCTGCCCGACCCGAGACTGCACGAAATCATAAAAAGCGCCGACGTCGTTTCGCCGTGGAATCCGGGGAGGTTCAAGCTCGACGGCACAAAAGAAACAAAGGACGCCCTCAAGGCCCTGCTGAAAGACCGCGTTTCAAAGGATGTCGAATTCTGCCGCGAAATGGGCGTGGACTACGCGCCGGTGATATATCCGGGATTCAGTTGGCACAACCTGATGCAGCACCGCGGCAGCAAGGCTCCGTTTAACAGCGCCCCGCGCCTGAAGGGCGAGTTCTTCTGGACGCTCGCCCACTCCATGATAGAAAACGGCTCCGAAATGATATATGTTGCGATGTTCGACGAAGTGGACGAGGGCACGGCCATATTAAAAATCCGCGACGATGTTCCCCGGGGCACAAAGAACAAGTTCCTGACAAACGAGGGCATGCCGTCCGACTACTACCTGTTCCTGACGGGCGAAATCGGCAGGGTCCTGCGCGGCGAGAAAAAGATGCAGGAAAATCCCCCGGCAAAGCAATGACGCAATCCATGGGCGGCGGCGAAAAAAACGCCGCCCCGCGCCCGTTGGCGCGCCCCAAAAAGCAATAGGGCGCGCAGGCAAAAAACGCAGAACGGTTCAAACCCGCAAGGGCGCGAACCGTTTTTTTTGGCTTATATGAGCTGGGAAAAACAAGGCGGATTTCAAAATGAAATTCGCTTGCGGGAAGGGAATCCAGCCATGCCGGCCCCGCGAAACGCCCGCTCCCCGCCGTCTTCCACTTGGCCATGGCGTTGCAGCCCCGCGCAGGCCAAGCCTCAAGACCGGACGGGAAGCGGAAACGCCTCATACCCAATCCGGCACAGTTTAGGCCCTCCGCCCCTTCAAGGGTCTGCGCTTCTTTAAAGCCCGCAGCGCGCGCCCTTCATGGGCGGCCCGCACGCAGGATTAAACCTGCCCCCTCGCCTCGAAACGCCGCCGCTTTCCTGCCGGAAAAAAATCTTAAAAAAAAGCTTGGCAACAAGCGATTCGGAAGTATGTTAAGTATCTTTAAAAATTGCCCGGTGGGGTATCCAAGTGGCTAAAGGGCGCGGACTGTAAATCCGTTCAGTTTTACTGTTCACTGGTTCGAATCCAGTCCCCACCACCATTTAAAGGACCCGTTCAAGCAAAGCGCTTGGACGGGTTTTCCTGTTTTTAACTAGCGCATCCGCAGCGTTTTTAGCCGCGTTCATTTTGCTCCAGAATGCGCAGTCCCGCCCCCATTTGCGCAGGGCGCCAGAATACAGGCATAAAATCGAGTTTAAGCCGAATGCGCATTTGGCATGAGCTAAAAAGCCGTTTCTGCTTTGCGGCCTCCAAAGGTTGAAATATCCCGAAGAAAATAAAAAAGCCCGTGGCACTACTTCAAGCGATGAGCCGCCGTGTTTCCTTCCCGCAAGCGAATTTCATTGCGAAATCCGCTTCTGTGCGGGAGCAAAAACAAACCCTCTTGGCATACCAGGAATATAACTAAATATCTCCAAGCAGCAGGATTTCAACAATTCAAAAAGGTTTCGCAGTGCCGGAGTCATTTCGCAAAAGCGGCCAACACATTTCAAATCGCCTTTCGCGAATTCTTCAGTACATTCATCCTGCGGCGCATTGCTTCCCCAAATTCAAAGATCCGCAGGCGGGGCACCGGGAGATTCCAATGTTTTAGCCTCATAAAAATCCAACCTCAGGCCCAGAAACAAAAACGGCATGCGGGAAAAAAATTCAGGCAAGGCATTGGGCATTTCCCGCATCTTGAATGAAAATTGTTTCGCGCCTGACGGCGTCCATGCGGATGCAAAAGACAAACTGCTTAAAAGCCGGAATAATGAGATTACGCGCGGAAAGTTATGTACGATTATATAAACCAGCCTGTCAGCCGGCCGCCGAATTCAAGACGGTTGGCATTTGAAAATCGCACAAGCAAAAAGGAAAGTTATGGCGGCAAGAACCGTTGCGGAATTATTGGTGTCTGAACTGGCCGACGCCGGAGTCAGGAGAATTTACGGAATCGTGGGCGACAGCCTCAATCCGGTGTCGGACGCCCTGCGGCGGGACGGCCGCATAGATTTTGTGCAGATGCGCCACGAGGAATCGGGAGCCTTCGCGGCCAGCGCCGAAGCCCAGCTCACCGGAAAGCTTGCCTGCTGCGCCGGCACCGCAGGCCCGGGGAACCTCCACCTCATAAACGGCCTATACGACGCGTGGCGCAGCTACGCCCCGGTATTCGCAATCGCCTCCCACATCCCAAGCTCCCAAATCGGCATGTCCTATTTTCAGGAAACCCATCCGGAAAGGGTGTTTGAGGAATGCAGCGTCTATTGCGAACTCGCATCCACCGCCGAACAGATGCCGAGAATCATCCAGACGGGCATCCAAAAGGCGATAAGCGAACAGGGCGTTTCGACCATTGCCATCCCCGGAGATGTCGGCGACCATCCCTACCGGCAGACCGGCCTGCGCCATCCCCCATTTGAAAGGCCCGCGGAAAAATCTCCGGCTCCCGAGGCGCTTGAAACCCTCGCGGAGGCAGTAAACGCCGCAAAGAGCGTCACCTTCTTCTGCGGAGACGGATGCAGGCACGCGCACGGCCAGGTGGTGGAGCTAGCCCGAAAGCTCAAAGCCCCGATAGCCTACACCCTGCGCGGGAAACAGTGGATGGGAGCCGACAACCCGTTCGATGTCGGAATGACGGGCCTCATCGGATACGGCGGCGCAACAAACGCCATGAAAAACTGCGACCTGCTCATAATGTTCGGATGCGATTTTCCGTATGCGCCCTGGATTCCCCAGACGCCAAAAATCGCCCAGGTTGACATAAGGGGCTCGCACCTCGGGAGGCGGGCGCGCGTGGACATAGGCATCGAAGCCGACGTAGGAAAGACGGCCGAAGCCCTCATGGCTCTGGTTGCGGAAAAGACGGATTCGCGCCACCTCGACGCGGCCCTCAAAGAGACCCAGAAGTCGCGCAAAGACTTGAACGCCTATATAGAAAGCGTCTCCTGCCAGCAGCTTCCCCATCCCGAATACGCAACCCACCTGATAGACCGCTTTGCCGCAGACGACGCCATATTCACAATTCCCACGGGCCTCGGCACAGTATGGGGGGCGCGCTACATAACCCCGAAAAGCGGAAGGCGCATAATAGGGTCGTTTTCCCACGGCTCGATGGCCTGCGAACTGCCCATGGCAATCGGCGCGCAGATGGCATATCCGGAAAGGCAGGTGGTGGCAATATGCGGGGACGGCGGATTCGCGATGCTCATGGGCGAAATACTGACGATAGCCCAGTACGCCCTACCCGTCAAAATGTTCGTTTATAACAACGCCACCCTCGGATTCATCGACCTTGAAATGATGGCCGCAGGCTATCTGCCCTACAAGACAAAGCTGAAAAATCCAAATTTTGCCGACATGGCAAAGAGCCTCGGAATAGAGGGGATACGCATAGACGACAACTGCGGCCTTGAAGCCGGGATACGCAGGGCGTTTGAAACCGACGGCCCCGTGCTGGTCGATATGGCGACAGACCCTCATGCGATAGCGCTTCCCCCGAAGATTTCGATTTCGCAGGCGGCAAACTTTTCGCTGGCGCTCAGCAAGCTCGCACTCTCCGGAAGCATAACGACGGCGGCCGGCATTATAAAGAGTAACGACAAAACCCTGAAGACTCTGCTCTAACCCGCCCCCGCACGGCCGTCCAAAATACGCCTCAAGCGCGCAACGCCCGGCAGAACGTACCCGCGGACAATGAATCAAGAACCCGCCTTCAAGCCCCAGCGGCAAAGGCGAGTCTTTTGCGCCCTGGGCCATCACGCTCGGCATATTAAAGCATAACGTAGGCTGGTGAGCGAGAGAGTTCGCCTAGGCCCTTGCAGACATCCCCCATGCCTTCGATATTTTTCTTGATAGGACGCCCAAACAGCTTATAAACGATTCCTTTAAAAAACGGGAGCGTAGCTCAGTGGATAGAGCAGCGGTTTTCTAAACCGTTGGTCGTGGGTTCGAGTCCCACCTCTCCCGCCATTTTAAAATCGCCGTAAGTTTCTTTTAATTAAAGGATTTGCGGCTTTTTTATGCCCCTGAAAATCGCTATTATAAATTATCATAAAATAATTTTGACTTGCCGCTTTTACCCTCTTTTGTCTTAAAAAACTGCTAACTTTCTGCTAACCTTTTTTAAGGCAAATCACAGATGAAAGCCTTTGCGCAAGCGTATCACAATTTCTTACTCTCAAAAAAATATGCGAGAGCGAGAGGCAAGTCTGGAAAAAGAGATTAAATTGTTAAAAAAGCCAAGGCGTGCAAATACGGAAAATGTAAAAAAGTTTGTTGTTTGCGGAGCAATCTCAACTTTACATTTCCTTTATTTGCAAGGAATTCAAACGCTAAATATCTAAATTTCTCGCACACACGCGCGCGCGTACACGCGAGAAAAGCAAGTTTAATAGATATTTTATTCGGCTTCTTCGTAGTAATACGAATAGTCGATTCCCTTCATAAACATTTCGCGGCTATTGATTTTATCTGTCAGAGCATTTTTTAATAGCTTTTTTATACGCTTGTCGTCGGTAGGGCTAGCGACCATTGCTTGCAAATAGTCTGTTTTGTTTATTTTGCTCCAGTCCACGCATTTTTCCATGCACTCATAAATATAGTAATATAAGCTACTCACAAACGCTTATATGTTCAAGCCAAATCCCTATACAAATGTTTGAATTTATGAGTCCAGAATCGAAAAAGTCTTAGCGACAATAAAAGGTTATCTTAACAGATAATCCATCTTCGCCAAACCTTTTCGTCATTTCGCTTGTCCATGTACCAAATGACTGGATCGATTGTATGGCCTACTCGCAAAGATTTTTACCTAATACGCTAGAGATCGCAGATAAAATCTTGGATTTCGATACATTTCCTTGTGGGTCTAGTAAAAAGCTTACCTGTGCGTTTGCCAAATTATCCAAGTCATGCTTACTTGCAAGTTGATGCCACTGCTTAGAAATTGCTTGAATCATCTGTTGCTGATAAGCTCCAAATTCTCTAAGCCGAGAATCGACTGCTATTATTCCTATGTTTGAGGTTGATATGTTTAATTCAGCTATCAGAATATTGAAAGGCATTTTATTTTCACCCTTGCCGGCACTCTCCTTTTTCTGCTGAGCCGCTGTAGCATCTGGCATGACCTCTTCAAATGCGGGAATAGTCCTGCTGAAACCCATTTTATCTTTATAAGAATATGCGCCCATGCATTTGTAATATCCTCGTCCTAGTCCGACACCTATATCGGCATAATTATTCTTTGACTTCAAATGGAAGATATTAAGGTTAGGTTCATCTCCTCTTAGATTTGCTGGATATGGATTTACAGATAGCATATATTCAGTTGACGAGACTTTCTGTAAAATAAAAAGCATTGAATTTGCCCGTCCATATATGGGCGTTTCATTTGCCTCGAAAATTTCGCCTTCAGAGATACTTGCCATTTGAAGTGGCATGCAAATAAAGTTCATGAGTGCTTGGGACTAACTTGGATAAACTTTTTTTCTATGACTCTCTACCTTCGCTTGCTCCGACTTGGACAGGACTTCCCGTAATTTATAGCGACTCTCCCCAAAACTTCTTCCTAAAAATTTGTATTTTCCATTGGGTATAATACTCCCTAATTTACTTAAAAGCTCAGGTCTTTCTGATTCCAATTCAAAGTCTATACAGACAAACTCAGGCTCGCGGGAGACATTAAAGCAAGCCTCCGCCGCCAAACGCAGCGGCGCATTTGGCTCTCAAATTGCGCCAAATTTTCCAAGCGCGCCATATCTGAAAGAATTGTCATCTTTTTCCCTCCAAAGCGGCGGATGCGCTGGCCTCCTCACCCTTCATTTTTCGTTTGAGTGTATCTACCAGAAAGAACTTCAAACGGCCTTCGGGAATATAAGGAACTCTGTTGCGATTTACCCACTTCATGAAAGCCCTGGTATCTTTGTAGCCGACAAAGTGCATCGCCTGAGTCTGGTTTAGTCTGTAAGGAAGAATTTCAGTCATTTTGCCGCCTTAGAGTTTTGTTATTTTTTCCTTTGTTTGATACTCGAATTAATCTAAAATATGTTTTCACTCATTTAAGCCTTGCCGCCTTGCTAAATAAGCATGCGATAATTCCTATCAGCAAAAGATGAAGTCCGAATTCGAATTCCTTAACGATATAATCGATTTCCTTGAAGCTCACCTCGAACTTGTAAAAGTTTTTTCATATGCTTTGGGAACAATTGCAGTCATCTGCTTTAAAGACTTGAGAAGTCTTGTTATTTATATTTTTCGAAGTATCTTTGATTTGCTTGCGTGGCCTATCAGGCAGCGCATTATTCGCAAAAGGAATTCTGCTCTTGAGAGGCGCATCATTGAAGAAATTGTAATGCTTCCGGTCGGCGTCCAATCCCTGCTCGGACGTTTCCTGAGAGAAGGGCCTTACATTGAAATCGAAGGGGGCAGAATCGTATATCACGCCGACGTTCAAATTCTGCTCGACAAAGGCTGGATAAGATGCGTCAAAGAAATTCCGCCGACCTATTGTATTAGGAAAAGCGTTTTGCGCGCCCTGCAGAAAATTGTCCGAGAGAAAAAACGCAGCAATGGCGCTTTCGACAAGGGAAAGTGAGCTCATTTTGCCTCCAATACTAGTTTTTAGATTTTCGTCTTTAATGTTGGGGAATATGAATTCCCTTTCGCGTTGAGTTTTTTTGTTAAAAAGAGTGGCGTAGCGTTTTCTAAGCGTTTTTAATTCTAAAAATAGGATCGTTCGTCAGTACTTTGTAGAGTGCAACGCGGCTAACGCCCAATGTATTTGCGTCGCTCTGAATTTTGGGGAACTTGATAGCTCTGGTTTTGGTTCTTTGTTGCATGGCCCTGTGGTTTCGTTTATTGTTTTTAAAAAAATGCTAAAACAATATGCAAACTTTCGCAGAAAAAATAACGCTTCTAATGGACAATAAGGGATTTACGCAACAATCTTTGGCAGATGGATTGGAGATATCTCAAACAGCTGTTGGAAAATGGCAACGAGGAGAAGCTAAACCAAATCCAAGAACCATGATGAGAATTGCACGTTTTTTTAATATATCTCCCGAAACTTTAAGGGATAACACTAAAGCTATAACGCTTGAGGAAAGCTCAAATAATCTAACGAATCTAAATCCTGACGTTATTAAGTTAAAAAGAGATTTAGATAAAATATTACAACTTAGAGATAACTTAAATAGCACTATTTCAGAAGTAGTAGCACTTCTTGAAATGCAAATTAACAATATTAAAAATTTTAAATAAAAAGTTTCGTTTAACGATATGAATAAGATATTTCCTCAAAAAATTTACCGTTTTGTAAAATTTACAGGCTTTGAAGCGGAGTACGAATACAAAACTTTTAGCGATGGGAAAATATTGATAGGAGGAACAGATCCTTTCGGATTTTCAGATGAAGACTCTCTAATTAAAATTAAAGAAAACATTGTCCTTAAAGAACGGGTTTACATAGTATCCACGAAAATGCGGAATACAATATTTCCCTTTACTGATAAAAATTCAGAACTTAAGATATGGGACAAATTTTCAAATTATGGAGCAGGAGTTGCCATAGGAATTTCTACAGATAAAGAAACATTCAATAAAATTAAAGAATTATTCAATCTCGACCTTGAGAAGGTAATTTATACCGACGATATCCCGATTTTGCAAAAACAATACACCCCAGAGCAAATTGCGAGGGAAGAAACATCTGAAATACAAGAATGGATAAGAAAAGTTATCATTACCAAGCAAAGCAATTTTGAATACGAAAGTGAATATCGTTTTTTTGGCAAATTAAAAAACTATACAGGAATAGGAACAGCGAGAGTAATATCTTTACCGTCTGAAATCATAACGGAGGTAATTCTTGGATATGCAATGGAAGATAGCATCAAAGAAAAGACAATTTCATTTTGTAAGAAATATCTGCCGAAAGCACGATTGAAGTACGCCATTCGCGGAGGCGAAGAGATTCGCATAGTCCCTCTATGACGATTTCGAAGAAGCTCGTGGTAATATATTGAAGAATGAAATAGAAAAATTATCGGGTAAAAAAATTTCATCACCCTAAAAACCTGAACCTATTAAATTATTGTATTTAAGCCCAGTTCCACTATTAGGGTTGTACGGCAGGGTTAAGTCGCCTCGCGGTCGGCTATACTCCTGAGGTAGTGGGCGAGCGACTCACGCAGTGCCCACCAACGGAAAATTCCCAGTTTTAATAGATTCTAAAAGGATGCATAAAGTAGTACAAAAACAACGTAAAGCGTCTTAAAAGTTTTAAAAAGCCATAAGAAGCGCTTGCATTTAAAGAAAGATGTGCGATTTTTATTACATAAAAATCCTCCTTATTAGTCGTGAGACGAAAGGGAAGTGGCCTTGGAGAAATCTCCAAGGCCGCATTCATTTTAGAGACATGAGTAAGAAAAGAACATGCATTTATGTTGATGGTTTTAATTTGTATTTTGGTATACTGGACCATTTCAAAGATGCAAATACAGGCAGATATTTACCATGCATTGGAGCCAAGTGGCTTAATCTGCTAGAATTATCAAGAGATGTACTAAATGACACTCATGAGATCGTATAGATAAATTACTTCACAGCCGATATAACTGGAGATTTAACAAGAAGACATATTCAAAATAAAGTTCGCAAACAACGTTTGTATAAGCGAGCGTTAAAAACAATTCCAAATCCGAGTATAATTGATGGGAAATATAAGAAAAAAGAGCTGTGCTATATTGAGCCAACTCCGCCATAAACATAGCAACTTGGATGTTAAGAGATGCATTTAAAGAAAGTTATGATTCATATGTGCTAATATCAAACGACACAGATTTAAGAGCGCCATTGTTAGTCCTGAAGAATGGATTTGCAGTAAATGTTGTACTTATTTGTCCTGGAAAAGTTATTGCGGAAGCCTTAAAAGATGCTGTAAATTTTGCAAAGCTCTTAAGGATAAGCAAAATAAGAAAATCTCAATTTCCAGGGAGTATGTCAGATTCAAATGGAGACTTCCAAAAACCAGTCGATTGGTAATATATTTACTTTCAAAAAAGTTTGTCTTTATTTTCTGAAATGAGACTGCTCAAATAAAAAAATGTATAGCTCTACCTATATAAAAAATTTTCCGCTCCATAATCGTTCTATAATTCCATTTATATTTATAATTTACTGACAAACAACAACTGCATTTGGGTTCGAAACCCACAAGACCTTTTCGGATGGGGAAAACGACCAGTTGGCATCGCTTAGGCCGTCGATAATCCGCTCTCCGGAAACCGCAACAATGTAGAAGTCCTTCGCTCCGTCAACAGCCCACTCTATGGGGATGCCGGCCTTTGCGTTTCCTACGGAAATTTCTGCGCGGATTGCGTCATAGTCGTCAGGCTCAACAACGCCGCTTTCTCCGCCAGAGGCATTGCCGCTCGGCTCAATTTCCCAAGTGTACACGCCCTGGCTTATCTTGACCACCCTGCAACGCGCCAGCTCGTCGACCAGCGTCCCGTTTTCATTGTAGACTGAATACGTCTCGCTCATATAGGGCTATACGTAAAAAGTCGAAAACGATTTTTTTGAGGCTTGACAGAGTACGCAAAATGCGTATGTTGCCATCATGAAAATTTTCAAAACCCCTTTGTATCAAAAAGCGGCAAAGAAGATTGGAATCACCGCAAAAGAGGAGGGAGGCCTATTTTTGGAGTTGTTTGAAAATCCCGAGAAAGGCGATTTAATTGTGGGAGGCGGAGGGATTAGAAAAATCCGCCTTGCGCTTGGAAATCGCGGGAAAAGCAAAGGAGCAAGAGTAATTTATACATTTTTTGAAGTAAAAGGCCGCATATACCTTTTGTGGGCGTACAAAAAGGGTGAAAAAGAAAATCTAACCCAAAAAGAGGTCAATAATCTTAAACTTTTCACGGAAATAATTAGAGAGGAAATGCAATGAGTGAGCTTTACGAAAACATCATGAAAGCCCTTATGGAGGTCAGGGAAATAGAAGCGGGGCGGCTAAAGCCCGCCGGCGTAGTAGAAAAGCTCGAAACGCCGAAGGCGGTCAGGGAGAAGTTAAAGCTTTCCCAGCCTGAGTTTGCGCGTTTTGTAGGGGTTAAGCTTGCAACTTTGCGCAACTGGGAGCAGGGGCGCAGCAAGATACCATCGACGGCAAAACGCTTGTTGCGCATTGCGGAAAAGCACCCGGAAATAATCCTTGAAATGACATCGGCAGAACGCTGATGCAAAAAAAGCCGCCTTTTTTCGAGGCGGCCTTTTTTCTAGTTTTCTCTGGACTTTCTAATCTTACGATATTCCCTCCATGGGGCGAAGACGCTTGCGGCAAGCTTGTCGGCATCCTCCGGAACTTCCTCCCAATCAAACAAAACCAAATCTTTGGAAAGTTCCCAAGTATACTTCATTGGACGGACAAGGCCCTCCATTGGCATAATGCCGGAAGAATAGCCGCTGCCAACGGAATCCACCATACGTCCAAACAGGAAAAGACCTCCGAAAGGCCCGGTCGCCATCTGAGTTAGAACAAATTTCTCGTCGTCATCGTCAAATCCGCCCTTTAAAAGCGCGTTCCAGAGAACCATTGAGGCCGCATAGCTGCCTTCAACAAGCATGGAAACGACAGCCCATGTTCGCAGGGCCTTCCAAACTGCGGCCCTGCCTTCCGGGGTTTTTACCCCCAGGGCGATTGCCCTGCGTATTTCCGAAACGGACTTTGAAAACATAAGCTGCGGAGGCGACGAAAACATGCCTATTGCCTTTGCCAAATCGCCGCCGCGCCGCTGCCAATGGCTCATATTCATGATTTTGCCGCTTGCCTGCGTGCGCTCGGCAATCTGCCACATATCGCTCATTGCAAGCTCGCGGGCCTTTTCAGTGGAGAATCCCCTGCGCAAATATGCCTCGATTCCCGTGCGGTAAACGCCCTGGCCGACCATGGCGATTGCCAGCATGTCGCTTGCCCTGTTTGCCACGAGCGCATAGCGCTTGTAAAGCCGCCAGAACCTGTTCTGGTCGGGCTTTGCCAAAAGCTCCTCAATAATCTGCATATTGCCCGACGCGAAACGCCGCCTTGCCGTTTCCGAGCGGAATATCTCCATTGCGGCCGCAAAGCCTTCCGGCGTAAAGAAAGTTGAAAAGTTCTTCAAAACATCCGCCGTGCCAATATAAGTTCCCCAGGAAAACACGCCCGGCAGGAACTGCCTGACGCCGCTGCCGAGATTGAAACCGAGCTGCATTATCGCAAAAATGCCCGACGCCTTGCGGACTTCCTCATGCGCAAATCCCCGGGTTTTTCCGGAAGCAATGTCGGCAATAAAACCTTTCAAAAGCTGCAAAACGTCCGCGCCGCAGCGTTCGCGTATGAGGGTCTGGATTTCCGCATCTCCGAAGAGCGCGCGAAGCTCCAGGTAAATTTCCGAAAAAGCCTTGAACTGCGCATTGGTCGCAACCCTCTCAAAGAAAAGCCCCAGCACGTCCGCCGTTTCGTCAAAATCCCTCGAATGCGCCACTCGCGGAGAAAGCGATTTGGGCACTACCGGGACGGACGGCGCGCCCTCCTCCATGCCTCCGGAACGCTCCACTTTGACAGGCATGTAAAGGGGGTCTTCGCTTTCTATGCCAAGGCCTATGACGCGCTTTGAAACGCGGCTTATCGCCGGCAAATCCTCGCGGTACTCCTTCCTCAGCCATTCTATAAAGCGCATATCCTCGGGAGAGAGGGCTTCTTCAAGCTCCGCAATATAGGCGCGGGTTGCCTCCGCCTTCAGGGAGGAAAGCTCCCTTTCAAGGACGGCCCGCGACTGTTTGAGCATTCCCTTTTCATATTCGTCCAGCCCCGACAAATTCATATCCTTAATTTGTCTTTCAAGCTCTTCGGCGCGTTTGACGGTCTCGTCGCTTTTTGCCGCGCGGTGGCGGAAAACGGTTTCCGCGTAGTTTTGTTGCGCCGCCGAAGCGTAAAGCTGCATGACCTGCGCAATGCTCATTTCCTGTGGCATTTCCGAGTTTGAAAACTTTTCAAGTTTGCCGTCGGGCGTCAGCAGGCGCTTCATGGCGGCCTCCGCGCTCGTACCGTATATCTCGCGCAAAGCCTCGTACAGGCGTTCCTGCTTGCGGAAAACCTCGTTTGAAACGCCGTCCGCCGCACGGTGTATTCTTGAAACAAGCCCGTTTCTCAGCTCTTCAAAGCGCTCGCGCGTCTCGCCCGTGGCGTATTCCGCCAATACGTCAAGCAGGCTGTCAAAGGGCATGGAGCCCGTGGCGAGTTTGCGCAGGTAGCGCCGGGCAGAGCCGTCCCTGGACGCATTATGCGTCGAAGCCCGCAGGGCGTCTGCCAGGACCTTGCGCTTTGCCGCGTTTTCCGCCTTGCGCTCCTCAATGCGCCGGGCCTGTTCAGACATCTGCGAATCTATGTAGTTTTCAAGGAAGTCAACGGCCTGTGCCATTTCCCCGCGCGACTTCTCCGCCCAGTTGCCGAACATTTTAAGGTCGGCTATTGCGTTCCCCACTTCGGCGCGCAGATCCTCCATGTCGCTCTTTCGGTCTGGACTATCCCTGTCCGGATCCTTTTCAAAGTATTTTTCGGCGTTTTCAAGCTTTTCGGATGCAGCGGCAAAAGCCTCCGCGCACCCGTCGGCATCGAGTTCCACATAGCCCTTTATCGCGTTTATGCGCTTTTGCACAGAGCCTGCCATATTGCGCTTGTCGTCTCGCTCCATGCGCGAAGGCTTCTTGCCGTGCCGTTTCAGGGCGGCATGAAGCTTCTCCGTAAGAGCCTTTTTGTCGTCGCGGACGCTCCGGTTGAAAATCCTGAGCGCGATATGCTCCGCGCGGAGGGTGAAGTTGTCAAGCTTCTGCCCGGCGCGCTCGCCGTCCTTTATCCTTATTGCGGCGTAGGCCTTGCGGGAAAGCTCGCCGATTTTCTCCATAATAAGCTCCCTCTCCCTGCCGTAAGTGAGCTTCCCGGCCGCATCCGCCAGCACGTTTACAAGCGTCTTGCGGTATTTTTCGCGCATTACAGACTCCGTATCGTCCGCCGCGCGTGAACGCCTTATGACTTCCCTTCTTATGCTCGATATTACCCCGCGTATGTCTTCGTTCAAAAGGGGCCGCCCGCCTGAAAGCTCCGCCGGCTCGCCGTCGTCGCCGTAAAATTCGGCTTCGGCATCTTCAATGTCGCGGGCGTCCATATCCTCGCTTTTCGGGCGTTCGGGCTCATTCTCAAGGGCGCGCAGGATTGATTCCGCCAAATCGGCATTGAAGTCGCCCGCCTCGTAGCCTTTTATTGCGTCAAGCTTCCTTTGTTTCATTTCCCTTAGCCAGCGGAGGACTTTCTGTCTGGCTTCCCCGTAGGCCTCGCCGTCCTTGCGGAAAGACTCGTAAATCCTGTCCACATATTCGCTCTGCCAATAAAAGTCGCTTTCGGCCATCTGTATGCCCTGGTCCAGATCGCGCTCAAGATTGTATTTTTTCGCCCGGCAGGTCTCCGCAATCTTGCCTGCGCGGTCTTTTACATACTCATAATTCGAGCCGTCAAATTCCCCCGGGGGCAGGAGCCTCTCCAGCTTTGCCTGCGTTATAGTCCGCCCCTGCAAAATATCCTTTGCAAGAACTATCGACGCCCACACCAGCGGATTGTTTCCACGTTCCTGGCGGATAAGCCAGCGAATGTCATTTTTTAAATTATTTTCTTGCAACAAAGAAAGTAATCTATTGTCTATAAAAACATTGGGGGACCCAGTCGGCGGCCGGACACGCGAGTTAAGCGTGAGCAACCGTTCGATGAGGTCTCCCTTTTCTATTTGTGTTAAAGCCTGGTCGTAATACCATTCGCCTTCGGACTCTCCGATTGTCAGGCGAGCCGTATAATCCCTGCCTCCTATTTTTAAGCCGCAGGCGTAGTAGCGGTACCTGTCGTATTTGCCATTGCCTTTTTCGTTTGGCTCTTCCCCGAGGAAGATGGAATTTTTAATCATTTGCGGAATAGCCGCAAACGACCGCAGATAATCCTCATCATATCTGTCATGCGACAAAAGCTTTCTTGCCCCGGTCTGGCCTATTTCGATTTCGTCTCCCGTGTCGGCATTTATGTATTTTTTGCCGCGCAATTCGTTTAAGATGAAGTTTCGCGCGGACTTTGGGTTGAGTTCGTACAGTCCCTTGTAGTCGATTTCTCCAATCTCAACAGGTTTTGCATTTTTAAGTTTTTCTATGCGTTCAGGCGATGGATCTTCTATCCTCCAGCGCATATCGGGATTTTCGGAATCAAATCTTTCGCTGAGCGGAATAAGCCGCCCCGCATCATCAAATGTGAATGGGTCTTGAAGCTTTACAGTGGCGCCGCCCTCGAACGA